>QCBK01000001.1 GCA_003281635.1 Prochlorococcus sp. AG-347-G22
CACAATCAATATTTTTCCATTCTTCATCAAATGACATTGCAAAGCTATCAGCATTATCAAATAGTTTATCTTTCATAAAATTTAGAATTTAAATTAAGAAAATTTCAGAAATCCGACCAAATCTGAAGGAGTAATTAGAACAAGCATGTAAAACTATACTCATGACTATTTAAGAAATAAATTTTTATGAGTTTCCTCATAAATTATACTTTAATGTCATTATTTAAATTTATACATAAGTGCTATCAATCAAAACCTAATTTAATTTGACAGAAGTGTTACAATATTGACATATGCAAAATATCCATGGAAAATAAAGTAAAGAGAATAGGATATCTCCCCAGAAAAAGAGTACTTGAAATTATTGATGAAATATCCAAGAGCGAATCTATAAGTAGATCTAAGGTAGTTGGAATATTAGTCGAAGAGGCATTAGATGCCAGAGGAATTGCGAATTTTGGATATAGTAATATCAGTAAATCTAATATATACAAGTCAGATAATTATAAAGATCTCCAAAATGAGAATACTCAATTAAAGGATGCGGAAGATGAATTTGTTGATGATAGTGGTTACACAGTACCTTCTCATAAAACATTGGATCGTTCAATATCTTCTGCAGATATTGAATTAGCAAATAAAATTAATATTCTTAAGGAATCTGGATTAATATAAATACCATTGTTTAATTATTAAATTTTTTTATGCATAAAATTGGATCATTGTTTATTCTTAGTCAAGAAAAATATTCTAAATACATAATTCGAATATTAATTTCTTAATTAAAAAATGAAAGATATTAAATGCCCCTCATGCGGGAAAAATTTCCAAATTGATCCTAGTAGCTTTGAAGAAATACTTCATCAGATAAAAGACGAAGAATTTAACAAGCAAATAAGAGAAAGACTAATTTTGGCTGAGGAAGATAATAAAAAAGCTATGGAAATTTTAAAAAGTGAGTTAAAAATACAGTTGATAGAGCAAAATCGTATAAAAGAGTCTGAGATCCAAAATCTTGAATCTAAATTAAAAATAGCTGAAGAAAAGAAAACAAATGATGTTAATAATTTAAAAAATCAAGCATCAAATAAAATTAATTCTCTTAATAATGAAGTAATAAAGTTAAGGGATGAAATTAAGAACCAGACTTTAATATCAGAATTATCTTTGAAAAACAAAATTAGTGAAGCTGTTACTAATTTAGAGAAAGAGAACTCATCTTTAACAAATTCCATTGAAAAGATGAGGCTTGAACATTCAATTAATGAAAAATTAATTGAAGAAAAGTTTAAAAGCAAAATTAGTGAAAGGGACCTGACTATTCAGGAGTTAAGAGAAATGAAATCGAGATTATCTACAAAAATGGTTGGAGAAACCTTAGAAATTCATTGCGAAACCCAATTCAATCTGAATCGTGCCTCTGCATTTAAAAACTCTTATTTTGAAAAGGATAATGATGCCACTTCTGGAAGTAAAGGTGACTATATATTTAGAGAATTTGATAAAAATAGAACTGAAGTCGTATCTATAATGTTTGAGATGAAGAACGAAAGTTTAAATGGAACTAATAAAAGAAAAAACGAAGATTTTTTAAAAGAATTAGATAAAGATAGAAGACAAAAATCCTGTGAATACGCAGTGCTCGTTTCGCTTCTAGAACCAGATAGTGAACTCTATAATGCAGGAATAGTAGATGTTTCACATAGATTTCCAAAGATGTATGTCATAAGACCACAATTTTTCTTGCCGATTATTTCTCTGCTCAGAAATGCATCTATGGAAACTTTAAAATACAAGTCACAAATTGATTTAATGAAACGAGAGAATTATGACATAACTAATTTTGAAAGTACTCTTGAGCAATTTAAGAATGCAGTTGGTAAAAATGTCTCACTTGCTCAAGATAGATTTAATGATGCAATTTCAGAAATTGATAAATCAATAAGCCATCTGCAAAAAACTAAAGAGGCTTTAATTCTCTCAAAAAAACATCTTTTATCAGCTGACAGCAAATCTCAAGATTTAACAGTAAAAAAATTAACTAGAAATAACCCAACCATGAAGAAAAAGTTTAATGATTTAAATAATTTCGAAGATGAAGTGGCATAATTAACTAAATAATTTTGAAATTAAAAATAGTTAAAAAAATATTTTATTTCTAATGTATAAATATAATAATAATAATAATAAATTTTATAGTAAAAAATAATGTCTATCAACACCCCGATTTTCACTATTGCCAAAAATCTTAATATCGAAAGTAATAGAGTATTATTAGCCTGCAAGAAACTTGGAATCAATGCAAAAGGTGCAACAAAAAGATTAAATGAGGAAGAATTAGAAAAAATTAAAAGTTATTTCGAAACGGGCAAAAATGTTTCAGATGAAGTGATTAATTTAACTAAAGCTAAAGCTAAAAGTAGTTCAAGAAAAATAGTAGAAAAAGTAAAGATAAACTATTTTCCAAATAGACTTATTCGTAAATCTTAAATAAAACTTATTTTTTCTAATTACTTAAAACAATAAGCCACAGAAGAAAAAAACAATGATTTATCATAAGTAAAAATACTTAAAATGAGCTTAAGCAAAGTTTTAAATTCTCTTAATAAATCTTGGGAAAGAGATGATATTCTTTTACAAATAAAGGATGGGTTAGGCACAGATAAAATAGTTAATGATTTTCTTGCTAAAAACGAGATGCAAATCAAAGAATTAAACTCTTTATTAAGACCAGAAGATATTGATTTATTAAATCAAGTAGAACAACTCTCAACTTGTGAATCTAAATTAATAAATGAGATTAAAAACTTAAATTATTTAAAAAATGATGAAAATCATCTCATTATGAATCAGAAAAATATTGAGCAATATAATAGAGTTTCTTTTAACAAAATTAGTTCATTCATGATGAATTGGAGTAACAAATTTGTAGTTATTGCTTTATTAGCAATTTCAGCCATAGCTTTATCAAAACAAGCGTGGGCATAATTAGCTAAATTAACTACATTGTGAGAGATGTAGTTTTGCGAACTAAACAAGAATATTTAATAAGATATAAAGATGGAAATCTTTATTGTGAACTTGCAGATATTTGGATTGATCCCAGCAAGCCAGTTAAAAGGGCATTAATAACTCATGCTCATTTTGATCACTTTACATTTGGCTGTGAAGAATACATATCTACTAAGGAAACTGCGATACTTCTTAAGGAAAGAGTTGGAAATAATATCAAAATTAAGACTTTTGAATATGGAGAAGAATTCAAGATAAATGGTATTAATATCTCCTTTCATCCATCCGGTCACATCCTTGGATCTAGTCAAATAAGGTTTATTTTTGCTGAAGAAAAATGGCTAATTTCTGGTGACTTTAAGCTTCAAAAAGATGATACCTGCAAACAATATGAACTAGTAAAAACTGATTATTTAATAAGCGAATGTACTTTTGGTTTGCCAATATTTAAGTGGGATGAATCAAATAAAATAGCAAATGATATTTCAAAATGGATAACTAATTCACCAGATAAAACTTCTTTACTTTTCTGTTATTCACTTGGAAAAGCTCAGAGATTGTTAAACGAAATTAGTCAAACCAATTTTAAAGGCAATATTTATACCCATGGCAGTATTCATAAAATGAACAATAGTTATAAAAAACTTGGAATTGATATTAAAGATACTATAAAAATCGAAAATAAAAAAAAGATCGATGAACTTAAAGGAAGTCTAATATTATTACCACCATCTTTAAGTAAGGGCTCTTATCTAAAAAATTTCAAAAATATTCAAACAGCTTTTGCGAGTGGATGGATGTCAATAAGAGCTCTAAGAAAAAGATCAGGATATGATAAGGGGTTCCCAATCTCTGATCATGCAGATTGGGATGGAATTCTGGAAGTAGTAAAAAAGTCTGAAGCAAAAAATGTATTTTTTCATCATGGAGATAGCGAAACTTTAAGTAAATTTTTAGTTGAAAAGGAATCAATAAATGTTCTATTCTTCGGTAAACAAATATGAGCTTAAAAAATTTTTCAGAATTATTTGTAGATTTAGATTCAAATAACAGTACAAATAAAAAAATTGATGTTTTAAAGAATTATTTTTTATCTAATGATCCAATAGATAATTCATGGGCAATATATTTACTGACTGGAAAAAGTAATAAAAGATTTATTAGTGGAAGATATTTAAAAAATCTTTTTTCTCAAATATATGAATACCCTGAATGGTTAATTGATACATGTTATCTAAAAGTTGGTGATTCTGCTGAGGTAATAACGTTATTACTTAAAAATAAAAGTACTACCAGAAAAAAGAAATTATCAAATATAAGTCTCAATGAATTACTAAGCAAAACAATACCTGATTTATCAAAACTCAATGAGGAGGAGAAAAATTTACAAATTAAAAATATTTGGGAAACATTACCTGAAGATAACCATCTAATTTTCAATAAAATTCTTACAGGAACTTTTAGAATAGGAGTCTCTATAGGATTAATCACAAAATCAATATCAAAACTAATTAATATTGATGAAGAGATTATTTCCCATAGGTTGATGGGGAATTTTGAGCCTTCAATTGATTCATATGAATTTTTAATTAACAAGAATATCAATCTTCAAGAGTTAAATTCCAAACCATTTCCATTTCTTCTAGCAAATACTATTGAAGATAAAATCTTCAAAAATTCAATAAATGATTTTCAATTTGAGTGGAAATACGACGGTATAAGGATGCAATTAATTAAAAGATCAGGCAATGTTTCGTTATGGACAAGAGGCCAAGAATTAGTAAATGAATCTTTCCCAGAATTAGTAGAGAAAATGTCACATATAAAAGATGATTTTGTTCTTGATGGAGAATTATTAGTTTGGAATTTTAAAGAACAAATTGCCTTTGATTTTTCTTTACTTCAAAAAAGAATAAATAGAAAGTCCCCTACTAGATCAATCCAAATAAAATATCCAATTATTTTTATTGCTTATGATCTTTTAGAGATTAATGGGAGAGATATAAGAGAAATTAAATTAGAAAATAGAAGAATTGAATTAGAAAAATATTTTTCAAAATGGCAAATTAAAACTGAGAATAATATCTCTGATATTTTCAAAATATGTGATTTAATCTTTCCTAAAGATTGGCCTGATGCTTTAACTTATAAAGAAAAATCTCGAGAAAATAATACTGAAGGATTAATAATTAAGAAAAAGAATTCTATATACTCTTCCGGTAGAAAGAAAGGTATTTGGTGGAAATATAAAGTTGATCCAATGCAACTGGATGCAGTTCTAATTTACGCTAGGGGCGGTAGCGGTAGAAGAGCTGGTCTTTATACAGATTACAGTTTTGCATTATGGAAAGACAAAGAATTAATTAAATTTGCAAGTGCTTATTCTGGTTTAACGAATATTGAGATTAATGAGCTAGATAAATGGATAAGAAAAAATACAATAGAAAAATTTGGTCCTGTTCGATCTTTAAAACCAGAAATGGTATTCGAAATATCTTTTGAGAAAATACAAATTTCTAAACGTCATAAGTCAGGCATAGCAGTACGATTTCCAAGAATAACAAAATGGAGAAAAGATAAAAAAATTAATGATGCAGATAGCCTAGAGAATGCTTACAAACTAATGAAAAAAATATCTTGAAAAATATTACGAAAAATAATAAACAAAATAATTTAATTTCTAAAATTAAACAGTTTTTCTCCACAAATGGATGGGAGCCACTACCCTATCAGATCGAATCTTGGGAAGCATTTTTAAATGGAGAGAGTGGAATAATACAAGTTCCTACTGGATGTGGCAAAACTTATGCTGCATTAATGGGACCTCTATCAAAGATAGAAGATACCAAAAACAATAAAAGTGTGAATATATTATTAATAACCCCTTTAAAAGCACTAAGTAGAGATCTAAAAAATTCCATTCAAATAGCAGCTTTGCATTTCAATAAAGAAATCACTGTTGAAATCAGGAACGGGGATACAACCCCATATGAAAAGAAAAAGCAACTAGCTAAACCACCTAATATTCTTATTACCACTCCAGAGTCTTTATCTCTTTTACTTTCTAATAAAAAATCTAATAATCTGTTCAAGGAGTTGTCATCAATAATTATTGATGAATGGCATGAATTGATGGGCAGTAAAAGAGGAAATCAGTGCGAGTTATCTTTAAGTTGGCTAAGAGGTAATATAAAAAATTTACAAATTTGGGCAATGTCTGCAACTATTGGAAATATTGAAGAAGCAGCAAGAGCAATAGTTGGGATGAGCGCAATTAAACCCAAAATTATAAGTACAAATATTCAAAAAGAGATCGAAATTATAAGTGTACTACCAGAGAAGGAAACTACCTTTCCATGGAGTGGGCATCTTGGGATTAGAAGTCATTCTTCACTATTAAAAATCCTAGATAAAAATAAAAGCACCTTATTATTCACCAATACGAGAAATCAATCTGAAAGATGGTATCAGTGTCTTAAATTTTTTCTGCCAGAGATGGAAGACAAAGTCGCACTTCATCACGGCTCCCTTGATAAAGAGGAGAGAAAAAGAGTTGAAGAAGGGGTTAAAGACGGATTAATAAAATGGGTAGTCTGCACAAGCTCTTTAGATTTGGGAGTTGACTTCCAACCTGTAGATCAAATAGTTCAAATTGGTAGTGCAAAGAATTTAGCTAGACTTATCCAAAGAGCAGGAAGAAGTGCTCATAGACCAGGTGGAAAATCAAAAATAATTTTCATGCCTACTAATTCTTTAGAGTTATTAGAGATTAGTGCAATGAGAAGAATAATAAAAAGTGGTATATCTGAGGAAATTAGACTTCCTGAATTATCTTATGATGTACTTCTACAACATCTAATAAGTTTGGCATGTGGAAATGGCTTTGATCCGAAAATTGAGAAAGAAAGAATTAAAAATTGCTGGAGTTACAGAAACTTAAAAGATCAAGATTGGGATTGGTGTATTGACTTTTTAGAATATGGAGGGAAATGCCTTAAAGCTTACCCAAAATATCAAAAGATAGTTAAAGAAGAATGGCAAAATAATAATGAAAACTTTAAATATTTTGTAAAAGACAAATCTTTAATAAGAATGCATAAGTTCAATATTGGGACGATTACAAGTGACAAATTTGTGAATGTCAAATATATGAAGGGTAAATCTTTGGGTAATTTAGAGGAAAATTTTGCTTCAAAATTAAATCCCGGAGATACATTTTACTTTGCCGGCAAAATGCTTCAATTTGTAAGAATAAGAGATATGATTTTATATGTTAAAAAATCAACAAAAAAAAGTTCTCTAATTCCTGCATGGGTTGGAGGTCAAATGGCAATTTCTGATCTACTTTGCGAGAGTTTAAGAAAAGAAATAGGTATATGCAACCAACTAGAAAATTATGATTTCTTAAATCCTGAACTCAATTCATTGCGCCCAATATTGAAGAAACAAAAAGTTCTTTCAAATATTCCAAAGAAAGATGAATTCCTTATAGAAATATATAAAACGAAGGATTTATCAAATCTTTTTGTTTTTACACTTGATGGCAAATTTGTAAATGAAGGAATTGCATTTTTATGGGCTTTGAGATTGGCAAAATTAAAACAATCCACATTTAGTATTACTGCTAATGATTTTGGATTCAGCTTAACTACCGCAGAAGATTATGATTTTTCCATAATAAAAAAAGAAGCTGATTACTTTTTGAATAATAAAAAATTAGAAGAAGATCTAGAAAAAGCTATTAATTTCTCAGAATTAACAAAACGTAGATTTAAAAATATTGCCCAAATAAGTGGACTTGTAAATCAAAATAATCCAACCAAAACAAAAACCTCCTCTCAACTTCAAATAAGTTCAAGTCTTTTCTACGATGTCTTTACTAAATATGAAGAAGGGCATCTTTTGATAAAACAATCGCATCAAGAAGTTAAAGAATATCAATTAGAAAATAAAAGAATCTCTAGATCATTAGAAAGATTAAAAAATTTAAAAATTTTATTAAACGAGATAAAAACCCCAACTCCTTTTGCATTCCCCCTATTAGTTGAAAGACTTAAAAATACTTTGAGCAATGAACCAATAGAAAAAAGAATAGAAAAACTTATAAAAAAATATAGTGATTAAATGAAAAAAAGTTCTTTTAAATTTAGTTGGGGAGATACATTGTTAGAGATGCTTCCTTCAAGAGCTTTATTTATACCGGCAACAAAAGAATTGTTAATATGCGATATTCATCTTGGGAAAGCTGAGTATTTTCAGCAGAATGGTATACCTCTCACTAATAATTCAGATAAAAATAATTTCGCAAGAATTAAAAAAATAGTAAAAAGATATAGTCCTGAAAAGTTAATAATATTGGGAGATTTATTCCACAGCAAATATTCAATAGATAAAACTCTTCAAAAAAAAGTTGAGGATCTTCCTGAACTACTAAAAACGAATGTTGAACTCATCCTCGGAAATCATGATGTAGGTTGTGACATGAGAAATATAAAAATTTTTGACATTAGAAAATCTAAAAATATTACATTTAGCCATGAGCCAGTTAATTTAGAAAACAATAAAACCTTGAATATTTGTGGACATTATCATCCAAAAATCTATTTAAAAAGCAATGGAAATAAATTATCTTTTAGGTGTTTCGCAATGGATAAGAATAAAAATACTTTATTCTTGCCTGCATTTGGAGACTTAACAGGAGGATATCCCTGCAAAAAATCATTCAAAAAATGGGCAATTTTATCTGAAGAAGAAATTATCGAAATAAAATCTTAAGAAAAATCCTATTGAAGTGACTTTAATTTTTCATTTAGATATACCAATTTATACTTAAAAGTCTCGATTAGTTTATTTATCAATTAATTTAAAGTTGTTACAAATTTTCTACTAGTAAAATTAGATAATAAAAAATTTATAGAGCTAATGCCCCTTTCTTTAGCAGACAATTCACGTTATAAAAAAAATAAACACATTTTATAGAAATGAGAAAATTAATAGCCTTGATTTTATTTCCATTTCTTATCATCCCATTTGGGGCAAAAGCAAATGATAATTTTTCCGTTGAGATAGAGGCACTTACATTAGTAATGGAGCAATATAAAGAAGAAACTGAATCAAGTAATGAATTAGACATGGAAAATAAAAAGGCAAGTTACATGGCTCTTAAACAAGACGAATGCAATGCAACTGTTGAAGTTACAGAAAAAACAGGATTAGAGGTTGTAAATACCGAATCTTTTGATGTAAATGTCTGCTTGAAAGAAATATATAAAGTAATCAACTAAATAAGCAGGTTATAAACATATAGTAAAAACAAGAATTTAAAGAGGTCTTTTACTTAAAGAAGGTAAGACCTCGAGACCTAACAGAAAACTTTGGAACGGGTTCTGCTTAAACAATTAATAGCCACAATGGAATTGTAGAGGTGTAATTAAAAGTACAAAACCTAAAATTATTTTTATAATTAGTTATTTCTTCTTTGATAATGTTTGTGATTCTTCTCTAGACATTAAAGCTTCGATTTGAGCAAGAACTTTTTGAAGTTCATCCGTTTTTGTAAGAGAGGCTTCTGCTACTTCTCTTAATTTTTCTAACTGTTCTTTAGTTTTATCCATGATAAATAAATTAGAAATTAACCACTTTTAATGGTTTTAATACAGATTTTTCACTCCCACACAGATTTATATTCCCTCTTTTTTTTATAAAGTCAAATAAATTTCCTTTTATTAAGGTTTTATGAGGACTTCCAATTAATTCTTTATTTATTATTGAAATCATAAGATTGCCTGAAATAGAAATACTCTTAAATTATGAAGTAAATACGGGCAATCCTATTGTTGCAGTTGTTATGAGAGCCCCTGCGAAAATCAAGAAAGGTAAAAAAGGGTAGTTTTTCAACGATAAACTTACTAATTCGAAATAACTATATAGGTATTTATACTGTTTGTCTACCCCTAAGCTTTCTTGAAAGTAAAAATATTTCTTTTAAAGGTAAAAATTAAACATTAACCAAATTTACCAGATATGTATTCCTGAGTAGTTTTTTCTTTTGGAGAGTTAAAAATTTTCTTTGTTGAGTCGAATTCTGCAAGATAACCAACTTTTCCTCCATCGCCATCTTCATATTCAATAGCATTAAAAAATGCAGTCATATCACTAACTCTTAATGCCTGTTGCATATTATGGGTAACGATAATTATTGTGTAATTCTTCTTTAGTTCATGCATAGTCTCTTCTATTTTTAAAGTAGAGATTGGATCTAACGCTGAGCATGGCTCATCCATGAGAATTATTTCAGGCTCAATTGCGATAGTTCTAGCGATACATAATCTTTGTTGTTGCCCACCAGATAACGAGTAACCACTATCATTTAATTTATCCTTACATTCATCCCATAAAGCAGCTTTTCTAAGTGAACTTTCCACTAATTCATCCATATCTCCAGTAAAGCCATTAATTCTTGCCCCAAATGCAATATTTTCGTAGATAGATTTCGGGAAAGGATTTGGTTGTTGAAAAACCATGCCAATTCTTCTTCTTACTTCAACTGGGTCTACTCTTTTGTCATAAATATTAGTTCCATCAAAGAGGACAGTCCCTTTTAATGAGCAATTAGGAATTAGATCGTTCATCCTATTTAAAGATCTAAGAACAGTTGATTTACCGCAACCTGAAGGTCCAATAAGGGAGGTTATATTTCCTTTTTTAAAATTACAAAAAACATTTCTTACTGCTTCAAAAGTTCCATAGCTAATAGAGACATTCTCAAGAGATAAGATGATATTCTTTGGTGTTTTTTTATTAGTTTTAATCATTTATACTCTCTTAGTTTTCTCAGTAAAAGCGGCTAATATCCTTGAGAATATATTTACTGATAGTATCGATAAAACAAGAATAAAGGAAGCCGCCCAGGCTAATTTATTCTGTGCATCGTATGGTTCTAAAGCAAAGTTATATATCAATACAGCCAAGGAACCCATCTCATAAAACAAGTCCCCAAAGCCTGTTATGTAGTAGTAAGAAAATAAAGCCGTAAATATCAAAGGTGCTGTTTCACCTGCAGCTCTTGCGATACCAAGTACAACGCCAGTAGCAATAGACCTAAAGGCAGAGGGCAAAGTAACTTTCAATATGGTTATATACATACTTGCTCCAACACCAAGAGACGCATATCTTAATTCGTTAGGAACTAACTTTAAACCTTCGTCAGTGGTCTTAATCACAGTAGGCAACATCAATATTGAAAGCGCCATCCCTCCAGCTAAACCGCTGTACATACTCCCAAACAGGATCTTTGTAGAAACAATTAAGGCATAAATAAAGACACCCGCAATTATTGAGGGGACTCCCGCCAGAACATTAACTCCGAATCTAATAAATCTTGAAAAAGCTCCGCCTTTAGAGTATTCAGCTAGATATATTCCACCACCAACACCTACTGGAATGGCGATAATTGAAGCAATAGTAGTTATTATTAATGTTCCGATCAATGCAGGATTAATACCACCTGCATCTAAATCATCTCCTGGGGGATTTGGTTCTAAAGTAAATAGTTCGGGTGTAATTTGGGATCCACCTTTGATGAGAATATAAGTTACCAGAAAAATCAAAGGGAGTATTGCGATCAATGCACAAATTACTGATAAAGAAGTAAAGAATTTATCTCCTATATTTCTTGATAATCTTTTCTGGTAATAGAGTGAATTCATAATTATCTAATATTTGAGACTAAATTTCTTAACTAGCCACTGCGCAAAGATATTTACTACTAAAGAAAGGATCATGAGTACAAAAGCCGCATAAAACAGTGATGAGACCTGACTTCCATCAGCCTCACCAAACTGGTTTGCGAGCATGGAGGAAATGGTGTATCCAGGAGATAATAGAGACCAACTAAATGCATTTGAATTACCAATAATCATTGTCACAGCCATTGTTTCACCCATTGCCCTACCTAAAGCCAATAGAACACCTGCCATAATTCCTGATAATGCTGCCGGCAAAATTACTGAAAATATTGTTTTCCATCTACTTGCTCCAATTCCATAAGCCGCATTTCTTAGCTTTTTAGGAACCTGATTAAGTGAATCCCTTGCAATAGAAGTCACTATTGGCAAAAGCATAACTACTAAAATCAATATTGCTAACAAAGAATTCCTGCCTGTAGGTTCTGTACTGAATAAAGGTATCCAACCAAAGAAATTATGTAAAAAGACAAAAAAGGTCCTAAAAAAAGGTTCCATTACAAATATTGCCCAAAGTCCCAATACAACTGATGGAATAGCTGCTAACAATTCAACAAAAGAACCTATTATTTCTCTAAAAACTTTCGGTACAAAGTCCTCAGTAATAAATATTGCAGTTCCAACGCCCAAAGGGATAGTTATTAATAACGAAAGAAATGAAGTTACTAATGTGCCATATATTGCGGTAAAAGCTCCATATTCATCTTTTACAGGATTCCATTCAGAGGTTACTAAAAACTTCAAGCCGTACCTTGAAAAGGATTCAAATGACTGAAAAAAGACTACTAAAATAATTCCTAAAAGTATTATTGCTACGAAACTAGACAAGACTAGAGCAGTATTCTTAAAGATAATATCTATATTTTTTTCGATACCGAATCTTTTACGATTCTTGAAAAGAGTTAATTTCTCTTCCATTAAAAAAAGAATATCTCTATAAATCTACTACCAAATGTCGTAAAAGACTTTAAGAGGACTTAAAGGTATATGAAAGTCATGATAATTTGACATCTATTAAAAAATTTAACTACCTATTTTTTCAACGGCAGCTCTTGATTTTAAAAGGATATTTCCTTTTAAGGGGATAAATCCAAGGGATGAACCCTTATCTTGATACTCATCACTTAACAATGTATTAAAGGCTTGTTTGATTGCTTTAGTATTTCTACCATTACCTTTTTCGTAAGCAAGTATCCATGTCAATGAAGCTATAGGGTACGCTCCTTTTGCTGTTGGATTAGGATTTTTACCTGCAAGATTTTCATCTAACGTAATACCATTAAGAGCCTTAGCTCCTGCTTCTGCAGATGGTTTTAGAAACTCCCCTGAAAGATTTTGAAGTGCAGCAGCCTTAACATTACCTTTAATATATGACTGATTTACATACCCAATTGCTCCTGGAGTGTTTTGAATTACACCTGCAACACCAGAATTACCCTTAGCACCAATACCTGCTGGCCACTTAACTGATTTACCAGTACCAAGATTCCAAGTTTTAGAAAAAGCCTCCATAGAATTTGTAAAAGCTTTAGTAGTTCCTGAACCATCAGAACGATGTGTCCAAGTTAACTTTCCTGATTTACAGCCTAATTCTTTCCAGTTTTTAACCATACCCATTGCAACTCGTACTGCTTGCTCTTGAGTAAGTTTCAAATCGCAATCATAGTTATAACCAAAGGCAATAGTTCCTCCAACCATAGGAATCTGTACTAAGCCTCTTGATACCTTTTCTATATCCTTAGCCTTCATAGGATCATCAGAAGCACCAAAATTTACTGTTTCATCTATAAAGGCTTTTCTGCCAGAACCAGAACCTACTGCTTGATAGTTAACTCTTGGTCCACCTGATTTGGCTAAGTCAAAAAACCACCTAGTATAAATTTTCGAGGGAAATGTAGCACCTGCTCCGCTCAATCTTTTTGAAGCAATCGCTTCTTGAGAGAGAACTAATAAGATAGCAGAAGAAAAAACAAGGATTTTTTTAAAAATGCCCACTTTGTAATGAGAAATGAGTCTGTTTAATATAAATTACAACTATGAGGTAATTAAAAATTTAAAGATATATAAATCAAATTATTTTGATATATAAAATTATTATGTATATATCGGCATTAAGAGCTTAGCTAGCAATTTAAATTTCAATTAAATATTGACTCTTTATTTAGAATTTAATTTTTGTTGTTACTCTGTTTTTATTTTGAGATTTGAATTCAAAAATACCTGTATCAGTAAATATGGTCAACTCATCTCCAGATGTTTCTTCAATTGCAATTCCCTCAGACTCTAAATTTTTTACATATACATTACCTAGAAGTTTTAGAGATTTATCATCCTTGTCAAAAGAAAGCTTGTCAGAATAAGCCTCAAAATTACCACTATTACTTTTAATGACTACATTTCCCTTAGCCTCTAAATTACCTTCTAAAGTATTTACTTGAGAATCAGATGTAATTATGTAATTAGTTAATTCCTCAGCAAAAGAAAATTCAGCCAATAGAAATAAAAACGATGCAAAAAGTACGCTTTTCATTTATTCCCAACCCTTTTCTGCATTTTGAATAATCCATCGTGCAAGAACCTTATCCTCTCTATCCCTCAATTTATTTTTATAACCTTTCATAAAACCAATCCCATCATTAGCAATTTTTGTTATTGAATTTACATCAGCTATTCCTCTTTTTTCAAGGTCGGAAAGTTTTAATGATTTAGATCCTTTGAGAACGACTGATCCTCCTCTTACATGACAGCCTGCACAAACATTTCTAAAAATTGTTTCTCCATCTCTAATATCAGAAGCCATTAGATATCTATTATGCAAAGAGGTTTGAAAAATAATTATTAAAGTTATTACAGGGATTACAAATAGAAATTTAAAAATTTTCATTTGATTTATTCCACCCACAATCAATTTAGCAATTAATACTGAATCTTGATCTATCTACTTTAATAGCTCTACTGCTACGACAAGATTTCCTAATAATCCGTTCAAAATATTTAATTGTTCTTTACTACCAAATGCTATTAATACCTGACCTGGTTGAAGTATGAAATTCCCTCCAGGGTTGGTAAATAATTTTTCGTTCTCTTTAATAGCTAAAATTTTTGCACCACTCTTTTTGCCTATTCCAAGTTCAGAGAGTGATCTTTTCTCTGCAGTTTCAAAAAGACTAATATCATTACTTAATTCAAATTCTTCAATTTCACATTCGCTTCCTGCAAGCAGATCAAGGAAGTCAATAGCGATAGGTCTTAAAGCCATAGATGCCATCGCTCTTCCTGCTGCGATGTAAGGGCTTACAACTATACTTGCTCCAGCCAATCTCAACTTACTTGCAGCTTCTTCAGTCCCAGCTCTTGCTATTACTCTTATAGAACTTCTTATCCCTTTAGCGCTTAAAACCACATATAAATTTGCAGCATCATTGGGTAAGGTAACAACCAAACTTTTGCATTTTTCTAATCCTGCCAATTTTAAAGTCTCATCAAGAGTGGCGTCGGCGCAAAGAACTTCCAAACCATTTTCTTCAGCAATCTTTTTTCTATCTTCATCGCTCTCAACCACAATAATTGGAATATTTTGTGTTTTTATTTGGTTAGATATTTCCTGACCTACCCTCCCATATCCGCACAAAATTACATGATTTTCCATTTTTCTAAGAATTCTTTTAAAACGTAATTCGTTTACTCTTTGAAAATAGCCGGATTCGAATAATCTAACAGCTTTTTGAAAGGTAAATTGAATAAAGATCAATCCGCCAACGATTACTAAAACAGTAACGATTCTGCCTTCAGGACTTAAAGGTTGAACTTCTCCAAAACCAATAGTGGTTATTGTGATCAGAACCATCCATAAGCAATCACTCCATTCCCATCCCTCTGTTATTCGATAGCCAATTGCACCTAAAAAAAACAGAAAGAATAAAGAATAAATAAGACCAAACCAAGGCCTTAAATAGTCTTTAATGAAATAGAACTCAAATAATCTAAGCTTCATATTCCTTATTATCGTTAACTATTCAAAAATTTCAAAAAAATTTTCTATTATGTTCCTAAAACTATTTATTTGTTTAAGTGAAATATATATTAAGCAGAATAATAATATTTATTTTCGTGGCTCTATGCATTAAACAAATGATTACTGTCTCAGGTCTTATTTAATGCTTAATTAAAAATTTATTCAAGGTTTTACCTGTACTGATTCAATTAGAAAATCAGAAGCTGCTTTTAACCAATCAGCGATCGTAAGTCGAAGATCAGGTTGAGAATATACAAGCGTGACAATAATTCCAACTAAGATTATCTTTACCATGGCATTTCAAATATTCTTATGAATTAAAGCACACCTATTTAATAAAAAGAACCTTAAATTTATAAAAAATAGATTTATTAAAATTTTTCTAATTGATTAAACAAGTATTCCACTCTTCTTAGATTAACCCCTAAATCTGATTGCCCTAATCTTGCTGCAGATCTTATCTGAATAATTCCTTTTGATCTATCTACATAACTTCTTACATCAAGCTTTAAAATTTCAAGATCGTCAGGAAATCTAAAAATCAAGCTTCTACAAACACCTCTCCAATAATTCCTTCCACTTTCAATAACTTCTGTTCGAGGTAACCCTTCTGCCAGAGAAACAAGTTGAATAAACTTCTGATCAACATTTATTAGTTTCTTTTCTATTAAGACACTGTTTAGTGGATTAGTTATTGGAGCAAGACCTTGAATGGAGGAAACCATATTTTTTTAAGAGTGATGTAGATGTTCTAACCGATTTCACATACAAAGTGAGAGGAAAAAGTAAAGAATTTTCCCATAAATTTGTTCTCTTTATAAAGATTCCTTATTTTATGATCAAAATTCTAAAATTTGAGATTTTTTATTGTTTTTTTTGATAAAGATGGTTGCCTACTTTGTTTACTATTTAGTTTCCTAACCCATAAAAAAACTCCCACAAACAAAAAAATTTCAACAATAATTCCAACCTTTATTAAACTCATTTTTTATCCTCTTTTTTCTTGTTGGTGCCCTCTATGTATTCCACAAGAATATTTAATAACCATTTTTAAATGAACTTAACGGTTTCATAATCTATTTATTTGCCTTTTCTCCACATACTCCTACCTTTAATGAGATCCTCTATATTTGGCCAAGCTGCTATTAATTCTTTAAGTGCCTTTCTATTAGGAGTATAGAAAACACATGAAAATGCACTAATTAAATAAAGTATGAACCATAACTTACTTTCTGAATAAGCTAAAAATAAAGAGAAAAGAAAACTTCCAATAAAGAAAAAGAAAAATGACCTATTTAATATTTCTAATGGAGTTCTATTAAGTCTGTAGAATTTAATCCTTTTAATATCTTCTTCAGTATCTTTCTGAAATTTACTTTCGTACGAACTAATTATTTCTTCTTCTAGAACTTTTTCGTACTCTAAATTATCAATTGGATCGCTTTGACCCTTTTTATTTATCATTGGTATTTATACAATACAAATATGGTAACTAATTTAAGGTATTTTAAAAAGTATCAAATTTTATCTGTTAACTGGAGCTATACGAACAGATCATGGTTTTGAAAATACTTCAAGATTGTCCTATTTATAAAAGAAAAATTAGTCAAAATATTCTTTTTGATTTTCCCAAATCTCTCAGACATGTAAAACAATCACTTCTATAAACTTAATAGCATTAATTAAATAAGGAGGCAATATCAAAATCTAGAGTTAAAATAGTTTAAAGATTCTAATAATAATCTATATGCAAAGGTATTTGATTTCCTACGAATTTACAGATGGCGAGGATCAAGAAGAAGGAGCAGAAATGCTAATTAATTGGTACGAATCAGGTGGTCCCCAAAACAGACCTGAAAACTATGAGGTTCATTCTTGGATTTTTATGGTTCAAAATGGGATTGGACATTCTGTAGTAAGTGCAGATTCTCTTGAGACAATTTGGAAGCAATGGCATCCCTGGAGAAGGTTAATGGATATAAGTATTCAACCGTGTATGGATCTTGATGAGACCGTCGGATTATTCAAAAAACAAAAAATGAATACACGAATAGTCTAAAAGTATTTGACTTCCAAATATAAATTTCTTTTTAGTAGCACCTAATACTACATGCATATTTCACTGCGTTAAAAAGGATAAGATTAATTTTCCATGATGAATGATTCTTATCACATTTACTTCAAAGGAGAAATTCTTTTCAAGAATTTAAGTAAAGATGAATTTGAATTTGTTTGGGGAAAACTTTATACATCTTATATAAATGCCCTAAATAAAGAGCTAACCTACGAATTAATTAGCGAAAACAATATGATGGAGCCGGCCTTTAACCTTGAGCCATCTTACTAAATCAAAAACTAGACCCTAGATTATGAATAAAACAAGAAAAGATGTCTATCTTTTATTTTGAGGTACTCTTTCTCTTCTTTAGTTATATCTAAAGCAATTTTATTTGCCTCAATTTCAACATTCGAACTATAAGTTTCAAAGTTTTCCTCTTTTTTAAACAGAGCAACAATGCCAATATCTGTTATGAACCAAATAAAATGATCAGTTTCTCCAATTGGCTCTTCTTTTAAAGAATCAATAATCAAATCACAAGTTGAATCCATTTAATTAATCTGAGAGTGGGTTTAATTGCCCCCATTGCAATACCTTACGGCCTCAGAATTCGTGCCACCATCTTCAATTATTTCTGCAACACATTTATTAAAAAGTTTAGATTCCTTTTTTACTGAACAGAATCCAAAAGCGATTGCAGCTAAAGCTATTGCCGATACGAAACTAGAACCAAGTTGTATAAAACCATAGGCAAACATAATGTTTTTCTTTCCAGAACATTTTTTTGAATCCTTTTTTTCTTCTGTCATTTTAAATATTTAAACTCATACAAACCTATTTGATTAGTTTTAGGTTTGAGAAATATTTGCATAGAGAAAACCGAATTAAACAATTTTTAATCAGCTATGACAAAAATTAAAAATTTCAAGTTTAGATTGATTTTTCTTCACTTTAATTTTCAATTTGATACATCATGAAGAAAAAACTTTTTGAATTTTTTATCAACATGCGCCTCTGGTATAGAAAATTCATCTTTTTTAAAAAGTAATGATCCCATAGTTATAACAATAGATTATGTTACTTTTTAAACTATATTTTATTTTTTTTGATGAAGTATTAATACTTAAAAAGTTTTCCAGAAAAGCTTGTTTTGATAATGCTCCCGAAGAGTTATCCACTTTTTAAGCGTTTTTCAACAGGGTTTTCCACAATATGTTGATTAAATTTGAAATTCTATGTGCAAAATAAAATATTATCTTCTTTTAAGAAAAAACTATCCACAAATTTTTTTTTGGATCACTATGATCTCAAAGGTCTTTTAAATAATTTTAGAACAAATCTTATGAATCTAAATGAGACAAAAAAGGATTTAAACCCCGAAATCAGAAAAGAGTTGGAAAAATCTAAGCTCAAAGTTCTTACCAATGAAAATGATTTTTTAGTAAAAAACCTCAAAAAGGCTGGATGATTTATTAGAGATAAAAAATTTTTTAAACCACAAAATTTTCAAAAATACCTTTCTAGAACGAAATAATGATTTCTTGAATGATCACCCAAAATTTTTTAATTTGTCAAATATAAAATTTCTATTAAATATAGTAGTGAATACTCGAGATACTATACATATAAAGCAAATCCTAGTTATATTACTTAAATCTCAATAAGAGATCTGTTCAGAAATATAAACGGAAAATTCCTAGTTTTTTTAATTATATAAACAACCATTTTCCCTGTACTGGAATCCTTTTTCTTTTAAAAGATGAATACCCAAGAACTAAAAGTCAGTTATAAAAAGCTTTTAAATAAAGCTGCTCAAGCTAACGGTCGTAAAGAAACTGTTTCTTACTTAAACCGTGCTGCTAAAATCAAGTCAAAACTTTACTTAACTTCTAAAGTAAATTGCTTTAGATGTAATGGAGCAGGTTTTCTAAGAATTTCATTAGATGAAACTAAAACCTGTTTATCTTGTTACGGTAAGGGATTCTTAATAAAAGAAAATCAGCAGGTTTAAAATTTTTATTCTTCATGAAAGATCTCATTCAAGCTCACAAAAAATTAATTAAAACAGTAAAAGAGCAAATGGGATTTTCTGATTATGGGATGTATTGGTTGGCTTTCCTAGAAGGGGGTCTAACTATATGGCTGCTTGATAGAATATTTTTTCACTGGTTAAAGTTTTAATTTTCATTTAGGTCAAAAAAATTTCTACAGGTATTAAATAAATTAATTTATCGAAACCATTTCAAAAGTTGTAGGATGGGAAGAAACTAATATGCAATTACTGGGATTAATTCTTCTTCTAGCTAGTAGCTGGTATTTGTGGAAATTAACATCAAACTTTCTTGATGAACCAACAAAAAAAGAACTGACTAATAGTTTAAATAACCTCAAAAATAAATTCTCTGAGGGAAAACAATATTTCTCTAAAGCGAAAATAAGTAAAGCTTGGGAAAAATACAAAGAAGAAGGTGGAGCCTTATCTAATAAAGAAAAAAGCTAATGGACTTTTTTATTATTACAAGTCTCACTAAAGATATTTCTAGAATTGATCTAATTGGTATTTTGTTTGGTCATTTAATTTTTGGTGTTGCATTGACACAGCTTTTAGATTGGACTTGGTTAAAGAACCTTATGAGTGAAGAAGATAAAACAAGGATGCTTAAAAGTTATACATGGAAAGACTTATTAGTAGATGGAGCAATAGTTACTGTAGTTCTAGGAATAATCTTTTTAATAATTAGCATTTTTCTATAAATGAACGTAACTTACATCCTTTTAGTTTTTTTAATGATTTCAATTGTGATTTTCACTCAAATAATCAATTCCTCCGATAAATCAAAATAAATGAACGAAGTAACTAGCAACTCCTCAACTGGGTGGTACTTAATCGCTTTGGTAAGCACTTTATCTTTTTTAGCTTTAATTTACTTCGGCCAAAAAAGATAGAGTAAATTTTGAAAGACTTTTTTAATTCATAAAAAAAGCTCTGCAAATTCATGAGATGCAGAGCTTTTAAATATTAAGTAAATGATTTATATAAATCTATTGATTATAAAACCTTTTTTCTTAATCAAAGAAAAAGAGACCGATGAATGTGATGAAGATACTGAATTCACGGCCCCTTTGATAACCGTATTTTTCGGTAGATACGACAATGAATCACCTCCTTTACTAATGTTTTTTTTAAAGATAACTAAAAGAATGAAACAAGGAAAGAAATTCGTTAAAAATTTAAAAGTTTTTTAACAAATTAACGATATAAATCTCTTTAAAAATAAAAATAAAGATTTTACCAAGGCAAAACTTCTCCGTTGGCATGCCAAAACGTACCCGAGTTATTTTTATTTAAAGAATCAATACGTTTTAAAAGACCATTTGCTGATTCTTCAGGACTAATTCCATTTCTTGTAAAGCCAGTCATTCTTGTACTCACTAACCCAGGATGCAAAATAGCTACATAAATATCATCTCTTGATAAATCTATAGAAAGTGATTTTGCTGCCATTGACAAGGCTACCTTAGACATCCTGTAACCATAAGAACTTCCAGATGTATTATCTTCAATAGATCCCATTCTACTTGTGATAAAAGCAACTTTAGAAGATCTTTTTAAAAGGTGTTTAAGGGATTTGGTCATACATATTGGGCTCAATGCATTAACTTCAAATTGACGCAAAATACTTTTCTTTTCTAAGTTTTCGAACGAATTAAATTCATAAATTCCTGCATTATGAATTAAGCAATCTAAATTAACTCCAGAAAGTTTTTCACACAAATTTGTTATCGACTCATCTGAAGAAATTTCTATATTCTCTTCAATTCTCACCCCTAAATCTCTAAGTTCTTTTGAAACTTTCCTACACGTTGCAATTACATTATCTCCCCTCATATGAATTTGCCTACATAGTTCTAATCCAATTCCCCTATTTGATCCTGTAATTAGATAAGTCGACATCTCTAAACTAAAAAAAAAATTAACCTAAATCCAAATATAAAATAAAACCAACTAGAAAAAGAAAAAATTTATAAAATTCCTTATTAGATTTTTTAAGGTTATTATAAATTATGAAATTAAAAATTTTTATAAAAGAAAGCAAAGATATTTTTATCATCAAAATTTAATGTATGGAAATTTTTAATCAAGAATTTATACAAGAGATTATTAGGTTAACTTGGAGAAATCCTGCTTTCATGGCTATAGCTATCGCGTTAGTTTGGCTTATCCCACAATTATTTATCAGAAAAATAATGGCAAAAAAATATGAAAGAAGAAAAATAGAAATTCAGAAAAATAAAATTCAGAAGCTTTACCCAAATAATACTCCTAAATAAGATTTTTATTTATAAGATAATCTAATGAATTAAAAAAATACTTTTTGCATCTCAAGGGAATATGACCTACAAAATAATTAGAATTGATGGTAAAGATGACCAATTAACCGCTCAAAGTTTTGATAAGTATTCAGATGCATACGATTTGTTAGAGGAACTATATGGAGATTTATGTTGTTCAGATGCTGATTATGGAGACATAACCTATTACGATATTGTGGAAAAATAATTTAAAAAAAATACTAATGGAGAATAAAAAATGGGCTCCCTCCCCAGAAGAAAATTTAGGGCTAATAACAAGTGTATATGAATTCATTAAAGAGGAACTTCTAGAACTTCAAAAAAAAACTGAATGTCCCGATTCATTTATTTATGATTTTGTTGGCAAGATTCAGAATGAATGGCATCCTGAATCCTGCCACTCCATAGTTAGAAATAAAAAAAGGAAAAATTAGAAAATATTAAATCTTCAACGCAAATTTATAAAATTTCTCTAATATGATTTGAATTTAAAATATTAAATCATGATTATTAGAATACTAGGAATTGTACTTATCCTTGGTACGATTGCATATTATGGTTTAGTGTTTACTGGGCAAAACAACCTTTAGTTTTTAACTTTTAAAAATTCCTCATGAAATGGCCTCCTACTTTGTGTTGGACAGCACCAAAAACAATTAATGGTAATAGGCATTTTCAAGTTAAAGCTTATGGTGGGAAAAATGACGATAGATGGGTTGATATTTTCCCTACCAAAAATAAAAAAGATATTAAAAGAATCTCATGGGCAAAACTAAAATCAGAATGGACTACTGGATGGTTAAGGCTCCCAAAAGATAAAGATTAATTTGTCTATGTAAACAAATATTATTAACCAGAAAACTGTAAAAAATAATACCTAACTCAAAAAAAATAACTTCTAAAATTTTTGAAATTGCTGTTTAATATGAAGTCAGAACCGAAGAAAAAACTCCCTAATAAAAAAGTTATAAGTTCAGCAAAATTCGAAGCTAAAGAACAATTCACAAAATCTGCATTAGAAAATTTAAAAACAGAAAATGAAAGACTTGTTAATTCACTAAAAAAATCTGGGGAGATTAAAGAATCAAAAAGAAAATAAACTTACAGTATTTAAAATTTTTTATTATTATATACATTTATAGATTGAGAAATGATTGAAAAAATCACTCTTGCAAATTCTCATTTACCTCAACTAATTGGATTCGTTTTAATGTCAATTGGTTACACATTAGGCAATAAATTCTATCTTCCGGAAATCAAACAAAAATAATAATTTGTATCTATTAAAAATATTTTAAATAAATAACATTGAAAATATATTACTTAAAAATTTTTCAATATTTTATCTGATATAAAGTAAAAACTTTAAAGCTAATTCTGTAATTCAATTAAAATTAGCCTTAGTTGCAACTGACACATAAATGTAACAGTAAAGTACTGAAAAATGTGAAATCCAAAGAAAAAGTAAGGATTCATACTAATTTTTTTAAAATATGTTACATTCTTTAATAATTCAAGTTCAGTTTTCCTCTGTCAATAAAGCAGAAATGAGGAAATGTTTGATGTATACAAATGTCATTTACTCTTTGGCTTACTAATTGAACTCATATGAAATCTAAAAATGGATGCACTTACTAGTTTTATTGTTGTTATCTTAGCAATTACAATTCAATTCTCTTTATACGCCATCAAAAGGTTGCAGGAACCTTTAGAACCAAATTATTTGATAGATAAAAATTCGAAAAAAAATAAAAACTATATGGGTAAATTTTGGAAAAATGCCGAAATAACAAATGGGAGATTAGCTATGATTGGTTTTTTAGCCTTGATAATAAACTACGGTTTTTTTGGGTGGATAATACCTGGTTTTATTTAAACTTTCAATACATTAAGGTCTTAAAGAAAAAATAAATCTCTCGTTCAAAACAAACTCTCCTTTTTAAAAAAAAAATTTTATTATAAATAAAAAAGCAATTGAGTAATTCTGATTTTGATAAAAATGGATTGGACAGTTATGGAATACATTGGCTTCAATATGCTGCTTTTGCTTTCTCTGGTTTTGCTATATTTACAACCTGGGCATTTTTTTATGATGAAAGATTCCACAACTTTGTAATGAATATTTTCAGGGTTATTAATTGCAGTGGGTTCAACTGCAATGGAGCATTTTAAAATTCTATGGCTAATCCAGATCAAAAAACAATATTAATTGATAATGCTTTTGAGGAAATAAAAAACATTTGTATAAATCTTCAAAAAGATACTAATGCATCTAATTCAGAACTTAAAAGTTTACTAAAACTAATTATTAATGAATGGGAGGAAAAAGAAGAACAAAAAACTGGTTTTGGATTCAGGTAAAGTTAGTCACTTTTTAAGAAGAGACTTAGGCCTCAAATCATTTTAATATGAACAGATTTTTTTCTTTTAAAATTTAATATTTATAATTTACATTTTTTTAAAAAGAAATTAAAAAGGAATGAATCTCAAATAGAAGATTCATTCCAGATTCAGCATTAGTTTTATCTAGATTTAAATTTTATAATTTAACTCCTCTGGTGGACTGTCAATCATTAGATCCCTCCTATTCAACAAGTTAAACTTACGCCTTACTTATTAAGAAAGTAAATCAGTAAAAATGCTGATTTATTATTTTCTAAAATGTTTGAATTAAAGATGCCAATTCTGGTGCATCTAATAAAAGTGCAAAAAATGTAAGCACAACTAATAAAAAAATTGAAAAGTAGAATTGAATCATGCTTCAAAATTACTTAAAAAGAATTTTTTAAGTTGTATAAAATAATGCTTTGTTTACATAATTAAATATCTCTACCTAGAGAAATTTAATTAGAGAATAATTAAGATGCTTCAGGAGAAAATATCGTCCTATTTTTTTGCCAATACTCACAGCCTTTAAGTAAATGATCACCCTGTGGTATGCGTTTTTCGTATTTTGGACAGATCAAGACAGTAGCAAAAGTTTCTGTGGTGCTGTAGCGAAAGTGATTGCAAGTAATACAAATCTTTGTTCGTTTTCGTTTTAGAGTAGATTCTTTTAGATATTCCCATTTTGAAGGATTTACCTTGATCATGATTACTGGAATTTATTAGTAACAATTTGCCAACCTCCTGAAATTAATTCATTCCATGTTTCACAAGCACACTCAATAGGATGAAGTCTTGAATTTTTAATTTGGACTGGTTCTCCTAATTCATTTGCATAGAAAAGATGAGTATATACTTTTAAGTTATTGGATACAGATTTCTTATAACTCTCAAAAAAAATTAATAAACCACTTTTTTTGTTAAACAACCAGCCAGTTGGGGGGTCAATAAGACTGCCACGATAAAAATAAGTCCGAACATTAGCGACTCCTGAAGTCATAAGTATAATACAGTTGTACTATTAATATAAATGTACTACTCATAGACGTCAAGTATTCCTCTGGTAATTATTTAAATATTAAAATTACTTTCCAGAAATAATCAGCCCTAAACTTCTTATTTGGTAATAGTTAATACAAGTAACTCCTTGAAAAGGAAAATATCATTTAAAGAGAATCTCCAAAAGAATTCAATGTATCGAAATCCCTTCTATTTAGGATGGAACAAAGGTTGGTCTTTTTTATTTTTTTTAGAGGGTGGCATTGCAAAAATTGAAGCAAAGGGTTTTGGTATTTCTATTACAACAAAAGTTGAGAAAGGAGAATCACTCCTAGAATCTGCGGATAGATTAGTCTTGAAAGAGCAAAGAATTAGAAAATCAAGATATTATTCTTGGGTTAAATCTATTAACGAAAAAACAATAAATTAACCAATCCTTAAATTTCTAAAGTAATTTGTTGACAGTCAATTTAAAATAGAAACAGTCATTTATTTTTCGTGTCCAATAAATTTTATGAATGGTGGAAAAACCATAGAAAAGTTGTAACCTACGGGGCTTTTATCATCTTGCTAGGTTTTTATTTATCTCCTGTTGTCAAAGAAGCAAAATACAAAAACCAATGTATTAAGTACTCTACTAAAGGAGCTTTAACTAAATTTAATAAGGACGATATAGGAGAAACTTTACTAGAAGAAACAGGTTTGAATATTGATGAACTAGCAAAGATTGAAGGTTATAAGAATTGCATTAATTAAAAAGTTCGCAAAAATTACGCTGAGTTTTTTAAATGATTAAAGGTATGTTTAAACTTATTTTATTAATATTATTATTTGGATTTATATCAATAAGTCCAAAAACAAGATATTTGGCTGGCATAACTCTAAAAGAAATTTCTTCATTTCTTTTATGGACTCTTAAATATGAAGATAGAGAAAAATGGATTATAGATAAACCAAGTTGGATACCTGACCAAAAACTTAATTCATCGTATTAAATGAAG
The DNA here is from genome assembly GCA_003281635.1 of Prochlorococcus sp. AG-347-G22. Lineage (GTDB taxonomy): Bacteria > Cyanobacteriota > Cyanobacteriia > PCC-6307 > Cyanobiaceae > Prochlorococcus_A. The sequence goes on from QCBK01000001.1 coordinate 26,569, forward strand.
ACTTATTTAGAAGAACGAATTGAATGGTATGACGATAATTATAGAAATGGTAATGCTTTAATCTCTGATAAGCAGTTCGACCAACTTGAAAAAAATTTATTAAGAACAAACCCTAATTGTGATTACTTTAAAAAGAAAAATAAACTAGTTTTACCTTCATTAGAAAAGGATTCAATAGATGAATTTTTGAGAGGATTATTAGTAGATACCAGATTATTAATTGAACCAAAAATTGATGGTTGTGCTGTTGCTTTGCAATATAGGGATGGAACCTTGGAGAAAGCAATTTCAAGAAAAGGGGCAGACGTTACTAGTAAACTTATTAAAGTCCAAGATATTCCAAATAATCTCCCTCTACGAGGAGCTCTTCAAGTTAGAGGTGAATTGTATGCACCCAACCAAAGTCCAAATATTTCCCAGAGAATCTCTTCAGGATTTCTAAGAGCTAAAGAAGGATTTTCTGAAAGTCTTAGCTTCTGCGCATTTCAAATACTTAATTCAACACTTAACCAATATGAGTCCAAAAAGAGTCTTTCAAAGCTTGGCTTCACTATCCCTCAGGATATTTCATGCAACTTTACAAGCCAAGTTGAAGTATTTAGAAAACAATGGCTAGAAGGGAAGCTTTTTAGTAAATATCCAACAGATGGAATAGTAGTAAAAATAAATTCTAGAAAATTACAATTGATTAGAGAAAAATCAAATTTAGATTATCCTTATTGGCAAGTAGCAATAAAACGTTAATGGAATTAATACACCAGATTTTTCCTACTTGGCATATTTACTTGGATGTGTTTTTGGTTGGATTGGCAACTTACGGTTTCCTGAGAATTAAGAAAAAAATAAAAACTAAATAAAGTTTTTAAATCATCTGTGGTCCTTAAGCATTGATTTAAGTTGTTCGCTGTCTAATTGTTCAAGATAATTTCTCATTGCCAACCAAGATCTTCTGCTTTCTAACTTTCCACTTTGTTTAAATAAATTTGCTGAAACTTGATCTATCAATTCTTTATGAGTCATATTTATATTCTTCATCAAGTTCAATGACAACACCATTAAAAAAATCTGCTAATAATTTTGATGGGTCTTGCATAGATATCTTTCTATCTACTTTTGATAATTTCTTTTTGATTGGATTTAAGTTAGTCATACAGATTCAGGTAATTCAAGTTCTTCAAAAGTCCAACCTTCTAATTGAAGGTCATGCCATTTATCCCAAGCATTATCCAAATACATTTGAGTGGATGATTTAATTGCCATTGGTTCACCAAGATCATTTGCATAATATGTATGAGCAAAAATTCTCATACAATTTCTTGGAGATTTTTTATTCCTTATAAATAAAATTAATCTGCTGCGGTCTGGGCTAAGCAACCAACCACTTGGGGACTCATTACGATAACCGTAAGAAAAATTAGTCCAAACATTAGCTCCTCCTAAAGTCATTAATTTGTAATACATGTGTACTATTAATATAAATGCATTAGAAATGGATCGTCAAGTATTTTGGCAAATAAATTATTTATACTGATAGAGAATAAAAACAGCTCAGTTATTCCAAAAAAAATAAAATACCTACCAAAAGCCTGTTTTAGCAAGCATTTTGATAGGTAACACCGGACCCCCGTCAGTTCTCTGCTGCATCGACCTGGAAATGCCAGAAGAGGATTCAAAGTGGGCTTTCGTTTCCGATTACAAGATCGGTTTACTACCGCATCACGACAGTCTCCTCATGTCGAAAGAGAGTCAGATCAGAGCACATAAAGAAGAACTTGACCAAAGATCCAGTAATCTAACTCTAACTTATTTTTTTATGCATTTGGAGATGGCCAAATGTCTCTTACCATAGTTAATAAAATTTGAGCTTCATCATATCTTTCTGAATGCGTTTTACCATTTAATAAAAATGTGATGTGAGCCATTTTTCTTCCCAGAATTTCGCGAGATTTGCCATAACAATGAATATTAGAACCCTCAATTTCAGATAACATTTTAATTCTGGTTTCCATAGAGATTGGGAAATTCTTTTTTAACCCCAGTAGATTTATCATAATTGCACCTTCACAGTTCATTTTAATTTCAGGTGGCATTATCCCAGAAGAAATGCAAACATATTGATCAAACTGACTTGAAGTGCAAGCTTCAATAGAGAAATGAGCTGAGTTATGTGTTCTAGGAGCTATTTCATTAATTAAAAGACCATTATCTCCATAGAAGAATTCAATAGCTAAAACTCCAACGTAATTAAGTTCATTGACTATTGAAGAGAAAATATTTACTGCAAATAAGTTCAAATCATATTCATTTGTTCCAGGTGCAAGAACCCAATCACAAACATGGTTTGATTGGAACGTCTCAACTATTGGAAAGAATCTTATCTTACCGGTCCTATCTCTCGAACCAACGAGAGCTAGTTCTTTTTCATACTCTATCCATTCTTCTATTAACCATTCATCAGAATTATTCTCTGTTAAAAAAGTATCTAAATCTTCTTTTGTCTTTATTTTTCTGTTACCTTTACCGTCATATCCACCTTTATTTGATTTTGCCATTAGAGGAAAATTCCAATTATTGATTTCCTCATCCGTGAGATTTTTAAAATCTTCAATGCTTTTCCATTTTGGACAGGGAATATTCATCCTATCTATTAATTTTTTTTGAGAAAACCTATCTACTAATGGCTTAATTGCATTAAGGCTTGGGACAAAAATATCTTTATTGTCAATTAAATTTAATTTATCAATTTTTATCCATTCATTTTCAAAAATTATTTTTTCACACTCATTAATTAATGATTTATTACCTCTTATCTTTAAAGGATCAGCTTCTATGACATGATCTGCTTTTGAACCAGCAGGATCATCACAAGATTTTGTTTGCACACATACTTCTAAATTTCTTTTCTTTGCTGCCTCTGTTAACATCAAAGCCAGTTGACCACCTCCAATTATTCCCAGAGAATAATTTTTCTTAAAATCGTTTATATTTTTTTTAAAACTCATAGCATGATTTTATTACCATTTCTAATTCTTAACAACTGAATTTTTAAGTATCTAGAGCTTAGATTTTGCTAATATATAAAGTATTTAATACTAAATATCAATAAATTTTAACTAGGTAATCAATTGTGAATAAGAGAAAAATATTAGTCCCATTAGGTGATAAGTCATACGAAGTAACACTTGAAGCAGGAATACTGAATAATATCAGCGAAGAACTCTTAAGAATTGGAATAACAAAGAATAGAAAAATACTTGTGATTTCAAATGAAGAAATATCAAATTTGTATGGAGAAAAATTCTTAAATAATTTAAAAGATAAGCAATACCAGGCCAAAATGTTCCTTATCAAGGCTGGAGAATCATATAAAAACTTAAAAACCTTAAGTGAAATATATGATGTTGCATTTGAATTTGGCTTAGATAGAAATTCAATAATTATTGCCCTTGGAGGAGGAATTGTTGGAGATGTAAGTGGTTTTGCAGCTGCTACTTGGCTAAGAGGTATCGAATATATTCAGATTCCAACAACATTATTATCAATGGTTGATTCATCTGTGGGAGGAAAAACAGGAGTAAATCATCCAAAAGGTAAGAATTTAATTGGGGCTTTCAATCAACCTAAAGCAGTTTTTATTGATCCAGAAACTTTAAAAAGTTTGCCCAAAAGAGAATTTAATGCAGGCATGGCCGAAGTAATAAAATACGGAGTAATAAGAGATAAAGAACTTTTCGAATACTTAGAAATTGAAAAAAACAAGGATGAACTTACAAATCTCAAGAATGAATATCTTATTAAAATAATTAATAGTTCAATAAAAACAAAGTCTTATATTGTTTCTCAAGACGAACATGAAAATGGTCTAAGAGCAATATTGAATTATGGTCATTCTTTTGGTCACGTTATTGAAAATTTATGTGGATACGGCAAATTTCTGCATGGTGAGGCAATATCAATTGGTATGAATATTGCGGGGAAAATAGCAATTGAGAAAGGGTTATGGTCTAAAGAAGAATTAGAGAGACAGCAAAATCTATTAGAGAGTTATGATCTTCCTACAGAGATCCCCAAAATAAATAAAGAAGATGTTCTTACAATACTTATGGGAGATAAAAAAGTTCGTGATGGCAAAATGAGATTTATATTACCGAAAGAAATTGGTGCAGTAGATATATTCGACGACGTAGAGGATTCATTATTTTTAAAGTTTTTTTCTTAACGCAAACAGGTTGAATTTATATTCATTTTCATCTCATTAAACTTATTAAAAATAAACCACTTAAAATCGCCTAGACATAAAGGATCTATGAGTCTAAGTAATGCCTCTCTTCTTAAAAGAGCATTTGATAAATCCTCCTTAAATTCCTTCTGAATTCCATAAAGTCTCTCTGCCAATCCAAGTGCCAACAAAGCCTCACCTTGTTTAGTTATTCCAACGGTATTAAATCCAAGAGTCTCAGCATCATTAATTAAAGTTTCTACGCACACATGAGATGTTAAATCGCAATTTCCAGGAGAATCTAGGACATTATTGATCATTTTTTGATTATCATAAGAAACTATCGTTCCATCAGAATTTTTAGAGGTGTAGTATTTTTTAGCTTCTTTAGCGTAATCAATTATCAATAAAATACCATTGTTAATTTTTCCATAAATAGCTTCTAACCATTTTGAGTTGTCTATATGCCATTCTGTCGTCCATCCTTCAAGAGCATCTTCAGGCGGGATAGTAATTCCCAACTCACTTTTAGCACGTTCAATACTTTTTCCCAATTCACTTGTAATTGGCATTTCATCAAAATATAATTTATGAGATTTTTTGTCTACAGAAACTGCTTGTCGAAGTAATTTTCCTTTTGAGAAAGTTATTCTCTCTACTGGCAAAGCATCCAAAACCTCATTTGCAAGAACTATTCCATTTATATTATTTTCCTCTACTTCTTCCAAACCTTTCCATAAAATATCAATGCCCAAGTTTAAATATTCCTCCAATTTATTTTTTTGTTTTTCTATCATCCCTTCATTAGGTTCAATAATTACAAAAGAAACTCCTTCCAAAAAACTCTTGTTATTTTCAAAAAAATATTTAATTAATCCACTCATAAAGCTTCCATCTCCAGCTCCAAATTCAATTAAAACTAATTTCTGATTAGATAAAAAACTATTTTTAAACTGAATCAACCAATCTTCTATTTGTTTACCAACCAAAAAAGCAAAATCATCAGATAAAGAGGGTGATGTGACAAAATCTCCACGAACGCCTAACTCGGCTTTACCGCTGCCGTAATAACCATTAATAGGATCATTTAATGCAAAATTCATAAAGTCATAAAAACTTATAGTCCCACCCATTTTTATTATTTTTTTTACTAACCAATCTGGACTATTCGCGGGAAAGCTATTCATCGGCGAAAATATAAAAAGACAAAACTTATTTATGCATTCAAAGATTAACTATTTATTGGGAATATTTCTATCAATATTAGTTTTAATTTCACATAAACCCGTTTTCGCTATAAATAATCCAAATCTCTTACCAGAAGAAAAAACACCCGTAATTGATTTAGCTAAAACATTAAGCCCTAATCAGAAAAAATCTTTAGAAGAAAAGCTCAACAATCTAGAAATTGAAAGTGGGTGGAAAATTAAATATTTATCTCAGTTTGAGAGTTCACCTGGTAGTGCAATAAAGGACTATTGGGATTTGGATGAGACAAGTTTGTTAATAGTTGCTGATCCTAGAGGAGGAAATTTACTGAACTTTAATGTCGGAGAGGCTTATTTTAATTTTATGCCAAGGTTATTTTGGGTTGAACTTCAAACTAGATTTGGTAATCAATATTATGTGAAAGATCACGGTGAGGATGGCGCAGTATTAGATGCAATTAATTCCGTAAAGATTTGCCTTGAAAGAGGAGGGTGTCAAGTTGTTCCTGGCCTACCCAAAGAACAGTATATATGGACTTTATGTACATCTATTCTTGGAGGTTTAGTAGCGGGTTTCGCATCTGCACCTCGAAAAGAGGGTCAAGTTATATCAATTGGATTTTTAGCTCTTCTTTCTCCTTTATGGGGAATGTTATTTGGAATTTTCGGTTTGGCACCCATAATATCCAGAACAAATGATTTATTACCATTATTTAAAAATGGTTTAGCTTTTACAGCAGCAGGAATTGCGGGTTATATTTTATCTCAAACATTATTTTCAAGATATGAAAATCCCAAAAATACTTAAAATATGATTAAAAATATCTAATTCTAAAAGAATTTATCTTCTTCACGAATTTCACCAGACTCTGAATACCATCGGTGAGAAACATGTCTTAATTCCTTTTTTTCAAATTCAATCCATGAAAAGTTAATTAGTAATTTCCCATCTTCATCAGTTTTATATCTTGGCACTACAGCAGTATTGAAATAAATTGTCCCTTTGCTATCAATTTTAAACATCTCTCTTAAACCAAGATTTCTTTTAAGCCGATTGTGCATATGACCAAAAATCACAAGATCAACTTTTCTTCTCTTTTGTATTTGAGAAATGGCCACAGACAAATCTCTATCCCCCCAATCTAAAGTGGGTAACTTCCAATCTTTCCCACAAATGCTTTTAGGCTCCGAGCCTAAACCAGAAGGGCCTGCATGAGACATAATTATTAAAGGTATATCGTCAATACTCTCTTCTGAACATTTTATGATTTTATTTATTGAATCTTGTTCGGTAATGGGTCCATAAACCCCTTTAACTTCTTTTGAAAGATAATAGCCGCCTCCAGAACTACATGGTCTAGCAGACAATAAATTTATTTGATTATTAAAAACATTCAAATCCCATGCACAATATTTATCACCAAGAACACGTATCTGCTTTAAGAGAGTGTCGCCTGTAGAATCCTTCCCTCTATCATGATTTCCTAAAATCACAAAAGTAGGAATTTTGATCTCATTGATTTTTTTAATTATTTTGACACTTCCATCAGAAATATCACCAACAAATAAAACAATATTTGGTTTGATAATCGATAAAATTTTCAAGTCTAATTCAGACCATTGACCATGACAGTCACCAACAATAGCAATTTTTAAATTTGTCAGAATTTTTTCTGTTTAAAGGCATATAATCTATTTAGAGATATTCTAAATCCTGACCAGTATAACTTCTACTGCAAAACAGAAATCAGTTCAAAACGAAGAGGATTTGATTTCTGAAATAAAGGAGCGTTGCGAAAAAGCTAATGCAATTATTCTTGCGCACTATTATCAAGCTCCAGAGATTCAGGAAATTGCAGATTTTATTGGCGATTCATTAGATCTATCTAGAAAAGCTGCAAATAATGACGCAGACATAATAATTTTTTGCGGTGTGCACTTTATGGCCGAAACCGCAAAAATACTTAGCCCAAATAAAAAAGTACTTTTGCCAGATATTGACGCAGGATGCTCATTAGCAGACGATTGTCCCTCAGATAAATTTCAAAAGTTTAGGGAAGAAAATCCAGATCACTATGTCGTAAGTTACATAAATTGTACTGCAGAAGTAAAAGCTCAAAGTGATCTGATATGTACAAGCAGTAATGCAGTCTCATTAATTAAAAAGATACCTGAAGATAAAAAGATAATATTTGCACCAGATCAGAACCTTGGTAGATGGGTACAGAAAAATTCAGGAAGAGATCTTAAATTATGGCCTGGCAGCTGCATTGTTCATGAATCGTTTAGTGAAGAAGCACTTCTAAAATTAAAATATCAAAATCCAGGATCAAAAGTCATTGCTCATCCTGAATGTAGTCAAAATTTACTAATTCTCTCAGACTTTATTGGATCAACAAGTAAGCTGCTTGATTTCGTAAGTAAAGATCCATCTAAAACTTACATGGTACTTACTGAACCTGGAATAATTCATCAAATGAAAAAGAAAGAACCTAACAAAATTTTTATTGAAGTCCCAGATGTAGAGGGTTGTAAATGTAACGAGTGTCCATATATGAAATTAAATACTTTAGAAAAAATTCTAGATTGTTTGAAAAACAATTCCCCGTCTATCGAACTAGATCCAGAAATAATAAGAAGAGCCTATGTGCCAATAAAGAGAATGCTGGATATGAGTAATTAATTTAATGAAAATATTTTATCTTCCTTATTAATTTTTATGAATGCATTAAGGTTTGTAGTGTCGGGCTTAAATTCGCTTATCTGATTCTTTCTATTAATTATATTTATTAGCTCTTTTTCACCAGCTCTATATTGTTTATCTTTTCTAGTTCCTATTTCTCTTTGGAGTATAGGATTTATATTCATTTTTACCTCTATGTCTGGAATAATCCCAGATTTGTTAATATCAGTTCCGTTCGGAGTTAAATACTTAGCGACTGTAACAGTTAGACCTGAACCATCAACTAATGTTCTCATAGATTGAACCAAACCTTTACCAAACGTTTTCTTCCCAACTAATTTTCCTCTTTTGTTATCCTTTATTGCACCAGAGACTATTTCACTAGCACTAGCAGAACCCTCATTAACTAAGACAACTAAGGGCTTTTTTGTTAGAGCTTGACCGTTTCCTTTTTTTGTTTCTTTTAAACCATCTTTACTTACCGTACTTACTATTACTCCTTTGTTAATGAAGTGCCTTGAGATATCAATGCTTGATTCTAATAAACCTCCAGGATTACTTCTCAAATCAAGAACATATCCTGCGACTTTTTTTGTTTCTAAATCCTTAATAGCATCTCTAGTCTCTTTTGATGCATTTGCATTAAATTGTTTAATTCTTACATAGCCAATTGATAAGCCGTTTTTGGTTTGATTGACTTTACTTGATACAGATTTTATTTCAATTTTTTCTCTTGATAAAATCTTAAAAAAGGATTTAGAACCTCTAAGAATTTCAAGCTTTACTTTAGTACCTCTTTGTCCTCTTATTAATTTCACGGCCTCCTCAATATTCATACCTTCAGTAGAAATATCATCTATAGATAATATTTTATCTCTAGCTTTAATTCCAGCATCAAATGCAGGGGTGCCCTCTATCGGAGAAATAATTATTAAATCATCAGATTCTTTATCTTTAACTATTTGGATACCAACTCCAGTTAATTCACCAGAGGTATCTATTCTCATTTGATTAAATTCCTTAGGTTCTAAAAATCTTGTATAAGAATCATCTAAATTTGAAAGCATATCTCTAATCGCATCATATGCTTCATTACTATCTGAATATGTTTTTGATAAAACTTCTTTTCTTAGATCAATCCAATTAGACTTTTGAAATTTACCGCTTGAATCGAGAAAATCTCTATATACAATTTGCCAAACATGATCAATTACTTCTTTATAACTATTATTTAAAACTGTTGCTTCTGCAAAATTATTTAAAAATAGACCAGGAAAGGTTGTCGAAAATAGAATTATTAATTTTTTTTTAAGCAATTTTCTTATCTTCAAAGAAGTCGATATTTTTAATTATAAAAAGATTTTATTTATAATTTCAAAAATTTGACAAATCCTTAAGGATCAATCCACTTCCCATCATCCTTAATAAGTTGGATTAAAGCATTAACCCCCTCATCTTCAGGTACTCTTTTTATCTCTTCTTTCCTTCTATATAAAGCAATAGTTCCTTTGCCTTTACCAACATAACCATAATCAGCGTCTGCCATTTCACCTGGTCCATTTACTATACATCCCATTATTGCTATATCTAAACCAGTTAAATGTGAAGTGGCGTTCCTAACTTTATCTACAACTTCTTCTAGATTGAAAAGTGTTCTACCACAACTAGGGCAACTGATATATTCAACCATTGTTTTTCTTAGTCCTAAAGATTGCAAAATTGAGTAGCAAACTGGTATTTCCTTTTCTGGAGCTTCTGTTAAAGAAACCCTGATGGTATCTCCTAATCCCTCTGCTAAAAGCGTTCCAATCCCAGCAGTACTTTTAATCCTTCCATAATCACCATCTCCAGCTTCGGTCACTCCCAAATGTAAGGGATAGTTATATCCTTCTGAGTCAAGCCTATCTGCAATCATTCTGTAAGCTGCCATCATGACTGGAGCCCTAGAAGCTTTCATAGAGATAATTATATTATGAAAATCAAGCTCATCACAAATTTTGACGAACTCCATCGCAGATTCTGTCATTCCTAATGGCGTATCTCCATAAGTAAAAAGCATCCTCTCAGATAGAGATCCATGATTAACTCCAATCCTTAGAGCTTTGTTTTTAGCCTTTAAAACTTCAACTAAGGGGGTAAATCTTTTAAGTATTGTTTGCTTAATAGTTTCAAACTCCTCATCTGTATATTCAGTTCTTGTAGGGTCTGATTTTTCAAAAACAAACAATCCAGGATTAATTCTTACTTTATCAACATGTTTTGCAACTTCCATTGCAATTTTCATACCATTATGGTGAACATCCGCCACCAAGGGGGTTTTGATATTATTTTCTAATAATTTTGCCTTTATATCTCCTACTGCTTTGGCATGTGCTAAGGAAGGGACAGTTAACCTTACTATTTCACAACCCACATCATGAAGTCTTTTGATAGCTAAGTAAGCATTTTCGACATCCATAGTATCTTCATTTATCATCGATTGAACTCTTACTGGATAATCACTTCCAATAGCTACATCACCCACCATTACTGTTCTAGTTATCCTTCTCTCAATATGAGTTGAATATCTTTTGGAGAGACTATTAACCTCTTTTGATTGAGTTAATGACATTAAAATTCTTGATATTCAAAAAGGATTTCACTAAATTATACGGCATATAGTTTACTACTTACATTCTCTAGATCTTTCAAAGTTAGATGATAAGGTTTATTGATTTCTTTTGAAGGAAATCTCAACAAATAAGATGGATGAAAAATTACCATAATTTCTCTCCCATCTTTTTTAATCCATTGACCTCTTAAATTACTTATAGAATCTTTAACTTCCAAAATAGCTCGCATAGCAGTAGAACCAGTAAGTAATATAAATCTTGGATCAACTAGCTTTATTTGCTGTAATAACCAAGGTTTATGAATATTAATTTCTCTAGCAGTGGGTTTTCTATTATTTGGTGGACGACATTTAATTACATTACAAAAATAAACATCCTTCTTATAGTTAATCCCAGCTTGTATTAATAATTCGTTCAATAACTTACCAGATTTACCTACATAAGGTTTTCCTTCTAAATCTTCCTGTGCTCCAGGAGCCTCACCAATTATTAACAGATCTGCAAATACACTTCCTCTCCCAATTACTAACCTTTTCACCGAAAATAAAACTTTAAATACTTTAATCTTAAGAACTAAAAACATGAAAATAAAATAGATTAAGAAAATGAACTAAATTAAACCATTGTGTGATAGTTTTATTTATTCTTAATTTATGCACTTGTCATTATTAAAAGTCATATTTGAAAAGTCATAAGTCAATGAGTCAAGTTAATTTATCTGAACGGGCACTTTCAATTGAGCCTTCTCTTACATTGCAGATAAGTGCTAAAGCAAATCAATTATCTGCAGAAGGAGTAGATATTTGCAATTTAAGTGCAGGAGAACCTGATTTTGATGCCCCAAAAGAAGTTATAGAGGCTACAAGTAAAGCAATATTTGATGGATTCACAAAGTACGGGCCCGCAGCGGGGAATTTAGATCTCCGAAAAGCAATCGCAAATAAACTTCAAATTCAAAACGATTTAAATTATGAATTTGATAATGTAATGGTCACAAATGGTGCTAAACAAGCAATATATAATCTTTTCCAAGTATTGTTAAATACTGGAGACGAAGTTATTATTCCTTCTCCATATTGGTTAAGTTATCCCCAGATGGTTAGATTGGCGGGTGGGAAGCCAATTTTTACAAATTCTTCTGCAGAAGATGGATTCAAAATAAATATAGAAGATTTGAAGTCTAAAATCTCTCCAAAAACTAAATTTATAATTATCAATTCTCCTAATAATCCTACTGGAAGAGTTATGTCAAAAGAAGAATTATTACAAATTGCCGATTTAGCTAGAGAAAATCCAAATATCAATATTCTTTCTGACGAGATTTACGAACTAATCCTTAAAAAGGAATTTAAACACTACAGTTTATCTTCATTAGCAAATGACTTAAAAGATAGGATTTTTATAATAAATGGGTTTGCGAAAGGTTGGGCTATGACTGGCTGGAGGATAGGTTATTTAGTTGGTCCCAAAGATGTAATCAAAGCATCCTCAGCATTACAAAGTCAAAGTACAAGTAATGTTTGCTCTTTTGTTCAAAAAGGTGCTTTAGAGGCTTTAAAAATTAATAATGAGTTTTTCTCAATGATAAATAGCCATTATGATCAAAGAAGAAGACTTCTCTATGAGGGCCTTAATAATATAAATGGGACTTATATTGAAGAACCTAACGGAGCATTTTATGCATTTCCAAAATTACCTAATTCCTCAATTACTTCTGTTGATTTCTGCAGTAAAGCTCTTCAAGATTACGGATTAGTTGTTGTACCTGGAAAAGCTTTTGGGGCTGATCAATGTATAAGAATATCTTGTGCAGCTTCAGAAATTAAAATAAAAGATGGACTACAAAGACTTGAAAAAGCAATCTCTGAATACTATTAATTTAAAGTAAAGTTATGTTTAATTTAAAAAATTTCCTAATAAGTTCATCTATTTTATTTTCTATTTTTTCATCACCTGTATTTTCAAATCCCAAAGTTTTAAAAGTTGGAGCAATACCTGATCAAAACCAAGATGTTTTGGACAAAAGATTTAATTTATTTTCAAAAGAATTATCCAAACAACTTGATGTAGAAGTTAAATACATTCCTGTTATTAATTATGTTGCCACAGTAACTGGATTTAGAACTAAAGATTTAGATTTAGTTTGGTTTGGCGGTTTATCAGGAGTTCAAGCAAGGCTACAAACTCCTAATTCTATTGTCTTAGCTCAAAGAGATATCGATAAGGAATTTAAAAGTGTTTTTATAGTAAACAAAAATTTAAAACTTAACCCAATTTCAAACATTAAAGGACTTAAAAAACTAAAGAATTTAAGATTTACTTTTGGCTCTGAAAACTCAACTTCTGGAAGATTAATGCCAGAATATTTTTTAAATCAAGCAGGGGTAGAAATTAAAGACTTTAAAGGGAAAAAAGCAGGTTTTAGTGGGAGTCATGATGCCACTTTAGCTTTAGTTAATAGTGGGGCATTTGATGCTGGAGCTTTAAATAAACAAGTTTGGGAAAACAATCTTAACAATAATCCCCAAAGAACAAGTAATTTAGAATTATTCTGGATCACCCCAGAATATGTTGACTATCATTGGATTGCACAAGGGAGTCTTGAAAATAGATTCGGGGAAGGGTTTACAAACAAACTTAAATCAGTAATTCTAAATTTAGACATAAAGCAAAAATCACATAAACAGATATTAGATATGTTCAATGCCAAAAGATTTATAAGTGTAGAAGCAGAACAATATAAAAATATAGAGGTCATCGGGAGGAAATTAAATAAAATTAGATGAATAATACTCTCTTAGAATTAAAAAATATATCTTATAAATACAAAAATAATCTGATTCTAAATAAAGTAAATTTAAAAATAAATTCAGGGGACAAAATTGCACTTTTAGGTAAAAGCGGTTCAGGAAAAACCACACTTATATCAGTTCTTAATGGCACTATCAAGCCAACTGACGGTGAGGTTAAATTATTCAATAAAAGTTTCGAGGAATTAGATAGAAAGCAGAAAAGTAAGATAACAACTATTTGGCAAGATTTAAGATTAATAGAAGATCTATCTGCAGAACAAAATGTTAATTGTGGATTACTAGCGGAAAACAATTTTTATTTCGCTTTTAAAAATTTACTAAATATAAGTTCTTTTAAGAAGGCGCATAAATATATGAAATTATGTAGACTTCATAATTCTATTTATGACAAAAAAATCAGAAAACTATCTGGGGGGCAAAAACAAAGGGTGGCTATAGCTAGATCATTAATTCAAGAATCAAATATTTTACTTGCAGATGAGCCTTTTAATAATCTAGATCCCAAATTGATAACAACAATTAAAAACCTAATGCTAGAAAGTGTTGATAAAAATGATACAAAAAAATCCGCAAAGACGGTATTTGTTGCATTACATCGATTAGATTTGCTTAACGATTTCGATAAAGTTATTGGAATAAGGGATGGTAAAATTTTTTTCAATATCAAAAGAAATAAATTAAAGAAGATTCATTTAGAGAAAATATATTAATTAGTTGAACAAATTAAAATTAAACCATACCTCATTATCTTTTCTTCCACTTTTGGTATGCATACCTCTAGGGTATCAATTAATAAACAATATTCATTTTGGAGGATTTAAATTATTCCAAGAATTCTTAATTTCTGCATTTAATCCCAAGATCGATAATGAAATTATTATTACCGCAATTAAGCGATTAAATGAAACTATTTTAATTGGTTTTTTTAGTTGGTTAGTAAGTATTATTTTTGGAGCAATTTTTGGAATAATTTCCTCAAATATTTTTTATAAAATCTTTAATATTCCAAATTTTTTCAACCACATAATAAGGTTTTGTCTAACAATAATTAGATCTATACACGAAGTGGTTTGGGGAATAATATTAATGCAAATATATGGAATAAATTTTTCGATAGGAATAATAGCTATATGTATACCTTATATTGCTGTAAATTCAAAAGTTTTTGCTGAACAATTAGAAACTATTGACTACAAAAGTTTTGAATCTATAAATCAAATAAATGCACCTAAATTTTCTTCTTTACTAACTTTAATATGGAATCCAATAATAAATACATTTAAAAACTTTGGTTTATATCGATTAGAGTGTGCAATAAGAAGTACTGTGATTTTAGGACTTTTTGGGATTGGAGGAATAGGTACCAGTATTTTTTTATCTTTCCAAACTTTGAATTTTAGAGAGTTATGGACTTATTTATGGTCCTTAGCGATTTTGATAATTCTTTCTGGATTAATATTCAAAAAAATAAAATTTAATACTACAAATAAAATCCTATCTATTTTTTTTATTGCAGTTTTTTTCATAACAATTTTATTTTCTTTTTTATATTTTCTATATTTTATTTTTAATAATAATTTTGAAAATCTTAATTCCGTTAGTTCTCTATTTAAATCAAGCTCAGATTTAGGATTATTTGATTTCTTAAAACTTATTTTAGAAACAATAAATTTAAGTCTTTTATCAACAGGAATCGCAATTAGTTTACCTCCATTAGTAATAGGAATTTTTAACAACAATAGTTCTAAAATTTTTATAAAAATTTTTGCATTTTTATTACGCTTAATACCTACACCTGTAATACTTCTAACTCTATTAACTTTTAATAATCCTTCTTTATCTTTAGCAGCTTTAACATTAGGTCTTCACAACGCTGGGATTACTAGCAAATTACTTTTTACAAATCTAGATAACCAAGACAAGAGAAATTATATTGCAATGAAATCTCTAGGAATCTCAAAAAAGACTAGTTGGCTTTTAGGTTTATTTTCTCAACAAGCAAAAAGTTACTTAGCATATTGCGCTTATAGATCTGACATCATTATTAGAGAAACTGCAATTGTTGGGATTATTGGGAGTGTTGGTCTAGGTTGGCAGTTGCAAGAATCACTTAGTTCCTTCGCATGGCAAGAAGTCACCGTAGTTTTGATAGCTTATAGCTCCATCGCAATAGTTGGCGAATTAATAAATGGTAAAATCAAAAATAGTTTAACTTGATTTGTGAAAATAATTTGTTAAGTCAAGTAATTATTTTTTTCCGGTTATAGTGATTAGTTTACCCAAACAGCTTGTTGTAATTGGAGATAGCTCAGTTTATGGATGGGGAGATAATGAGGGTGGTGGATGGTGTGAGAGGCTTAGAAAAGATTGGGGTAATAACCAAAATGGGGCAGTTATTTATCAACTTGGCGTTAGGGGAGATGGGATAGAAAAAGTTTCATCTAGATGGGAAAAAGAATGGTCATCTAGAGGAGAAACGAGAAGAAATAAACCTAAAGCAATCCTACTAAATGTAGGTCTTAACGACACTGCAGCAATTGGTCAGATAAATGGAAGACATCAATTAGATATAGATGGATTTGAATATGGATTAGAGAGGCTAATTAATGAAATGAACTCTCAAACAAATGTATTTGTTATTGGTTTGACACCAGTTGACGAAAGCAAAATGCCGTTCGCAGGATGTCTATGGTACTCAAATGATTTTTGTAATTCTTATGAAAGGAGAATGGAGGAAGTATGCCTCAATCAGAATGTCCCATTTCTTCCTACTTTTAGAGAAATGTACTCTGATAAAAGGAGTAAAAATTGGATTACGCATGATGGGATTCATCTAAATTCCGCAGGTCATTTCTGGCTTTTCCAAAGACTTAAAAGCTGGGAGATTCTTACAAAATGGAAGGAATCTTAGGTCTTTCCAAATATTATTAATTTAAAAAATATGAATATAAAATAAGAGCAAAGATAGCAAAAAAAGAAGCAATACTTGTCTGAATAGCATTTACCAATTCATTACTTAATTTATATTTGTTTTGAAATTTAGCACCAATAATACTCTCAGAAAGTGTTGCTAAGAATCCAGAAACTACAACAACTATAAAATGATATTTTGTAGAAATAATTGATAGACGAAACATTATAAAAGCCATAAATATTGATCCCAAAACACTAGCTAATGTTCCTTCTATACTTATCCCTCCTTCAGTTCCCCTCTCCACCTTTTTAAGTGAAGTAATTAAGTATGTGTCTTTACCAAATCTTTTTCCAATTTCGCTACCGAAAGTATCCGCCAACTTTGCAGCAAAACTTGCAGCAAAACCTACTTTAAACATCACTACATTGGCAGCATTAAATTTGGTCATAATGGCAAGAAATAATCCTGTAGCTGCTGAGCCCCATACATTCTCAGGACCCCTTCTCCCGCCTCTTTTTTCAGCAATTCCTTGTGCTTTTTTAAATTTAAAACCTATTTTGGTAACGAGGGATCCAAATATTAAATAAATTACAACTGATATCCATCCCTGCCAAGACAAACATCCCCACAAAATTGTGCCTAAGATGCCTGCACTTACCCAACCACTTTTCGTCATCAAAGGAATCCTGGAAAATATATAAATCAAAATAAAATTAATGCAAAAACCTATAAAAAATTGATTTCTAATTAAATCCATATTTATCTAATTCTTTAATTTCAAATCAATTCTCCACTGATTTAGAATTGATGATGCGTTAATACTAGCCGTTGAAGTTCTCAATATAGTGTCGGAAAGCTTAACAAAGGTAATATTTTTTTTTTTAAAAAAATCAATTTCTTTAGCAGACCAACCTCCTTCAGGACCAATTACATTCCAAAAAATACCTCCTTTTTTATTTCCAAATTCTTGTTGTTTTCTTAACCATTGATTTAAGTCATATAGTGTTTCTTCTCTAGTTATGGAAATTGAAACTCTTTCTTGATTATCTCTGCTTTTTAGCCATTCAATAATATCCATTCCATTTAAAATAGATGGTTTCCATAATCTCTCACTTTGCTCAACAGCTTCATTGATAATTAAATTCCATCTCAAAAGTTTTCTAGAAAAATTTAAATTTTTGTTTACCTGTCTTTCTGAAAATAATGGTTGTATATAATCAATTCCTATTTCAGTACACATTTTTAAAATATCCTCAAAACCACTTTTTGGTATAACAACAGCTATTCCTAATAAGTGAATTTCTTGTTCTTGAAATAAGTAAGGTTTTTTTGATTTAATTATTTCTAAGCAATCATTTTTAACTTTTATAGCTTTCCATAATGAACCCTCTCCGTTAGCTATAAATATTTTTTTACCATTTTTTATCCTCATTACTTTATTTAAATAATGAGCCTCTTCTTTAGAAAGTTCTAAATTATTGTTCTTAATATTTTCAATTCTTTCATGGGAAATAATTAATCTTGTTAAGTCTTCCATCTAAAACACTTAATCTTTGAAAACTAAATCTTCATGTTCTTCAACTGACCAATCATTATTTTCACCCCCAATAATTAACTCTTCAATTTTTACATAATTATTTGATATCTCATTCAAAGAATTAATTAATATATCTATTGAAATGGAGTCTGAAGTTCCAAAATCAACCCAACATCTTCCCCAAAGATTTTGATATTCCATAATTCCTAAATTATGCATTAAGGCTGGAAGAGATGCATTTTTTTGGTCATTATCATAGGACATCCAACTTAGATCGGAACCCTCTTCATGAGTTTGCAAATTTTCAGAATTAAATCCACCTAACCTTCCTAAAACGTACCAACTATCAAAAACACCATCTAAATAATTTTTTTCGTCTTGAGTTGGTGATTCTGAAAACCTGATCCATATCCAACAATTAAAAGGATCAACTTCCCTAAAAATAATATTCATATTGATTAATATCTTTTTAGATCTACAGCTATTATAAGTAAGTTATTACTAGATTCAAATTCATACCTATAACTTAATTAATAATGCTTGATTTAAAAGAAATATCTTATCAACCCCAAACTGGTGAAAGAAAAATAATAGACAATTTAAATTTAAAAGTTCATGAAAATGAAATCATTTTAATTTGCGGCAATAGTGGTTCTGGGAAAACAACACTACTCGAAATAATAAGCGGATTAACAAATCCGCAAAAGGGGAAAATTACTTGGAAGAATAAAATTTTGTCTTCTAGACAAAGAAGATGGTTTTGTGGAGTAGTGTTCCAATTTCCTGAAAGATATTTTATAGGTACTACCATTGGTAAAGAATTAAAAATAGGCCATAAATCTATAAGAGAAAAAAATATAGAAATAGTTTTAAATAAAGTTGGTTTAAAAAAAATTAATCTGACTCAACCACCAGAACAGCTTAGTGGCGGACAACAAAGGCGGTTAGCTGTAGCAGTTCAACTACTTAGAAACCCCTCAATTCTTTTACTTGATGAACCAACTGCTGGATTAGACTATTCAATGAGAAATGATGTGAAGAATTTAATTCTTGATTTAAAAAATAAAAATACAATTATTATTGTTACTCATGAACCTGCCTTATTTGAGGAAATTCCTTCTAGGATATTATTCTTGGAAAAAGGGAAAATCAAAAATTTCATGAAAGAAAATCATGCAGGATAGGATAGTACGGGCTACTGCAGCCAATGGAGGGATAAGATTAGTTGCGGTCTTAACAACAGAATCTTCTTTAGAAGCAAAAAAAAGACACGGCCTTTCTTATTTAACCACCTGTATCTTAGGCAGAGCATTTAGTGCTTCACTGCTTTTAGCAAGCTCGATGAAGATAATGCATGGGAGAGTTACTTTAAGAGTTAGATCTGACGGACCTTTAAAAGGATTACTAGTTGATGCTGGTAGAGATGGGAAAGTTAGGGGTTATGTAGGGAATCCTAATTTAGAATTAGATCTAGTCAAAATGAGCAATAATAAATATTCTTTTGATTTTACAAAAGCTTTAGGTACAGGATATCTAAATGTTTCTAGAGATAGTGGGTTTGGAGAACCCTTTACAAGCACTGTTGAATTAGTAAATGGAAATATTGCTGAAGACTTAGCTTCATATTTATATCATTCAGAGCAAACTCCCTCTGCTGTATTTATTGGAGAAAAAATTCAAAATAAAAGTGTTATTTGTAGTGGTGGATTATTAGCTCAAGTTCTACCTAAAAAAGATACTGACCCTCTACTTGTCTCACTACTTGAAGAAAGGTGTAAAGAAATTAATTCTTTCAGCCAAGACCTATTTAAGTCAAAAGATAATCTTCTTTCGTTAATTAGAAGTATATTTCCCGATATTGACGATAAATCAATCTCTGAAAAAGCTCGTTCCCAAGAAGTGAGTTTTAAATGCAAGTGTTCCAAACAAAGAAGTTTAAATGCGATGAAAATGCTTGATAAGAGCGAGTTAGAGGATATTCTCAAGAAAGATGGCAAAGCAGAGTTGGTTTGTGAATTCTGTAAGAATAAATATCTTATAAATTATGAAGAAATTAAATCGATGATAGAAAATTAATCATAAAAAAATTACACCTAGCCATAAAATAACCATTGCTGGAATACTTTGAATTTTCTGTATTGGTAAAGAGTTGTTTGATACTTCCTGAATGAAGGAATTATTTTCAAGCAATCCACCAAATATTAATCCTATCGAGAGGAAGGTAACACTCCAACCCAGAGAACCTATAAATTTTTTCCCAGATTTAATTTGAGTATAGGTAAGTATAAGTGTTGAGATAGAGAGTAAAAGTCTATTATTAGAGTCTGGACTGATAAATAACAAAATTAAAAATAATAGTCCAACAGATATTTTTATTGAAAGATTATCAAATGAGGGGGCGGTTATTTTTGGCAGACTATACTGACTTGAGTTCTTAGAGTTATTATTTAAATTTTTTATCTTAGAAAGCAGTGGGAAATTATTATCGGTAAATTGATTAATTTGTTTTTCTTTTTTTGAGGCACTCACAGCTTCATAGCTTACATTTCCTGATTGCCTAGCTTTCAAACTCCCCATGAGTAATTGATCAAAGGAAGATTCTATTTTCGCTTTTAAAATTAAATCTTCTCCAGCCTCTTCAACTTTAATATCTCTAGCCTTCTGAATATCCTCAAAAGCAGCACCTTCATTTACACCTAAAATTTCATAAGGTGATTTTTCGTTATTGTTTTTACTACTGTTTGAATCCAAAATTTTTTACTAATGTTAACAGATTAGCTAATTTTATAATCCATTAAGACTTTATAAAACAATTGGTTCGACTCCACTAACAACGGGAGCCACTTTTTTTAAAGTTAATTGATTATTGTCTTCAACAAATTGATTTAGATTCCACTCATTTTTGAACAGAATAACTGGCCTATTCCAACAATCTTTAACTATTTTACAATTGAATATTCTGCCTATATTTTCAATGGCTGGCCATCCATCAGAAATCCATCTAGCCAATTGATATGGCATTGCTTCAAGATTTGCATCTACACCATATTCACTTTTTAATCTGTGAGTGACTACCTCCAACTGCAATTGACCAACAGCTGCGAGTATGGGGTCTCTTTTGCTCTCATCAAAGTCATAAAGAATTTGAACAGCACCTTCTTCTCGAAGTTCATTAACACCCTTTCTAAAATTTTTAAATGCTGAGGGATTTGGATTTCTTAGCCAGCTGAATATTTCAGGACTAAAGGATGGTATGCCCTCATATTCCAAATGAGCACCAGTATAAAGAGTATCTCCAATAGAAAACATACCTGGATTATTTAAACCAATCACATCTCCAGGATATGCATCATCAACTACTTCTCTATCTTGCCCAAATATTTTTTGTGGTCTTGATAATCTGATTGTTTTCCCAGTTCTGGAATGTTTAACTGACATATCCTTTTCAAATTTGCCACTACAAACTCTTATAAAAGCAACCCTATCTCTGTGCTTTGGATCCATATTTGCCTGAAGCTTAAAAACAAACCCACTAAATTCATCACTTGCAGGTTCAATATCCCCTTTATTACTATTTCTTGAAGTTGGTTTTTGTGCCATTTTTAAAAAACTATCTAAAAATGGTCTTACACCAAAATTAGTCATGGCAGATCCAAAGAAAACTGGGGTTAAAGAGCCATTAAAAACTTTTTCTTTTTCAAATTTCGATCCTGCCTCATCAAGAACCTCCAATTCTTCAAGTGAGTTTTCGAGTAAATCTCTCTCTACATATTTTGATAACTCTTTATCTTCAAGACTTAATCTTTTCTCATTCGATTGTTTTCCTCTCACGGCTTTATCAAATAAAATCACCTCTCTCGAAAATCTATCAATAACCCCTCTAAATTCCTCGCCACTCCCAATTGGCCAGTTAATAGGTAAAGTATTTAACCCAAGTTCTGATTCAATTTCATCAAGTAAAGAAAATGGCTCTCTTCCAGGTCTATCCATTTTATTTATGAAAGTAAATATTGGTATTTTTCGCATCTTGCAAACTTCAAACAATTTTCTAGTTTGAGGTTCTAGTCCTTTAGCCGCATCTTCCAACATAACTGCATTATCAGCAGCAGCTAATGTTCTATAAGTATCTTCAGAGAAATCTTGGTGTCCTGGAGTATCTAATAGATTGACTACTGATCTTTCATATTCAAATTGCAATACAGTTGATGTAATAGAAATTCCTCTTTGTTTCTCAAGTTCCATCCAGTCTGAGGTAGCTTTTCTCTGATTACCCCTAGCTTTTACTGCTCCTGCCTGTTGAATGGCACCTCCATACAAAAGAAGTTTCTCAGTAAGAGTTGTTTTCCCAGCATCTGGATGTGAAATAATAGCAAAATTTCTTCTTTTATTTACCGCATCCAGTATTTCTTGATTATTTAGAATTTTAGTATCTAAGCTCATTTATATAATATAAGCGTCTTTCAATCAGTTCTTAAACATTACCATAGACTATTAAATAATTATCACCTTCTTCAAACACATCTAAAGAGGATAGATCATTCTCTAAAGTGAAATTTTTTAACTCTTTAAAAGTATAAGAAGCTCTTAAGGATGCATAATAATCATTTGTTAAAATCTCATTATATTTTTTTGAACATTGTGCTTTGAGTTCTAAAGCAGAATTCTCATCTAATGGCCTTTTTAAATCCTTATGAAAATTTACAGTGATACTACTAGACAAACTTCTTATGGTGTTGAAAAAATCTTCAATATTAGTAATGTGATGAATCAAACTGTTGCTTACAAGCAAACTAATTCTTTTTTTAAGAAAGAAATTATTTGATTTAATTTCTTTGATGTCAGAACAAATGTAGCGCAAATTTTTTAATTTTTTTTGATTAGTAGAAATACTTTTATTATATTCTGCTCTCAAAATCATCTCTTTAGAACCATCTATTCCAACTACTTCAGTATCAGGCCATTTTATTGCTAACTTCTCCGAAATATTTCCTGGGCCGCATCCTAAATCAACTATTAAATCTTTTTCACCTAAAGAAATATTTTTTCTCAAAAGATAATAATTTATTTGATTTATTAGATTAACTTCCCCTTCTGAAAAATCAGCTTCGTCATAAGAAATGACCTGCTCTTTTTCTACCATTAATTCAGGTTCAGGGATTCTTTCCATATCCTTTCTTGAAACAAAGATTTCATATTAAACATAATTCTACACAAACCGTTAAATAGTGGTAAGAATGGTTGCAGACGCCACAGGTAGAGTTATTCTTCCAGTACGGGTTATTTACATACGTTTTTTTTTATCGTGACTATTGCACCAAATAAAGCTTCTTCACAGAGCAATTCCAATAATCTTAAAAAAGATGATTTTCCAAAGACTGCGCCAGCTGCTTATCCAGTTTTTTTCAGATCTTACAGTAGAAAAACTTCATCTGGCAAAAGGGAGAACTGGGGCGAAGTAGGCGAAAGGAATTTATCGGGATTAAAAGAATTAGGAAAACTTTCTGATGAAGAATTGATCCTAATGAGAGAGATGCAAAGTAACCAAAAAGCCCAACCCTCAGGAAGATGGTTATGGATAGGAGGAACGCCTTGGATTAATAAGAACCAAAATTTCTCAGGAGCATACAATTGTACCTCAACAAACTTAATTGATTGGGAAGCCTTCGCATTAATGATGGACTTAGCAATGATGGGGTGTGGAACAGGTGCAATAATTGAACCTCATTTTATAAATAATCTTCCTACGGTAATTAACAAAATAAATATTAAATCAGTCAGTGAAGTTGGAATAACTCCTAAAGATCAAAGAGAAGAAAAGTCATCACTAGAAATCAAAGGAAAAGATCTTCACATCAAAGTTGGAGATAGCAGAAGAGGCTGGGTTGATAGCTACAAATATCTTCTTGAGGCATCAAGTAATGAAAATCTTGAAAGAGAAATTGATGTTTATATAGATTTGGAAGATATTAGACCTGCTGGAGAATCATTAAAAGGTTTTGGTGGGATGGCAAATCCTATTAAATTGAAAGATCTCTACTCCAGAGTCGCCTCGCTTCTTGGGAAGGCCATAGGCAGGAAATTAAGTACAGTAGAGTGTTGTTTATTAATTGATGAAGCTGCCGTAACTATAGTTGCTGGAAATATAAGAAGAAGTGCTGGAATGAGACAATTTGCTTCAGATGATAAGGAGGCAGCATCTGCAAAAGAGAATCTATGGAGTCAAGATGTAAATGGTAATTGGAGAATAGATCCTGAAAAAGATGCCCTCAGGATGGCTAATCATACCAGGGTATACCATACAAAACCCTCATACCAAACTGTTTTGGATGCCGTAACAAAACAATTCCATTCAGGTGAGGGAGCTATTCAATTTGCCCCAGAAGCAATCGCAAGGTCAAATGCAGATATTCTCAAAGATGATGAATTGAGAAAGGAATTTATTGAAATCTACTCAGAACAAGGTAAGGATGAAGCAAGAAATTGGATAAATAGTAGTTATGGCCCATTCTCTGAAGAAGAGCTTGATCACAGGATGAGCAGATATGGACTTAACCCCTGTGGGGAGATCTTGGGAAATGATTTTCACTGCAATTTAGCTGAAGTTCATTTAAATCAGATTGATCCAGGGGATTTTGAAGAGCAAAAAAAAGCTTTTAAAGCAGCAGCTCTTTCTGTAGCATGCTTACTTAATCATGAATTTGAAGTTGAGCGTTACAGAAAAAGTAGAGAATATGACCCTATTGTCGGTGTAAGTTTCACTGGACTATTTGATTTTTGTGTTCATGCTTTTGGTACGCCATGGTTGAAGTGGTGGGAAGCAGGAAGACCAAATAGCGAAGAAGGAAAGGCTTTCAAGGAAAAAGAAGCTAAATTCCTTGATTCCTGGAGAAAAATAGTAAAAGAAACTGTCTGGGAATATTGTGATAAACATAATCTAAGAAGACCAAATCGATGTACAACTGTTCAGCCAGCTGGTACTAAAAGTCTTTTAACAGGGGCAGCTCCAGGTTGGCATCCGCCAAAAGCTCAAAGATTTATTAGAAGAATAACTTTCAGGAAAAATGATCCAATTGCTTTAGCATGCATGGATTATGGTTACTCAGTTGTTCCATCTCAATCTGATAAAGATGAGAATGGATGCTTACTTGATAATCCATTTGATCCAAGATGTACAGAATGGTTGGTTGAAATCCCTACAGAAGTTAGCTGGGCAAATATAGAGGGCGCAGATCAAATAGACATCAATAATTTCTCAGCATTAGCCCAATTTGACTTTTATATGCAGGTGCAGAAATTTTACACAGAGCATAACACCTCTGCAACTGTAGAATTTAGA
This sequence comes from Prochlorococcus sp. AG-347-G22, assembly GCA_003281635.1. GTDB lineage: Bacteria > Cyanobacteriota > Cyanobacteriia > PCC-6307 > Cyanobiaceae > Prochlorococcus_A. The sequence goes on from QCBK01000001.1 coordinate 51,891, forward strand.
GAAGATGAAATCGAGGATCTAGCGAAAGCTATTCATAATGCAATTGATAATAATGAAGGATATATTTCAGCAGCATTACTAGCTCGATTTAGTGCCAACGCAACTTTCCCGAGATTGCCTTTTGAACCCATAAATAAAGACGAATATACATCATTACAAAATAAAGTAATAGAGAGGAAAGTTAATAACGATTTCTTTGATGCTCTTAATAAATATGATGTTGGAGAACTATCTGAAGCTGGGCCAGCTGGGTGCGATTCAGATAAGTGCTTGCTTCCTCTGACTAAACCGAAAGAATAAGTTTTAAATTATTTGTAAATAAAATATATAAATTAGTTTTTAAAAATATAATTTATGGCTACCTCTTAAATAGGGACATAAATTTTTTATGACATTAAGCTTAAATATTGGAAACTTATTTAATGATTCTTCTAGTCATGCTTTAGTTGATGAGCTAAGAAAAAGGACCTCAGAAGAAGAAATATTAGACTTTGAAGAAAAATTTAACTCCAAAAATGAAAAAAATCTACACATCTATATATGTAGATTTCTAAAAAATAGATCAATATCTAGGGGACTTGCCTCTAAATGGCTCGTAACAATGATCAAAAACAAAGAATCAAAAATTGATGCTTTGCAAAAATTAAATAATTAAGTAAGCCCTGAAAGTTTCCACAGAGCAATTCCAAAAATTGAGAACCCCATAATAAAAGTAAAAGCCAAAGCATTTACTAATTGAACCTTATCATTCATTCTGTTTGCGAATGGTAGTAATTGAGCAAATAATGGAGTCTCTTCAACTATTGCAGATTTTTTTACTGTAGGTTTTTTGCTTCTAGAAAACATAAAACAAATTTTATAATCCTAAGAATTTTACATTTAAAAGTTCATTAAATAAAAAATACTTGTCAAAAACGAACAAAATGTAACCTGTAGGTAAATACATAGGCATAATGTATAAATATTTTTAGCAGAAACATAATCTATAATTGATATATTAAGTTTATTTGTTAAAGAGCTAGACAAATAATTTTCTTGGATGTTATTATAAATTTGTAGCAACCGCTACCAAAACGTTCAACTTGCCTTTAGCAAGCCGCAAATCGACTTAAGCCAAGGAACGGGGACTTAAGCGAAACCGGAGCACAAAAAATGACTCTAATTTACAGAGGACAAAAGTACGTCCAGAACAAAGAAGCAGCTAAGAAGCAGCATAATGAACTAACTTACAGAGGTAAAGCTTATACAAGCTAGTTTGTTCAACCATTAAGGAGAAAAAGCCACTTAAAGTGGCTTTTTTATTGTCTATTTTTGGATTAACAAATAACTTAATACTTCTCATAAGCATTAAAATATTATGATTCAATTGCATTTAAAGATTTGATAACCATGGCAGACCAGAAACCTTTATTTAAAGCACCTTATGACATAAAAGATGTAAGTGCACTTTTCGCTATAGTTGCCTTCGTATTAATAATTGCTGCCATAGTTGGTAATAACTTATTTGGTTTGTTTCAGGAAAATGTAAATTTCGGATAGTGGCACTAGTAAGCGTTTAATTTTTATTTAACAAGCTCAATTAGATAAGCGGTATTCTTACAAATTTTTTTCACTCTTTAGCAGCATCTGAATTCCTTTCAGCTTCAAGTGCTTCCATACCTATGACTTTTATAAGTAAATGAGATTTATTCTCGCCAGCTTGTACGAACTCATATTCTGAAACAACTTCTTGACTCATTGCAGTTATAAATAAAGAACATCAGTTTTGAATTCTTCAAATATGCCGCTAAAAGTTTAAATAATGAGTGTGTTTATAAAAAAGGGGCTAATAGCCCCACATAATAAATCGAGTTTAAATTAGTAACTATTAGTAGATTTTGGCGCCTATTGAACCAGCTTCTTCATCAGTAAATAACGATTCGGCCTCTCAATTAATGAATTCACTCCATTAAGCTGCATGCTGAAATGTCCCTTTTGAATCTCTGTATTTATCACTAGATCTACGGATAGTCATGGTAATAGATTTCACATCTAATTTGGCTTAGGGTTTCGAACTTTTTCAAAAAATAAACCACCTTTTGTTGTAATTAAAAGGCTAAAAATTTAATACTCTTTCTTGGAGTGGTGTTGGAGTAGTTTAAAGCTTTAGTCTTGAGAGTAAAAACAAGCGACTTATTGTAAGCGATCTGAGTAATATTTAAGCTTTGGACTATTTTTTGGAGCTAATTATTCATTTAAATTAATCCTTAATCATTTTATTTGAAGAAAAATTCACAAGCCATATAAAAGCGACAGCTAACGTAGAGACTTCTCCAAATTCTTCTAAGGTAAATAAAGAAAAACTTAAAATTTTTAAAAATGTATTGTCTCCTAATAAATACAATAAATTATTAAACTCATCAATAATTAGTCCGAAAAAGCCTAAACATATAAAAAAAACTGAATTTACTTTCAGGAACTCTTTAGATTCGGGATTCGAATTTCTTGAAAATATGATAAATATTATTATTATTAAAAATAAAATAAATCCCCAATATAAGAACTCTTCAAACCCTGGAGATAACAATATTTCATCTTTTAAACTGTATTTTGTTTTTAAGTAATTGCTGAAATTTGAAACTAGATGATCATGTATTCTAAAAAAATCATCTAAAAATAAAAATAAATAAATAATAGGGATCGGCCTTGCAAATCTAAATTTTGACTTTGTTGTTATTTTCAAAGCAATAATGGAGCACCATAATAAAAGTGTGTACTGAAAAAACTCAAAGTAACTATTATCAAAAAGAGGTGAATACAAATTTTTTACTAAAATATATGCATCTAAATTTGTTATCCCAAATTCCAAACTTGACAATCTCCAACAAATAAAATAAAAAAATATTGTTGCAAAAACGCAAATTTTTAAATTTAAAACAATTTCATTTTTTGAGTTACTAAAAAAATACTTTTTTAAAAAATTGAACACGATTTATTTAGAAATAATAAATTTAGAAAATATTTTCCAAGAATAAGTATTTATATTTTTTAAGGAGAAGTTACTGCGAGAAATGTAACTTTTTTTATTATGTTTAAAAAATTAAAAATAATATTTTTCTAGAAAGGTTGTCGAGATCTTTAAGGCTCTAGTCTTGAAAAATAATTTGTGTTGAAGTTATATCAGTAGTTTAGAGAATGAGTTGTCATCTGGTTACGAATTCTTGTCTATTGTTGTCAGGATTAGAGATTTATCAAAAATATTTTTTTGTTGACTTTTCTTGGAATGTCAACAATATATCGATCTCATAATTTTTTAAAGTGCTGATTTGGTGGTTTTGAGATACCTAAAACTTATCATCATATTCGCTCGTTTAAGGTACTTAAATAAAAGTAATTGGGCATATTAATGAGTTAATTGATTGAGAATGAGAATAACGTTCCAAGAGAGTTTTCTTAATTATCAGGAGCTAAAATCTTTTGTCATAAGAGATAAACCCCTTAAGGAAAAGAAGTTTTTTATACTTTCTTACAAAGTCAACTGAGAATCTACTGGGAATGTTAATTTTTTTCTTGCATTTAACCCTGCTAATTCCACGACGACAGATAGTCCCGTAACTTCCTTTTTTTGCTCCTTGATTATTTCAGCGACACATAAGACAGTGCCACCAGTTGCCAAAAGATCATCCACTATCAGGTATGAATTGTATTTTTTTAATGATTCTTTTTGAATTGATAATGAATTTTCGCCATACTCTAATAAATAAGATTTTGAGATTAGATCACCAGGTAATTTACCAGGTTTACGAGCAACTATCATTGGTTTGGATGTAAAAAACGATAATGCCGTCCCAAATATAAATCCCCTAGCGTCTATTGAAATAATTGCTTCTGCTTCTAAGCACATTTGATTCTTGGACATTTTTTTTATTAATTCAGAAAAATCTTCTGGCCTTTGAAGAATTGGAAGAATATCTTTGAAGATTATTCCTTTTTTTGGAAAATCAGGATAATCTCTGATTAATTTTTTTAAATTTGTTGTCAATGGATTTAGCTATAATGGAATGAACTTTCTTAACTATATTGCTTAAGTCATCTGTTAAACCAACTCATATAGGTATTTTGTGTGCAATGCCTGAAGAAATAGGTTCTACATTAAAAAACTTAAAAAACATATCAGAAACAATTTATGGAGATTTAAAGATATTTTCAGGGGAATGGAGTGAAGATGGATCAGAGGAGGTTTCTTATTTTGTTTCAGTGGCTTGGAGTGGTTGGGGAAAAGTTTGCGCCGCTAGAGCAGCAACAAGAATTATTGGAAAATCATACAAAAATAGTAAAATTAAATTACTCCTTTTTACTGGTGTTGCTGGTTCAGGAAATTTAAATTTAAATCAATGGGATATTGTTATACCTTCTGAATTAATTCAGCATGATATGGATGCGAGGCCTCTTTTTCCAAAATATGTAATACCTGTTTTGAAAAGAGCTAAGATTTATGCGCAAGACTCCTTGGTTAGCTGGGCCACACAAACTTTAAGAAATTCAATTTCAGGTAGGTTTGGCAAAGTTGAGAATGGTTTAGTAGCAACCGCAGATAAGTTTATAGCTGATAAAAATTTACTAGATGAGCTTAAAATAGATCTTCCGGATCTAAAGGCAGTGGAAATGGAAGGTGCGGCAGTCGCGCAAATAGCATGTCAGGAAAATATACCTTGGTTAATAATAAGGGTTATTTCTGATTCCGCTGATAGTAGTGCCGCACAAAACTTTTCAGCATTTTTAACAGAATATGAGAGGGATTCTTGGGAATTAATAAAGCTACTTTTGATAAACTTTAAAAATTCCCCTATTTTATTTAGTGACTAATTTTTTATTAATATTTGTTTTTATTTTTTTTAATAATTTTTCCTCTATTTTTAATTAGTAAAACAAGTTAGCCCTATCATAAAAAGACTTCACAAGCAAAGTATGGTAATATTTGTCTAATTGTCTGGGAGAATTATTAAGTGAGAAGGACTTCTGATGTTAATAAAGATATTAAAGTTTTCAGTCAGAAATTTGAATCAAAGGAGTATGAAATTCCAAAGAATATTTCATTACCTTTTTCTAATGTAGTTGAATTAAATAGAAAATACTTACTCGATGAATTTAAACTTGATGAATTAATTTTTGCAGTAACTGATAAATGTCCATTCCGATGCAAAACATGCTTTTATGCAAATACAATGGATGCAAAAAAAGAAGAGGATGTTTATGGCATGAGTTTATTTGAGATTGAAAAAATTTCAAATTCATTAGGTAACTTTAGTAAGCTATTACTCACAGGAGGAGAGCCATTTCTTAGGAGAGATATTGCTGAATTATGTGGTATTTTTTATCACAACAATAATGTAAGGCACATTCACCTTCCAACAAATGCTTTGCACACAAATAAAATCAAGGAAAGCGTAGAAAAAATTCTTAAATATTGTCCTGTCATTAATCTTACGGTCAGTATTTCAATAGATGGACTTCATGAAACGCACACTGAAATAAGAGGCGTCAAAGAATCTTTTGGGAAGTTGATAGAAACTGCTCATGCTCTTGGAGAGTTAAGAGATAAATATGATAATTTACGATTGAATATTATTACTGTCGTTAATAATCTAAATTTAACTGAAATAACTGATTTAGCTGAATTTGTAAAAAAGGAACTCCCAGTCGACTCTCACTCTCCAATACCTGTAAGAGGCAATCCTTATGATGAATATATGAGACCGCCCACCAAAGAGGAATGGGACAAACTTTCCAAAGAATTACTTGATTTGCAAGATTTCTGGAACAGTAAAAGAGATGAAAATGTCCTAAAAAAGAAACTCAGAACAAATACAGAAAAACATTTATATAAAGTTATTGGTAATGTATTAGCCGATGAAGGTTTACCTTTTGAATGCAAAGCAGGAAAAACTATTGGCGTTTTAGAAGCAAACGGCGACGTAAGACTTTGTGAACTAAAAGAAGTTGTTGGAAATGTTAAAAATTTTGACTACGACTTTAAAAAAGTTTGGTTCTCAGAAAGAGCCGAAAAGATTCGCAAAACAGTTCCGGGATGTTCTTGTACTCATCCATGCTTTATAAATAATAGTAGAAAAATAGGTTTGGTTCCAAATTTAAAGACAGCTTTGGGCGGATAACTAAGAGATATGCTTGTCTCAATTATTCTTGTAATAAAAAATGAGGCCATATATATCCAAAAATGTATTGAGTCATTACTTAAACAAAGCCACAAAGAATTTGAAATAATAATATTGGATGATCAATCAACTGATGGGACTTTAGATATAATCAATTCGTTTAAAAACACTAAAATTAAAATTTTTACCACCAAACGAACCCACATAAAAGGTCATGCTAATAGGAGGAATTATGCTTTATCTAAAGCGAAAGGAGAGTTTATATTCTTTACCGATGGAGATTGCTTAACCCATTACAACTGGATAAAAGAGGGTCTCAAGGTATTTCAGAAAAAAAACTGTTTAGGAGTTGAAGGGAAAACAATTTACGAAGCAAAAAAAGGCATTACCGTTGCTGATTATGTCACTCAAAGATTATCACCTGGAGGATTTATGACATGTAATGTTGCTTATCGAAAGAGTGCAATACTTAATGCAGGAAAATTTGACCCTAAGTTCAAAGAAACCTATGAAGATAGAGATCTTGGAATTAAAATTTCCAAAATTGGAAAAATTATTTTCGAGGACAATATGTTAGTTTTTCATCAACAAAAAAAAGTAACTATCAAAACACTTTTTAACAGAGCAAAAAGAGCAGGGGATATGGTCTATTTTGATCTCAAACATGGAAGAAAAGCTAGTGAATACATTTCTGGAAGAATTATCTACCCAGAACATTTAGTTATTATTTTTATCCCACCACTAATCTTTTTATCATCCCGTATTACTTCACTTTTTGATATTTGCATCGCAATTTGTAAATATTTCAGTTTTATTTATGAAAGAATACTTATTTGGAGAAATGCAATTAGGTATAAAATTTTTCTGATATAAAACAATAAATTTGACTAATATCAACAAAATACTGCTTATTGATGTGGGTGGATCAAATATTGATATATATGAATATCTACCTTATAGAAAAATACATAAATTGATTAATCAAATAAACACAAGAAATATTGATATTAATCAATGGGTGAATTCTTTAGGAATTGAAATTTACAACGATTATCAAAAAATCATACTTGGACTCCCTGGGGAAGTTAATAAAAAAGATAATGAGGTTTATTGCCCTCCACTAGGAAAAAAAATAAAAATTAAATCAATAAATGATAATTCTTTAGAGACTGTAAATGATATGTTTATTCAACCTTTTTTAATTGACTTTGATAAATCAAAAAAGAATACACGCAGAATAATATTGAATAGTGGAACTTCAGTTGGTCTCTGTATTGTTGATAGTAACTTTTTTGTAAATCATGATCTTTCATATATTAAATCATTCGAATTTGCTCATGAGTTATTGAATGAAAGTGGCAAATCCCAACCACTATATGATCTAATTTCTCAAAATTCTAGATTCCATTGTAAAAAATTTTGTTCCATATATTCAGTTGGAGGATTTGCAGCAGCTCATGGTATGAAAGTCGAAATCACAAAAGAAGAAATGCTCAGAATTAACAAAACTGAATTCATTAAATACATTAAAGATGAAAAAATGGACGCTAAAATTACATCTCAGTGGATTTCATCATTAGAAAGAGATTTAGAGTATTTCTTAAGTAAAAAATATAAGTTCAATTCTAAACCTTCTTCAATAATTAGAGGAGGTCTTATTGCTGCATTAAGTTCGAGTCCCCAAAAGAAATTCCTTAATTCATTCAACGTTGATATTTGATATTTAAAAATTAAACCGTCATGATAATTTTGTATATGGTTTCATAAGTCATCTTAACAAGTAAATAATTACACCAACAAATGTGAAAATCATTAATTAATTAATTAATTTACTTTACTATAAAATAATTTTCCAATGATTTATTATCCATTCACTCCTGTTAAAAAACTTACTCTTATATTTGTGATTACTACTCCAAATACTATGGTAAAAAATAAAATATGAGAATATAAGTGATTTTTTTTTAACCAACTAAATTGAAAGAATATGGAAATAATACCAATGCTAAAAATGGGCGCAAAAAATATAGAGTGACCTTGAAGATGAGCTGCTAGAGCCTGTTGAAAAATAGAAATAAAAACTATGAATGTTATGAATAAGGGAACCAATATCCATCTAGAATAAACTTCTTTACGTGCGAATAAAGAGTATGAAATAATAGCTATGATTGAAATTGTAGAAAAGCTAATAATAGAAAATATACAATTATAAGTAAAAATTTGCACAAAGTTAATATCAGCCAAATCAACATTAAATGACGCAGGCTGTAGGCAGAATGAAATTCTATTTCCACCTATAAATTGTAATGCTGATATCCATCCTCCATGATGCCAATTCAATGCATTATTAATTCCAACCCTAAACAAAAAACTACTATTAGATAATTGGTATCCATTAATTCTTAAAAATATATTTTGTATTAAATTTATTAAAGGAGCAAAGAAAAAGACAATAATAAAAATTTTTGATTTAATTTTACTTCTAAAACCTGGTGGAAAAATGAGTATTAAATTTTTATTTTTATTAAAGATAAATACATAGATATAAATTAATAAATATAAAAATCCTAAAAGTGCAGACCAATGGTATTGCCAAAGAAGACCATAAGTTAATACAGCTAATCCAATCCTATATTTAGAACTATAAAATAACAGATAAGAGATAAATAAAAATAATAAAAAATAAGTATCTTGCCAGGAAGCAAGTAACATTCTATACGTATAAGGAGATGTTGAAAATATGATAAAAGATGAGACGCCAATTATGTTACTAGATAAATTTTTGTACTTTTCAAATAATTTCAAAGAAATCTCTGCGACAGAAAATGAAAGTAAAAATATAATTAATTTGTCTACATGGGGAGCTACTTTTGAAAATAATTGCTCTCCCCCTATTTTCATTAATGCATAATAGTGAATATATTCATGAGCTTGTACAGCATATATCTCTTTTTCAGAAAAATCTAAAGGGAGCCAACTAGTTAATCCGTATTTTAATAAAGCAGGATTATCTAACATATGTGCAATAGCATTTCTTACTCTTTCTTCTTGAAATGGCAGCCAATCTATTCCTCGCAATGATGCTTGACTCATAAAAGATAGATAACATAACCAAATAGAAAAATAACAAAATATTCTTAATCTATAATCAGATTTTAAAAAATTTATAAATCTCATGAATTAGTGATTATATTTACTTAAAGATTTGATTTAAATTTAAATAAATAACTTAATGATTTCTTTTAAGATTATAAATTATCCTAACTATCAAAACCTACTTTTTCATCTAATAAATACAAAGGTCTGTCCTTATTTTCTAGATAATTTCTTCCTATATATTCTCCTATAATTCCTAAACAAAATAATTGAACACTACTTGTCATGAGAATTGCAAGTGTAACAGTAGCCCAACCTGGTACCCAAGTTGAAGTTAAAAACCTGATAAGTAAGACATATAAAATTCCCAAAGTTGCAACACATGCTGCTATCAAGCCAAAATAAGTAGCTAACCTTAATGGTGTTTTTGAAAAAGCAGTTAAACCATCCAAGGCAAGATTAATCATTTTTCTTAAGGAATATTTTGTTTTACCTGCAAATCTCTCATCTCTTTCATAAGCAATATATGTTTGACGAAAACCTGTCCAGCTAATTAATCCTCTAATATATCTACTCTTCTCTGGCATTAGTTTTAAAGCGTTTACTATTCTACGATCAATTAATCTAAAATCTCCAGTGTCGAGAGGAATATCAAAATCTGATAAATATCGCACTAATTTATAGAAAAATTTAGCACTGATTCTTTTAAAAACACTTTCAGATCTTCTACTTTCTCTCTTACCATAAATAACTTCATACCCTTCCTCCCAGAGCTTAATCATTTTATTTGCAATCTCAGGAGGATCTTGTAAATCTGCGTCAATAATGATAACAGCATTTCCATATGCAAAGTTTAATCCTGCCTGAAGAGCTGCTTGATGTCCAAAATTTCGTGAAAGAACTAATAATTTAATTCTGGAATCTTTTGAAGCAATAGATTTAATAATATCTTTAGTTTGATCAGTACTGCCATCATCTATAAAAATAATTTCATGTTTATATATTGAATTACTTTTTGCAATTACTTCCTTAATCCTCTTTATAGTTACTTCTACAACGTCTGCTTCGTTGAAGCATGGAATCACCCACGAAATCAAAGCATTGTTTTCAAGACTAGAAATTTCCAAAAATGAGATAAAATGTATAACTAAATAATAGCGGAAAGAGAAGGTGTGAACATTAATGACATTTTATGACCTAAACAGATTTCAAGTGCGGCAAGTGATATTTGAACTACTTTAGTTAGTTATTTAAATATTATTTTTTATTGAACATTTTCATAAAATTCCTCTCTCAGACTAGTTTCTTGAAATAAATTTTTAATCTTTGTATTTATAGACTATGACTAATTTCTTATGTTATAGTTTTTAAGTTCAACAAAACTGAATAGCCCTTTGGAGGGGTGGTCGAGTGGTTTAAGGCTCTAGTCTTGAAAACTAGCGTATCTGCAAGGGTACCGTGGGTTCGAATCCCACCCCCTCCGTTTAAATAAAAAGAACCGAATAATATAAACGCCTTTTTGAAACGTTATTGTTAAGATAAGTCTTATTTAGATTATGAGTAAAGGATTTGCCACAGATAATTTAATATCCAAAAAATCGAAAAAAAAAGTTATTTCAAATGAACCGAAAGGAAGATTAATATCTTGGTCTCCTTGGCCCCCTGCTGATTTTCAAACACGATATCCTGCTTTCCCTTTTGTCCTTACAATATTGATTATAGTTATTGGCCAATGGTACCTTTCTCTAATCAGGTGAACCGAAACTATTTTTTAATTTAAATTAAGATAAATTTAGTTTGAGAATTAATTTTGTTTTTTTCAATTTTATTATTTGCCCACTTTCAAGCGGCAATCATCCCAATATTATTAGGTATTAGATCGATTAATAAATTTAAACATATAAGCAAGAACAAATTGATACCTTTCGGATTTATTTTTTTAGGATTTGCTTCGATTTCTGAAATGATAGATCATACTCAAACATCTTGGATTTATGTAGATCACTCCTCTTTCTTTAATTGGTTATTTTATTCTTTCCTATCTTTAGGTCTAACATGTTTATCAATATCAGTTATAAAAAATAAATTTATTCAAAAAACTAATTTTTGCATTTCTTTATGTTCAATAATCTCATATTTTTTATTTGATAAATCTATTGCTCTTCTTTTTCAAGTAATAATAAGTATCCTTCTAATTATTAATTGGCAAAGAGTTTTTAAAGATTGGCTTTTTATCCTTTACCCAATATTTGGTATTTTTTTTACGACTTTCTTTGGAACAAGGCTCTCAATTAGTGGCGATCAATTTTGGCATGTTTTAATAGGCCCATCTGGAACAATTAGCGTTCTAACCTTTTATTTAGTATTAAAGAGATCGGGCAAAAAATTTACTTAAGACTCTTATGAAAATATTTGTATTTACAAGTTTTATAGTGTGCTTAGTCACAATAATCTCTCCAGTAAGAATCCTTGCTGATACGGCACTTGATGTGTACATGAATGATTTTTATTCTAAATCGAATGAAGCTAGCCAGATTCTTAAAGAAATCGAAAATAGTCTAAAAGAGGGATCAAGAAAAAAAGTATGCTCTAGGCAAAGAGAAGCAGCAAGATTAGGCCTATTAGCTAATAAATCATTAATTAAAGCCTTTGAAATAGAGGGAGCTAATCCGCCAATGCAAGCAATAAAAGCAAGTCAACAAAGATGGGAATCTATTCTGAATGAGTGCTGAAGAAAGTAAGTAAATCTATAAATCTTTTTAAATTTGCATTCTTACAGATTTACTAATTAAGGGAATTTCAGGTTCAACTCCATAAATACATTTAGAAATCGAATAAATAAAAATAGATAGTGTAAATATAAAAATTATTGATCCTAATTCAACTACAGGAAATATTCTCAAGAGATATGAAATTATTATTAAAGCAATATCAATTAATAAAGCTTGGCATGCGTTATATCTAACGAAATAGGGAACATTTGGATTTCTTACTAATCCAGCAAACAAAATTATAAATAATAAAAAACTACCAAAAGGCAAAGATTTTTCAATTATTGCTATTGGGAAAGTTAATAATAATAGTATTTTTAAAAATGAATATTTATAGAACAAATAATATCCAAAAGGTATTGATGCCTTTAACGGCAAAGTATACAAAAATACTGATGAGAGTCTTTGGAATATCTGATTCAATATATTATTGAAATTTCGTATTCATATTTTAACCTAATTTTTTGAACTTAATAAAAAGACTTATTTTTTGAAAAAATCAACTTTGGCAGATGGTTATAAAATATTAGATAATTGATTCAGGTTCATAATTCAAAATGCGTATCCTACATACAATGTTGAGGGTTGGAGATTTAGATAAATCCATTGATTTCTACGTCAATAGATTAGGAATGGATTTATTACGAAAAAAGGATTACCCTCATGGAAAATTCACTTTGGCATTTGTTGGTTATGGCTCAGAAAAAGAAAACTCAGTAATTGAATTAACTTATAACTGGGACAAAAAGTCTGAAGACTATGAGCTTGGAGATAAATATGGTCATATAGCTATTGGAGTAAAAGATATTCATCTAATTTGCCAAGGATTAGAAAAAAATGGTTGTAAAATAACAACCAAACCTAAAACAATGAAAAACAGTACTACTGTCTTGGCTTTTGTTGAGGATCCTGATGGTTATAAAATTGAACTTATTGAAAGAGATTAAAAGCTCAGAAGTTTTTAATTAAATAAACAAATCAATAAAATTTAAAAAGATTGAATTATCAAATATATCGTTTTCAATTTACGAAAAAATACCTCTAAAATCACATTGGATGGATTCTGCAGTTTCAATTATTGTAAAAGATTATTTCTAAGACGAAGAATTATTAAAAAAAAAAATTAAAATTTTAAATAATCTATATTAATTCTATTTAGAATACATAGACAATCCATATAGATTTATATATCATAGAATTATCTTATAAAGCTTATGCCTAGTAATTGGTCAAAAATAAGAGATGAATGGCTTGATAGAACCGCGATTGCGAAAGATGATGCTAAATGGGCATTGGAAGCTTTAATTAATTCTGAAGAAGAGTTATTTGAAATAGAACAAAAAATAAAGAATAAAGAGGACGCTATAAGCCAAGTAAAATTTTTGAAGAAAAAAGTTAAAGAAACTATTTCCTCTAAAGAAGTTAGTCTCGATGATATTGCATTAAATACTTCAAATTCAAACAAAGTACAGATCTCAGTACCATCAAATCTAACTTATCTTTTGAAAGTTTGGGCCGCAGCAGAAGGAAGAGATCTATCAAGTGTTGCTTTTCAATGTTTAGAAACTGGTATAAGGGAAATGAAAAGCAAAGGTTCAATACCTTCAATAGCAGTAAATAGATACGATTCGGCCTGTCAAAAGAGGATTGCACTAGCAGAAGTAAACAATCTATTGGAGAAATACGAATTAGCTCAGGATGAAATCAAATAATTATGAATAACAGAAAAATCATTAAAGGATACAAAACATTAATATCATCAAGATTTAATTTAGATACTTCTGTAGATAAATCTAATGATGGAATAATTTATACTCTTTATTCTGATGCATTTAATTCACTTAAAGTTGGTTTTGCTGAAAATGATAAGGTACTAGAAAAAAAATTATCAAGTGAAGCATTGATATTATTAGATATAAAAAAAGGCAAAAAGAAAGATCTATGTTTATTAATAACCACTCTAAATGAACTTGGCATCAAATATTCAGATAATTTTTATTTCAAATACTCAGGTTCTTTAATGAAACATTTATCTACTTTGGGATGGCCTGTTGGAAGATCACTTTATAAACAAAGAAAGATTAAAAAAGAACTTGTATGTGCATAAATTTAAATGTAATCGCACTCTAAAGTTTCTCTGGTTTCTCTATTTGTAATTGGATTAGTTCCAGTAGCACTTTCACAAAATTTCCTAATAATATCTTTTGGCAAAAACACATTTGTGAAGTCTGCGCCTTGTATTTTTACATTTTCAAACTGGGTACTATAAGCAAAAGAATCCTCCAAGTTAGTATTTGATAAGTCTGTTCCATCTAAAACAGCCGAGTCTAAAGTTACTTCTCTCAAGTTGGAGTTACTTAAATTAGTATCTTTCAATTTTGCTCCATAAAGAGTCGCATTTTGGAGCTCACAACCTGACAAATTTGCGTCTTGCAAATCAGTCAAATAGAAAGTTGCTCCTTTTAAATCAGCTCCAGAAAAATCAGCCCCTACCAAAGATTGTTTACCATAATCCAACGCAGCGAAGCTTCTAAAAGGGAGGGTTAAAACAACTATTAAAAAAGTTAAAATTATAAATCTCATTTGTTTGAATAGTATTTCAATAAATTCTAACTTCTTAAGCTGAAATCTAAAAATTAATTATTTACTCAATGCTATATTTATTAAAATAGCAAATCACGAAATAGGTTTTGGATTTAAGTCCTTATGATGCAATTGTTGTTGGTTCTGGAGCAACAGGAGGAATAGCAGCACTTACATTGGCAGAACAAGGGATCAAAGTTTTAGTAATAGAAGCAGGGCCTCAAGTTAAAAGGGATGAAGCTAGTAATTATGAGCCAAAAAGTACATTAAAAAGATTATCAGGAGTAATAACAAAAAAACATGCCAATCAGTGCCAACATCCTGGTTATTGGAAAAATAATCCTGACTTATATTCAAATGAATTGAAGCATCCTTATGAATTTCCAAAAAAAAAGCCATTTCTTTGGACACAAGGTAAACAATATGGGGGGAGATCATTAACTTGGGGAGGCATAACATTAAGACTTTCCTCAGAAGACTTTCATCCGGCTAAAAAAGACGGATTCGGGCCAAACTGGCCTATTGCATACGAAGAAATTTCGCCACACTACGATTTTATTGAAAATTTCTGCGGAATTTATGGACGAAAAGATGATATCAAGGAGGTCCCAAACGGAAAATATATTAGTGAAATTCCTCTTACAGAAAACGAAAATGTTTTTGGCAGCAAAGTTAAATCAAAATTAAACTATCCATTTATCCAATCAAGAGGATTTGACCGTAATTCATCTGTGAAAGAAAAGAATTGGCCCAAGTCCTCTAGCGTAGGAAGCTCTTTAAAAAAAGCTTTAGATACTGGAAATGTACAAATAATCTCTAATTGCCTAGTGGAGTCTTTTGAGATTAACAAGATAACAGAGCTTGCCTCAAAACTAACGATTGTAAACCTAGAAAATGGACACAAAGAAGTATTTGATTGTGATTTGATTCTTCTTTGCGCATCAACAATTTCAACACTGAGAATACTTCTGAACTCCGAATACAAATCAAATTCCTCAGGGTTTAAAGATAATTCTGGGAAATTAGGTAAATACCTAATGGATCACATATCTGTCTGTAGATTTTTTTCAGTCCCAAAAGCAAAAAACTCAGATAATTCACTAGATAATCCTCCAGATCTTTCTGGAGCAGGCAGCTTCTTTATTCCTTTTGGTTCAAATTTACCAGAAATTGACGACATAAATTTCCATAGAGGATATGGAATCTGGGGGGCAATTGATAGATTAGGGATACCTAAATTTTTACAAAAAGACGCAAACAAATCCATTGGCTTTCTTATCGCCCATGGTGAAGTCCTTCCTAGAGAGAAAAACTCAGTTTCTCTCTCAAGAAAAACAGATAAATGGGGAATACCAATTCCCTATATTGAATTCGAATGGAGCGAGAATGAGTTAAATATGGCAAAACATATGGAAAAAACAATACAAAAAGCAATCAAAGCTGCAAATGGGAAAATAAAAAATATTGATGAACTAATGAATATTCCATTAGGGAGTTTATTTACAAAAAATTTGATAGCACTTTCAAATAGTCCTCCTCCTCCTGGGTACTATATTCATGAGGTAGGGGGAGCACCAATGGGGTTAAATGAAGAAAATAGCGTAGTTGATAAATTTAACAGATTGTGGAGATGTAAGAATGTACTGGTACTAGATGGAGCATGCTGGCCCACATCCTCTTGGCAAAGCCCCACACTTACAATGATGGCCTTAAGTAGAAGAGCCTGTTTAAATATTAAAAAGACTTAGAGGGTGTAAATAATTGATTTAAATAAATTTCTGATACAGAATTATCTGTACAACCGTTTTGAACGAGAAAAGTAGCTAATGCTGAATTTATAAGCTTATATTGATCCCAAGTCGGGTTACTTAAAACGAAATCTTTCATAGTATTGTAAAGAGTTTCTGAAAGCTCTGTTTCTAATGAGACTTTATTTGATGAGCACTCTACGAGTTTCTTATCAGTTAAATTTGTTTGGTTGATTTGATTCATTAATTTATTTTTTCTACCTCAACAATAATGATATTTTTCTCTAAAAATATCAAGAAAAATATTCTGGTAAACTTTTCAAATTATCAAATAAGACTCATGTTATATATAGGTTTTTAAAAAACTTCTTTTTCAAATAAGAAAATTGAATAGATCCTAAAAAAAAGTCAACAATAATGTTGAAGTCCTGTTTTTTTTGAAAAATACTGCCATTTCTAATCCAGTGTGGATTTGGACGTGGAAAACAACCTGCAAATTGTGGAAAATCTAGCTCAAAATACTTTCACGATTTTATATTAAGAATACTTATATATACTGAGTCTATTAAGACTAAGTCGAGAAAGAGACAGGTGATTCATTGATTTCAACGGATTTTCTTAAGATTTAGTCTTTGTTAGGCAAGCGAAGCGTGACAGGCCCTAAAGGATGTTTTGAATTTGGATAAATACTATGGTGATGGTGATGGTGATGGTGATTATGTTCATGTTGATGAGCCTCTACATGTTCATGTTCGAAGTAATCACCTCCTCCTGTGTCTGATTTTTCTTGATTATGAGTTGGTATTTGATTTTGTATTTCACAAGCACCATTACATTCAGGATCACATAAATCACAGCTGATACCCAAGCCCTCTACATGGTCATGGTGACTTTCTTGGACCATTCCAACTTCTTTTTCAAAGCCAAATAAATTTGATCTATATTTACAAGTTGAGCAATTCATAAAATTATTACCTTCGTTATTAAGAATCTCTTCAATCCTTTCTACAAAAGTGTCGACCACATAAGACTGTGACGAAAGATATTTTGCATGTATAAATGAAATATTTGGATTATTAATCGCAACTAAATCACTTTGCCTTTTTATTCTTGTAACAAGGACACCTGAGAAAAGGAAATAAGGGAAAACAATTATATTTTTATAACCAAGTCTCACAACATTTTTCAAGCCAGGTTCAACAAGGGGGAAAGTTACTCCAGAAAAAACTGTCTCCCCCCACCCTAAACCAATACCCTCTACGATCATTCTCGTAATTTTTGAAACATTGGAATTCGCATCTGGGTCAGAAGAGCCTCTACCCACAACAACTAATAATGATTCTTCAGGTTTGAGATTATTATTTTGTTTAAATACATCTTTTACTCTTTCACAAGCTGCACTAATCATTAAATTATTAATACCTAATTCTCTTCCATAAATTATTTCAATTCCTGTTTTACTTGAATAATTCATAAGTAGGCTAGGTATATCATTTTTTACATGACCAGCAGCGAAAAGCATTGCAGGTATTGCAATTACTTTTTTTATAGAAAGATCTTTTAACTTGTCTAAAGTATCAACAATCGAAGGTTTAGCAAATTCCAAGAAACCATATTCAACTAAAAAGTTTGGATATCTTTTTTGGATGAAATTAGTTAATACTTGAAATTCAGTAATGGCTAGTTTATTTCTACTCCCATGTCCACAGATAAGTATCGCGACTTGATTATTTAACTTCAAATCTAAATTATCCAAATTCAAATTATTACTTATACCATAATAGTAAAGAACAATATCATGTAGTGAAAAATAATAATAACTTGCTTGAAGTTCCAAATATCAACTCAAAGGATGCAAAATTAAAAAAATTAATTTATGAAGTGGATGAATCCTTATTTAATGAGGATAACTATTCTTACGAAAAATTTGAGCACCTTTGCGTGTGTAGTGGAGGTACAACTTCTAGCTGCGCAAAAAATGGTTTTACAACTCTTGATCTAAGAAAAAATTACAACAAAATTCATCTAGATAGAAAAACCAATTTAGTCACAATTGGAGGTGGTGTAATAATGGGGGATCTATTAAATCATTTACAAAAATATAATCGAAGTTTTCCAATCGGACTTTCTAAACTTCCTGGAGCAGGATACATACTTACTGGTGGAGTAAGCCCGCTCAGTAGAACCTACGGATTAGCAATTGATAATATTGAATCAATAAAAGGTTTCTTGGGTAATGGTAAATTTATTTCTTTAAAAAAAAATCAAATAAATCCAGAAGAACAATTGATTTGGCAAGCAATAAAAGGCGCAGCACCCTTCTTTTCAATTATTACCGAAATAGAACTTAAGACTATCCAATCTAATTCAATTAAGGTTGTTGAAGGATTTGTAAATCAAAATGAACTTTCAGAAATAATAAAACTATCAGAGGAATTTCCAGAAAATATTAGTCTTCAATGGATTTATGCCCAAAAAATTTACATATATATTTTTGCTGAACTCAAAAATAATTTAGAGGATAAAAGAACAGAAGAATGCCTAATGCTTTTAGACAAATTCCCTACTCTAGAAAAACAATTTTATGAAAACTTTAACAAAATAAATTTCTTCCCTAAGGAATTGAATTTATATGAGCTGAATGCAAATAACCATTCTGAGGTAATTAGTCTTCTTGGAGAAGATTTAAAAAATGATATCCCAATTTTCATAAAATGTTTGGATGAAATAATGGTTAATAAACCTAATAGTTCCTGTTACATTGCTTCTCAACAATTAGGGTGCAAAACTAAAAAATTAAATCATGGCTCAAGCTTTTTTGTTCATAGAAAAAGCACTTGGAAACCATGGATATATGCTTCATGGAAAAAAAATGATCTTCAAGAAAAAGAAGTCGCTTTGGAATGGATTTATAAATCATGGAGCAAGCTAAAAAAGTTTTATCCAAATATTCACTTAGCCCAATTGCATAATCATTTAAATTCTCATGATGAAGAAATTACATTAGCCTTTGGAGATAGAATGAATGAATTAAAAACTTTAAAGAATATTTTTGACCCACAAGGTATTTTGCCTCCTTTATGAGGTAACTTCTTAATTATCAAGAAACTTAAAATGTCAAATTTCTCAAGATATTTATCTAAAAATTGGTTAGATGATCCAAAGTCAAATATTCTCTCAGGCTTAGTTGTTGCTTTTGCAATGATCCCAGAAGCAATTGCTTTTTCAGGTATAGCTGGTGTAGATCCTAAAGTTGGCCTTTTTGGTGCATTTTGCTTATCTATAACAATTGCGATTGTTGGAGGAAGAAGGGGGATGATCACTTCAGCTACAGGTTCAACAGCTCTTTTGATGACTGGACTTGTTGCTTATGGAGAATCAAAAGCTCCTGGATTAGGAGTCCCATATCTTATTGCAGCTGGAATATTAACTGGAATTTTTCAAATTCTTTGGGGATATTTAAGACTTGCCTACCAAATGCGATTCGTGCCAACGGGAGTATTAAGTGGATTTGTAAATGCACTGGCGCTTTTAATATTTCAGGCACAACTACCTCAGTTAGGAATAGGTATTAAAGAATCAAAAAGAGTAATTGAACAAACTTTGAGTCAGTATCCAGTTAACTCTCAGATCCCAGTAGTTTGGCTTCTTGTAATCCTAGGATTAATAATTATCTATGGGCTTCCAAAAATCACAAAAGTTGTCCCATCTCAACTTATCGCGATAGTAGTAATTACTCTAATAAGCATATTCTTGAATCTAGATGTCCCAACAGTTAGCGATTTGGGTAAATTACCTGATGGATTACCAAGTATTTCTCTTCCTTTTGGATCAATAGAAAATGGGAAAGTACCTTTTAGTCTTGAAACATTAGGAATTATTTTACCTACTTCACTTGCAATATCTCTCGTAGGTTTAATGGAAACCTTCTTAACTCAAGACATTTTAGACGATGTAACTGATACAAGTTCTAATAAAAATAAAGAAGCAAGAGGACAGGGGATCGCAAATATTGTGGCATCCTTATTTGGTGGAATGGCTGGATGCGCCTTAGTTGGGCAATCTGTCATGAATACTGAAAATGGTGGTAAATCTAGATTATCAACTCTCTCCTCAGGTATATCTCTACTAATTATGATTATCCTTTTGAAGTCTTGGATTGGAGCAATACCAATGGCTGCTTTAGTAGCAATCATGATAACGATCGCGATAAGTACAGCAGATATAAATGGATTAAAAAATATTAGAAAGATACCTAAAAGTGATACTGCAGTAATGCTTATGACTTTTGCGGTTACAATGCTGACAAAACCTCATAATCTTGCACTTGGAGTTATTGCTGGAGTTGCATTAGCTGCAATCCTTTTCAGCAGAAAAGTCGCAAAAGTTATAACTGTCTCAAGAGCTAAAGAAAATAATTTGACTACCTACAAAGTAAAAGGACAATTGTTTTTTGTGAGTAAAATTTATTTCTTACAAGGATTTGATATTCATGAACATCCAGAAAATATTGTAATCGATATGTCTTTAGCTCATATTTGGGATCAAAGTGGTGTTGTTGCTCTTGAGCAAATTATTAGAAAGTTCCAGAATGGTGGTTCTAAAGTTGAAATTGTGGGATTAAATAAAGAAAGTCTTAACTTATTTGAAAGACTAGGTGGGATGGAAAGCGCTCATTAAAAAAGTTAATTAAGACTAACTTGTTGATAACAGAACCAAAGCCATTGTTGAAAAAGCAAATTCCTATGAGACCTCCAAGCGGTTTTTGAACTATTTGGATCAAAATTTTTAGGAGGAGGAACATCTCCCTTTTCTTTGTCTCTTTCAATTTCACTAATAATTCTATGCACCGTATATTCAGGATGACCTAAATGCATAAGTTGTTTTTGATCATTAGATTCAAATATTGTATATCCAACGTTTTCTCCATAAGCCAACAAATTCAATTTCCCTTCTTTTTGGGCTTTTTCCATTTCCAAATCTGGTAATCCAGCAAATCTACTTTGAGGACAAATAAATTCATCATCTTGTGTACCCATCAAAGGGTGTCCAGGAACAAGACTTTTTAAAGGGAATACCCCAAATAATTTCCTCTCAAAAACTTTCTTATCGACCCCTGCCAAATAAGCCAGCGCAAAGCCAGCCCAACATAATCCAAGAGTACTCGCACAAGAGTTTCTGGCTTCATTTACAATTTTTACAAATTCGTCCCAATACTTAACCTCCTCAAAGGCTAGGTGTTCAATAGGTGCTCCAGTAATAATGATTCCATCTAACGGTTCTGGATTATTTGCTTCTTCCCAAGTAATGTATAGATTATTCAGATGATTAAGATCCCATGTTTTATAAGAGTGAGTTTTAAGCTTTATCCAAACTGGCTCAATTTGAAGGGGAGATAAACCAAGTGGATGTAGCAAGTTAAATTCATACTGCTTGCCTAGAGGCATGATATTTAAAATACCAATCCTAAGAGGACGTATATCCTGTCTTTTTGCCAATTCTGGTTCGATCCAAGATATATGATTTTTCTCAACATCACTAATCTTGTGATAGTTACTAGGAATTATTAAAGCCAATAAATCTCCTTTCCTATGTGATTTGTGAAAGTGCTTGTTCGAAATCTGCTTTTATATCATCAATATGCTCAATCCCGACAGAAACCCTTACCATAGTGGGAGTAACACCTGCAGATAGTTGTTCTTCTTCAGATAATTGCTGATGAGTTGTTGAAGCAGGATGAATTACTAATGTTTTTGAATCCCCTACGTTAGCAAGGTGGCTCGCTAATTTTAAGGAATCAATAAACTTTACTGCATTTTCATAACCCCCATTGAGAGAGAACATAAGCATGCAACCCATTCCCCTTCCAGTAGTATATTTTTTGGCACTAGAGTAATATGGATCAGATTCTAGGCCAGGATAATTAACACTACTTACATTAGAATTAGAATCTAGCCATTTTGCTAATTCAAGAGCATTAGAAGTTTGTCTTTCTATTCTTAAACTGAGAGTTTCCAAACCTTGCAATAGCAAGAAAGAATTAAAAGGACTTTGAGCTGATCCCCAGTCTCTGAGGCATTCAAGTCTTGCTCTTAACGCAAAAGCTATATTTTTATTATCAGGTACTCCCAAAGATTTGCAGATATCACTACCGAAACCAAAAGCATCCCAATGAACGAGCCCATGATAAGCAGCGCTTGGCTCACTCATTAGTGGAAATTTACCATTTCCCCAATCAAAGGTTCCGGCATCAACAATAACCCCTCCGATACTTGTTCCATGACCACCGATCCATTTTGTTGCACTTTCCACAACAACATCGGCTCCAAAATCAATTGGTCTTATTAAAGCACCACCAGCACCAAGGGTATTATCCACTATTAAAGGAATTCCATTTTCCTTCGCCAAAGCAGAGAGTCCCTCAAAATCTGGGATGTTGAATCGAGGATTTCCCATTGATTCGACATATATTGCTTTGGTTTTATCATCAATTTTATTTCTAAAACTATCGATACTATCGCCATCTGCAAATTTAACTTCTATTCCTAATCTTGGAAATTGTACTTTAAATTGATTGTAGGTCCCACCATATAGAAAAGAAGTAGAGACAAAATTATCCCCTGCTGTCATACAGTTCACTATTGCCAAGAATTGCGCAGCTTGACCTGAGGATGTTGCAAGTGCTGCCATACCTCCCTCCAAAGCTGCCATCCTTTTTTCGAATACATCTGTGGTGGGGTTCATAAGTCGAGTATAAATATTTCCAAATTCTTTTAATCCAAAAAGATTCGCTCCATGCTCTGCATTATCAAAGACATAGGAACTAGTTTGATAGATGGGTACTGCTCTAGAATTTGTAGTTGGATCAGGAACTTGGCCTGCATGTAACTGAAGTGTCTCGAACTTTTGGTTGCTCAAAATTTTTAAATAATCCTATTATCTATTTAACTTAGAAAAGTCCAAAAAAAACAAAAAAAAGATAAATATTTATAAATCCTTTTTTAATGAGGGGTAATTATCTTTCATATATCTACTCAAATCCTCTTTTATCGCAAATCTTAGTTTCTCAATATTTGCAGATTCAATTATTGGAAAAGTTTTATTAGCCTCAGGATCTTTTTCAGTAATTGATTTCCAATTCTTACCAACATCTTTTTTAGAGTTGTTTAAAACTTCATCAAAGTTGAAAACTTTGTCATTACTTTTAGCATCAAATTCGCTAAAAGCTTTATTTATAAGCTCTTTTCTATTTTCGAATAGATTCTTAGCTTTTAGAGTATCTGGAAGACCCATAACTGGTTGTAATTCCTTAAGAAGTTTTATTTCCTCTTCAATTAAGAGTGTCCAAACACCATATTTATTTTTTGGAAGATTAGAATTACTAAAAATATTAATTTCATCTAGGTAAAAATTTAACCATAGATAATAAGATTTTTCTTCAATAGTTTTTTTAACGGATATCTTTTTATTTTGGATCTTTGGGAGTAACTTTTCTGCCTTCTTTAAAAACTGTCTGTCTTCTCTTTCTAAATTTATTAATCCCCATCTTTGACTGTAGTCCCATAAATCTTCGTATCTTGTTAAGTCTTCTTGATTCCAACCAAGAGCTTTAAGTTCATGAGAACGATGAGTTAATTCCTTTTTCAAAAAAATCCTTTTAAACCATAATAATTCTAACCCTGCAATCAAGATTAGTAAATAAATTAGGAACTTTGCTTTCTAGCAAATTAGAAAAATAATCAACTATTAAAATATTTATTAATAATTTTCAATACATTAATATAACTAGGATTTTTTTTAGAAATTTGATTACTAATTTTATTTGTCTTAAGGCCGTTTTGCTCTTTGTCAATAAATAATTTCTTATAAAAGTTTTCAATTTCATCAAAAAGATAATCTCCTTTTAATTTTTCATTTAGTTCGAAAGATAATTCAGATTTCAAAGATTCTTGACAAAAATTAGTGATTTCCTCTGAACTAATTAAAACATTATAAATTTCTTTCTTTTCTTCTGAATTAGCATTAAAGCATAAATAAATCAGATTAATCATTGAACAATTGTTATTTTTAATTTTGAATTCTTTATAAATGTCTGGCCAAAATTTTAAAGATTTTAGACCTTCTAGACCTCCTTGACTGAGAGAGTATTTATTACACCAATTTACGAATTCTGAGACATCTTTTGGACATCTGTTAAGTAGCAAAAGCATCTCTGACAAAACTTGTCCTGCTTGAAAATTCCGTGTTGGTTTTCCTTCAGTTGGTAGAGTCATACTCCCTAAGACATCAGCCTTAACAGCATTTAATTGAGAAAAAGTATAATCTCCTCTTTCACAAAATTTATCATTAATTATTTCCCTTGCACTAATTATTTCTTCACCATAACCAAGTTCTTTTAATGAAAGATATTTATTCTCTAATTTATTTTCTTTTCTAACTTTTATTGATACTGATGCGGCCTGATCTAAACATTGAGTTAACAAAATCGTATTAATGGTAGGCAACATACCTGGCTTATCGGAATGAAAGTTATTTACAAAACCTGCAAATATTGATGAGATATTTTTTATTGATTTTATATATTGACATTCAATATTATGAACTCCAGGAGAAACTTGAATTTTCGGTGATAACTGATTCAAAATGCGTGCTCCTATTAATGCTGTTAGCGCATCAGGATGGCAGAAATTTGCAGTAAAACTATCATTAGGATTTCGTAAAGCTCCGTGACGATGAAAGCCTGTAAAAAAAGCTAAATTTGGATATTTATTACAAAGGATAAAAGGTTTTTTATTTTTATTATCAATACAAAAAGAACCCACTAGACAGCCAAGAACCACATTTTCTCTTTTTAAATTTTTTCTAAGTTCTAAAGCATTTTTAACATCATCTTGTATGTGATTACTATTTGAAGCAAGAATAACCATCTCACATTTCAAGAGAAGATCTTTTAGATCAAATGACTTTATTTTCCCCTCTGAAGAATAATTACCCATTCTCTTAATCTTTTCAAGAATCTCATTATCCATATTAGAAATAACATCATTTGAGAAAGCACCTAACAAATCTCTATCTTCCCTAGGAGCCAAGAGAATATTATTTGATTTTCCATGCATAGCACAGTTGTATGCTAGTGATGCAGGATATAAACCAACACTGTAAAATCCAACTTTGCTATTCTCTATATCTTCAATCAATGAATAAAAATATTTTTCATCTTTGATGTTTTCTAAGAAATTATTCTTCATTTTTGGAAACTCTTGATAATTTTTTTAATTTCTTACCCATACCAACATTTTTCTACATTAAAGCAATTTTTGACCATAGCAAATTATTTATTGAAAATATTGATTTTTTTAATTTATAATTTCTTAGAAAATAAAATTAAAAAAATAATTATAAATATGGAATATATGGCAAGTAATTTAAATGCCCAAAAACAATTAATTTCTTCTGAAAATATCTTATTTATTCAAGACATTGACGGAGTTTGTATCCCTTTAGTTAAAGATCCAATGACTAGAGAATTAGAATCAAAATATATCTATGCAGTAAAAGAATTTGCCGAGGAATTCTTTGTATTAACTTGCGGGGAACATGAAGGTCCAAGAGGAGTTAACAGAATAATTGAGAGGAGTTTAAGGAGCACTACTGAGCCTAAAAACAAAGAACTATATTTAAGAGGTTTAGCTGCCTGTGGAGTAGAGTATCAAGACAACAATGGTGAAATAAGTTTTGAAGGAGTCTCAGAAAAAGAACTAAATTTTTTGTCAAAAGTACCTAGTTTAATAAGACCAAAATTTAATTTCATAATTAAGAATATTTTTCCTGAACTAAGTCAAGAAGATATCAATTTTCACGGAGCAAAATCAATTTGTGAAACACGCTTCTCGCCAACAATTAATTTCAATAGTCTTTTTGATTTAGTTCATGAAGATTCTGATAAAAGAAAGCTTATTCAAATTAGTTTTGAAAAGATGATGAATGAAATCATTTTAAAAGCTGAATCCGAAGGCCTCAAAAACTCATTTTTCCTTCATATTTCACCAAATTTAGGTAATAAAAATGGCAGAGAAACAATTAAACTTTCTTCTCAAGATGATATTGGATCAACAGACATACAATTACTTATTAAGGGAGCAGTTAAAGATTCTGGAGTTTTATTTCTTTTAAATAAATTTATTGCGGATAAAACTGGTAAAGCTCCTTTTGGAAGAAATTTTAATTTTAGAAACTCTCCAAATTCTCTTAAGGAAAAAATTGATTTATGCAAAAGAACTATCCAAAAAGAAGATATGCCTTTGATTGTAGGAGTTGGTGACACAGTCACATCAAAAAAAAATAATGATGAAAAAAGTTATTCAAGAGGAGGAAGTGACAGGTCTTTTCTAGAATTAATTCAAATATTAGGTAATGAATTTGGGATTAAGAATAAAATAATTTTTGTAGATAGTAGTTCCGGTGAAGTTGAAAGACCCTCTACAAAAAAAACTGGTTTAATAGGGATCAGTGATGTTCATGACAATTTAAAATTTGACATAGTTTTTAAAAATGGTCCCAAAGAATACATAAGTTGGTTTATTGAACTTGCTAGTAAGAGATCAAGCTTAAAAAAAATAGTTGACTTTTAAAGTTTCGAATGACAATTTATAAATAATAGATTTATGAAAGAAAATTTCCCCCCAATATATAAAGAACCTATAGAAACATTGCAAATTAACATAGGTTATAAATGCAATCAGGCTTGCAAGCATTGTCATGTCAATTCGAGTCCCCTGAGGACTGAAAAGATGTCCAATGAAATGATATCTCTTATTCCAAAGATAATTGAAAAATACAAAATCAAGACTTTAGATATTACAGGTGGTGCGCCAGAACTTCACCCAGAATTTAAAAACCTAATAACCAGTTTGAGCACAAAACAAATTGATATTATTGACAGGTGCAATTTGACAATTTTCTTTGAAGAAGGTTATGAAGATCTTCCTCAATTTCTTGCAAAAAATAAAGTGATAGTTACCGCTTCGCTACCGTGTTATGAAAAAAATAATGTTGATTTTCAAAGGGGTTTTGGGGTTTTTGAAAAAAGTATTAATGCCATAAAAATTCTTAATGATTTAGGCTACGGGAAAAAAGAAAATGGATTACAATTAAACCTTGTTTACAATCCTGTTAGCCCAATTCTTCCTCCTTCTCAGGGAATATTAGAGAAGGATTATAAAAAAATACTTTTCGAAAAATACAATATCGTTTTTAATAATTTATACACAATAACTAATATGCCGATAAATAGATATGAAGAATCTCTTAGAAGAGAAGGGAAACTAGAGACTTATTACAAATTACTAAAAGAAAATTTTAATGAAAAGAATTTAGAAAATCTTATGTGTAAAAATACAATTAGCGTAAATTGGTTAGGAGAAATTTATGATTGTGACTTTAACCAACAAATAAATTTCCGAGAGGATAAAGGACCAAAGACACTTTTTGATCTATTGGATGAATCATTTACTTTTGACTACGGGGTAGCTGTAAAAGAACATTGTTTTGCTTGCACTGCAGGTGCTGGGTCAAGTTGTGGAGGGACTTTAAGTTAAAACCTACTAAATGCAATTAGGACAAATGGCTCTTACATTTAAAGAGGATTCAATTAGTTTAAAACCATTAACTTTTGCTGCAACTTTACCTGCTTCTAAAACTTCTTCATTTTCGAATTCTTCTGTTCTTCCACACCTAATACAAATCAAATGATGATGGTCCGGTGTGTCGTTACTAAGCAATTCATATCTGTGTCCACCCTCACTGAGTTCTAATTCATGAAGCAAACCCATTTGTACTAAAAGTCTTAAAGTTCTATAAATTGTTGCTAGTGAAACTTTTGAGCTTGTTTTAACTAACTTTTCATGAACCTCTTCAGCACTAAGATGCTTTCCAGAGCCAATATTTTCAAATAAATTAAGAACTTTTAGCCTCTGAGGAGTTAACCTCTTCCCATCTTTATGTAATCCATCACCAAGAGGAGATGTGATGACTTTGTATTGAGAGGATAATGACAAAATTAACCCATGGCTATTCTCAATAATAACTCTAGATGAGAGTAAAACAACTTATTGATTTAAAATGTTTACTAAAGTTCTTCAAAATATTATGTTAAAGGTATCTTTATATATAAATGATGAATGATCAAGAAATCTCTTCTGATAAATTATCATCGAAAGTAAACGCCTTGATAATTATTGATATTCAGGAAAAAATATTAAGACCAATTTTGAATAAGGATTCAATAATCAAAAACATTAAAAAGCTAATAAATGCTTACCAAATTTTAGAAGAAAACATATTTATATCTGAACAAAACCCACTCAAATTGGGAGAAACGATCCCGGAATTATTACCCAAAGCTCGATTTAAAAAGATTGAAAAGATGGTATTTAGCTTAGCTAATATACAAGATTTTTTAAACGAACTTAAAAATAAGAGAATTAGTAATTTGATATTTTGTGGGATCGAAACGCATATTTGTATTCAACAAACTGCCTTAGATTGTTTACAAAAAGGATTTGAAGTTGTTCTCATATCAGATGCCATGGGAAGTCGAAATAGAGTAGATCATGAAATAGCATTACAAAGAATGAATCAGAGTGGGGCTTTCTTAACAACTACTGAATCAATAATTTTTGAATTATGCAAAACTGCGGATAGAAAAGAATTTAAAGAAATTAAAAATATAATAATGAGTTAAAGAAAAATAAAGACTGGTTTGTTGTTTAGAGATAATTTAAAATTTTATTAGAAATAAATTTTTAGGTTTTATTTGAATATGAAATTAGTTACTGAAAACTTCCTTCTGGCAATATCTATTTTTTTTATTGGAATTTTATTGTCGATAATAATTTCTAAACTTTCAAAAATATTCTTCAAAAAGATCTCCAAACGTACAAAAACAAATTTTGATGATTTTATTTTTGAGGTCATCTCTGGAATTATTAAACCAATAGGTTTTCTCCTCTCATTTTATTTTTCAATTGACTATTTTTTTGCTGATGAAATAACTTTTATCTCTGTATTATTGAATATTCTGAAATTATTTATATTGATAATAATCATAAAAGCTCTCAACAAAGTTTTAATAAGATCTCTAACAGAATCGACATCGAAAATTAATGATTCCTCGATTAGTTCAATGGTATCTTCACTAACTCCATTGATAAAAGCATTAACATGGACTATTGGCTCAATTTTTTTCTTACAAAATATAGGTGTTCAAATGACTGCTATTTGGGCTTTACTAAGTGCAGGAGGGATTGGAGCAGGATTAGCTTTGAAAGATCCAGTTCAGGAGTTTTTTGAATATATAACAATTTTGCTTGATAAACCTTTTCAAAAAGGTGAGTTTATAAAATCTGATGGAGTCCTTGGAATGGTTGAGAGAGTGGGAGTACGATCCTCAAGGATAAGAAGTATTAATGGAGAAGTAATAGTTATGAGCAATAGTGCCCTAACAAATGGAATAATTTCAAATTACGCACAAATGGAAAAAAGGAGGTTAGTTCATAAATTGGGAGTTGTTTATGAAACCTCTCCAAAACTTATGAAATTGATTCCTATAATAATTAAAAAAATAGTTGAAGAGACAAAAGATGCGTCTTTTGACAGATGTCATTTCACAGATTTCGGTGACTTCAGTCTTAATTTCGAACTTGTTTATTACATCCCAACAAATAATTATCTCGCTGCAATGGAAGCTCAACAATCTATAAATTTAAGAATTATTGAGGAATTTGCGGTTAATAATATAGAGTTTGCATTCCCAACACAAACCTTAAATATTGAGAGTAACAAATCCAAATGATCTGCAAATATCTTCACTAAAAATCCAAAGTTTTGAAGCCAACTCATCACTATTTGCTTCATCACTAACGTTACTTTCAACTAATTTATGTTTTTTTCTAGCTTTAAGTTTATTACTTAAGTATATGAAACTAACATTATTTAAATTTGGATCAAGGACAATATCAGAAAGAATCTTTCCAGCATTTTCTATACTTTCAGAAATTCCTAAAATATTTTTTGCAGCTTTAGAAAAAATTAAATATCCAAAGAGATTAAAACGTTTACTGTATCTAAAAAAACCAGAATCATCATTTGGTATTACGAGACCAGGAGCCCAAGTTATTACAGAAATTTTACTCGAGGACATTTTTAATTTTTTTTCAAGTTCTTTAGCAAACAAAATATTACATAACTTACTATTTTTATAAGCTTCATCAGCATTAAAATTTAAAAATTGCCCAGTTACTTTTTTTCTAAAATCAACTAGATTATTAAGTCCCGCTTTCTTTCCTATATTGCCACCTGAACTTTTAGGGTTGTGAACATCTGAAGATGTAATGATGATTTTAGATTCTTTTTTATCACTAATAAAATCTTTCAGTACATTTACCAAGTAAAAATGTGCAAGATGATTTACCGCAAAAGTTAGTTCTATCCCTTGTTTTGATACTTTAGGATAAAAGGAGCCTGTATATTGCAATCCTGCATTTAAAACAAAAACATCTAAAACAATTTTTTTACTAATAAAGTAATTCTTAATTTTTTCAATATTCTCTAGATCTGAAAGATCACAATTTTCAATAATATTTAAAAATTTACTAAGATAATTTTTATCAAAATATTTCTCAATTTTTTTGAGAAATTCATTTTTTCTAAATTCGTTTTTTATTACAACATATAAAATATTTTTCGTCTTCAATAAATTAATAATGGCAAAAAAACCTATTCCTGAATTACCTCCAGTAATTAAAATATTTTTATTTTTAATCATTTAAATTCCTATATTTTTTTTATGATAAAAAAATAAATAAAGTTTTTTTTTATTTTGTAATCTTATAAATTATTGTTAAAACACTGAAAACTTAGTCACTAGTATTTGAGTAATTTGATTATTATTAACCTACTCTCATTACAAATGTTGGATGGAATATATAACCCTAGGCGCAGAAGTAATAATTTGTTCCATAAATTTTTTTAATCATAAGATTTATATTTAATGTCAAAAGAAAATATGCCAGATGTTCTTGTTTTGGGTGCAGGGCCTGCAGGTATGGCAATTGCCTCAGCTTTAGGGAAGGAAAAATTAGATGTTGAAGTGCTTTCTCCAAATGGACCAGATGAACCTTGGCCAAACACATATGGCATTTGGGGGAAAGAAGTTGATCAACTCGGGCTTCAGGATTTACTTGAATATAGATGGAAGAATACTGTAAGTTTTTTTGGGCATGGCGCTTTAGAAGAACAAGATGACGAGAATAAAGCCACCGAACATTCACTAGATTACGGACTATTTGATAAGAAGAAACTCCACAATTATTGGTTTAATGAATGCAATAAGTCTTTTATTAAATGGCATCAAGGTTTTGCAAAAAATATACATTTTGAAAAATACAAAAGTACAGTATCGACAAAAGATGGCAAGACTTACTCTGCAAGATTAGTAGTAGATGCGACAGGATATGATCCTGTTTTTCTTAAATTAAAATCATGTGGTCCCTTAGCAGTCCAAACTTGTTATGGAATAGTAGGTAATTTTAGTAAACCTCCACTCAAGAAAGGGCAGTTTGTATTAATGGACTATAGAAATGACCATCTTAACGATGAGCAAAAAAAAGAACCACCCACTTTTCTTTATGCCATGGATATGGGGGATGGAAAATATTTTCTTGAAGAGACATCTCTTGGTTTAGTAAATCCTCTAACAATGGAAAATTTAAAAGAGAGACTAGAGAAGAGGCTTTCTTATCGAAATATATCAATCACAAGCATGCAGCACGAAGAGCTTGGCTTATTTCTCCCTATGAATATGCCCATCCCAGATTTCAAACAACAAATACTTGGATATGGTGGTGCTGCTTCAATGGTACATCCTGCATCTGGATATTTAATTGGTAATGTTTTAAGAAGAGCTCCACTTGTCGCCAAGGCAGTCTCAGAAGCAATTAAAAATAAAAATCTAAGTACCTATCATATTGCTAGAAAAGGTTGGGAAACTTTATGGTCAAAAGAATTAATTAGAAAGAAATCACTTTACCAATTTGGATTAGAAAAACTCATGAGGTTTGACGAAAAACTATTGAGAGAATTTTTTGGCAGTTTTTTCCAACTACCTAAAAATCAATGGTATGGTTTTCTAACTGATACACTTTCTTTAAAAGAGATTGTATATGCGATGTGCATAATGTTTATAAAGGCTCCATGGAGTGTAAAGAAAGGTCTTATGGTCATGCATGGTAGAGAATTTAAAATGTTACTTAGGATAATATTTCCAAACATTTAGTAAAAAAATGAGAACCATACTAATAAGTGGAGCTAGTAGAGGGATTGGACTACATGTTGCACATAAAGAATTAAAAGAAGGTAATAGAATTAGTGTTGGCATAAGAGATTTAGAATCATTAAAAGGAAGTGTTATTGATCCAAACAAATGGCCAGAAGGGAAAATTATAATCAACCACTATGATGCATTAAAAAAAATTACAGCCGAAAATTGGATAAAGAATACCTTAGATGAATTTGGAGGATTTGATTCAGTAATAAATTGTTCTGGAGTATTATCGAAAGTTCCTTTCTTATATAAAGATGGCGATGAAGAAGATATCTTAAATACATTAAATATCAATTTTTTGGCAATTTGGAGTTTATGTAGGCTTTCTTGGGAACATTTATGCTCCTCCGGCAAAGGAAGAATTATAGTTTTAGTTTCAATGAGTGGGAAAAGATCTAAAGGCGATTTAGCCGCTTATTCCTCTTCAAAGTTTGCTTTGATGGGATTATGCCAAACGATGAAAAACAAAGGTTGGGATAAAAACATAAGGGTTTCAGCTATTTGCCCAAGCTGGGTTAATACAAAAATGGCCCAAAATATCTCTTCCTTAGACAAATCAAGCATGACACAACCTGAAGATATTGCTGAAATATGCTCAACTATTTTGAAGTTACCTTCCCAATCAGTTCCATTTGAAATTGCCTTAAATTGTAATTATGAAATTTAACCTAAATTGAAAATTAAGTAGGCCATTGAAAGCATTGCAATTGCAATAAATAAACCTTTTATTCTATTAGTTAACAATGAAAAAAGAGATAAATCTTCAGAAAAGTATCCCCCAAAACTACCTGTAATAAATAATATAACCATTGGTAGAGATGCCATTCCGAAAGAATAAGATATAGATTTTACAAATCCAAAATTTAAATAATTAAAAACAAAGGAACTTAATAAAAACAATAATAAAGATGCAAATAGAGTTATTGAAACTTCAGCATCTAAAGTGTGAGGTAAGCTACCCTTTAATTCAAATTGCCTTTTACATTCTCTAATTTGTCTTTTAGAAAGCTTTAAATAACCAGTTTCAGGAATTCTTTGCGACTTATATTTTCTTAGTAATCTTGCTTCAAGGGTTTCTGGCTCCTTTGTCATAATTGACGTTAATAATTCATCTGGCTTTAATTTCTTAATTTTCTTTTCAAGATTATCAGTTTTACCAATCCTATAAAGGTCACCTACTCTAATAAGGTAAACATATCCCGACATTTGCGTTGTAAAATTAATACTGTTCCTAATTAGATAATACTAAAAGAATTAGGGAAATTAAAAGTTTTTACAATATGAAAAACGATATTTTATATTCATTTCGAAGATGTCCATATGCAATTCGTGCAAGATGGGCTTTGTTAATTTGTGAAATAAGAGTAGAGATAAGAGAAATTGATTTAAAAAATAAACCTTTAGATTTTTTAAATAATTCAAAGACGAAAACGGTTCCAATACTTATAAAAAAAAATAGTGAAGTTATTGAAGAAAGTCTTGAAATCATCCTATGGGCTCTCTCAGAGTCAAAAAAGGAAAACATCAAATTAATTTATTTTCCTGAGAACAAAAAGGAAGATATTTTTAAAATAATTAATGAAAATGATAACGGATTCAAATATCATTTAGATCGATTTAAATATTCCACAAGATATGAGAATTGTGATGAAGAATTTCATTTCACAAATGCAATTAAGTTTATAAAGAGATGGAACGAACTTCTCGCAGAAAACAAATTCCTTTTTGGAGATAGCCCAACAATCGCTGATTGGTCTATATGGCCTTTTGTAAGACAATTTAGAATCGCTTGTGAAAGCCAAAAAAGAACTAATTATTTAGAATCATCAATAAAAAACTGGTTAGATTCGTTTGAGAAAAATAGAAAATTTAAATCCTTAATGTATAAATACGAATTATGGGACCCATATTCTAGAAAGAATTATTTCCCATGTAATTAACTCTCTAACAACTTTCTTTTCTCAATTATTCTTGCTAACTCCAAAAAATATCCTGCAGTCCTAAATTTGCCTATATTCTTTTCCTTAAAATCAAGATCGCTTCTGATTTCTGCTGTCTCCGCCATAAGTAAATCTAAATCATTTGATCCAAGACTATACAATTCACCAAGTTCGATTTCCCTTCCAAGTAAATGACTCCTAAACCACTTCCCTTTATTTTCTTGAGGTGGAATATCGTAAGGGGTAAATGACATTAAAATAAAATTTAATTTATTACCATTCTAGGGTTATTATTGAAACTTTTTCATTTCTACTTTATTAAAAATCAATGCAATAAAAAGAATTGCGAATGTAATAAGAGCACAAATTTCTGTCCAATAATCTAACCCAATTTTAGAAATCATTAATGGTGCAAGAACTGTGAATAGCCCCCCAGATAGAATTAACTGAGCAAATAGCTGTTTTGACGTGAAAATTGGTAAAGTCTTAGAAATATTTTTAGGATCTGCAAGCCTTAGAAGGAGTAACCCTGAAGCTACTACACCTGTAGAATTTCCAAATTCTATCAAACTTTTTTCAAACCAATAATCATCAAAAATAAAGTATGCAAAATAAGCAATGCAGATTAAATTCCAAAATAAACCGAAAATAGTAAACACTAAAATTAGTATCCAATTATCAAAAACAACTGCAATATCTAAACTCGCCATAGCTGTAAAAATTAACAAGTCTGTGGATAAAATACCAATCTCCCTTTGCAGAATATTTGAAATAAATTCTGTATTTTTGGTTTTCTCTAAAATATATCTGATAAGGAGCGAACCTATAAGGATAAAAGGGAATACTGGTAGTGAAAAAATAATTTCCTTCGAAAAATCACCAAAAGAAATTGAAATATACCTTAAAAATTTAAGTAGCAAAACACCAAAAGAAATTGCCAAACCGGAAAAACCAAGATTTATAATAAAAATTCTTAAATCTGCAAAAATTCCTATCTTATTTTTTTCCTTTAGCTTATCTTTTTGTTCAATAATTTCCTCAGTATCTGAAAGACCAAAAGTTCTACCAAGAAAAATAAATATGCTACCCAATATTGATGAGGATAAAAGACCCATTGTTGCCATCGCCAAACCTAGATCTAAACCATTTGGGAAACCTAGTTTGTTAAAACTTTCACCAATTATTGATGCAGCTCCATGACCACCCTCAAAACCGACCTCTATTAAACATCCCATTAGAGGATTTGCATCCATAGATGGAGGCAGAAAATATTTAACAACTAGACCGCCAACAAAAAATTGTCCGAAACCTAGGGAAAGAGCTAATAGAAATTGATTACAAATCGGCTTAACTAAACCATTTATATTAGGGATAGGTCTTCCCATCATTAAAGTTGCGAAGACTAATGATAAAAGAGGAGTAGGAAAATTACTCCAAACATTGATTGTTTCTTTTGGTAAAAGGTGTATCGCTCCAAATGGGCCTACTGATATACCTAAAATTCCTGATATGACGGCAATCGGCAATCCAAATCTTTCAAGTTGAACTGCTAATTTAAGTTTTCTCCCAAAAATCAACAAAAAAAATATAATTAAAAATCCAAAAAAACTTATTAAGAGAGAATTTGAAAAAATATCTTTATTCTGTAGAGAAAAAATATTCAACGATTTCAAAAACATATAATTATCAATCTAAATTAATAAACAAAATTTTTCAAATAAAAAAGGCCCTGTAGAGGGCCTTTAATTTAAAGATTAATTTAGAATTTAATCTTTAAGAGTAATTGTGGCACTATCAATATTACTAATAGCATTAGTAACTCTCTTGAAATCAAAGCCTAATGCTCTTAGAGCATGCCAAAGGTGACCTTGAATAAAGAAGAAACCAAAATAGTAGTGAACATTTGCTAACCATGCCCTTGATGTAAACTCACCATCAGGAAGATCAACAGTATCAATCCAATATGGAGAAATACTAAACTTCAACTCTAGTGGTTCACCAAAATATTCAACAGGATATACAGTTGTATTTGATGCACTCCAGAAAGCTGCAATAATAGCCATCCAGCCTATACCTGCTAATGACCAAGATAGAACAGCTTCGGCTGATAGAAGACCTTTACCTTTGAACTTGGTAAATTCTCCTACCTGCTTAGTAGCAATATGCCATGCACCACCTGTTATCTCTACAAAAGCTAAGAATGCATGACCACCCATAACCTCTTCCAAACTATCAATAGTCAAAAAGTCTGTTTGATGATTCCAAATTTTTGCTAAGTTTAATTCGTATTCAACTTGTCTTACGGCACCAATAGCTGGATCATAAATCCCATGGACTCTGGCCCATTCAACGAAAGCAATAACCGCAAATCCTAAGAAGAGGAGATGATGTCCAAGAATAAATGTCAATTTGTCAGGATTATCCCATTCAATATTGAATTTTCTTGCTCTAGCAATATCTGAATCTTCTAAATTTCCTGGAAGAAGTAGAGAGTGTAAAAGTCCTCCAGCAGCTAAAACCATAGAAGAAACTAAATGTACGATTGCTATTGCAAGTACAGGTTTAGTGTCTCCCATCGCCACGCCATTAGCGTCAAACCCTATCCCTAGAGTTGCTAAGTGAGGAAGAACAATTAAAGGTTGATGACCCATAGGAACACTAGGATCAAATCGTGAAAGTTCAAAAAGGGTGAAAGCACCAGCCCAGAAAACAATTAATCCTGCATGAGCTACATGAGCAGCGATAAATTTTCCTGAGCGATTAGCTACACCTGAATTTCCAGCCCACCACCCGTAAGTGGTATCTGGATTACCGTAGGTTTGCATTTAGGAAATGATTAGCTTAAACGTTTTGAGAATACTTTAATTTTCATCAAACAGTTGGATTCACAACAAAATTGTAAAAATTAGTAATCCTAAGAAAAAAAAATTAATTAATCTACCAAAAAAATTAACTATAAAAGAAGTTAGATTTCAACAGTAAAGTTATTGCCAGAGAATAGATTACGTATCAAATAAAAAGTGTTTTAAGTTTAATTTATTTTTATTAAATTTCTTTTTGCTGACATTAAACGATGTTTTGTTTCATTAAACCATCCTATTTATTGCCTCATTCTCAAACAATTATTAAATATGGGATAAGACATCATAATATTATGACTACTTCTCAAGAGTCTTCTAGAAAATTTTCACTAGAAATGAAATCTGAAGTTCATTACAAAAAGGCTGCAAAATCATACAGAAAATCAAAACAATATATAAATATGATTAACTTATATCCAACTTTGCAAAACACTCTTATTGAGTGTAAGGATGAGAATCTAATAGAATAAGTATTATATAAAATTTCAAAATTAATCAAAAAAGATATTAGTTTTTAGGCTGCTATATTTAAGTTTTCTTCAGAATAAAATTTATTAATTATTTGTCTGCACATTTTTATATTGTAAAGCGCTTTGGGTTTCCAAGGTTTTTTCTGGCCGAGTGGAGAGCTTTTCCAATGAATCCCGGGCTTGAGTATTCCATGTTCACGTAAAAAAGAAAGTTTAACCTCAGATATTCCCAGTTTTTCCGCTGTCAGCTCAGATGAGATCCACATATCCCCTAACATTGAATTAAGTAAATATTATTAATCCTTGATAACGTTAATTTTATTTTTTTGAAAGGGGTAAAACTTTTAAATAATTATTAAGTAACAAAAAACCTAGTATTAAAAAAAAAAGAGATTCGAAAGATTTATATCAAATTAAGAAATATTAAATAAAGAGTCTTCATTAATAAATATCTCATCGATACCCTCACCTTTATTTATGGATTTATAAATAACGTATTCTTCTGTAATTGATTGATGCTTTAAAAGATTGATCCAACCCTTTTGCCAATTTCCACTATTTATTAATTCTTCGTAAGTAGTTTTTAAGTTAATTTCAGAATCAAGGACAGAAACCAACATAAAACTTATATTGCCTTTTTCATTAGTCTCATTTACTAAAACAAAATGTCTCAATCCATTTATGGTTTTATTAGAAGTCCAGTAATTTTCCATGATTATTTTTTCTTGATGTTCCCCTCAGCATTTTTTTTAGATATTTTCTTATATTCATTTCTTATTTCCTCTAATAAAAGTTTTCTTCTATCCATATAGTTAGCAGAATCTTGTTTTGATAAGTTATACCTTTCTTTTTTAGTTAAATTCATCCAATTTTTAAGATTCTTTTTATTGAAGGTTGTTAATTTTTTAGACTTCAAAACTTTTTGTTTTCTATTAAATTTAAAAAAATTCCTTAAATTAAAGAAAATAAATATAAAAAGAAAAATTATCACAAACTTTAAGAGCATTACTTCGCAAGTAAGTTTTTATTTATCCACTTTTCTAATTCCATATCATTCCCAAAAGATATAACCTCTTCTTCATTCTGATTACTTGATTGATCGAAGAGCCTTATAATAAATTCACCTTTAACTGCCTCATCATCACCAATAACAATAATACTTTTGGATTTTAGTTTATTTGCTTTTTTAAATTGTTTAGAAAATGAAGCTCCGCTTAAATCTAATTCAACTAACAAATCATAATTTCTTAATTTTCTAGATAAATCCATTGCTAATGATTCAGCAATTAAGCCTTGATTAATGATATAGATATCAGTATTTCTTGGAATTTCAAGCGCTTTTCCTGCGAGTAAAATTAATCTTTCTAAACCAATAGCAAAACCAATTGCAGGGGTATTTGGCCCTCCCATTTGTTTTATTAGATCGTCGTATCTTCCTCCTCCGCAAACTGTAGCTTGGGAGCCTAGAGCCCCACTAGTAATTTCAAAAGCTGTATGAGTGTAGTAATCTAAACCTCTTACAAGATTAAAATTTTCAACATAAGGTATTTTTAAAACTTCTAAATTTTTCTTTAAGTTTGAATATCTTTTATGGCTTTTTTCAGATAAAAAATTTAGTAATCTTGGGGCATTCTTTAGAGCTTTTTGAGTTTGAATATTCTTGGAGTCAAAAATCCTTAAGGGATTTTTAGTAATCCTATTCTGAGAATCTAAATCTAAAGAATTTTTATTTATTTCTAACCATTTTAAAAAGGATTTTTGAAAATTTAATCTATCATTAAGATCTCCCAAAGTATTTATTTCAAGATTAAGTTCTTTTATTCCTAATTTGCCTAAGATATCCCAAGCTAAAGCAATAATCTCTACATCACTTCTAACTGAATCGTATCCTACAAACTCGACGCCTAACTGATGAAACTGCCTTTGCCTACCTGCTTGAGGTCTTTCATATCGAAACATAGGCCCCATGTAC
Organism: Prochlorococcus sp. AG-347-G22; assembly: GCA_003281635.1. Taxonomy (GTDB): domain Bacteria; phylum Cyanobacteriota; class Cyanobacteriia; order PCC-6307; family Cyanobiaceae; genus Prochlorococcus_A. Next base: position 91,865 of record QCBK01000001.1, read on the forward strand.
CAAAGTTTTTGTAAAGGATTACTAGATAACATTCGATTTTGTATTAATGCTCGTACAACGGATGCGGTTCCTTCAGGCCTAAGAGTGCAAGATCTCTCCCCTCTATCAATAAATGTATACATTTCCTTATTGACAACATCTGTTCCTTCACCAATTCCTCTTATAAATAATTCGGTCATTTCTAGTATTGGTGTTCTTATTTCATTGATAGATGCTCTTGCAAGCTGATCTAATACAATTTTCTCAACGTTTTGCCACTTTATTAATTGATCGGGCAGCAAATCTACCGTTCCTCTAAGATTTTTTAAGTTATTCAAAGTTCTAGAAAATAATTCAAAATTTTTAATTCGAGTAGGAATTAATCTTTAATTGATTGTTTTGTGGGACAATTTTAATTTAACATTAAGAAAAACCCTTGGGAATTAATAAAAATAAAGAGACTCTGCATTGCGGTACAAAACCCAAAAAAATTGCTTTTGGAATAGCACCCCTTGGTATCGTTTCGGTGGGAATAGTGCCAATGGGAGTAATAAGTATTGGAGTAGTTCCAATGGGTGTATTATCTTTTGGTGCAGTAGCAATGGGAATAGTCAATTTATCAGTAGTTGGGATGGGAATTATCTCTGCTGGGTTAACGACTATGGGAATATGGGAGTATTCACCTCATTCTCAAAACAATCATCATAATCATTCCAAAAAAATTTCAAATCCAAGCAAAGAAAATATGATGTCAGATCTATTTAACACTAAACTAGAAGCTGAAAAGGCTGCCTTAAAATACGGATGTATCGGAGCACATAAAATGGGTAAAAAATGGATGCCCTGTAATATGCATTAGATATTTTCTGAGTCAAAAATTTATTGAATCTTAATTCAAAATCTCTACTCTAAAATCAAGATTTTTTGCCTCATCAGTAGTTAATTTTCTTGACCAAGCTCCCTGCACAGGACTATTCCATCTGAACCCAGCATTTTTGGCTAAAGATCTATTTTCGTAACTAATAAGCGCCTTGTATAAAAACCTTGGTTCGGTAGCTTTAAGTAAAAGTTCCTCTAGATTATCGCATTTTTTGAAGACCTCAGATAAGTAAAAGCAATCAGATAAAGCTCTATGTAAATTCCAAACTGGTATTGCAAAAGATAAAGCTAAATCAGTTACTGAGGGTCTATTTTTTAGTGATTTTTGAAAAGACCAATTAATATCCTCCAAACTGCATATCCATTTTTTATTAAGTTTAGGTAATCTTCCTTTCCCGAACCATTTCTTATCAAACTCTACATTATGCGCGACAATGAAATCCGAACAATCAACAAGTTTCAGAAAGAAATTCAATCCCTCTTCCCATGGTTGAGAGATATTAGTTACTTCAGCAGATATACCATTCACATGTTCAGCTTCATTATTATTAACTGGTAATAAAAATGAAACTTGTGAAAGCACGCACTTAAAAGATACATCAAACAAAATACAACCTATCTCTAACACTTCATCTTTATTTTCGTCTAAACCTGTTGTTTCAGTATCAAGAATTAAAATTTTTTCAATTTTTTTATTTTGATTAACAACACTCTCTTCAGAGGGATGTCTAATAACTTGATCCTGAAGAATATCCAATTGATTTAATTCTTTTTTGTTAGATAGATCCAATTAACTGAAAACACTTTCATTTATCTTGACGCATTTAATAAAAATTTCTCTTAAATTAATATTAATTAAGATTCATGATTAGAAAATAATTTTTTAAACATTTTTAGTTTTTGAAAGATGACTTTTACAAAATATCAATTTAATAATTTTTGTTATTGGCCTTCAAATCCTAAAAAAATTGTGGAATTTATTGGTGGAAGTTATCTAGCTTCTAAACCAGATTTAACTTATAGAAGATTCATAGATAGTTTAATTAATAAAAACTATGCAGTACATGCATATAAATACAATCCACAATTCGATCACCAACAACTTGCTACTAAAGCATGGAGGGATTTCAAGAATTGTCGAATATCTTTATCCAAGAGAATAGGAGCATCAATTCCTTCAATAAGAATTGGCCATAGCCTAGGCTGCAAACTTCATCTAATTTCCCCTGATGGTGGAAGAAATTGCGAAAAATTCATATCAATAAGTTTTAATAACTTCAGTGCGAACAAATCTATTCCATTATTGAAACAAATTTCTCAAAAATTTGAATTCAACAGTGAATTTAGCCCAAGCCCTGAAAGAACTTTGCGATTAATTGAAAAAACATATAATCAAAAAAATAATTTCCTAATAAAATTCAACTCAGACGAATTAGATCAAACAGATAAATTGTTTTCTTGTCTGAAAGCAAGAAAAGAAGATAATTCTAAAGGAGTAATGTTAAAAGGTACACACACAATAATTGCAAGCGCAGGACTAAGAGAAAATTTTTTGGGAGACTGGGCCGATGATGAATTCAAAAGAAATACTATTAAAAAAATTTCTAATTTAATTGATAAATCTGATTAGGATAATTCTTTCAGCTTTTCCAAAACAGAACTATCTTCAAGAGTGCTTATATCACCTCTAATTTTTTCTCCAGCAGCCAAAGATCTTAAAATTCGCCTCATAATTTTTCCACTACGTGTTTTTGGAAGAGAGTCGGAAATTATAATTTTTTCAGGCTTTGCGATAATTCCAATTTCATTAACAACATGCTTCTTTAAATTCTCAACTAGTTCTGAAGAACCGTTAACATCTTTCTCTAGGGATACAAAAGCAACTATAACTTCACCTTTTAAATCATCTTTTTTGCCAACGACCGCAGACTCTGCAACTGATTTATGACTTACCAAAGCAGATTCTATTTCCATTGTTCCTAACCGATGTCCTGAAACACTTATAACATCATCAACTCTTCCCATAATCCATATATATCCATCTTCATCAATGCGTGCTCCATCTCCAGCAAAATAAACATTTTTTTCTCCTGCAAAGGAAATATATTCCCAATAACTCTCCAAATATCTCTCTGAGTTTCCGTGAATTGTTCTCATCATACCTGGCCAAGGTTTCTTAATAATTAAATAGCCCCCTTCGTTCTCCTTAACCTTATCTCCATTCTTATCGACGATTTCAACTTCTATTCCTGGCAAAGGAAAAGTAGCTGAACCTGGCTTTGTAGCAACTACTCCAGGCAAGGGACTGATCATTACACCACCAGTCTCAGTTTGCCACCAAGTATCAACAATAGGGCATTTATTTTTACCAATAACATTCTTGTACCACATCCATGCTTCAGGATTAATTGGTTCTCCAACTGTGCCCAAAAGTCTAAGACTCTTCAAATTATATTTATCAGGTATTTCACGCCCAGACTTCATAAATGATCTTATTGCAGTTGGTGCAGTATAAAAAATAGAAACCTTATATTTTTGAACAATTTCCCAAAAAGCCCCTAAATTTGAGGGTCTTGGCACTCCCTCATACATTAAGGTTGTAGCACCATTAGATAAAGGCCCATAAACTATATAACTATGACCTGTAATCCAACCGACATCAGCAGTACACCAGTAAATATCGTCATCTTTTAAGTCAAAAATCCATTTAAATGTCAAATGGGACCAAAGATTGTAACCACCTGTAGTGTGAACTACACCTTTGGGTTTTCCAGTAGAGCCTGAAGTATAAAGAATAAAAAGCCTATCTTCGCTATTCATTATTTCTGGTTCACAATAATCTTTTTGATTTTTTAATAATTCGTGCCACCAAAAATCTCTATCATCAACCATCACAATATTTTTTTGGGATCGTTGAACAACAATTACTTTTTCAACAACTTTATCTGCCCCACTTTCAATGGCCGCATCAACTGCTTTCTTAAGTTCAATCACCTTATCTTTTCTAAAGCCGCCATCAGCAGTAATAACAAATCTTGCGTTTCCATCAATTAACCTATCTTTTAATGCTTCTGAAGAAAATCCTCCGAAGACAACTGAATGAGGCGCGCCAATTCTTGCACAAGCTAAAATTGCAAACATCGCTTCAGGAATCATCGGCATATAAATACATACCAAATCTCCTTTTTTTACACCAATTGCTTTTAATGCATTAGCTGCTTTGCATACCTCTTTTAGAAGTTCTTCGTAAGTATATTTTTTGCAATCTCCGGGTTCGCCTTCCCAAATAAGAGCAGTCTTTCCTCCAAGCCCTCTCTTAATGTGTCTATCTAAGCAGTTATATGTAATATTGAGTTTCCCCTCTTTGAACCATTTAAAAAAGGGGGCATTTTCGTTATCTAATACAGTTTGAAATGGCTCAAACCAATCTAATTCAGATTTTGCAAAAGATTCCCAGAATTGAATAGGCTCATCCGATGCCTGTTTTTTTAGACTTAGTAATTCTTCTTGAGTACTAATATTTGAGTTTTCTGCAAATTTTTTTGATGGAGGGAAAATTCTCTTCTCTTCAAGTATGTTATTGATTGAATTTTTTTTATCTAATGACATTAAATAAATCTATGCTTAATAAATTTAGTCGAAAAAATTAAGCTTTTCAAAAATTTTAATATTAATTTAGCTCATAGATTTATTTCTAATAGATCTAATAAATACGACTTATAACAAATTCTGGAAGAGCCATTAAAGCTCTTTTATATTCTGAATCAGGAAGCCAGACTATAGCTTCTTTAGAAAGCATTGCAAAGTCCTCAGCTAGTTTCCTGGAACTTTCAATAGCTTTAGAGTTCATGATGATATTAAGAGCATCCTCTAAATCATTTTTTTCAGCAAGTTCTCTGTTTATAAGAACTGACAATTGTTTATTTTCTTCTAAGGCATATAAAACTGGGGCGGTAAGATAACCACTAGCAAGATCACTTACAGCAGGTTTACCTAATTGTTTATCATTTCCAGTGAAGTCAAGAATGTCATCAACAACTTGGAATGCTAAACCGATATTTTTGCCAAAATCGTACAACGAGGTTAAGTTTTCGTCATTGATCCCACTCAGAACTCCGGCTGCTTTACAACTATTAGCTATTAATGATGCTGTCTTACAATAACTTTTATTGATATATTTGGAAAAAGATTGAGCCGAATCAAATCTATTTAAATTTTGCTTGATTTCACCCTCTGCTAAATCCATTATTACTCTACTAAGTAATTTAACTACATTTACATTGTCAAGATTTGCTAGATGCCAACTTGCTTGAGCAAATAAAAAGTCACCTGCCAAAACAGCAACTCTGGTATTAAATCTGCTATGAACTGTATCTACTCCTCTTCTTGTAGACGCCTCATCAACAACATCATCATGGACTAATGAAGCTGTATGAATCATTTCAGTTATTTCAGCAAGCCTTTTATGTTTGCTTGTCAAGCAAAATTCAGAAGATATAGCTTTTGAAATCAATAAAACTATTCCAGGTCTCAACCTCTTACCCCCAGCACTAAAAAGGTGCTCTGCTGCGGCTTGAAGAATTGGGTGACCAGCTCCTATTAGATTTTTCAGTTCTAAAATAAGATCATCAAGATCATTTTCAACTGGTTGTAGTAGCTCTGTTACTGTATTCATGATTGACCTCTTCTATATACTAAAGAATCAAACATTACTTCGGAGGTTTACCAACCTAATTTCTTTATTAATTCCAAGCCAACATTTTACTTTTTTGGAAAACTCATCCCTTCCTGAAGTAACAAAAAATTTTACATTTTCGAAAGAAATACTCTCATAGCGGTCAGTTTTTGGGATAGCAAAAGATTCATTAAATTTTTTTATTAATGCTACGGAAGGATCAATAATTTTTATATTTGAATCTAATTTTTTTCTTAAAAAGTCATAAATTAATGGATAGTGACTACATCCAAGTATTAATTCTTCAATATTTTGGTTAATTAGTGGTTTTAAGTATAAGTCTGAAAGACTATTTAACTTATCAAGATTTAATTTTTCTTTTTCAATTTCTGATACAAACTCTGGACATTCTTGCTGAAATATTATCGTATTCTCTTTTTTAGCATTTATAGCTTTCTTGTAATACGATGATCGAACAGTTGTTTGTGTTGCTAGAACACCAATTATTTGTTTATCAACTATTTCCGACACTGAGTTTATAAGGTCAAAACAAGGCACCTTTAAATTATTTTCTAGAATATCAAGCGCACACGCATTTGTAGTGTTACAAGCAACTAAAAGTGCGTCCAATTTCTTATCAACAAAAAAAGTACAAATCTCCTTTGCAATTAATCTTATCTCTTTAGAATTTTTGTTCCCAAAAGGTATTCTTTTTGTATCCGCCAAATAAAAAACTTCTACATTTTCACTTGTTTTTAGTAAAGAATTAAGGATAGTAAAACCACCTATTCCGCTATCAAATATACCTATTTTAAGTCTCACCCTACTTTATCTAGATATTCGAGGATGCCTTTTGCAATTGCATAGGCTAATCTTTTTCGATGAGTTATTTTTTCTAATCTTCTTGCATCTAATCTTCCCGTTAAAAATCCTATTTCTACAAGAACTGCAGGCATCCTAGTATTTTTAATCACATAAAATCTACCTTGTTTAACTCCTCGATCAGGACTCCCAGGGGAAACTCTTAAAATTTGTTTTTGAATTCTTTTCGCGAGTAATCTTCCTTTCCACCCTCTATAGTAAAAGGTTTCCAATCCATTTATGTCCCTTCTTTTACCTCTTGAGGCATTTGCATGAATACTTACAAAGATATCGGCATCCGTATTATTAGCAATGGAAACTCTTGGAGATAAATCCAAATCAACATCATTTGCTCTAGTCAAACTTACTTTGACACCTTTCTCAGAAAGTAAATTTTTAACTATTTTTGAAACCTCTAGAACAACATCTGTTTCTCTAATACCACCAATACCTATTGCTCCTGGATCAGGTCCTCCATGACCTGGATCGATTACAACCTCAAACTTGTTTCGTTTTACCTCTGGTAGTTTCAAATAACCATAATTGTTTTTCTTCTTATGAATTAAATTTTTTTGATTTGCTTTGATATTCTCTCTTTTCTTTTCAACTGTACCTTCACCAATCTTTTTAAAGAAATATTTAGGGTTAAATAGTTTAATTCTCCATCTATTTTGATCTAAGCCAACCATTTGCCAAGTCAAAGGTTTCAAATAAGTGTCTTCTTTAAATTCAATTACTAATCTTGTTTTACCCTTATTTGGTTTACCTAATCTAATTTCTTTTATTGGACCATTACCTTTTAGTATTCTGGGATTTTTTAATTCTCCTGGAAAATCTACCCAGAATCTGTCTCCATATGTTTGGTTAGCCTTCTGAAAATATGCTTTTAAATTTGCATTCGGTTTGGTTCTTAATTCTAAAACCCCTTTAGAGTTTATCGCCCATGCAGCCAGAGCACTTGAAGATTCAACTGGGAGGACTGAAGAATTTAAAAATAAAAAAACGAATAAATAACGAAAAAGTTTATTATCTAAAAACTTTATCATTAGTTTGAAAATAATTTCTTTTTTCTATGTTTAAGACTTGGCATCTGCTCCCTAATTTTCTTCACTCTTTCTTTATCAGCAGGTGCGATTGCAGCTCCCTGAGTTTTTCCTGCATCAGATAGGACTGTCCCCCAAGGGTCAATTACCATTGCATGGCCATGACTTTGCCTTCTCCCATAATGAATTCCAGTTTGAGCTGGAGCGACTACGTATGCTGTATTCTCAATTGCTCTTGCTTGTAAAAGGATTTGCCAATGATCTTTTCCAGTAAATGCTGTAAAAGCTGCGGGAATCATAATAAGCTCTGCTCCATTCGAAGACAAATATCTATAAAGTTCAGGAAATCTAACATCGTAACAAATCGATAATCCTATTTTGCATAAACCTGGAACATCTACAACAGGTGGATACTCTGCCCCAGATAAAATGGTGGACGATTCCTTGTATAAATTTCCATCTGGCAAATCAACATCAAACAAGTGAATCTTGTCGTATTTTGCCAAAATCTGTCCATCTTTCCCAAATAAGGCTGACCTATTAAAAGTATGACTGTCATCACCAGCAGGGACAGGATAACCTCCTCCCAAAAGAAATACTTGATATCTTTGAGACATAGTTTTTAGAAAATTTGCACACTTCTCTGACAATTCTGAAGCTAATCTAAGTTTTTCATCATCTTCCCCTAAAAAAGCAAAATTCTCAGGTAAACCTATTAACTCAGCGCCTCTTCTGGCAGCTAATTCAATCTGTTCTTCTGCTTCAACAAAATTTGCTTCAACATTTGAAGTACTCGTAATTTGCAATGCAGCTACCAAAAAATCAGTCAAGGCTTTACTCCTAATGAACCGATTCGTAAATCATGAGGCACGAATCACACCTCTTTCAACTTGAGCTGGAACAATATCTAAGCAATCAAGTTCAGAGCAACATTTAAAATCATCCTCATAATTTCCAAGACTTGTCAATCTTTTGCCATGGGTTGCTGTTTTTAAACATTGCAAAATATCATTTTTCCAGAAATCCCAAAGTGCCAAAGCAGCCTGTAATTCATCATTCAAAATATTAATTTCGAAATCACAGTTCTGTTTTAGGTATGAGGCCAAAGCACCTGCAGCTAAAGAATCCTCAAGTGAATAAGAACCTTCCCAACCACTTCCAAGTATTAAAACATTTTCACTTTTTAATGAAATAATTTTTTCGGCAACTGCTTTCCTATTTGGTAGACCCATAGCAAATAAATGCTTTGCATTTTGAACTTTTTGCAATGATTTAGTCCCATTAGTCGTACTCATAAATAGTCTTTTACCTTTAACAACTTTTTTTGTAACTGACAAAGGAGAATTTCCTAAATCAAAGCCCTCAATCCTCTTTCCGCCTCTCTCTCCAAGCATTAGTCTCTTTTCAGTTTGCCACTTAATTGCAGATTCTTTTAATAAGTCTAAATCTGCAAAAACTTGTATTGAATCGGCTCCATTTTTTAAAGCCCAAGAGATTGTGGTTGTAGCTCTTAAAACATCAATGACAACTGCAATGTCAGGACTATTTACAGGGACATCCTTTGCTACGTGATAATAAGTAAGATTAATAATCAAATCCTTTTCTGAATTTATTATAGAAAACAGTTACTTAATTTGATTATTTTTTTTTTAAAACAAACTTATTGATAATATATAACTAATTTGTTCTTACAGAAATCTTATCAAGTATTTAATTTGAAAATGAATAATATCCGCACAATAAAAGGTGGAGTTAATTTAAAAGGAAATATAAAAGTACCTGGGGATAAATCTATTTCTCATAGAGCTTTAATAATAGGAAGTATTGCTAAGGGTGAGACGACTATTGAGGGGTTCTTACATTCTGAAGATCCACTTTCAACTGCTGATTGTCTTAGAAAGTTAGGTGTAAATATACCTGAAATAAAAAAGAATGAGCCTTTTACGATTTCAGGATTGGGTCTTGATGGATTTAAAGAGCCCAAAGAAATTCTCAATTGTGGGAATTCGGGAACCACCATGAGATTACTAATGGGGTTACTTGCCGGTCAAGAAGGCAAGAATTTCATCTTAACAGGCGACATTTCTCTTAATGAAAGGCCAATGGGGAGAGTGGGCAAACCGTTATCATTGATGGGTGGCAAAATATTTGGTAGAGAAAAAGGAAACAAAGCTCCAATCTCAATTGATGGGAATAAATTAAAAGGTTGTGTTATAGGAACCCCTGTAGCGAGTGCTCAAGTAAAATCTGCAATCTTATTGGCAGGCCTCAAAGCTTCTGGAACCACTTCTGTTATTGAACCAGCATCTTCAAGAGATCATACTGAAAGAATGTTAAAAGCATTTGGTGCAGACATCAGTATCAGAGGAGAATTAGGAAGGAATGTAGTTATCAAGTCAGGGGGTAACTTAATAGGCCAGAGGATATTGATTCCTGGAGACATAAGCTCTGCTTCTTTTTGGATGATTGCTGCATCTATTGTTCCAAATTCAGAGATTTTAATTCAGAATGTCGGACTAAATCCTACTAGAACAGGTATTTTAAATGTAATGGATTCAATGGGTTGCAATTATGAGATTTTAGATAAATCGACTATTGCTGGTGAACCTATTGGATCAATTAATGTAAAGACTTCAAATAATTTAAGATCATTCACTATTGAAGGAGATATTCTCCCAAAACTTATAGATGAAATTCCTATCCTTACTGTGGCAGCCTGTTTTTGTAATGGAGTTTCTGAAATTAAGGATGCACAAGAATTAAGAGTTAAGGAGACAGATCGATTAAAAGTCATGGCACGACAGTTACAAAAATTCGGTGCTGAAATAGTAGAAAAAGAGGATGGGTTGATTATTAATGGGCAATCAAAATTTCATTCTGCGGAAGTAGACAGTGAGACAGATCATCGAGTAGCAATGAGTCTTGCTATTGCTTCACTTCTTGCCAAAGGTACCTCAAAAATCATGAGGGCAGATGCAGCTAGCGTCTCTTATCCAACTTTTTGGGAAGAGCTGGCCAAACTAATTAATTAGCCTAAAAAGTTTTTGTCTGAATTAATAGAAGTTTTAACTAAAGATGGTAGTTACTCTTTAAGAAGTGTTTTTTTTCAAGAGAATTTCCATAGCTTATCTGGCGCATTGGAGGAAACAAAGTCAAAGTTTACAGCTACTTCTAATTTGCAGAGATTTAAGGGGAAATCTCTTAATGTTTTGGATATATGTTTTGGGTTAGGATACAATTCCGCTTCTTTATTAGATGAATTAATTACACAAAAATCGTATTTAAATTTGTATGCGTTGGAGATTGATAAAAAACCTCTTGAATATTCGCTTAGAAATGAATCTTTTTTAAAATTATGGGCTCCAAAAGTTAGAACAATATTTGAATCACTTTATCGTAAAGATTACTTTGAGGATCAATTTTTTAAGTGCAGTGTATTGTGGGGTGATGCTAGAGAAAAAATCAATATTATTCCTTCATCTATTAAATTCGATCTGATTTATTTAGATGGTTTTTCTCCTCAAAAATGTCCACAAATATGGACAATTGAATTTTTATCTAAAGTCACAGAAAAACTTAATTCTCAGGGTTATTTTATAACTTATTCTTCTTCAGCGGCAGTAAGAAAAACTTTAAAAAACCTTGGATTAGAAATTTTTACTATTAAGCCAAGTTTTAAAAACAGAACTTTTTGGAGTCAGGGAACTGTCGCTATATCAAAATTTGATAAGAATAAATTAAAAACTAATTTCAATTTTGAAAAGTTATCTTTAATGGAAGAGGAACATCTCTTAACTAAAGCTAGCATTCCATATAGAGATCAAGATTCAAACTCAAGTAAAGATGACATAATCAAGAGAAGATTAGATGAGCAATTATTATCAAATCTATTATCTACAAAAAAATGGAGAGAGAAGTGGGGAATGACGAAGTTATCCATTAAGAGTTAGATTTAAATAAGGATTTCAAATAAACATGTTAAGTGTTGCGATATTAGCGGCAGGCAAGGGTACTAGGATGGAAAGCTCATTGCCAAAAGTTTTACATAAAATTTCTGGCAAAAGTCTTCTAGAAAGAGTAATTAATTCATGTTTCGAATTAAAACCTGATCAAATTTTCGTGATTACTGGACACAAATCAAAAGAAGTACAAAAGTCAATCCCAAACGATAAAAAAATCCATTTTGTTATACAAGAACCTCAATTAGGAACCGGTCATGCTATTCAGGTACTTTGTAGAGAAGTAAAAAATCATAAAGGAAAACTTTTGGTACTAAACGGCGATGTTCCACTCATTAGGCCTAGCACTCTAAAAAGACTTTTGTATTTACACGATTCAAAAAATGCTGATGTTTCTTTAATTACTACAAAGAAAACAAATCCTCATGGATATGGCAGAGTTTTTTTGAAGGGTGATTTTATAGAGAGAATTATTGAAGAAAAAGATTGCAGTGATCTTGAAAGAGAAAATCCATTAATAAATGCAGGGGTTTACTGTTTTAACTGGAGTAACTTGTCAGCAATTATTGATACCTTGCAAAGCAATAATAATCAAAAAGAGATTTACTTAACAGATACGGTTTCTTTGCTAAAAAATTCCCTAGGCCTCGAGGTAGAGGATAATGGAGAGCTTCAAGGAATTAATAACAGAATTCAACTCTCAGAGTGCGAGGAAAGTATTCAGAATTCAATAAAAGAAAAGCATATGCTGAATGGTGTAACTTTTATAAATAAAGCAAGTTGTTCAATTAGTGAAGAAGCTGAAATTGGTAAGGATGTGATCATAGAGGCTAATACACACATAAGGGGAAATACCAAAATAAATAGTCATTGTATTATCGGACCAAATACTTTTATTGAGAATTCTAATGTGGGATTAAATTGTGAAATTTCAAACTCTACTGTCTATTCTTCTCAGATAATAGATTCTATAAAAATTGGCCCTTATAGTCATATAAGACCAAATTCCAAAATATCTTCCTTTAGCAAAATAGGTAATTTTGTTGAAATCAAAAATAGTCAATTAGAGGAAGAATCTAAAGTAAATCATTTAAGTTATATTGGCGATTCTATTATTGGAAGCTCTACTAATATTGGAGCAGGTACTATTACTGCAAATTTTGACGGTCAGAAAAAACATCAAACAAAAATTGGTAAAAATTCCAGCATTGGGGCAAATACAGTGTTTGTAGCGCCAATTAATCTGGGGGAATCAGTTACAACTGGAGCTGGTTCAGTCATCACAAAAGACTCCAAAGATAATTCATTAGCAATCTCAAGAACTAAGCAAGTAAATATAGAGAATTGGGAAAAAAAGAAATCCTGATCTAATTAATTAACTCAATAATTCTTTCAAGTTGCCAACATCTACTTCCTTTAATAAGAATAGAATCACCTTTTTTTGTAGATTTATTTATCTCTTTAGGTACATCTTTAATATTATTTAAAACTAAAAATTTTTTCTTACCTTTTAGATAATTGGTGTAAATTTTTTCATTTTTTTTGTCGCAAATAAATAAACACTTTTCTATATCTGAATTATTTATTAAGTTGAATATTTCTTTATGATATTTTTCAGATTCCTTTCCCAATTCTTGCATACTTCCAAATATAAAAAATTTATTTCTCGGTTTTTCAATCAGGTTTTTGATACATGCTTTTACGGACTCTGGCGAAGCATTATATGATTCATCATATATTGTTGTTTTTACTGATTTAAGAATTTTATTTCTTCCACCTAAACTAACAAAATCAAATTCATTAAAACTTTCGAAATCAATACCTAACTCTTTAGCAACTGCATAAGCAAATAAGAAATTTGACGCATTATGAAATCCCTCAAATGAAATTTTAAAGGTATTTTCTTCAATTAAAATGGTTTTGTTCGATGGATCAAAAAATCCTCGTAAATTATCATCTTTATTAAATCTCTCCTTTTGATTTTCTATATTTAAAAGTTCTACTTTAATTACTCTACCTTTCCAGTATTCTTTTAAAGTTTCTTCAAGAAGTAAATCATTAGCTGGTGTTATTACAACTCCTTTGGGATTTAGAAATTTGCTAATTTCACATTTCGCATAAGTAATATTTTTTTTTGAGCCTAACAATCCAATATGTGCTGTCCCAATGTTAGTAATTACTGCAATATCGGGTTCACTATATTTAGATAAATTTTCGATCTGCCCAAGACCTCTCATTCCCATTTCAAGAACCAAAACTTTATCTTCTATATCTGTAGCAAGAATAGTAAGACCAACTCCAATCTCGTTATTGAAATTTGCATGGGATAATTTAATTTTTCCAAGTTTCTTTAAAACTTCACCAACCATTTCTTTTGTTGTTGTTTTACCGACTGAACCTGTTATCGCAACCACAGGGATACTTAATTTTTTTCTTTTGAGCAAGGTTAATTTTTGAAATGCCTCTAGAGTGTCATTCACAACCCAATAAGGAAAATTTTCAGGAAGTAATTTCTGCATACCTTCTTTTATAACTACTGATTTAACCCCTTTATTTAGAACCTCTGGAAGAAAACTATGTCCGTCAAAGATTTTACCCTTGATAGCTATAAAAAGATCATTTTTTAAACAAGTCCTGCTATCAATACTTATATTCTTAAAATTTAAAGAATCTATTCCCCCCTCGCCCAGATTTTTAATATCACCCAAAACATCTTCTAACTCTAATAAAGAAAGATCCATTAAGAATTTAAGTGGTACTTTTTTTTAAAGATGGATCAGCTGATTGTCCATAAGAAAATTTCTCAACTTCAGCAACATCTGGGGATGGTTCTTTTATTCCGCAAACATCCTTATACATGATTTCGTATTCAAGAGCTGATCTTTGCCAACTAAACTCTTGGCTCATAGCTCTTTTTTGTAGTAATTCCCAACTATCTTTATGCCTAAAGGCCTCCCAAGATCTTACTAAAGAAGTATAGAAATCTATAGGTTCAAAGCGATCAAAGCAGAAACCTGTACCACTATTATTTTCTGGATCATGAGGTAAAACTGTATCAACTAAACCTCCAACTCGCCTTACTATTGGAATAGAGCCATATCTCATAGCAAGGAGTTGACTAATACCACAAGGTTCAAATCTACTGGGCATTAAGAATGCATCCGATCCGCCATATATAAGTCTTGATAAAGAATCATCATATGTAAGAAATACTGAAAATCGTCCTGGGTAATCTAATGCCAGTTGCCATAATCCAGATTCTAAATATCTATCTCCAGTCCCTAAAACAGCTATTTGAGAATCTGTATAGGCTAAAAGTCTTCTTGAAACTTGTAGAAGTAAGTCGACTCCTTTCTGATCAACTAACCTACTAACCATACCTAAGAGATATTTTTTAGGATTAACTTCGAGACCCATTTCTCTCTGCAGAATTTTTTTATTTTCTAGCCTATTTTCTAAAGTCTTAATACTAAATTTTGCTGGTAAAACTGCATCTTTTGCCGGATTCCATTCATTAAGATCTATGCCATTAAGAATTCCCCTTAATTTACCTGAAATATAATTAAGTAATCCTTCAAGACTTTCCCCGTATTCATGGGTTTTAATTTCATCTGCATAAGTCGGAGAAACAGCATTTACTCTATCTGCGTACAACATTGCCGCAGCCATTGTGTGGTCTCCATGCATATACCAAGGACACCAAGTCATTTTTTCTAGTTTCCATCTCCAAGGGCCTTGATATTTTAAATTATGAATTGTGAAGACAGTGCTTATATCGGGGTCCTGATGCATCCACACAGGAATCATCCCAGTGTGCCAATCATGGCAATGGAGAACTTGAGGTTTCCAACAATTCCAGGCAAATTCTGCAGTGGCACTAGCAAAAAATGTAAAACGCCAGTCTTCATTTTCACCTCCGTATATTTGGTCAGAGTCGAATGTTGGATGACCTACTAGGTAAATCACATAATTATGAATGGGATGTTTTGCTTCATATACAGAGAAATCAGTGCCCATTGTATTTGCTCTAAAGACTGGTTCATTCAACACCTCTAGAAGACTCCACAATTTCCCATATCCTGGAATTATTACCCTTACATCGTGACCAAGTTTTATCAAAGATGGAGGTAGCGACCCAACCACATCTCCCATACCTCCAACTTTGATCATTGGAGCACATTCAGCAGCGGCAAGAAGAATTCTCATTGATAATTATTTAAAAAGGTCTTTTGAAAAATAAACTAGGGTGTCCACTTATAGTCAGAAAAGTCTGGTGGACGCTTTTCGAGAAAGGCATCTCTACCTTCTTGAGCTTCTTCAGTCGAATAAAATAATTGAGTTGTGTATCCAGATAATTCTTGAATACCCGCAATCCCATCATTCTCCGCATTGAATGAAGCTTTAAGAATACGAATAGCAGTTGGACTATTACGTAAAATCTCTCTTGCCCAGATTACACCCTCAGCTTCTAATTCTTCAATCTTTGTAATTGCATTTATCAAGCCCATCTCTAGTGCTTCTTTCGAATTATATTTTTTACATAAAAACCAAATTTCTTTAGCTTTTCTTTGCCCAACAAGTCTTGCCAAATAACTAGATCCAAAACCGGCATCAAAACTACCAACTCTTGGGCCTGTTTGGCCAAATATTGCATTTTCTGAGGCAATGCTAAGATCACAAATTAAATGAAGTACCTGACCTCCTCCAATTGCAAAACCAGGTACCAAGGCAATAACCACTTTAGGCAAACTTCTTATTAATCTTTGAAGTTCAAGTACATTTAATCTCTGCTTCCCTTCATCACTTTTATATCCATTTTTACCTCTTACACTCTGATCACCACCAGAGCAAAAAGAATAAATACCTTTCTTGTCAGGTCCCGCACCTGTAAAGAGAACAACTCCAATAGTTTCATCATTTCTTACGATATTGAATGCGTTAATGAGTTCATCTACAGTTTGTGGCCTAAATGCATTCCTTTTTTCAGGCCTATTAATTGCGATTCTCGCAATTCCCTCTTCTGATTTATGAAACAATATATCCTCATAAGATTTGCATTCAGACCAATTCAAAGTTGTTTTACCAGGTAATACTTTCATGAAACCTAATTATTCAAAGATAGAAAATGATAAATTCAACTGCCAATTATTTTTTCTAGCAGGGCATTTTTTTCACAAATTTCATTTTCTGGATCAATATCAACTTTAATTATTACAGATTTCTGGATAGAAATGCTCCAATCGAATGCCTCTCGTAATTTTTTAAAATTTGCCACACTTTTAAATTTGACTTGATAGCCCTCTGCGAGTTTTGGCCAATTTATTTCTTTTGGCATAAGAAAAAGTTTTTTTAATTCATCTTCTTTTAAATTATTTTTATAAATACGATTAAATATATTACCGCCATTATTATCTATTAGAAGAATTGTTAAATTTATGTCGATTGAATTTTCAATCAGCCAACCGTTTATATCATGAATAAAAGCCAAATCACCTGTCACAAGAAGTAGAGGATTTTTAATTCTAGAAATACCTAACGCTAGAGACAAAGTACCATCTATGCCGGAAGCTCCTCTAAAGCTGAAACAATTCCTTGTTAAAGTACCATTCTCAGAAAATGTAAGCCAATCCCTAATCGGGCTACTCGCGGAGAGCATTATAGGATTTTCAGCTGGCCAAAGTTTTGGAACAAGATTTGCAAGCATATACTCAGTAATTTGATTATCTTGAGCAATTTTTTCTTTTAAAATTTCTTTAATCTTTTCTCCTTCCTCTATTAGATCTAGAGCCATCTTAGTAAGAGACTTCTTATTTTTTTCGTTAATTGAGAATTCTTCTAAAAATAGATTAGTAAAATTTGATAACCCATAATCGTATTCAAATGATTTTTTTATAGGGTCCATTTTTCTATAGTTTTTTTCTTTTATAAGAATTTGTATCCCTTCGAAGTTTATTAAAAACTTCTCCAAATCAATTGAGGATGACATAGGACCAAGCCTTAAAAGTTGTTTACATTTAATACGATTCTTATTTTTTCTTAAGACTAATTCCCAATTCACAACTAATCCCCTCAAATCAGAATAAACTCCTGAAACAGGATCAGCAAATACTGGCCAACCAGTAACTTCTTGTAATTGTTTTAAAGATTTATTGAAAGAAGATAAGTCATTTACAGAACCTTGAAAGGGACCTACCAAAATAATGCCAGATTCATCTAAATTTAAACTTTTTGATATTTCTAAGAATTTGTTTTTATCAGACTTTATTTCAACTTTTTGAAAGACATATTTCTTCTTCAAATAAATTCTCTCAAAAACCTCTAAAACACTTTTTTTATTTAATAACGAAATATCTAAAGGCTTATCAATTGGAATATTTAAATGAATAGGACCAGGGAAGGTTGATATTTGTTTCTCAGTAATTCGCACTAAATTTAAGATTTCATTTTCTCGTGTTTCATGAAGTCCATTTAGATTTGTACTTAAAACTCTTCTGCAAACTGAACTCAAAAAATCTTCTTGATTTACTGTTTGATTAGCCCCACAGTCTTTTAATCTTAAGGGTCTATCAGCAGTAAGAAATATTATGCCTTTACAGGATCGGTCTGCCTCAACTGCTGCGGGCAATAAGTTACTTACAGCAGTCCCAGAAGTAGTAATAACTAAGGAAAGATTACCGGATGCAGTAGAAATCCCAAGAGAGTGGAATCCCGCAGATCTTTCATCTATTGAATTAAAAATATTTACCAGCCCTATTTTATTCAATTCTCCAGCAGCTATTGCTAAAGGTGCTGATCTACTACCAGGACATATTATTAAATTTTTAACTCCTATTTTTATAAGAAGATTTAAAAGTTGTAAACTTCTAAGAAAATTTTTGCATTCAATAGATGATGTCATAATTTATATAAATGCTTTGAGATTTTTTTTAAGTTGATTTAAATAAAAAATGTCTAAAACTCAAGAAAAAAAAAATTCAATACTAAAGGATTTAAAAAATCTTTTAATTTGGATATCTATTGCCTTAATTATACGATGGCAGGTTATAGAGCCAAGATGGATCCCATCCGGTTCGATGCTCCCGACTCTTCAAATACAAGATAAAATTCTTGTTGAGAAAGTGACTCCCAAAATCACATCCAAATCAGATCTTTCGAAATTAAGAAATAAAATAGTTGTTTTTAAAGTTCCAGAACAATTAATTAATGCTGGTTATGAAGCAGATACTGCACTAATAAAAAGAGTAATTGGAATACCTGGAGACAAGGTAGAAGTCAGAGAAGGTAACCTTTACTTAAATGATATTGCTCAAAAAAATTACTTATTTGACAAAAATATTAATTATGCCATAGGGCCTTTTATTGTCCCAGAAGAGTCATTATGGGTGATGGGAGATAATAGAAATAACAGCATGGACTCACATGTTTGGGGATTTTTACCCTATGAAAAGGTTATTGGTAAAGCTATTTTTAGATATTGGCCGTTTAATAAAATTGGACCTATTCGGTTCCCTGCCCTTAATAATTCAAATTAATGGGTACGTGATGTTGTAGGGTTTTTATAACTTGAAGCTATAGAAATGTTTAATCCAGAATTTCTTGCTACTGAAAATAATGATCCAAACGATGAAAATGATTTAATACAATATTTACAAAAACAATCTCCAGAAGTTTTGCAAAGAGTAGCAAAATCAGCTAGTGAAGATATTCAAGAAATTATTAGACATAATGTTCAAGGTCTTCTTGGAATGCTTCCTTCAGATCAATTTGATGTGAAAATAACATCTTCAAAAGACAACATTGCTAATTTATTATCTTCTGCAATGATGACAGGATATTTCTTAAGACAAATGGAGCAAAGAAAAGAGCTAGAACAAACTCTTAAAAATGATGAAAACATGACTATAGAAGAGTAATAGTTTTTAAAGATTTACTTCTTCAGGAATTATTCCTAGTTCAGATAACTTTTTATATAAACCCATCAAGAATTTATTATCCTCAGGAAGTTTATCCCACTTTTGGGAATTAATTTCATTAATTAATTTTTGACAATCTTCTGATGTAAATTTTATAGGCGCCGTAAAATGAGCTGGGATTAAATATTCCACATCTTCAAGAGACTTTATATTTTCTAACCACTTAAGTAAAACTTCTTTTGAACGCGGAAAAATTAATTTTTGTAAAACTGGTGCAATTTGAATCTTAGGAGAATTTTTACCCATTATCTCAACAAGAGAGGATTCCCAATCTTCGTCCCATAAAAAGGGATAAATACCGAAATGAGCTCTCCAATTTCTAAGATCTTTTTTGAATGAATACTTAAATATTTTTTTTAAAGGTGGAATATTTAATTTGCCCGGTTTCAAAAAAGATGAAAATAAGACTAACCTTTTCCATCCTTTTTTTCTTCGTTCTATGGAGTCAATCAAAGGTTCATCGCCTCTCTCTCTAGCGTGAAAAAGAAGTGGAGTTGGATCAAAATTAAATATCTCAGGTGGTGTGGAGTCTATTCCAACTATTGCGTCTGTTACATGTAGAGTTTTCGTAGGATAATGGAAACAGCTTATCTCCTGATATCTTCCAAGTCCTAAATTCAGAGGGCCTAATGAAGACCATTTAAAGGAGTTTGCATGGGGGGTACCTTCCTCAAAAAGTATTCTTGATCTTTTTGATGGAATACCTAAAAAATCTAGTGGTAGATTTATGGGGAAACTCCATTGTCCAGGACAAAGCCAAATTTCTGCATCTCTAAAAATTCTTAAAAGAGCTGGCAGTCCGATTTTATGTTCTAGTCCAGAGGCACTCGGTAGAATTATTGTTTTTACGTTGCCGTGAATCGCAATTATTTTTTCCAACTCATTTATTAATTCTTTTGTCGGTGGCAGTGGATTTATTAGCATCAATCCATTATTAACCTTTATTACCGTCATTCTTATTGGAACCGCAACGTAATAAAGTCCCTGTATTTGTTCCAAAGACCATATTTGATCAGGAATTAATTCTCTTAAAATTGTTTTCTTTTTTCCATAAGGATACAAGGGGAATAATGGCCACCAATTCCACTTTTTATTTAAATTTTCATCCACCACTATCATTTATACCCAGAAATTAATTTCTTTAACTTAAATATTCCGTATCTTGGAGCGAATAAAAAAGCAAATAAAAATATAAAAGTTTGTGCCAAGACAATTGATCCACCTGTTTCAAGATCAAACCAAAAACTAACATAGATTCCTATTAGGCTTGAGATAATTGCACTTAATACTGAAATGACTGTCATATTATCAAACTTATCCGTAAGTAAATATGCTGTAGCCCCTGGTGTAATCAACATTGCGACTACCAAAATAATGCCAACAGACTGCAAGCCCACAACAGCTGCCAAAGATAAGCATGTGAGGAGTAAATAATGAAGAAAAAATACATTAATCCCAACTGTTTTTGCATGCCTAGGATCAAAACAATAAAGCATTAAATCTTTTCTAAAAATTAATAAAAGGATTAC
The DNA here is from genome assembly GCA_003281635.1 of Prochlorococcus sp. AG-347-G22. Classification (GTDB taxonomy): domain Bacteria; phylum Cyanobacteriota; class Cyanobacteriia; order PCC-6307; family Cyanobiaceae; genus Prochlorococcus_A. The sequence goes on from QCBK01000001.1 coordinate 112,763, forward strand.
TACCAACAAAGAAATAAATATAGTTTGTTTTACATCTGAAAGTGATATTCCCAATGGACTACCAAAAAGAATAGAGTGCAGATCAATATTACTTTTAATCTTAGAAACCAATACGATTCCAAGGGCAAAAAATCCGGTGAATACCAACCCAATGACAGTATCTTCCTTAACTCTAGATTTTTGCTTAATAAACCCTATCAAAGCTACAGAACCAACTCCAAAGATAAATGCCCCTAATGAGAAAGGAAGACCTAATGCATAAGCTACCACAACACCAGGCATTACCGAATGTGACACCGCATCTCCCATTAAAGCCCATCCTTTAAGAGTCAAATAACTTGATAGGAAACCGCAAACAGCTGCAACTAATGAACTCATAAGAAGTGCTTTCCTCATAAAGTCATGAGTCAAGGGATCAGTTATGAATGAATCTAAAGTTAAAAAAGAACAAAGCTCCATAAAAGTTAAAATTTAGGATTCAGGTCCAAACAAAAAATCAGGTGAGATCCCTCCAAAAGTGGTTGTTATATTTTCCGGGGTAAACACTTCAGAGGTCTCGCCATAAGCTACAACAGTTTTATTTATTAAAAGAACCAAATCACAAAATTCACGGACATGAATCATATCGTGCGTTGATAATAATATAGTTTTTCCCTCATTTTTAAATTGAATAAATAATTCTGAGATAAGTTTCTCAGTTCTTATATCAACACCTGAGAAAGGCTCATCAAGAAGTAATATTGACGCTCTTTGCGCAATTGCTCTAGCTAAAAATGTTCGTTTTCTCTGACCTCCAGATAAGTTTCCAATTGGTGTAGATAAATGATCGGTAAGATCAACTCTCTCAATAGCATCTTTGACTGCCTGTACATCAGACTCTCTTGGAGACCTAAAAATATTCATCGAACCATATCTTCCCATCATTACGACATCCCAAACACTTATTGGAAATTGACTATCAATTCCCTCATTCTGAGGAACATAAGCAATTGTCTGATCTTTTTGAGCAGATCTCACAGACTCTCCATTTATTCTAATTTTTCCCTTTGAAATATTTACAAAGCCAGTTAAAGCATTAAAAAAAGTTGTTTTTCCAGCCCCGTTCATCCCTACTAACCCACAAATCTGGCCAGGTTTCAATCTTAAATTGGCATCATACAAAGCCACCTTACCGTTGTAATCTACACAAATATTCTCTGCATCAATCCTAAAGTTTTGATAATTGATTGATTCCATAAATCAAAAAAGACCTTTTTTAATTAAATCCAAATTATGCTCAAGCATTTTTAAATAGGAACTAGCAGGCCCACTATCATCAGATAGTGAATCAACAAAGAGATTGCCTCCAAAATTAGCCCCAGTTTCGTTAGCAACAACCATCTGAGATTCGTTACTTACAGTACTTTCGCAAAATACAGATGGGACATTTTTTTCTTTAACTAGTGAGATTGTTCTTGCCATTCTTTTGGGAGTAATTTGACTCTCAGCATTAACTGGCCACAAATAGACTTCCTCTAATCCATAATCATTTGTTAAATATGAAAAAGCACCTTCACAACTTACTAGATACCTTCTGTTTTTATTTAAGTTATTAATAAAAAGTGAGAATTCTTTATCTAATTTAGAGAGTTTATCTTTATAAATTTTTCCATTTTCTTCAAATAATGTTCTTTTGGATGGCCTCAATTCTGATAAAGAATCCACCAGAATATCTACATATAGGATCCCTCTTTTTGGAGAAATCCAGACATGAGGATTGGGTTTCCCTTTATAAAAATCTTCACTGATAAAAATAGGATCTAAATTTTCCGCGACAGTAATTCTTTTAACTTTTAAATTAGAAACAAATTTTTCAACCCATAATTCAAATCCAAAACCATTATCAATAAAAACAAAAGCATTAGAGGCATTTACCAAATCGCTTGGAGTTGGTTGGTAGCCATGAACTTCAACTCCAGGTTTCGTTATTGATCTAACAATAAAATCATCTTTAGCAACATTACTAATTATGTCTGCCAAAACAGTGAAACTTGCCAATATTACTTCTTTGCTTTCATTTTTATTTGATATTCTCTTACATGAGCCTGAGGCAAGAGAAAGAAGAATTAACAAACTTAAAAAAAGAATATTTTTTCTCATAATTAACATTCATCTTTAAATTATGAACTAAAAGATAGTTTCATAAATGGCTTTCTAATATCAGAAATAAATCCTTGCCAATTTATTTTTTCTTTTTCAAAAGCTTTTTCAACAATTTTCTCAGAATTTTTCTTTATAAAATCCAAATCAGGTTCTTCTACTCCTTTTGTTATTGCCATAAAATCAGCCAAAGAACTTGATACTACTCTTGTTAAATAAGCGGCACTAACAGCCTGAAATGTTCCAGAAACAAGCCAATTGGGTCCATGTAATTTTGTAATGCCAATTAGAGTCTGTCCGCTCCATTCAATAACTCCCTGAGCAATTGCAGTCTTTAAAATCTCTTTAGATACTTTATCTAAAATTTCAGGAGACCAATTACATCCCCATATAGACTTAATTTCTTTAATCATTAACGAATTTAGTACTGTCATTGCCATAACATCAATTGATGGTATAGGAGACAAGAAAACAGTTGTCGCAACAAGAATTTGATTTTTTCTTTGTATACCTTTTAACTGCATTCTTCTTATTCCTTCAATTTCAGATTGCCAGTCAACATGAAGTTCTTTCAAGAGCCTCTTTTTTGTATTTTCAATATTTTTAGATGAACTTATGAAAAACTTCCTTAACGAAAAAGGTATATTTGTTATTTCATTCTTATTCACATCAAAAGTAATAATTTTATTTAAAAAGTCAATTGAAATTTGAGACTTTAGTTCATCTATCTGATTTTTGGCTTCTATTTCGTTGGTAGTTAAAGCGACCAACCAGATTGGCATATTTTTAGGAAACTTTTCTAGCCACAAGAAATCATTTGCCGACAAAGGCAAGTTTATAAAATACAAAATCGCATCACTCTTTAAAGCTTCTTCTGGAATAACCTGAGTTGAATTGTATTTAGGCAGTTTTTCGTATAAATCAAAGTCAAACTTATCTGCTTTAAAATAACTTTTCAAAACAGACTGACAACTTTGATAATCTTTTTGTCCAATACAACTTATTTTTTCTTTTTCACATCTATTAAGAATCGATTCAAGTATTTTTTGTCTTTTTAGATTCTGTTTTTCTAATTCATTTGTTGATTCAAGTTCTTCAAAAAAGTTTAGATCTTCATTACATAGATTTTTCCAACCATCTAAATTATTTGGCTCATTAAATTTAGGCTTATCATTCTTCAAGTAAAAATATCCCCCCAAACACAACGCAAAAAATCCTATTGAGCCGCCTGCAAAATGAATTAGGTCACTGACAAACCATTCACCAAAACCTAATAATAGTAAAATAAAAAAAAGATTTTTTTTAGGAAACTTAATGAAATCCCTTAAAAGGTTGTCTTTACTAATATCAAACACAATACTTTATTTTTCTAATTTTATTTTAATGCAAGTTGTGAATGAGAAAAGCAAAATTTCATAAGTCTTTAATCAAAAGATAAGAAATTAAGGCTTTTAAAAAGACTTATTGCATAACAAGATGCTAAGTTTATAGACTATTTAAATAACTTAAGAAACATCAAGATGTCTAATTCAAATTTCAGCAATAATCTTGGACAAGAAAATTACAGAGTTCGTTCTAACAATGAAAGATCTAATTTCAGAGATAGATCGGGCGGCAGAAGAGATGGAGGAGGATTCCGAATAAGATTGAGCGATAACGAAATGAAAGCTGTTAAATCAATACAAGAGACCTTTCAATTGAGATCTACCGTTGCGGTTCTGGGTTTCTCTGTTAGAACACTTAGCGAAATGATCAAAGACGAAAAATTGATTGAATCAATCACAGAATATGCAAAAAATAATAAAAACTCTACTCCGAATAGACAATCACAAAATGCTTATGAAGAAAGGACAAAAACAGTACCTGATCCTTTTGCAAGACCTGTAAAAAGTCCATCAACTGAAGAGATCCAATCTAGTGAAGTAGAAGAGGATGGCAAATAAAAAAAGAATTCTTTCGGGAGTTCAACCAACTGGTGATTTACATATTGGGAATTGGCTTGGGGCCATAAATAATTGGGTGACCCTTCAAGAGCAATATGAAACATTTCTTTGTGTAGTTGATTTACATGCAATCACAGCTTCATATAATCCCAAAGAATTATCTCAGAACACTATCTCTACTGCAGCTTTGTACGTCGCTTGTGGCATAAATCCCGATATATGCTCAATTTTTGTCCAAAGTCAGATATCTGCACATTCAGAGCTTTGTTGGATATTAAATTGCATGACCCCAATAAACTGGATGGAAAGAATGATTCAATTCAAAGAAAAATCCATACAACAAGGAAATAATGTATCCATTGGATTATTTGACTATCCGATCCTAATGGCTGCAGACATTCTTCTATATGACGCTGACTTTGTACCAGTAGGTGAGGATCAGAAACAACATCTTGAACTTGCCAGAGATATTGCACAACAGAGAATTAATGCCAGATTTAGTAAGGATAAAAATATTTTAAAAATCCCTCAACCAATAATCATGAAGAATGGATCAAAAATAATGAGTTTAATTGATGGTTCAAAAAAGATGAGCAAAAGTGATCCTAATGAGGGCAGTCGTATTAACTTACTAGATCCTCCTGAAATAATTACTAAAAAAATAAAAAGAGCAAAAAGTGATAGTTTTATTGGAATTGAATTTAACAACTCTGAGAGACCAGAATCTAAAAATCTTTTGATGATTTATTCAATATTATCTGGCAAAGAAATTTCTCAATGCGAAAATGATTTCTCAGAGACTGGATGGGGGACATTTAAAAAATTAGTTACAGAACAACTTATTGATTCACTCGAACCTATTCAGAAAAAATATAAATTATTAATTAATGATCCCTATCAATTAAACAAAATCCTTGATGAAGGGAAGGAAAAAGCTGAAGATTTAGCAAATCAGACTTTAAAAAGAGTTAAATCAAAATTAGGATTCTTCGAAATGGGGAAATAAATTATGCCAATAATTACCTTACCTGATGGTTCAAAAAAGGTTTTCGAAAAATCTGTAACCATTCTAGAAATTGCCCAGACTATAGGAGCTGGATTAGCTAAAGCAACAATTGCTGGGAAAGTAGATGGTGTTCTTCTTGATGCAACTATTCCTATAAATAAAGATTCCAAAGTTGTAATCATCACATCAAAAGATAAAGAAGGAATCGAAATTATAAGACATTCCTTTGCACACCTTATTGGTCATGCAGTTAAACAAATTTACTCTGATATTAAAATGGCGATTGGGCCTGTAATTGAAGATGGTTTTTATTACGATATTTTTTCTGAATACAGATTTACTCCTGAAGATTTAATAAAAATTGAAAATAGAATTAATAAATTAGTAAAAACAAACTACGACGTTGAAATCTTACAAGTTTCTAAAGAAGAGGCAATTAAAACTTTTAAAGAAAGAGATGAGACTTTTAAATTACGAATAATTGAAGATATTCCTGAAGAAGGTCTCATCAATTTATACAAGCACGAAGAATATATTGACATGTGTAGAGGGCCTCACGTACCCAATACTAGACATTTGAGACACTTTAAATTACTTAAATTATCAGGTTCATACTGGAGAGGGAATAATGAGAATGAATCATTACAGAGAATATATGGAACTGCATGGGCAAAAGAAAAAGAACTTAATGACTACTTAACAAGAATTGAAGAAGCGGGAAAAAGGGATCATAGAAAACTTGGTAAAAAACATTCACTATTTCATATACAAGAAGAATCTCCAGGAATGATTTTTTGGCATCCAAATGGATGGACAATCTACCAAGTTCTGGAAAAGTACATAAGAGAAATACTCAAAAAAAATGATTATCTAGAAATTAAAACCCCACAAGCTGTTGATAAATCTCTTTGGGAAAAATCGGGTCATTGGGAAAAATTTAGAGAAGATATGTTCACTACTGCATCAGAAAATCGGACTTATGCAATTAAACCAATGAATTGTCCATGCCATATTCAAGTATTTAATCAAGGTTTAAAAAGTTATAAGGATTTACCTATTCGGCTTGCTGAATTTGGTTCTTGTCACAGAAATGAGCCCTCTGGCGCACTACACGGCTTAATGAGAGTAAGAAACTTTACACAAGATGATGCACACATATTCTGCACGGAAGAACAAATTCAAGAAGAGGTATCAACTTTTATAGATCTTGTTTTCGAGGTTTATAAAACTTTTGGTTTTGATGAAATCATTATCAAATTATCAACTCGTCCTGAAAAAAGGGTCGGTAGTGAATTGATTTGGGATAAATCAGAGGAGGCTCTTACCAAAGCTCTCGATAATAAAAACCTAAAATGGGAACTCCAACCAGGAGAGGGGGCTTTTTATGGTCCAAAAATAGAATTCTCCTTAAAAGATTGTCTTAATAGAATTTGGCAATGTGGCACTATTCAGGTTGATTTCTCAATGCCTATTAGATTGGATGCAACTTATGTAGATATTGATAATGAGAAAAGAAATCCAGTCATGCTTCATAGAGCAATTTTGGGATCCTTTGAAAGATTTATCGGAATCTTAATTGAACAATATGAGGCAAAATTCCCAATTTGGCTTGCGCCTTACCAAATAATTTTACTGAGCATTACTGATAGAAATATTGAAAAGTGTTTAAAATTTAATGAATTATTAATTAATAATGGTTACCGATCAACAGTTGATATTAGGAATGAAAAAATAGGATATAAAATAAGGGAAGCAACCCTCCAAAGAGTTCCTTTAATTGCAGTTATTGGAGATAAAGAAGAGGAAATTGATTCAGTTGCCTTAAGAGCTTTAGATGGAAGAAATTTAGGAACTTTAAATTTACCTAATCTTTACAAATTAATGGATGGATTGATAGAAAAAAGAGGAAGAACAGAATAATTTAAATACATGAATTTTCTCGCTTGTGATTTAGGGGGTACAAAGGTACTATTAGGTATATTCGAAAAAGAAAAAAATAATAATTCGCCTAAGTTAATATTCAAAAAGAAATATATATCATCTGATTGGGGTTCTTTTGAATTAATCTTAGAAGATTTTCTCAAAAAAGAATGCAAAAATATTATTCATCCTTCTTCTGCATGTTTCGCCGTGGCTGGTCCTTTATCTAACAACAACGCAAAAATAATTAATTTGTCATGGAATATTTCTGGAAATGCTTTACAGAACAAATTTAATTTTAAAAGCTGTGAGCTAATAAATGATTTCGCTGTACAAATTTATGGAATACCCTTTTTAAAAAAAAATCAATATTTTACTATCCAAAATGGTTCCCATTCAGAAGGAGCTAATAATGATTTGCATGCCATTGTTGGAGCTGGGACTGGTTTGGGCATTGCAAGAGGAATAATCACAGGGGAAAAAGTAAAAGTCTTAGCTAGTGAAGGAGGTCATGCTGAGTACTCCCCAAAGTCAAAATTAGAATGGGAATTAAAAATTTGGCTTAAGAATTATCTAAAAGTTGAAAGGATATCTTGCGAGAGAATTATTAGCGGCACGGGTTTATCAAGAATTGCCGAATGGAGACTAAGCAAACCTGATGCACAAAACCATCCTCTACAAAAATATTTGAAAAAAATTAAAATTTTTGATGCTGCGAGAAAAGAACTACCTGAAAAAATTTGTAATCTTTCTAAAGAAGGGGATAAGATAATGATTGAAGTTGAGAGGATTTGGTTAGGCGCTTATGCCTCTTTATTGGGAGATGTTGCTCTTCAAGAATTATGCTTTGGCGGGTTATGGATTTCTGGAGGAACTGCATCAAAACATTTCAAAAACTTTAAATCAGATTTATTTTTAAAACAATTTTTCGACAAGGGAAGATTAAAAGATATTCTTAAAACAATACCTATGAACGTAATCTTAGATGAAGAGTTTGGACTATTTAGTGCAGCCTGCAGAGCAAAAATGCTTTAAAAAACTTAAAAACAAAAAATGTTTATCCCCGAAGTAGGTAAAAAAATAAGGGTAACAGTTCCTTCTACAACTGCCAATTTAGGGCCTGGATTCGATTGTCTTGGAGCAGCATTAGATTTGTATAATGAGTTTATTTTTACAAGAATTGAAGGTGGTGGAGATAGATTTGATTTAATAATGGAAAGTACAGATGGTAATCACTTAAGAGGAGGACCTGAAAACTTAGTTTTTAGAGCGGCTCAAAAAGTTTGGGAGAGCGCTAATATGGAACCTTTTGCACTCGAAGCAAGAGTTAAGTTAGCAGTGCCACCTGCACGCGGACTTGGAAGTAGTGCTACAGCAATAGTAGCTGGACTAATCGGAGCAAATGCAATTATGAACTCTCCATTGTCCAAAGAAAAACTCCTTGAACTTGCAATTGACATAGAAGGTCATCCTGATAATGTAGTTCCTTCTCTTCTAGGTGGGCTTTGTTTAACAGCCAAGTCGTCTTCACAAAGATGGAGAATCATTAGATGTGATTGGCACGATTCAATTAAAGCTGTTGTAGCAATACCTGCAATTCGTCTAAGCACAAGTGAAGCAAGAAAGGTTATGCCCAAGAATGTGCCCATATCTGATGCCGTAACAAATATGGGGGCACTTACCTTGTTACTAAATGGCTTAAAAGCAGGAAATGAGGAACTTATAAAAGAGGGAATGTTTGATAAGCTACATGAACCTTATAGATGGAAACTTATTAAAGGTGGACAGGAAGTAAAAGATGCAGCAATAAATGCGGGTGCTCTAGGATGCGCAATTAGTGGGGCTGGACCAAGTATTTTAGCTTTGTGTAAAAAAGAAAATGGTAAAAACGTCAGTCAAGCAATGGTTAAAGCATGGGAAAAGTCTGGTGTAGCAAGCAGAGCACCATTCTTAAACGTTCAAACAAAAGGTAGCCAATTTAGCACTATCTCTGGTAAGTAGTTTTGCTTAGGCGTTTTTAATGTTATAGTCTCAAGCTAGTACAACTTCAACTAGAATAAAAAAATTATTCATTCCATAAATGAATTTAGAATCTTTTCCTTGGCTATCATCTATTGTTTTACTGCCATTAATTGGGGCATTAACAATGCCTTTTTTGAATTCGAAAGAAGGAGAAGATAATACACTCCCTAGAAATATCTCATTAAGTTTTTTATTTGTAGATTTCTTACTAATAATCGGCGTTCTTTTTCAAAAATTCAATACTTCAGATAGCTCTTTGCAACTGGTAGAAAAAATTACTTGGTTACCTTCAATTGGCTTAGAGTGGTCTCTAGGAGTCGATGGATTATCTGCCCCATTAGTAGCTTTGAGTGGGTTAATTACATTTTTATCAGCTGCCGCTAGTTGGAAAATCAAGAAAAAATCTAATCTATATTTTGCTCTTTTATTAGTCCAAGCATCTGCGCAGGCACTTGTTTTCCTTTCTCAAGATTTCCTGTTATTTTTCTTGGCATGGGAACTTGAATTAGTTCCCGTATATCTTCTTATTGCAATATGGGGAGGGAAAAAGAAATTATATGCGGCCACTAAATTTATTCTTTATACAGCTTTAGCTTCATTATTAATACTCATAAGTGGGTTAGCACTTGCATTGAGCGGTGACACCTTTACTCTAAATATTACTGATTTAACCAATAAACATGTAACAGGTAGTCTAGCTTTATTATCTTACTTAGGATTTTTAATTGGTTTTGGAGTAAAACTGCCTATTTTTCCATTACATACTTGGCTACCCGATGCACATGGAGAGGCTAATGCACCAGTCTCAATGTTACTAGCTGGAATACTTTTGAAAATGGGAGGCTACGCTCTTTTAAGATTTAATGTTCAAATACTACCTGAAGTACATCTTCAAATTGCACCTGCATTAATTATCCTTGGAATCATTAACATAATCTATGGTGCATTAAATGCATTTGCACAAGATAACGTCAAAAGAAGAATTGCGTGTAGCTCAGTGAGTCATATGGGTTTTGTTTTATTAGGAATTGGGGCAGTTGATGCTCTAGGTATAAGTGGAGCAATGTTACAAATGATCAGTCACGGACTTATCGCTGCAGCTATGTTTTTTGTTACTGGCTCATTCTATGAAAGGACAAATACCCTTTCAATACCAAATATGGGCGGTTTGGCAAAGGTATTGCCAATAACCTTTGCTTTTTTCTTAGCAAGCTCTTTGGCCTCTCTAGCGTTACCTGGCATGAGCGGTTTTATAAGCGAAATAACTGTATTTTTAGGCATCACTAGTCAAGAGGGCTTCAGCTCCATCTTTAGATCGATCACAATTCTTATTGCTGCAATAGGTCTAGTTTTAACGCCAATATATCTTTTATCAATGTGTAGAAGAGTATTTTTTGGTCCTAGAATTCCTGCACTAGCTACAGTTAAAGAGATGAATGGTAGAGAATTGACGATCGGATTCAGTTTATTGTTGCCTACTTTGGTAATAGGTTTTTGGCCGAAAATCGCCATTAATTTATACGAAACTTCAACCAATGCTCTCAGTCAGCAGCTTACTTTAGCTAAGTTAATAGGTATTATTACAACACTAGTTAATTAAATTATTTTTAATAAATGGACACCCCAATTTTTAATTATGGAGAATTACCAGAATTCAAAAAATTTACTCCAGAAAACATAAGTAAAGAATTTCCCATAGTACTTGAAAAGATTACTGAAGATTTTAAAAAAATAGAGAAAAATTTATCTAATTATTTGATTCAGAATGATTTAAATTGGGATAAAGTAATAAATCCACTTAATGAAGTTAATGAAATCCTTAGATGGAGTTGGGGAGTAATAAGTCATCTAAATGCTGTAAATAATTCTGAAAGCCTAAGAAATATTTATTCAAAATTTCTTCCAGAGATTATTAGCTTGAGTAACAAATTCGGACAAAGTAAAATTATTTACAAAGCTTTAGTAAAGCTTAAAGAGACAAACAACTTTGATCAAGTCAAAAACAGAATTTTAGATAAAGAAATTCTTGATATGCAACACAAAGGAATTTCTCTACCAAAAAACGATCAAGAAGAATTCAACAACATTTCAGAAAAACTTGGAAAGCTATCAACAGACTTCAGCAACAATGTTCTTGATGCTACTAATAAATGGTTTCTTATATTAAGTAAAAAATCTGAAGTCGATGGTCTTCCTGAACGAGTACTTGAATTGATGGCAATTTCTGCGCACAGTCACTTAAATAAAAATGAAGAGGTTGATATTAAAAATGGTCCTTGGAAATTGAGTCTAGATATTCCAACTTATACTTCATTCATGACATATGCCACCGACCGTAATCTTAGAGAAAAACTATATAAGGCTTTCGTTGGTAGAGCCTCTCAAGGAGAAAAAAATAATTCTCAAATCATTGAAGAGATATTATCTCTTAGAACTAAACAGGCTAATCTTCTCGGTTATAAAAGTTGGGCAGAACTAAGTTTGTCAACAAAAATGGCGAAAGAAATTAAAAATGTTGAAAACCTTTTAGAAGAATTGAGAGAACCAGCATACCAAACGGCAAAAATTGAATTAGAAACTCTCAATAACTTTTCTAAAGCTAATGGTTTTCCAAAATCGCAGAATATTGAGCCTTGGGATATTAGTTTTTGGTCTGAACTTCTTAGAAAGGAAAAGTTCAATTTGGATCAAGAGTCTTTGAGACCATGGTTCCCACTAAATGATGTTTTGAAAGGTTTATTTAAATTAAGCGAAAAGCTTTTTGAAATTAAAGTAGTAGAAACAACTGATGAGGCACCGATTTGGAATGATGACGTTTTATTTTTTAACATCCTCGATAAAGCAGATAACAAAATAGCATCTTTTTACCTCGATCCATATTCTCGGCCTAAATCAAAGAGAGGAGGTGCTTGGATGGATGAATGTTTGAATAAAAATAATATTACCCTCCCAGTAGCTTATCTCGTCTGTAATCAGACTCCACCATCAAAAGATAAACCAAGTTTGATGAGTTTTGAAGAAGTTCAGACACTGTTCCATGAATTTGGACATGGTCTTCAACACATGCTCACTACTGTAAATCTTCCTCAGGCAGCTGGGATCAATAACGTTGAATGGGATGCAGTCGAACTTCCAAGTCAATTTATGGAAAACTGGTGTTTCCACAAAAATACACTTTTAAATATTGCTAAGCACTATAAAACAGGAGAAAAATTATCTGATGAAAATTTTGAAAAGCTCGTAAATAATAGAACTTTTAATTGTGGTATGGCTACCCTTAGACAACTACATTTCGCGATAACAGACCTCAGATTACACAGTAGTATCGATCAAAACAAAGGTAAAACAGCGGATGAAATAAGAAGAGAAATTGCTAAACAAACTACTGTTATTGAACCAATTCAAGAAGATCAATTTCTTTGTTGTTTTAGTCATATATTTGCAGGCGGTTATTCTGCAGGATATTACTCATATAAATGGGCTGAAGTTCTAAGTGCTGATGCTTTTTCAATGTTCGAAGAAGCTGATCTGGAAAACTCTGAAGATTTAAACTTAATAGGAAAGAAATTTAAAGATACAATACTTAGCTTGGGAGGAAGCTTACCTCCATTAGATATATTTAAACTATTCAGGGGAAGAGAGCCACAAACAGATTCTTTAATAAGACATTTAGGTCTAGCTGGAGCTACTTAATAATTTCACCGATTATTTTGTCAACCACAGTTTTATTTCTTACAAGATTTCTATGTTTATATACATTTACTGATATTTTTTTTCCAAAATTTAAATTTGTCCACCAGCCAGGGAAAACCATCAAATCCCAATAAGTGTAGAAATTTATACACTCAATATCATCAAGAAAAAAATCATTATTTGCGAGTTCTTTCAAAAACTTACTATTTATTTTCATTTCTGCTATTCCTCTAAAAGGGTATTTAGGTATTAATTGAGCCATCAAAGTTCCTTTGTGAGGGGAACCTATAGATATTAATCTTCTTGTTCTTTTATGCCCATTAAATTTTTGAAGCCAGTATCTGCCAACTATTCCTCCCATAGAAAATCCCAAAATATCTATTTCTTTTCTTAAACCATATTTCTCTAAAATTAATTCGTTTAATTTATTAGTTAAATCCTGAATTGAAGTCATTCCATATGAATGATTAAGAGTTGGGGCAAAATATTCAATTCCAATATCATCAAGTTTAGAGGTAATAGAAGAAAAAATACTTGAATTATTCCAAAGACCATGAATCAATATAATGGGATATCTCCTTTCCAATACTTTAATTATTTTTAAGAATTCTTACTATTGATACCTTCCCATCGAAACCTGTAATTGGAGGATTACATTTTGTCAAAATAATTTTAATTTTAGAAAGATTAAATTCCTGATCAATGATTTCTAAAATTTCGTTTGAATATTTTTCGATTGTGAAACAATATATTTTCTTTGATTGATCTTTTAAAATTTGAACTAATTTTGAATAGTCAACTGTTTTTTTTATATCATCATTTAAAGTACAATTATCAAAATCAGTCCACAAAAATATATCTAAAATAAATAGTTGTCCTAATTCTCTTTCTTCATCAAGAACGCCAACCCTAGCCCAAAGTTTAATATTCTTAATTTTTAAAAAAGTTTCCACCTTTATAAGTTTTAAAGATCTTTATGCGAAAAGATAGCCTTTCCTGATGAAAAATCATCCACTATATTCCCATCTCCTTTTAGGAAATATTTATAAGTTACCAAACCTTCTAGACCTACAGGGCCCCTTGGTGGAAGAGTTTGAGTAGATATACCAACTTCAGCTCCGAATCCATATCTAAACCCATCTGCAAACCTCGTAGAGCAATTATGAAAAACACCTGCACTATCAACTACATTCAAAAATTTATTGGCAGTATTTGAATTTTCAGTAATTATTCCATCTGTATGTTTTGAACTATATTTTTGAATATGTGTGATTGCTTCCTCAAGATCATCAACAATTTTTATCGATAAAATTAAATCTAAATATTCAGTTTTCCAATCTTCAAGACAAGCCTCATAATCTAACCCTAATTCAACTGATTTCTTATCTCCAATTAATTTAACATCATTAGAATTAAACAAGGGGATGGCCTTTTCTAAAAAAGCAGGTGCGATATCTTTATGTACTAATAAAGTTTCGATAGCATTACATGCTGCAGGATATTGAATTTTGCTGTCCAAAGCGACTGACAACGCCATCTCTAGATTTGCATCAATATCTATAAACAAATGACAAATTCCATCAGCATGGCCTAGCACAGGAATTCTTGTATTCTCCTGAATAAATTTAACTAATTCATTACTTCCTCTTGGAATTATTAAATTAATAAATTTCTCAAGTTTTAACATGGCCATACTATCTTTTCTGCTTGTTAGTAAACATATTGCATTTTTATCTAAACCTGATTCAGATAAACCTTGTTGTAGGGCATTTACTATTGCAGTATTTGTTAAATTGGCTTCACTACCACCTTTTAGAATTACTCCATTACCTGATCTTATTGCTAATGAACTAATTTGCATCACCGCATCTGGCCTTGATTCAAAAATAACGCCTAAGACTCCAATTGGTACAGTTTTTCTTTCTAAGATCAATCCCTTTGAAAGCTCTCTTTTTATTTGAACTTGATTTACAGGATCAGCTAAGTCTCCAACTTTTCTTACTCCTTCAATTCCTGAATTTAATTTTGCTTTTGATAACTTTAATCTAGAAAGTAAAGACTTAGAAATACCCTTTTTTTCTGCACTTAAATAATCCGCATTATTAGCATCTAAAATTTCTTTAGTATTTTTTTCTAGATAATCAGCCATAAAATTTAAGGCTTTAATTCTATTTTGATTTTTAGTCTGACTTATTTTTATTGATGCCCAACGAACTTTATCAGCTTTTTCTAGAAGATCATTACCTGGTTGAGGAACTTCAAATATGTTAACCATAATATTTTTTAGTTAATTTAATAATAATTCAAATTAACTATTCTTTAAAGTAAATTTCTTTCTGAGTTAATATCTAAAAAATAATTGAACTTGACTTTTCCAATACCCATTGGAATCAAAAGAACCTAATAATTCTAGGTTTGGATTCGCTTGAAGAGTCAAAATTCCCAAAGGTGAAATATTATCTCTACCTGGAACGGTTTGAAAGGCAAAATTTATCGTATCAGTAATATCAAGCCCTATTTCGGCTACCCAAGCTTGAGAAGAAAATTCCTCATTAGAAGATGATTGACCATCATTTTCTATATCTAAATTTTCATTGGAAAAAATATTATTTAATGAAGCATTATTTTCTATTAATGCAGGATATAAAGATAACTGAAATCTTTCACTAAATGCATCAGCATTATTAAGTTGAGAAATAAATGCCCTATTTATTAAATTTGCAGAGTTACCCCCAATTAAACCAATTATTTGTGATCTGTTATAACTTGGCGTACTCCTTAATTGGATTCTTCTATTTTCATCAGCAAAAGATAATTGATCTAAAAATCCTTCATAAGATGCTTCAATTTTGATAAGCCTTGAATTTCCAATCCCAAATGATCCCAAACCACTCGAACTCGCATTTACATCAAAATCATCTGAAATATTTGAATCCTGATTATTTTCACTTATAGGTATTATAGAATCTGGAACTTTACTAACCAGAGAAAAATTAATAAATGGAACAACACCACTTCTTGATGCAAATAAAATATAATTATCTTTATTTTTATCAAGTTTAAATGGAGTGGTATATAGATTAGCTCTACCTTTTTTAAGATAAATTAGACCTCTAGCATTTAAATCTTTGCCAACCTTTCCGTTTATGTTAAGGTCTAATTTAGTATCTAAATAAGCTTGAACTAATTCTGAATATTGAATTTTAAAATCTGGACCAAGTTTTAATTTAAGATTATTAAAGCTCAAATTATCCAAATAATTGGGCAAAGTTTCTCCCAAAAGAACTGAATTCAAGATTGTTTCATTTGAAATTATTTCAATATTTTCATTATTATTCCAATAAAGTTCTGGCCAATCTTTTTTATCCTCTTTTCTCATAAGATTGTTTTCTTCCTTAGTATTTTTATTGGAGCCATTAAAATTAATAAATCCATTATTAAAAGATAGAGAACCTCCAAGAGCAGGACTCTCAAATGATCCACTTAAATCGACATCTGAATCTATTAAAAAATTAAAATTATCTTTCATTAAAGAAAATTTATTCGTTATCAAATTAATTTCTGCCTTATCAGAATCGTTCTGACTATAAAAAGGCAAAGAACCTTTTACAAAAATTTTTCCAGAATCTTTAGCTTTCGCTTGTAGATTATTGATCTCTAAAGAGTCAAAATCAAAGATTATTGTGCTATTAATATTTTTTATTGTATTACTTAAGAAATCAATTTCAGAATCTTTAACTACGATAAATCCATTTAATAAAGGTTTATTGAAGGTTCCTTTTAGAATCACTCTTATATTCACATCACCTTCTTTAAAGGTAAAGTATTCTTCAGCAAAAATATCTATTAATTCAATAAATTTTCCATTCCCAATCAATCTTAGATCTAAGTTATCAGATTTATTTATAGGTATTGAGCCTTCAATATTAATTGGTATTTCAGAATCATTTATAAGAAGGGAAAAATCAATATCAAAAATAGACTTATTAAATTTAACAAGTCCTTTATCAAGTATTATTATGTTATTTTTAATTGACGAACCATTAGAAAAAATATTGCTAGAAAAAGATTTTCTATCAAGATCATAAAATAAATTCATATCCAACCCTCCAAGAAAATCTCTTGGTTTATTTAAAAAGATATTTGCTGCACTTAATGGAAATTTTTTAATTCTTAAAGATCCTTTCCCTGTTAATAATCCTCCTTCCAAATCAATAGAAAATTCCTCTTTATTATTCTTATTGACGTCTTTAGATACATCAAGATAGCCATTTAATTTTGCATCCAATTTATAATTGGCTGGGCTATCGCCCTGAATAGTAATTTTTCCATCGTATCTACTTCTAAATTTTTTTAAATATTTTTGCAAATTAAATTTGTCCTCTTGCAAATTACTATTTTCAATAAAGTTATTTATAAAATCGATCCTCTCTTTAAATGATTTATTATCTTTATTAATTTCCAAATCATCCAAAATCTTCGATTTACTTACAGGAATCACTTTTTTATTATCAAAATTAAAGATATCAACTGCGGTAAGGATAGTCCAACTAGTGCTTATATTCTTGAATTCTGAATTAATTAAATTATTTTTACTTGAATCATATTCGACTTCAATTATTCCTCCATCAATTGGATACAATGAAGAGTTTATATAAAAAGAATTATCTTTTACACTGAAATCAAATAATGAATTGGCTAGATTAATATTCCCATATTTGCCTAAACTCCAAGCAATTCGCCCATCAAGGTATGACTGGTCTGACGAAATTGATCCCTCACCATTAATAATCCCATCAATTCTATCGAATTGATTTTTGTCTATAGATAATTCAAGTTCATCAAGAGGAAAATTATCCGCTCGCCAATTATAACTATCATCCTCTTTGACTATTCCTACAGTACCTTTATTTGAATTAAAAACTCTTATAAAATTTGCATTATTTATTTTAAGATCAGAATTAAAATTAATTGAAAGAAATGAAGGGATTGGAGAATATCTATTTTTCATATTAAGCAGAAATTCATTATTTTCATTTTTAATATCTCCCTCCCATATTTCTCTAATGCGGATACCTTTAAAGTGCGGGTAATCAAGATTAAAGTTTATAGAAATGTCAGGATCAGTAATTTTTCCTTTTAATTCTCCTTTAGCAGTAATGAAACCCCTAATATCATTTTTTCGGAAAATATTTAAATTAGATAATTGAGTTCTATTTATTTTAAAACTAGTATCTATATCACCAAAATTAATACCTCTTCTATCAAACCAAAAGGGGATATTACCCGATAATTGGATATCTGGATTAAGGCTATTAATGTATCCAATACTCCCTTTTAGATCAATATTATTGGAACTTCTATTAAATGGCATATTTAGATTAAAATTCGAAGTCAACGTTCCATAATTTAATTTTTCTGAATTACCAATTAACTCATTATCTTTACAAAAAAACCTAGTTGAATCTGAATTTATATTCTCGGTGAAAGCTTCCGATTTAATTTTTAAATTAGTAAAAGAAAATCTTCCTTTACAAAATGTTTTATTTGGTAATTTATTAAATTTAAAGTTAGATTTAAAATTTCCTTTTTTAAAAATTATTTTTCTATTTCCAATAATATATTCAGAATTCTCAAGATCTAAACCCTTAGAAAATAACTCAAGATATAAAGAGTCTTTATTTAATTTTGTATTAAATTTAAATTTTAAAAAACCTTTTTCATCAAAATTTGATTTTACATTTGCAATAATTTCTCTATTCCTCGACTTATAAATAACGTTACCTTTTACTTTTGTTTTTAATCCTGATTTTTTAAAATTTAGAATTGAATATTTATTTAAGTTAAAGTTCAACTCATACTTTGATTGTGATTTTTTTGTAATTCGATCATTTTTATAAGATTCGTCCCTTTTAAAAAAATCTCTATCTATATTTATAGCGGCTTCTTTAGGACTTATTTTTACAATCCATTTTTGTTTTAAAAAAGATCTAAAAGGCATAATGCCCACATATACATTTTTGGCTTTAATTTCAGAATTTATATTTTTTTTATCATTAATTTTTGAACTACCCAAAGAAATACCTAGAAATCTAATCCCGACATAATCACCTAAATCAACATTTTTATCAACAAGATTCTCAATTCTTTTTTCTAGTTCTAGTTTCCTAGAACTATAAGTTTCTTTTAAAAAATTATTTAATATAAAAAAGCCTAAAAAACCTAAGGGTAAAAGCATCCCTACTAAAAGTATCTTAGTATTTAAATTTAGAGATCTAATTTTTTTCAAGTTAGAGCCCAAAAATAGAGTAGGCTTACAAAATATAAGAAATTAATCAGGTCAAAGCCACTAAATGTCTTTTTTTGAACTATTAGAGAACACACCCAAAATTTTTGGATTCTTTGGAATATTTCTTTTTATTTGCACAATAGCAGCTTTTATATTTAATTTTGGTTTTAAATTTCGAATAATTGGAGCAACTATCTTTTCATTATTGCTTTCTTTAAGTAGTTGGGCATTTATACAAAGTTACTCCGAAAAGATCGTAATAGAAGGTGCAAAATATGTTCCAATTGTTTATGACAATGGGTTCGATTTGATTATTGCTAAAGCAGATGATGACTTCCCAGAAGAATCTATCGAACCAACTTTAGAACAATTATCTGAAAACTTAAGGAAAGGCAGCAGATCTGGGGCGAATGTAAAAATAAAGATAAGAAAACTTGAAAAAATTTCAGATGGTATAAGTAAACCAGTGGTTATAGGAGAAGTTCAGGAAAATGTCAAAATGAATTAGCCTGTTAAAAAATGGAAAAGAAAACCTTTTTAGATTTTTTGCCAACTAATTTTAGACATGAGAAATCTTTTTTTATTAAAAATAATCTAACTCATTTTGAAAAATTAAGTAATCTTTCGGACTTAGATATTAATGAGATTCAAAGAAAATCTTCACTATGTACATTGAATAATCTAAAGAAAATTAGAGCTATAGCTATTTTTAAAAAAGAAATTGGAATTTCTCCACCGCAAGCTTATCTACTTTTACATTGCGGTATATCTTCAGTTAAATCATTATCACTATCAACCCCTTACGAATTAGAACGAAAAATTGGCAGATTAGAAAGAATTCTCAGAGTAAAAACTGAGATAGATACAACTTTTACTGTATTAAAAGAATGGATTAATAAAGCTAATCAAATCGATAAATCTATTGAAAATCTTGGATAAAAAAATTTTTTAATGTAGAATTTAGGAAAAGACAGTGATAATGAAACCTTTGTTATTTTTTTTATTTTTGTTTTCCAACTCTTTATACCCTGTTCTAAGTCAATCTAACTTATTAGAAACTGTAAAAAAGAATCCAAACGAAGCTAAGAATTTATGTAATAAGTTTAGAGAGTTTAATTCAAAAGGCATTTCAGCTAGTTCAGATAAAGCTATAGAGTATGTATCAAACAAAAAAAAGTTAACTCCCGTTAACGCAGAGATCTTTTCTATTTACGTCATTGGGCTTCACTGCCCAGACATTATCTAAAGCCTAAATGTCTGGTTCAAGATGGTTTGACAAGTCTCTAGTACTTAGAGATGGAGTAAAACTTATATCCAGGATCTGGTTACCTAATAGTAATGGGCCATGGCCTGCATTATTGATGAGGCAACCATATGGCAGAGAAATAGCTTCAACTATTACCTATTCTCACCCTGAATGGTGGGCTTCCAAAGGGTATATGGTAATAATTCAAGATGTTAGAGGTATGGGCTCTTCTGAAGGAGTTTTTAATGGTTTTTCTCAAGAAGCTAGCGACACTTCAGAAACGCATGATTGGGTAAGGTCTCTAAAAGACTGTAATGGAAAACTTGGATTATATGGTTTTTCATATCAAGGTTTTACTCAACTAACTGGTGAATTAAATTCAAAGCCGCCCGATTGTCTATCTCCAGCAATGACTGGGCTAAATATTAAGGATCATTGGTGTTCAGATGGAGGGGCATTTTGGTGGCACAACAATATTGCATGGGGACTTCAAATAGCAGCCCTAAAAATGAAAAGAGAAAATAATTTATTTGAGTGGGGAAAGATAAGATTAACCTTAGAAAATAAAAGCTATTTAAGAGAAGGAATTGATATTTTAAAAAAATATGATCCTGATAGTTTTATTTTAAAATGGCTCAAAAATTTAAATAATGGCAGCTCCTTCGAAGAATTTAAGCCCCTATCAAAATGGATTAAACAACCTATGTTAATTATCGGAGGACTTTGGGATCCCCATTTAAAAGGTGCCTTTGATCTTTACAACAAATCTAAAGAAGCTGGTGGTAGTCCAGAGATAATTATTGGGAATGCGACACATCTAAATTGGTGGGAAGGATCGCAAGAATCTTTATTAAAATTTTTTGATAAACATTTAAAATCAAATGAAGAATTTAACTCAAAAAATTCAAAAGGTGAGAAAAAAATATGGAATATTTCATTAAATAAATGGGAAGAATTAGATAATAAATTTCATCCTGAATCTATTTTTGGGCTCAAAAGCTCTGGAACGGCAAATGTAGATATTGAAGATGGAAGTCTGACCATAAATTCAAAAGGATCAGGATGGTTCACAATTGTTAATGATCCATGGAGACCTACTCCATCTGACGGTGGTCATCTAGGCCCAAATCCAGGAAAGTTTAATAGGAATATTATTGATAAACGCCTGGATGTAGGTGTTTTTCAGACCAATTCTTTTAAAGAAGATCAATATTTCTCAGGGGTTCCCAAATTAGAAATCCCTGTAAAAAGTGATCAGCCCAATTTTGATATATGCCTTGCTTTATCTCTAGTTAAAGAAAGTGATAAGAAGGTTAATCAATTCTCGACTGGATTCTTAAGGGTTAAAAACTCAAAAATATGTGAAGAATGCATCTATCAAATAACAATGCAGCCAACAAATATTTGTTTGATTAAAGGTAGCAAGCTTCGCTTATCTATATCTGCAGCTGCTTATCCAGCTATTGGAGTTAATCCTGGATTTGGGGAGGAAAACGTTGGAGCCCCTTCAGCAAATCATAGAATTATTACTCTAAGTTTTAACCTTAATAAAACATTTATGAAAATGACCCCTTTTTTTAATAAATAATTATTTTTTTGGTTAATAATTTGATATTATTAACCCTTAATATCTACCAGTCATGATCGAGACAATTCAAGCAGACTGGATTAAATCAGAAGCTATCAACCTAGAAAATTGTTGCAATGATAATCCATTAAAAATATTAGGTCCTCATTTTTATGAAGAACAATGGGTAATAAGGGTATGGATGCCTGAAGCGGACCAAGTTAAAATAAATTTTAAAAATAAAACCTATAACGCGGAAACGATAAACCATAAATGGCTTTTTGAAGCAATCCTTCCTGAAAATCCAAATTCTAATTACGAAATAAATATTTTACGAGGAGGGATCACACATACGCAAAATGACCCCTGGTCATATAGGGAAGAGTGGATGGGAGAAGTTGATAGACATCTTTTTGCAGAGGGTAATCATCATCATATTTGGGAAAAAATGGGAGCACATCTCATTGATAATAAGAACCAAGAAGGGGTAATGTTTTGCATTTGGGCACCAAATGCAAAATCAATCTCGATAATTGGAGATATAAATTCTTGGGATGGGAGACATCATCCAATGCAAAAAAGATTAGGGGGAATTTGGGAACTTTTCATGCCAATAATGAAAGAGGGAGATACATATAAATATGAAATAAGAACACAAGAGGGTCATATTTATGAAAAAGCAGATCCATATGGTTTCCTTCATGAAATTAGGCCACAAAATGGTTCAATAGTTTCAAAATTGAAAAACTTTAATTGGAATGATAGTTCTTGGATTTCTAATAGAGATTCCTCCAGTCAAATAGACAAGCCAATTTCAGTTTATGAAATGCATCTAGGAAGTTGGCTACATGAATCAACAGATAATAAATATCTAGAAGATAATGGTGAACCAAGAGACCCAGTGCCAGCAGCCGATTTAAAACCTGGGACAAGATTATTAACTTATCCAGAATTAACCAAGAAACTCATCCCTTACGTAATAGAGAGAGGATTCACTCATATTGAACTAATGCCAATATCTGAACATCCTTTCGATGGTTCGTGGGGATACCAAGTTACAGGCTGGTATGCACCAACAAGTAGATTTGGCACCCCAAATGAATTTAGAGAGTTTGTAAATAAATGTCATGAAGAGGGCATAGGCGTAATTCTTGATTGGGTGCCTGGTCATTTTCCAAAAGATAAGCATGGTTTAGCATTTTTTGATGGTTGCCATCTTTATGAACATGGAGATTCACGAATAGGTGAACACAAAGAATGGGGAACCCTAATATTTAATTACAGCAGAAACGAAGTAAGAAATTTCTTAGTAGCCAACCTCGTTTATTGGTTTGAAGAGTTTCATATTGATGGCATTAGAGTGGATGCTGTAGCTTCAATGCTTTACAGAGATTATCTACGTCCAGATGGAGAATGGATACCCAATGAAAATGGTGGGAATGAGAATATAGAAGCCGTTAAATTTCTTCAACAAGCTAATCATGTACTCTTCCAACACTTCCCAGGTGCACTTTCTATTGCTGAAGAATCAACAACTTGGCCAATGGTGACCAAACCAACTGACATGGGAGGGTTAGGGTTTAACTTGAAATGGAATATGGGATGGATGCACGATATGCTTGATTATTTTGAAATAGATCCTTGGTTTAGGCAATTCCATCAAAATAGTGTAACTTTCTCAATTACATATAACTATACAGAGAACTTTATGCTTGCACTTAGTCATGATGAGGTTGTCCATGGGAAAAGTCATCTTCTGCATAAAATGCCTGGCGATGACTGGAAGAAATATGCAAATACTCGAGCATTACTAACTTATATGTGGACCCACCCTGGTAAAAAAACGATATTTATGGGAATGGAATTTGGGCAAAGACAAGAATGGAATGTTTGGGATGATCTGCAATGGGAGTTACTAGAATTTGAGCCTCATAAAGGTATCAGAAACTTGATTGATGACCTAAACGTTCTTTATAAAAATGAACCTTCATTATGGAAAAATGACTTTGACCCTTATGGATTCCAATGGATTGATTGTAATGACAAATCTAATTCGGTTATAAGTTTCATGAGAAGAGAAAACGATACCAATGAGTGGCTTGTTGTTGTTGCTAACTTTACACCTAATACTCATGGGTCATACAAAGTAGGTGTTCCTGTGGAAGGATTCTATAAAGAAATATTTAATTCAGATGGCTCTAGATACGGGGGCAGTAACAAAGGAAATATGGGGGGTAAAGAAACTATAAATTACAATATTCATGATTATCAAAATGCTCTAGAACTTGCTTTGCCCCCATTAAGCGTGAGTATCTTTAAACATCAATCAAAAAAATAAGAAGGCTTATTTAACTCGATACTTCATATAAATGTTCATATAACGTTTTTGCTCTGCTTTACATTGTAAGATTTTTAAGTTGGATTTTAATTTTTTAAGAATATCGAATTGAAAAATGGGTCAAGATTTACCACTACTACTTTCTGCCGCTTTAGGTAAAAAAGTAAACAGGCCTCCAGTATGGATGATGAGGCAAGCAGGAAGATATATGAAAATCTATAGAGATTTAAGGGAGCGTTACCCAAGCTTTAGAGAGAGGTCTGAAAACCCAGAACTATCATATGAGATTTCAATGCAGCCTTTTCATGCTTTTAAACCAGATGGTGTGATCCTTTTTTCAGATATTCTCACACCTCTTCCGGGGATGGGCATAAATTTTGAAATAATAGAAAGTAAAGGTCCAATTATTGAGGACCCAATAAGAACTCTTAATCAGGTAGAAAATTTAAAAGAACTTAATCCAAGTGAGAGTTTAAGTTTTGTTGGGCAAGTTCTTACTTCACTAAAAAAAGATGTGAATAATGAGGCAACAGTTTTAGGTTTTGTTGGCGCACCTTGGACTCTTGCTGCATATGTAGTTGAAGGTAAAAGCAGTAAAAATTATTCTTTAATAAAATCAATGGCTTTTAATGAACCAGATTTACTTCATAAACTTCTTGATCATTTTGCAAAATCTATTGGTGAATATCTTAAATATCAAATAAAATCTGGAGCGCAAGTAGTACAAATTTTTGATTCATGGGCAGGCCAACTAAGCCCACAAGATTACGATATTTTTGCTGGTCCATATCAAAAAAAAGTTGTTGAAATTGTAAAAGCGGAATACCCTGAAACACCGATAATTCTTTACATTTCAGGAAGTGCTGGTGTTTTAGAGAGAATGGCAAAAACTGGAGTAGATATAATCTCATTAGACTGGACAGTAGATGTTGAACAGGCTTGTAAAAGAATCCCTAGGGGGATTGGAATTCAAGGTAATGTTGACCCTGGCATTTTATTCGGAAACGAAGAATCAATAAAAGAAAGGATAGATAATACTTTCAATAAAATTAAAGACAGGAAATATATTCTTAACTTGGGTCATGGGATTCTACCCGGGACTCCAGAAGGAAATGCTCAAACATTTTTTGAACATGGAAAAAAACTCACTTACTAGTCAAAGTTTTGGGATATAAAAACTTATTAATAACAGGCGCTAATGGATGTGTTGGTCAATATTTAGTTGATTGGTTTTTGAAAAACACAAAATTCAGGCTTTATCTCATGGTAAGAGACAAAAGTAAGTTGCCAATTTCTGTACGAGAAAATAAAAAAGTCAAGTTAATGGTATGCGATATCAGGGAATCAAATAGGTATAAAAAGGAAATTAGTCAAATTAATTACCTAATACATACTGCTACAGCTTGGGGAGATCCAAAAAGAGCCTATGAAGTAAATATTAAAGCTTTTGAAGAATTACTAGAAATGCTTGATATTGAAAAATTAGAAAAGATTATTTATTTTTCAACAGCTAGTATTCTTGATACCCAAACAGAATTAATGAGGGAATCATTGATTTATGGAACAGAGTATATTCAAACAAAATATGAATGTTTCCAGAGACTTAGAGAAAGCTCATTTGCAGAAAAAACATTCGCTATTTTCCCTACCTTGGTTTTTGGAGGAAATCTTGGAAAAAAAAGTAAATATCCTGTGAGTTATTTAACTAGTGGATTGAAAGAAATTGAGAAATGGCTTTGGTTAGCAAGATTTTTAAAACTAGATTCTAAATTTCACTTTATGCACGCAAATGATATCGCCCAGATTTGCGGGTTTCTAATTAAAAATCATAAAGAAGAGAAATACAAAGGCTTTAGAAAATTTGTGCTAGGTCAAAAGTACATTTCAATTGATGATGCCATAATTACACTTTTAAAAAGACATAATATGAAGAGATTTTTTGCCATACCACTTACAAAAAAAATTCTAAAAATATTATTAAGAATTCTCCCCATCCAAACTACTCCTTGGGATAGCTTCAGTATCAAAAAATATGACTTTAATCATGTCCCCGTCACTAATCCTGAGACTTTCAAACTTAAAAGTTATGCCAAGTCACTGAATGATATTTTAAGGTTATCAAAGTTACCAAGCTGTAATAACAATTAAAATTCTCGCGGTTAGGTTACCAAAGCCTTGTAATATATATAAATAAGCAAATTTTAATTATGTTACGTTCAATCTTTACAGGGTTATTTGCAATAGTTTTAACTCTAGGTTTAGGTATTTCATCAGTTTCAGCTAAGACTGTTGAAGTAAAACTCGGAACGGATGCTGGGATGCTTGCATTTGAACCAAGTTCAGTAACCATTAGTGCTGGTGATACAGTTAAATTCGTCAATAATAAACTTGCCCCTCACAATGCTGTTTTTGATGGGCATGAGGAATTAAGTCATGCGGACCTAGCTTTTGCTCCAGGAGAATCTTGGGAAGAAACATTTGATACTGCAGGAACTTATGATTACTATTGCGAGCCACACAGAGGTGCTGGAATGGTAGGCAAAGTTATTGTTGAATAAATCTTCTAAATAGTTAAACACCTTTTTTTGACTTGATATTTATTACGGTCATACCCAAATTTTGAATAATGAAAATACTTCCAAGCGAATTTTCAAATTCTGCTTGGAATTGTTTTATTTTTGCCAAAGAAATTGCTTATAAAAATGATCAACAAAATGTAGACTCTGATAATTTATTATTAGCTCTTATAAAAGATGACAATTTTACAAAAAAGATTTTAAAAAATAATAATGTAAATCTAAAAGATCTTGAGAGGAAAATAATTTCTTCATTAAATGCTAAGGCAAGAATGAAACATAAACAAGATAATTTATATATTGGTGATACTCTTCACAAAATATTTTTGAAGGCGAATGATATTAAAAATACTTTAAATGATGTAGTGATATCAACAGAACACTTAGTTTACGGTTTCACTTATGATGATAAATATGGATTTCAAATTTTAAATCAAAAAGGTATTCCAGAATTTCTTGAAATTATAAAGAAAATGAAGTCAGATCCGGCAGTTAAAAATGAATTTAATAGTCCTAATGAGTCTTTGGAAAAATATGGTATTGATCTAACCCAATCTGCACGAGATGGGATTTTAGACCCTGTTATTGGTAGGGATGAAGAGATTAGAAGAACAATTCAAATATTGAGTAGAAGAACAAAAAATAATCCAGTTCTTATTGGGGAACCTGGGGTTGGAAAAACAGCCATTGTAGAAGGGTTATCCCAAAGAATTATTAATGGCGATGTCCCTTCTGCGCTACAGGATAGGAAACTAATTTCATTAGATATGGGTTCACTTTTAGCTGGAGCAAAATATCGTGGAGAATTTGAAGAAAGAATAAAAAATATTCTAAAGAAAGTGAAAGAATCAGACGGTAAGATTATTCTTTTTATTGATGAAATCCATACGGTAGTTGGTGCAGGCGCTAGTGGAGGTTCTTTAGATGCAAGCAACCTATTAAAACCAATGCTTGCGAGAGGAGAACTTAGATGTATTGGTGCTACAACTATTAATGAACATAAACAAAATATAGAAAAAGATCCTGCTTTAGAACGAAGATTTCAAAAGATAAAAGTTGATGCTCCTTCAATAGATGATACTGTATCAATTTTAAGAGGATTGAGAGAAAGATACGAAGTTCATCATAGTGTGAGAATTTCTGATAATGCTTTAGTGGCTGCTGCAACCCTTAGCGAAAGATATATTAACGATAGATTTCTTCCTGACAAAGCAATAGATCTAATCGATGAAGCAGCCTCAAGATTGAATATGGTCATAACTTCTAAACCTGAAGAAATTGATGAAATTGATCGAAAAGTTCTACAGTTTGAGATGGAAAAATTATCATTAAAAAGAGAAACGGATGATTTTTCTTTAGAAAGATTAAAAAAAATAAATAATGAACTTATATCCCTTAAAGATAAACAGGCAGAATTAGGCGCTCAATGGAAAAAAGAAAAAGATGAAATTGATGAAATTAGCACCATAAAAGAAGAAATTGAATCTATTCAATTGCAAATAGATCAAGCCAAAAGGAGTTTTGACCTCAACAAAGCAGCAGAATTAGAATTTGGAACTTTAAATTCTTTGCAAAAAAAATTGAAAGAAAAAAGTGAGTCCCTTGTAAATTCTCAAAAAAATGGAGATACAAGTCTTTTAAGACAAGAGGTAACTTTTGATGATATTGCAGAAGTTGTCTCAAAGTGGACCTCTATTCCAGTACAGAACTTAAACCAGTCAGAAAAAGATAAACTTTTGAGCCTCGAGTCAATCCTTAAAGAAAAAATTATTGGTCAAGATAGTGCAATTAGGGCAGTTGCAGATTCCATTAAGAGATCAAGGACTGGTCTAAATGATCCTAGCAAGCCATTAGCCAGTTTTCTCTTTTTAGGTCCAACTGGTGTTGGGAAAACAGAGCTAAGTAAAGTAACAGCCAAAATAATATTCGATTCAAATTCTTCAATTACAAGACTGGATATGTCTGAATATATGGAAAAGCATTCAGTAAGCAAAATCATAGGTGCGCCTCCTGGATATTTAGGTTTCGAATCAGGCGGTCAACTAACTGAAGCTGTGCGCAAAAATCCTTATTCATTAATACTCCTAGATGAAATAGAGAAAGCTCACAAAGATATTCTAGATATTCTCTTACAAGTTCTTGATGATGGAATCATTACTGATGGTCAAGGTCGTACAATCAATTTCAAAAATTCAATCATTGTTCTCACAAGTAATTTAGGAAGTCAATCAATAAATGATTTATCAGTTAGAAAAGAAGATACAAATGAAATTAAAAAAGTTGTAGATAATGAAATTAAAAAATTTTTCAAGCCTGAGTTTTTAAATCGACTTGATGAAATAGTTATTTTTAACAATTTAGAATTAAATGACATAAAAGAAATTGCAAAAATCCAGCTTCAACATTTAGCAAAAAGACTGAACAAAAAAAACTTAAAATTCAAAATTACGGATGAAGCAATTAACCAACTTGTCGAAAATAGTTTCGATCATACCTATGGTGCAAGGCCTTTAAAAAGAATTATTCAAAAACAAATTGAGACAAAAATTTCAAATAATATATTGAATAATCATTACCTTAATAAAGATGAGATTAATATTTATCTGATTAATGGAGAGATAAATGTTGATTAAATATCTAAGAATCCTATATGACTTAAAAATTAGCAACTTCAATCTAAGATTTAAACCAATCAGGAATTTCCTCATAACTTGCTTTATTCGATTTATTTTCTTTTGATTCTGTTTTCCAACAACATGTTCTGCCCTTATCCTTATCCTGTAAGTATTCATTAGCCCATCTCCAAATTAATTCAGAGGTGAACTCCATTCCTACATTATCCATAATTCGC
Organism: Prochlorococcus sp. AG-347-G22; assembly: GCA_003281635.1. Taxonomy (GTDB): domain Bacteria; phylum Cyanobacteriota; class Cyanobacteriia; order PCC-6307; family Cyanobiaceae; genus Prochlorococcus_A. Next base: position 142,353 of record QCBK01000001.1, read on the forward strand.
AGATCTAAAGCATCTAAGTCATGTAATTTTTCCCAGTAATTCAGCAAAGGGTCATCTTTATTTATTAGAAAAGTATGGTCAAATTGCTCCTTTAGTCTATTTTCTAGGGGCTTTAGACTTGAAAAATCGACAACAAAACCATTTATGTCTAATTTTTTTGCAGTGAACCAAAAGGTGAATGATCTTGAATATCCATGTACAAATCTGCAGTGGCCTTCATGGCGCCATTGCCTATGTGAACAGGGAAAATCCTGATAACTTTTGCTGCATGAAAATTTCAGAGAATGAATATACATCAATTAACTGTTAGGATAATTTTTAATAAAACACTTTGAGTAGGATTTAACATAACAAACATAATGACTTATTCAACTAATTTTTCGATAGAGGATCTACGCTTTGATAATAATGGATTAATACCTGCAATAGCACAAGATTGGCTTGACGGAACAATTCTTATGCTTGCTTGGATGAACAAAGAATCTTTGACAATGACACTTGAAACCAAAAACGTTCATTATTGGAGTAGATCAAGATCCGAAATTTGGAGAAAAGGAGCTACAAGTGGAAGTACCCAAATACTTAAGAAGATAAGATTCGACTGCGATAATGATGCACTAATCCTTTTGATTGAACAAAATGGTTCAGGAGCATGTCACACTGGGCAAACAAGTTGTTTTTTCAACGAAATCAAAATTAATCAAAGTGATAAAAAAGAGAAAAAAACAACTCCCTTCTCAAATATTTGCTCTGAATTATTCAATACAATTAACGAAAGATCAATAAATCCATCAGAAAAAAGTTACACAAATCATTTATTAACAAAAGGTAGTAATACTATTTTGAAAAAAATAGGAGAGGAATCTGCAGAATTTATAATGGCTTGCAAAGATAAGGATAAAAATTCAATCTCGAATGAAGCAGCTGATTTAATTTATCATCTGCAAGTAGCCCTTATGCATAAAGGGGTTGAGTGGAGAGATGTACTTGCTGTTCTAGAATCTAGAAGAAAAATTGAATAATTAATATTTATAATTTTTGATTTTTTTTACCTAAAAATTTTGAAAAACAATGTAAATTAACTAAACAATAATTATTAATTAAATATTAATTAATTATTACATGTGTGGCTTATTACTGAATTGACTATAAGTTAAATATATTAACAATGAGGTAAATCGTGAGTTCATTAAGCGATTTTCTTGGTGAAATAGGTCGTCATCAACTTTTGACTCCCGAAAGAGAACTCACAATGGGCAGAAAAGTCCAAGAAATGGTAGTACTTGTTAATAGATGCCAAGAGGCAGGAGGGAAAGGCCCCGCTTGTGAATACTCCGAAGCTGAGAGAAAAAAAATAAAAATTGGTGAAAAAGCTAAAAACGAGATGATAACAGCCAACCTAAGACTAGTTGTCAACCTCGCCAAGAGATACCAAGGTAAAGGATTAGAATTACTGGACTTAATTCAGGAGGGTACATTAGGTCTTACAAGGGCCGTAGAAAAATATGATCCGTCTAGAGGGCATAGATTTTCCACCTATGCTTATTGGTGGATTAGGCAAGGTCTAAATAGAGCATTGTCAACTCAAAGTAGAACGATAAGGATCCCCGTCAACATTAATGAAAAACTTACAAAACTAAGATCAGCAAAATCAAAGCTTATGCAACTTAAGGGTATTCCACCTACTAGTGATGAGCTAGCTGAAGAAATGAAAATAACCAAAGAGGAAATTGACGAACTCCTTTCTTGTGAATTGAGAAGCATAACTGTTAGTCTCCAAGGTACTGTTAAATCAAAATCAGATCCTTCCGAGTTAGTTGATATTCTTCCAAGTGATCAAACTCCCCCAATGGAATTAGCCGAATTAGCCGAAAGGACAGCCTCTGCTTGGACGTTATTAGATAAAGCAAATTTAACTGAGAAAGAAAGAAAGATAGTAAGCTTAAGATTTGGTTTAGACGGCTCAAATGAATGGAGAACTTTAGCTGAAGTTGCAAGACATATGAGTTGTAGCAGGGAATATTGCCGACAAGTTGTTCAACGTGCTTTAAGAAAACTTAGAAAAGCAGGAATACAGAATGGATTAGTTGATAGTATTAGCTAAAAATTCCATTAAAAATATTTAAATTTCATTTATAAGGATGAAAGAGAATTACAAAACTCAAGAAAAAATCTATGATGCTGAAGTTTTAGAAAGTTCAACATTTGATGAAAATATCATTATCAAGATTCTTATTAAAGCGGGAAGAACAATTGCCAAGCCTGCCTTAGAAGTTTTAGAGATGGCGTTAGATCCTTATACTCCTGCACAAGTTAGAGTTTCATTAATGGCTGCTCTAGCATATTTGATAATGCCATTTGATCTTTTCCCTGACTTTATGCCTTTAGTTGGTTTTAGTGATGATTTTGTAGCCCTCACAGCAGTACTCAGTATATGGAGCAAATACATGACTCCTTCAATAAGAGCAAGAGCAGAGAATAAGCTTAATAAGTTATTTCCTTTTTATTGAATGAGTAAATTATCTATACAGGAAGAAAAAGAACTCGTTTCCTTCATTAAAGATTGGTTAAAAACGCATGGATTTACGCAAAAAGACTTAGCAAATGAATTAAATATTAAATCGAGTAGAACCTCCGAGATTATTCTCAAAATGAAAGAATTATATAAAAAAGGCGGCATGTTCAATATTGCAAAAAATCTTATAAAGATTGAGCAAAAATGGTTAAACAATATCAAGAACGATTATCTAGAAACAAAACAAACACCACCATATAATCAATTAGATATCGACTCATTAGTAAACCAGATAAATCAAGATACTAGTAAATAAATATTATTAAAATAATATATTTTTAATTAAAAATGAAATAACCTCTTAAAACTAATGTTTAAATAAATATCGTTTTAGCTACTAAATATGATCAACAATTGAATTATTTAAGCAAAAAAATTATGTATTTTCATTTAAATTAATTCTTTTTCTATTAATAGTTAATAATTACAAAATTTTTTCATAAATTATATTTACAATGCTTGAATCCAGGGATAAATATCATAATTAATCCATATACCTTTTTCCCAATATATATCCTCCTCAATAAGATCTTTTAACTCGTTTACATTATCAGCAATAAAAATTCCAAACAAATATTTAGTACATTTTGTTGGTCCTAATGTAACTAGAATATCTCGATCTTTTAAGTTTTTAAGTCTATTAAGATGTTGTTCACGAAATGGTTCCCTTTTAATAATTGCATCTTCACAGTACCGTCCAAAAACTACAAACTTTTCCATTTTTAAATATAAATAAGAGGATGAATAGATACTTAATAATTGCATATATTACACGCAGATTGCTATGTTATTTAATACAACTTTCTTTTAATTAATTATGCTAACTGGTAGCGATCTCCTTGCAAAAGTTAAAGAACTTGGTGATGTTAGCAAATCTGACCTAGTTCGCGCCTGTGGATATGTTTCCACTAAAAAAAACGGAGGTGAACGCTTAAACTTTACTGCATTTTATGAAGCACTTTTAGAAGCAAAAGGGGTTAATCTTGGTGATTCTGGAGTTGCAGGTATTGGAAAAGGTGGAAGAAAACTTAGTTATATTGCTACAGTTCAAGGCAATGGAAATCTTCTAATTGGGAAAGCATATACAGCACTTCTTGATTTAAAAGCAGGTGATGAATTCGAAATTAAGCTGGGAAGAAAACAAATCAGATTATTACCTACAGAAGAATCTTAAAAACAACAACAATAAATTGGTCATAACATTTTTAATTTATTTTATATAAATAATTCTTTTAATTAATATATTATCTTTGTATTTATTTTTTTTGATCAGCCGCTAAACGCATTTCTTTACAAAACTCACCAACATGATCGACAACATCTTTTTCACTTGAGCTCGAGATTCGTTTTACAAATGCACTACCAATAATTACTCCATCTGCTCCCCACTCACGAACTTTATTAACATGTTCTGGAGTTGATATTCCAAAACCAACAGCAATTGGATTGCTATTTACATCTTTTAATTTAGCAATAAGATTTTCTACTCTATTTTCCATTTTGTTTCTCTCCCCAGTGACACCTGTAACACTGACTAAATAAGTAAAGCCTTTTGTATGATTTGATATTTGTTTCATTCTTTCAAAAGGAGTAGTTGGCGCTACTAATAAAATTAAGTCCATAGAATAGTTACTAACTATTTTAGAAAATTTATAAGCTTCCTCCAAAGGGAGGTCAGGAACTATTAGTCCAGAAACTCCAGCATCAGATGCCATCTCACAAAACCTTTCAAAGCCAAAACATAGTAATGGATTCAAGTAAGAAAAAAGGATGATGGGGATATTTAATTTACCTTTTAAAGACTCTAAAAGTATAATTACTTTTCTTAAGCTGGTACCTGACTTTAAGGCGCGAGAGGCCGCCACTTGAATAACAGGTCCATCTGCAAGTGGGTCACTATACGGGATACCTAATTCAATAAGGTCAGCTCCATTTTCTTGTAACTTTAATAAGATCTCAGACGTTATTTCAATATTGGGATCCCCAGCCATTATAAAAGGCATTAAAGCAAATTTTTTTTTATTTTTTAACTCACAAAACATCTCATCTACCTTAGATAAAGATTCATTTTTAGTAATTTGCATTTTGTTATCTTTCATAATTTTTAGATATTTTTCTATGAAAAATTTATGGATTTTTCTCTAAATCTTCCATAAGTTTTTGCTGCTCTTCCTTTGATAATGAGTTGAATTTGGTTTCTAGTTTATCATTAACAACTTTTTCATACTCTTTTCTATAACGCTTCCTTTGTTCCATAAAAGTCATTTTTCCATTTACAACTCTATAAACATAAGATGTTACCCAAGTAATAACAATCAAAATCAAGATGCAACTTGATAGAGCAGTGGCTGTAAAATTATCGATACCAATCTGCGGTGAAAAATAATAACTAATTAATCCTATTAATGAAATAAATAAACCTATTTGTATAACTTTTCCTTTAGTCAATTATTTACCCTTTACCACTTCCTTTTAGTCTGAGATTTAAAAATGGAGAAAATAAAATTAAACCTGGAAAGAAAAGAAATACAAGGCCATAAATTCCTAATCTTTCAAATTTGCCCATAATATTCCATCTATTATTCATCCAGTAAAATAGAAACAATGGGATAACCAATAAATAGGTAGAAATAATTCCGATATAAGCAACTAAAGTAGCGAATGAATTATTGAAAAAACTTTCCATTTTAATTTTTGGTTACTTAGTTAAAACATAACAACTATTGGAAGTTATCGTCAGAACTAAAAATAAATAATTAAATAATGGGAGTGGGGGGACTTGAACCCCCACGAGCTAAATCGCTCGACGGATTTTAAGTCCGGCGCGTCTACCAATTCCGCCACACTCCCAAAGGAATTTTGCGCTTTCTAATCGTAGCTGAAAGAAACCCATTTAACCAAGAAAAATTGGAATATTTACACTTTTATAATTGTCAGATTAAAATCTTTTTTTTTAATTTACTATCCCATCTATTTGCCATTGTAAAGTTTCTCCTGCATGAAATGGTTTTATTTGCCCGACAATATTTTTTTCTTCAAAAACATCAATAAATTCTTTAATTTTATTAGGTCTAGAAACTAATTTCAATTTTTCTTTATTTGGGGGCAAATTGTAAAAATTAGGACCATTCAAACTTGCAAACTTTTCAAAGTTATCTAGAGCATCCTCCTCTTCAAATACCGTTAGATAGCTTTCTATTGCTACTGGCGAATTAAAAATACCTGCACATCCACAAAAAGCCTTCCATTTCCTAAGATGTGGAGCAGAGTCAGTTCCCAAGAAAAAACATTTTTCCCCACTTGTTGCAGCTTTCCTTAACGCGAGTCTATTATTTTCTCTCTTAGCAACTGGTAAGCAGTAAAAATCACTATTTAAACCTCCAAAAAACATTGCATTTCTATTTATATGCAAATGATGCGGAGTGATAGTAGCTCCAATATTATTTTCTTGAACAAAATTCACTGCATAAGAGGTAGTTATATGTTCTAAAACGATTTTTAATTTTGGAAATCTTTTAGTTATTTGAGAAAGTTCTTTATCTATAAAAACTTCTTCTCTATCGAATACATCTACTTCAGAATCAGTCACTTCCCCATGAATTAAAAGAGGCATTCCAGAATCTTGCATTAATTCAAAGATCTTATATAGATTTTCTATTTTCCTAACTCCATGACTGGAATTAGTTGTGACATTAGCAGGATATAATTTTGCTGCGAAAAAGACATTATTTTTAAAACCATTTATTAGTTCCCTTTTATCAGTCTCATCTGTAAGATAAATTGTCATTAGTGGTTCAAACTTAGAACTTTCTGGTAACGCTTCAACAATAGATTTCCTATAAGATATAGCGCTATTGATTGATGTTATGGGACTTTTAGTATTTGGCATTACAATGGCTCTTCCAAAATATTTTGAAGTAAAATGAATGATATTTTTTAATACAAGACCTTCCCTTAAATGTAAATGCCAATCATCAGGTTTTATTATGGTAAAAGTCTTCAAAATTTTTTCTATTTAGTCAATTTTAACAGCAAATTAAAATTGACAATAATTTATAGATATTCGAGGATAGTTATTACCCAATTATGAAAATTTTTATTATCTAAATATAAAGCCTAAATATGAGTAATTTTTTATTTCCAATAATAGAAATAGTTTTAGGCGTAGTTCTACTTTTTGCTGGAGGAGAGTTCTTTATTCAAGGAGCCATATTTTTATCTTTAATTTTAGGAATTCCCCAAATAGTAATTGGTTTGACAGTTGTTTCTCTTGGAACGAGCTCTCCTGAGTTGTTGGTAAGTTTAAGTTCAATTTTAAAAGGCAGTGATTCGCTTGCTGCAAGCAATGTAATTGGAAGCAATATTTTTAATGTTCTCGTTGTTTTGGGTATAAGCTCTTTAATAACACCTCTTAAGGTAAAAAGCAGAATAGTCAGAAGAGATGTGCCTCTTTTAATGGCAATTTCTTGTGCAGTTTGGGCTATGTCATCAACAGGCTTATTGACATTGCAAGCTGGAATATTTCTAATATTTTGTTTAATCTTAAATACAATATGGGAAATCAATACAATTAAGGAGAGAGGAGATGAGACAAAAGATGCTGAACCTGAGATAGAAGAATTAAAAGATAACTATAAAGGGAAATTTAACATTTTACTAAAGTTAATATTGGGAATATTTCTTTTAAGCTTTGGTTCAAATATCTTAGTAAATGGTTCTCAAACGCTTGCTTCACTTTTGGGTGTAAATGAAATTGTTATTGGTTTAACTATCGTCGCCACTGGGACATCTTTACCAGAATTAGTAACTTCAATAATTGCTGCATTTAAAGGCAAAACAGATCTTGCGATTGGGAATGTAATAGGAAGCAATTTGCTCAATCAACTTTTAATCCTTGGAAGTTGTAGTATTTTTTCAGGATTTAAAGGTTTAGTAATTGAACAAAGTCTTATAAAAGTTGACTTACCTTTTATGGTTTTAACCACCTTTGCATGCTTACCAATTTTCTGGAGCAAAGGAAAAATTACCAGAATTGAAGGATTTATTTTGCTTAATCTTTATATTTTCTACATTCTAGATAAGATACTTTTCCTTAAAGGATTTAACTTCCTTTATGAATTAAGGATAGGTTTGTTTATTTACTTTGCGTTACTTATAGTGTTTCTGGTTGTTCAAGAAAAATTTAAACTTTCTAATTCATAATTTTATCCATACATAGTCACAAATTCTTCTGAGATGGTTGGATGCAAAGCCATAGTAATATCAAAGTCTTTTTTTGTAATTCCTGCATTTAATGAAATTGACACCATTTGAATAATCTCCGATGATGTTTCTCCAAACATATGACATCCTAGGACTTTGTCAGTTAGCTTATGAACTACAATCTTCAACATACATTTAGATTTATTCTTTTTAAAGGTATTAGACATAGGGGTAAATTTACATTTAAAAATTTTTATATTCTTTTCAGAGTAAATCTCTTTAGCTCTTTTCTCACATAAGCCAACTGTTGAAATTTCTGGAATAGTAAAAACGGCCTTAGGGATATATTCATAATTTACTTTTCTTTTTTGGTCATTAAAAAAATTATCCGAAAAAACTCTCCCTTGCTCTATTGCTACTGGAGTTAAGTTAGGTTTATTTATGATATCACCAACGGCAAATATATTTGCATTGCTTGTTTGATTAAGTTCATCAACATCTAAATATTGGCCATCCATCTTTAGATTTAAAAAATCTAAATTTAAAGGCAAAAGATTTGGTTCTCTTCCTGTTGCAATAAGGATATTATTAGTTAGGAGTTTTTCCCCTGAGTTTAGGGTAGATTCCAGATTCCCATTAACTCTCTTGATAGACTTTAATTGAGTATTGTTAATTATATTTATTTCAGCAAAAGTAGGTGATTCTTCTAGGCATGAAGAAAGATCCTCATCAAAACCTTTAAGTAAATTTTGACCCCTAATTAATTGAGTTACTTCAGTACCTAAATTTCTAAAAATGGAAGCAAATTCACAGGCAATATATCCTCCCCCAACTATTAATATTGACTTGGGAAAATTTTCTAGTTCAAAAATATCATCACTCGTCCATGCCAAATCTACCCCAGGAATATTTAATTTCTTTGGTTTACCTCCAACTGAAATAAGGATTTTTTTTGAACTTATTTTATTTTTAATTTTCTTCGTTTTTGGACAAATAATTTCTAATTCATTTTGACTAGTAAATCTTCCTAAGCCCTCAAAAATAGTTACATTCAATTTTTTTAGAGAGTTTCTATGCAAATTACTTAATCTAGAAACCTCCTCTCTAACATTCTTCAATAAAATATTTGATTCAAAATTAATACCTTCATTTTTTAATCCATATCCTTCAGAAGAATCCATATTTTTTTTACTTTTAGCTGCATAAACCATCAATTTTTTAGGAACACATCCCCTTATCACACAAGTTCCTCCTATTTGATTTACTTCAATGATTGCGACTTTTGCTCCATAACTAGCCGCACGTTTAGCCGCCGCGAGTCCTCCAGATCCAGCGCCAACAACAATTAAATCAAATTCAAATTCCAAGACTTTTTTTAATCAATTATTATAACGATAGTTTATAGCTTTAATTCAAATAATGAATGGGATTTTGACATGGGATGATTTAAATAAATTTGAAGTTGAAGATCTAGATAGAGTCAACGGTATAAATAATTCCTACGCTAATCTAAGATTATTTGGGCATAGTGAAAATGATGCAATAGTAACCCTCTTTAGAGATAGGCATTCTTGGTGTCCATACTGCCAGAAAATTTGGTTATGGCTTGAATATAAGAGAATTCCGTACAGAGTCAAAAAAATAAATATGTTTTGCTACGGTCAAAAAGAAAGTTGGTTTCTTGATAAAGTCAGATCGGGTAAATTGCCCGCGATCGAATTTAAAGGACAAGTTATAACTGAAAGCGATGATATCATAGCTTTTTTAGAAAATAGATTTGGTGCACTTGGATCTTTTATAACATCCGGTAAACTTATTAAAATTCGAGAATTAGAAAGAGTAATTTTCAGATCTTGGTGTAATTGGCTTTGCCGAGAAAACTTTAGCATTATAGATAGCAATTTTAGAAAAAAAAGATTTAAAGAATCCATTTCTAAATTCGATAAAATCTTAAGTAGATCAAAATCAGGTTTTATTGATCCATCAGTATCTAATACTGGTGATATAGAACCTGGTGTTGGAGATATAATTTTCATTCCCTATATGGAGAGAATAAATGCATCACTTATTTATTATAAAGGGTTTAATTTAAGATCTAATTATCGTCATGTAGATAACTGGCTTACTCTTTTTGAAGGAACAAGTGCTTATAGAGGCACTCAAGGAGATTTTCATACTCACTCTCATGACTTACCCCCTCAAATGGGGGGATGTTATAAAGAAAGCAATGAACAACAGACTACTTTCTCTCAATTAATAGATACAGGCCAGGGTCTAGGTAATTATGAATTAAATAAAAATTATGATTCAAAATATTTCGCTAAAATTGCCCTTAAAAGAATAATAAAGCATAAAGACAATTTACTAAAAGTAAATCCATACGATAAAGAATCATTTGAGGAATCATTGAGATCAGCATTGACTCACATGATCACAGGTGAAGTAATAATCCCTAAAAAACTCTCAGGAATCTCTTTAAGATACTTAAAAAATAGAATCTCAGTTCCACGAGATATGCCAATTATTTCAGCAAGATTATTAAGACAATCATTAAATAAAATTGAATCACTGAGTGACATCAATGAGACAGATAAATTACCATTAAGTCATAGATATGATCAAGATCCTAGAAAATTTATTTCTAGTTAAAGGTAAAACTATAAATTTTTTCTTGAATCTATTTGAAGTAAATCTCTTATTTTTTGTACTTGACTTGCAATATTTGGATCAATAGATAATTTTTTTTCAACTTGTTCAATTGCATACATAACTGTTGTATGGTCTTTGCCCCCAAATTCATCTCCAATTCTTGGTAGGCTTAGATCCGTCCCATGTCGCATAAGATACATCCCTATTTGTCTAGCTTGACTTACTGGTTTTCTCCTACTTGAACTAATCAATTCATCAGTAGAAACTTTAAAGAAATCTGACACTTTATTAATAACTTGTGTTGGAGTAACAACTACTCCAACACTATTCGGATCAAGCATTGGAGCAATTGATTGTACTGTCATTGGCAAACCTGTTATTGATGCAAATGCAACAGCTCTAGTAAATGCTCCCTCCAATTCTCGTATATTCGAACTGAATCTTCCAGCTATAAATTGAATTAAATCTCTTGGGAGACTCATCTTTTCTTGTTCAGCCTTTTTTTGAAGGATAGCCGTCCTTGTCTCAAGGTCGGGGGGTTGAATATCTGCAGTCATACCCATTGAGAATCTAGAAATTAATCTCTCTTGAATTCCCGATAATTGATTTGGAGGTCTGTCACTTGCAATAACTATTTGGCTTCCTGATTCGTGCAGAGCGTTGAAAGTATGGAAAAATTCTTCCTGTGTATACTCTTTACCTTCTAAAAACTGTATATCGTCTATTAATATCAAATCTACATTTCTATATTTATCTCTAATAGCTGTCATTCCATCTCTCCGAATGCCACTAATAACGTCGTTAGTAAAAGTTTCTGTAGAAACATATTTAACTTTTGCTTCTGGATCTATTTCTACTCGATAATGACCTATTGCTTGCATTAAATGAGTTTTGCCGAGACCTACTCCACCACAAATGAATAATGGATTGAATTCTCTGCCAGGTGATTCGGCAACAGCTAAGGCCGCAGCATGAGCCAGCCTACTATTTGGACCTACAACAAATCTTTTAAAGACGTAGCGTAAATTTAAACCATTAGGATTTTTGGATCGATTTTTTTGAGAAATATCTTGGCTATTATTAGGAAATGGTTTTGTATTATGACTAACGACCTTTTCGTCCAGATTATCTTTATTTGTTAAATCGGTGGTGATATTTGATTCAGATTTAAAAACAACTTTTACATCGTGGCCACAAATTTCTTTTGCAGCTTTTTCAATAGTTTCACAATAATTCTTTCTTAACCAATCACTAGAAAATGTATTGGGAGCAACTAGGGTCAATAAACCATTCTCAAAACAATTAAATTTAGCAGGCCTTATCCAAGTCTCAAATGAAGGCTTACTTAAAGTTTTTTGAAGTGATCGTTGAACTTCCGCCCAAATAGGATTAGTTGCTTGCAAAATTTTTTTCTATAGATTACTAATCTAGTTGGAATTTTATAATTGGCCATTATCAAATCATAAGATCACGACAAATTTAAAATTATTTAACAATGCATCATCTAAATTGATAAAGTCAGTTTTTATTTTTTTTAATAGGCATATAATTATTTCAATTCTTCCTACAATTTTGGATAAAGCATTACTTATTATCATGGCTAAATGGCATGGTTTTGGTAGATGCAAAACAAGGTTATCAAAAGATATAGGTAAAAGTAATTCGGTAAAAGTACAAAGTGTGATGACCAAACACACAATTTCAGTCGCCAAATCTCTCCAAAAAACAAAACTAATTGATATTTCTATAGCCATATCTGGTTTAGGAGAAAAAAATTGTAGAAGATGGTCCAAAGAATTAGGCATCAAAAAATTTAATTTACAGGGTAAAGGTTGCCTGGGAGAAAAAATGAAAAGGCAAATAGTTTTAAACAAGAAATTTTGCGCTAGACATAATATTAAAAATATTATTTTTATCGGAACTGACCTCCCAGATTTATGCCATCAAGATTTATTGAATACTCAAAATAAGCTACAACAAAATGACCTTATTATAGGACCATCTAATGACGGAGGATATTGGCTTATTGGTTTATCAGAAAAAATAATGTCAACTCATCTATATTTACCTTTTATCAACATTAAATGGGGGACAGAAAATGTTCTTCAAAATACAATTAATAATTTTGCTTCTTTAAAATTTAAATCCAAGTTTTTAGATAAAAAAATAGATATAGATACAATATCTGATATCGAAAATAGAAAGTAATCAACTTGTCTAAAGTCTCAATTATCATCCCAACAATCAATGAAGCCAATAATTTGCCATTATTGCTTTCAGACTTGTTGACTATTCATAAAGAGGGAGAAATTATTCTTGTTGACAGTGGTAGTGAAGATAAAACTATTGACATAGCAAATATTTATGGAGCAAAAGTATATCGATCCAAAGAAAGAAATCGAGGGTTACAATTAAATATTGGTGCTAAGAATTCAAAAGGAGACTGGCTTATATTTTTGCATGCAGATACGAGATTAACTCATGATTGGTTTACAAAAATAAATTCAGCTTTAAAGGTGAACAAGAATTATATTTACTATTTTAAATTTAAAATTAATAATAAAAAGATAATTTTTAGAGTCCTAGAGGTTCTTGTCAATATTAGAAGTCGATTTTTGAGACAACCTTATGGTGATCAAGGTTTAATTATCCATAGAACAACTTATTTTAAGAATAATGGGTTTAAAAAGATACCTTTAATGGAAGACGTAGATTTTTTAAGAAGATTGAAAAACAAGAAAGATTTAAAACAATTAAGTTTACCAATTTTTATAAGTTCAAGAAAATGGGAAAGAACTAATATTTTTCTCCAAGCACTTAAAAACTGGAACTTTAGAAGAAGATGGTTAAAAGGTGAATCTACAAAATCTATATATTCTGACTACTACAAAAAATAATTAATTTGCATACCAAAAAGCACATTTAGAACCTCTTGGTTCTAATATCCAACCTTGTCTTTTGTAAAATGATACGACTTCCGCATCAGCAAAAAGGGTAACTTTAGAAATACCAATACTTTTTAATTCTTTCAGAATATATTTCATTAATTCTTTCCCCAATCCTAGGCCTTGATAAACAGGATTAATAGCCACATCCCATACTGTTGCTTCGAGAATTCCATCGCCAGTGCATCTTGCAAATCCTACTAGCCTAGGAAATTTATCATCATGACGCCATAACCCAACAACCAAAATACTAAAATCCAAAGCTCTTTTAACTCTCCTTATAGGCCTTCTGCTCCAGCCAACAGTTTGCAAAAGTTGATCTAGTTCTATAAGATCTAAATCTTTACTTTTACTGCATATGAATATCTCTTCTTTATTTTTTTGAGTGAATTCATAAGAATTTAAACCATATATATCAATCAGCTGTTCTCTCGATAAATTATTCGATTTCTTTATTGATGAGCTCTGGTTTCTAAAAATCATTAAAAACTCACAAATCCTTTTTGTTGAAGTTCAGAGAGCTGAAAATATAAACCTTTTTTCAGTCTCAATTCACTATGTGTTCCCTCCTCAACTAATGATCCTCCTTTTAAAACTAAAATCTTATCGGAACTTTCAATAGTTGCTAGTCTGTGAGCTATTACTAATGCTGTTCTTTTTGACAGAATTCTTTCAAGATCATTCTGCAATGTGGCCTCTGTAGAAGGATCCATAAATGCTGTAGCCTCATCCATTATTAAAATAACCGGATTTCTAATCGCTACTCTTGCGACTGAAAGAAGTTGTCTCTCGCCAGAAGAGAGATTTCCTCCTCTCTCTCTTAGCGAAGTGTGCAAACCTTCTGGTAATTTTTTTAACAAATTTTCCAACCCTAATTCTTTACAAAGATTTTCTAATTCAAGGTTGTCTATGTTGGCATTGAGTTTCAAATTATCAGCAACATTTCCGCTAAAGATAAAGGTATCTTGTAGAACTACTCCCAACATATTTCTAAGGGTTGCTATCGGAATATCTTTTATATCTATATCATCGATTAAAATTTGACCTGATTGAGGTTCATACAATCTACATAACAATCTAATTATTGTTGTTTTACCAGAACCAGTTGGTCCTACAAAAGCTACATGCTCTCCAGGATTGATCAAAAAAGAAAGATTCTTTAGGATATGTTCTCCCTCATGGTAGAAGAAATTAACATTCTTGAATTCAATTTTACCCTTAAATTTCTTATTTAAATTTTTAGAATTTTCTAAAAAATATTTTGCTGAAATAGAGTCCTTAATCTGTACTTCTTCATCCAATAATTCATTTATTCTCTCTACAGCTGTTAAACCTCCTTGTATCTGAGTAAATCTTTCTGCAAGCTGCCTTAAAGGTTCAAAGAGTCTTTGGGAATATAAAATAAAAGTCGTCAGTGTTCCTAAACCAATATTTCCAGAAGTAACAAGATATCCTCCAACTGCCAAAACCAAAGAAACTGCGGCAAGAGAAATCCATTCAATAAACGCTGAAATACTACTGTCATAAAATATTGTTCCATTTACTGCTTTCTCATAAGCATCTCCAGTTTTGGAAAATTTATTACTATTGAAAGCTTCCCTTCTAAACATCTGAACAACTTCTAAACCTTGAAGATTCTCTTGAAAATCAGAGTTAAGTTGAGACAATTCTTCCCTTACTTGATAATTAGCTCTTCTATAACGTTTTTGAAGCCATATAATGAAATACGAAACTGGGATTTGAGTGAAAAGTAATAAGATAGCTAGTCCTTGATCAATTGACAGCATTGTCAAAGAAATTACTATCAGACTAACGAAGTCAGCAATTACTCCAACTGCTCCACTACCAAAAACCTCCGATAAAGCATCAACATCATTTGTTAATCTCGTTAATAATTTACCTACAGGCATTTTATCGTGATATTTAAGAGATAAAGATATTGAATGATCAAAAAGTTCTCTTCTTATTCTTGCTGTCAAACGTTGTCCCACTGCTTGGATATTGTAAGTTTGGTATCCTTGCAGAACCAATCTAAAGAGAACAGTTATAAATAAAGTTAGGATTATTGCATTTATTGACTGACCAAAGAAAGTTTTACTGAGCCAAACATCTGTAGTTTCGTTCTTGAGAATAGTAATTGCTTGACCAACTAATAATGGTTGAATAGCTCCAGAGAAAGAAACAGGTAACAAAACTATCAAGATTAGATAGATTGTTTTTTTATCTTTAGTTAAATATTTACCTAACTTTTTAATCCTTCTAAAATCTTTAAAAAACATTTAGCTAATCTTCTATAAAGCATTAGTTGATTCTATTGATAAAATAGTATCTCTGAGATGATTATCATCTAACCTCATAGATAAAGGATTTCCAATAAGTCTTGCAGTCGAGTAAAAAAGATCATCTATTTTAATTAAACCATTTTCTTTAAGAGTCTTTCCCGTTGCAACCAAATCAATTATTGCCTCTGCCATACCAGTAATAGGACCAAGCTCGACTGAACCTGTCAAATGAACAATTTCCACAGGAATATTAAATTCTTCAAAATAAGATCTTGCTGTTTTTATAAATTTACTTGCTACTTTACAATTCGCTGGAAGATCAGTTGGTTTTAAATAATTGCTATTTTTCTTAACCGCTAACGACATATGACACCCCCCAAATCCTAAATCTAATAACTTTGCTACTTTTAATTCAGATTCTCTTAAAACGTCATACCCAACAATACCCAAATCAGCCTGACCATAACTTACATAAACAGGAACATCTCCATTTCTTACTAATAATGCTTTAGCCCGTTTACAATTTGATTTATAGGTTAATGATCTATTATTTTCGTCCAACGCATCAGAGAAATCTAACCCTGCTCTTTTAAAAGTTGAAATTGAATCTTTTAAGAGCGCTCCTTTTGGTAAAGCTATAGTAAGCATAGATCAATTTCTTCCAAGCATTCTTCATTCTAATTTAACAATGGAATTTAATAAAGCTCGAAATATAATCGGACTTAGAGTTTTAAGAGATAACGTCATTTGGTTGTGGGTAAAAGATAAATCCGTTGTGGTTATAGATCCATCTGTTCACGAACCTGTAATTAGATATATAGATGAAAACAATTTTCACTTAAAAGCCATTTTGCAAACTCATCATCATCCAGATCATATTGGAGGGACGAAGTCTCTTATTGAAAAATGGCCAAATGTAAAAGTGATCGCTTCCTTGAAAGAAAAAAAGCGAATACCTTTTCAAAATATATCTGTAGAGGATGGAGAAACTTTGAATATATTAGGTGAAGAAGTAAAAATAATTGAAGTATTAGGACATACAAGCTCACATATTGCCTTCTTTTTGAACGGGAAAAATCCTGTTCTTTTTATTGGTGACACATTATTTTCTGGAGGCTGTGGAAGAATTTTCGAAGGAACTTATCAACAAATGTATTCTTCTCTAGAAAGAATCAAATCTTTACCAAAAAATACTCTCATATATTGTGCACATGAATATACCAAGTCAAATATATTGTGGGCGTTAAATATCAAGCCTAAAGATAAAGATTTAAAAAATAAACTTTCGGAAGTTGAAAAAAAACTTTCTCTTAATGAATTGACAATTCCATTTTCACTTGATGAAGAGATGAAAATAAACCTTTTCTTAAGAGCAAAAAATTTAGAAGAATTTACTTTTTTAAGAGCAAATAAAGATTTATGGGTTTAAATAGTTAAGTATCTTCTGAAACAAATGTCCCCCAAACAAGTAATACAAACATCAAATGCTCCAAATCCAGTAGGACCTTATAATCAAGCAATAAAAGCTGGGAATTTTATCTATTGTTCTGGTCAAATTGCCATAGACCCAGCTTCAAATGAAATAACATGTTTAGGTGATATAGAGAAGGAAACTATTCAAGTTTTAAAAAATCTCGCAGAAGTTCTTAAAGCTGGTGGAGCCAAAATAGAGGATGTAATAAAAACAACTATTTACTTAACGGACTTAAGTAATTTCCAAATTGTCAATAACATATATAGTGATTTTTTTAATATAGAGAATCCTCCCGCAAGAGCTTGTGTGGAAGTTTCATCTCTACCAAAAGGAGTTTTAGTTGAAATAGATTGCGTCGCATTTCTAGATTAATTTCTAATTATTGAGAAATTTGAAATATGAACCAATTGTGCACCATAGTTGTATAGATTATTAGTTGATAATTCATCTTTGATCTATGTCAGCAGCAAAGCTAAATATAGATGAACTAGAAGCAGGTTATCCTTTATTTTGCAAGGCTCTTAGACTATTAATTTTAAAAGGAAACTCAGTTAAAGATATAGAAAAGACAGTTTGCTGGAGTCATCTTGAAACTTTAAATAGATGTCTACCTGGTAGATATAAAGCACCAACATATTTA
>QCBK01000002.1 GCA_003281635.1 Prochlorococcus sp. AG-347-G22
GTGTAACTTTACCGCCAGCTTCTTCAATCTCTTTCTTTAAAGATTCAGCATCTGCTTTGGCAATTCCTTCTTTAACTGTTTTTGGTGCAGATTCAACAAGTGCTTTTGCATCGCCAAGACCTAGACCAGTTGCATTTCTTACAACCTTAAGTACTTTAATTTTTGCAGCTGCATCAAAGCTTTCGAGAACTACATCAAATTCAGTTTTTTCTTCAGCAGCGCCACCATCTGCGTCACCGCCAGCTGCTCCTGGAGCTGCCATTACTACACCTGCAGAAGCAGCAGCAGATACACCAAAAGCCTCTTCAATTTGCTTTACAAGCTCAGATGCTTCTAAAAGTGATAAAGATTTTAATGAATCAAGAATTTCTTCAGTTTTTGCGGACATTTTCTTAAAAGTTAATTAGGGTTTTGATTTAAGATTCTGATTTTTCAGAATGTTGTTTAAGTGATCTAGCAAGTCCAGAAGGCACTTCATTGATAGAGATCGCAATTTTTTCTGCTACGCCATTTAGAGCGCCAGCAATTTTTGCCATCAATACTTCTTTAGATGGAAGACTTGCAATTTCTTTTATTTCAGAATCGCTAAGAAGTCTGCCTTCAAATAAAGCTCCTTTGGTCTCGGATTTTTTGGTGTCTTTTTGAAAAGATTGGATTGCTTTTACAGCACCACCAACATCTTCTTTAATTAACACAAAAGCATTTGTTCCGGTCAGTAAAGATTCAAGATCGTTCCAATTACTATCTCCATCAATAGCTTTGCGCATTAATGAATTTTTAGTAACTTTGCAGATGCCATTAGTTGTTTGCAATCTAGATCGCAAATCTGACATCTCTTTGATTGTTAAACCTTTATAGTTAAGAACTACAGCCATTTCCGAGTCGTCTAAAAGAGATTTAATCTCAGTAACGATTTTTTGCTTATTCTCTAGTGTTCGGCCCATTGATGTTTTTTGGATCGTAATTTAGGGAGAGCAGGAAATGCGGCAAAGTTCTTTTAAAGAGGCCGCTTTTATTAGATCCAAAAAGAAATAATTTAAGACGAGTCCTCGGTAGGAATTAAAAATTTAGAATAACTAAATGAACCTACTTTCTTTGGCCGTATTATTGCAATTTAAATTATACTACAAAGCGTTAACCTTCAGGTTGGTAATCTTGTACAGCATTTATGTCTAATTGAACTGAAGGCCCCATTGTTGAAGTTACATAAAAAGTTTTCCAATACTTTCCTTTAGCTCCACTAGGTTTATTTTTATCAATTGATTCTTGTAAGGTTTTTAAGTTGTCAAATAGAGCCTCTTTAGTGAAACTTGCTTTTCCAAAGCGGACATGAACGATTCCAGCCTTATCAGCTCTAAATTCGAGCTTACCAGCTTTGAATTCTTTTATTGCATTAGCAATGTCATTAGTTACTGTTCCAGCTTTAGGATTAGGCATTAAACCTCTAGGTCCTAAAACTCTTCCTAATTTTGCAACCTTTGGCATCATATCTGGAGTCGCAATAAGTAGATCAAATTCCATATTTCCTTTGTTGATACTTTCTACAAGATCTTCTTCTCCAAATAAATCTGCACCAGCAGCTTTAGCTTTCGATACATTCTCACCGCTTGTAATTACAGCAATTTTGATGCTTTGGCCAGTACCATGTGGTAATGCAACAGTGGTCCTTAATTGTTGATCAGTATATTTTGGATCAATACCTAGACGTATATGTGCTTCAATAGTTTCATCAAATTTTGCATTAGCATTTTCCTTGATAATACTAAGAGCTTCTAGTGGTGCGTAAATGCGATCTTCTATCTTTGTTGATAGAGCCGCCATTCTTTTAGATAGTTTTTTCATAATAATATTGGGTGCAAACGGTTTTTAACTAACCTCCCCTAAATAGTGAGAAATTGTGTATTGAACTCAATCAGTGATAGAGACGCCCATATTACGAGCAGTACCCTCAATTACTTTCATTGCTGATTCAACACTAAAACAGTTTAGATCAGGAAGCTTAGTTTTGGCTATTTCTTCTAATTGAGCTTTACTTATATTCCCAACAGAGCCTTTTGCGGATTCACCGGAACCTTTCTCTATACCAGCTGCTTTTGTTATTAAGACGGAAGCAGGAGGTGTTTTTGTGATAAAAGTAAAGCTTCTATCTTCAAAAACAGAAATCTCGACTGGAATTACAAAACCTGCTTTATCTTGTGTCCTTGCGTTGTATTCTTTGCAAAATGCCATGATATTGACACCATGTTGTCCTAAAGCTGGACCTACAGGAGGAGCAGGATTTGCTTTGCCTGCTTGAAGAGCAAGCTTGATAACTGCAACAATTTTTTTTGCCATTAGATTAGAGAATTTAAGCTGGAGTAGAAAATCATAATTTTACTCGATAAACAAGAACAATTAGAAATTAATTTTGTTTATTGATTTGGGAGAATTCTAATTCTACAGGAGTCTCGCGCCCAAATATTGAAAGTAATGCTTTTAATTTATTTCTTTCTCCGGAAACTTCTATAACTTCTCCCTGGAAATCCTTGAATGGTCCACTAGTTACAATGATTCTATCTTTTTCTTCAATATCTAATTTGATTACAGCTTTTTTCTCTGATGCGCGTTTAAAGATTCTATTAACTTCTTGTCTTGATAATGGTCGAGGTTTGATATGACCTCGCGATCTTCCGCTGCCTCTACCGTCTTCAGCACCAACAAAGTTAATTACATTTGGAGTACTTTTAACAGCCATCATTGTATCTTCATCCAAAATCATTCTTACGAGGACATAACCTGGGAAAACTTTTTCTTCAGTAGTTTGTCTGCTTCCATCTTTTTTTAATTTAATTCCTGGAGTTTGGGGAATTTCAATTTCAATGATTCTATTATTAACACCTAAAGTCACTGATCTCTGCTCAAGAGTCGCTTTTACTTTTTTTTCGCAGCTTGATGCTACTTGAACTGCATACCATCTTGCGATGCTTGTATTTGCTTTTGAAGAAGCAAGGTTTGTAGTTAATTCATTACTCATTTTTCTGGAAGCTTAATTAAGATCTTTATTAATGGATATCCGGGAGATAATTCAACCAAAAATTTGCGAGGCTGCCCATCCATAGAATCTGCTAACAGAAGCAATGGCTGCAGCAGAAAAAGTTACCATAATTATAACTGCTACTGATTCGCTAAAAAGTTGTTGTTTGTTAGGCCACACGACAAGTTTAAGCTCATCGTAGGTAGAGCTAAAAAAATTATTCTTTTTTTTAGGCTCTTTAACTTCAGGAGAATCCTTTTTAAGAGGTTCTTTATTGGTAGTAGGACTTGTCACAAAATTTTTTTGAAATTAGGCTTTATGCTCTAGTTTTCATTTTAGCTTATTGATTTACTCCTCAGCTAGGTTTGAAAACGATCTCATCTTTTTTAGCAGGGTTAAGTTTAATTGTGATATTTTTTTTATTTTTGAAGTTTTCCTCTAAAAGTTTTGCAGCCAGAGGATTTTCTATTTGTCTTCTAAGTTCCCTGCTAAGAGGCCTAGCACCATATTCAGGCTCGTAAGAATCGTTTGCAATTTTGTTGATAACTTTTTTGTCTATAGCGATATTTATTTTCTGCTCAAGTAGCAGGTTCTTTAAATCTTCTGTTTGTAGAATGATTATTTTTTGAAGTTCATCAATAGATAATGGATCAAATTTTACCACTTCGTCAATTCTATTTAAAAATTCAGGTCTAAAAATTGAAGACAATGCATCACTAATTGAATCATCAAGAGTTTGTTGATCTTTTTCTAACATTCCCTCACTTTTAGAAATCTTTTTTGAATACTCCAGTATAGATTTGCCAGCTAGGTTACTTGTCATAATGATTACCGTATTTTTGAAATCTACTGTCCTTCCTTGAGAGTCCGTTAATCTTCCTTCATCTAAGACTTGCAAAAGGATATTAAATACTTCTGCATGTGCTTTTTCTATCTCATCAAGAAGTATGACTGAATAGGGTTTACGTCTTACAGCTTCAGTTAATTGACCTCCCTCTTCATAACCAACATAACCTGGGGGAGCTCCTAAAAGTCTTGCTACGGCATTTTTCTCCATATATTCACTCATGTCTAATCTTAAAAGTGCGTCTTCTTCATCAAATAAAACTGTTGCAAGAGATTTTGCTAATTCTGTTTTACCAACACCAGTAGGACCCATAAATAAAAAAGATCCAATAGGTCTTTTAGGACTTTTCATGCCAACTCGAGCTCTTCTAATTGCAGCAGAAACAGCTTCTATGGCTTTTTCTTGTCCAATAACTTTTTCACTTAGTTCTGTTTCTAGATTGACTAATTTCTTACGTTCATTTGAAACTACTTTAGAAATTGGAATACCTGTGATTTTTGATATTACATCTGCAATATCATCAGGTTCAACTTGATATTTAAAAGGGAAATTTCTATTTTTCTTTATTTTATTAAAGTTCTCTTCAAGTTTTTGTATGTCATTCTCTATTTCACTTAACTCTTCTTCAAGCTTTTCTAAATAATCTAGATCATTTTCAATTTCGCGATTTGATTGATCTTTAATTTGTTTGGTTAGCTTATCTTCTTCTTTCATTAACATAGATAATTCCTCCATTTCTTCTCGTAAATTGTTCCAATTTTCCAAAAGAACGTTCAATTTTGCCTCTGATTGTTGTCTATTATTCAATAGTTTTTCTTGAGCTTCGATATTTTCTCCTTGCAAATTATTCAATTTTTCATCAATTGTATTAAGTTTGTTTTCTTGTTGGAGAATAATTTGAGGCATATTATTAGACTCGATTTTCAACTGTGCAGCTGCTTCATCAATTAAATCTATTGCACTATCAGGGAGACATTTATCGCTGATGTATCTATCGGCCAATTTTGCAGAATAGTTTACAGCCTCTTCAGAAATTTTTATGCCATGATGTGATTCATATTTCTTTTTGATCCCTTGTAATATTTTTGCGCTTAATTCTACTGAAGGTTCATTAACAGCTATCTTTTGAAAGCAATTATTTAACGCCTGATCTTTTTCAATAGTTTCACGAAATTTCTCAGGTGTTGTTGTACCGATACATCTAAGTTCTCCTTCAGCTAGTAAAGGTTTTAAGATATTACTGATGTCGGTAGAAGATCTGTCAGAACTTAATATCGAGTGAATTTCATCAATAAATAAAATTATTCCTTGCTTTGGATTATTTAGTTCCTGCATTATTAAGCTTAATCTTTCCTCTAGTTGACCTCTAAATTTGGTCCCAGAAACTAATGCACCTAAGTCAAGTGAAATAATTTTTAAGTCCTTTAGAGTATCAGGAACTTTTTTGTCTACAATTAATTGAGCAAGTAATTTTGCAATTGAGGTTTTACCAACTCCAGAATTGCCAATAAGTATAGGATTATTTTTGTTTCTTCTGCAGAGTACCCTCATTAAATTATTGATCTCATTTTCTCTTCCTAAAACGGGATCCAGTAAGCCTTTTTTAGCTGATTCTGTTAAATCTTTTCCATAAATTGAAAGAGCATTTTCATCTTTTCCAACTTGTTTTTTTGTTTCAATTTGAAGTTCACTTTTCGGTAATGGAACAATAGCTTTTTTAAATTTTTCTTCATTTATAAAAGTCTCGTTAGTCTCGTTGTTTGATTCAAAATTAGATTGATTATTTATTTCAATTACATTCCCGTAATTAAAAATATCTTTTGATTGATTAATATTTGGGAAAAACTTTAATTCTTCCTCTAATTTTTCAATTGAAAGGTTTCCTTCTTCAAAAACATAATTTCCAATTCTTAAATCTCTTCCAAGAGCAATCAGTAAATGAGGGATTTCTATTAATCTAGATCCCCATTGAGTTTTAATCTGATTCGCGTTATCTAATAAAATTTCTAAATCTTCTCCGATAGTAAAAATATCTGACTCATTTGTTGGTGTCTCTTCTAAAAAATCTTCAGTTATGTCTAAAACTGTATCTTGGTCGATTGATAATTTTTCAATGAAGGCAAAGAATTCACTTGATGAGAACAATGTATGAATTATGTGTTCAATATTAAATTCGCTATGATCCCATTTTTTTGCGGTTTCTTCCCCTAATAAAAGAAGATTCCAACTAATATCGCTAAAAAGTTCAGGATTGGATGTAAGTGTTTCTCTCATAAACTATAAAATCTATAGTTGATTATTAATTAATATTCTAAATAGGATCTGCAGTAATAATCATCCAATAATTTTCAAATTGTAAGATGAATTTGAAAATTATCTAGATGAGAGGATTTATGGGGACTTGAGAATGAAAAAAAATGTTAAATAATATCTAAGCTCTTATAAATTTAAAAATTATAGTTGGTTAACAAATATATTTCAGATATTAGCCAAATAGTTCAGCTATTAATAGGATTTAAATAGTAATAATTAAATTGTGAAAGAAACTATTGATTTTCTTATTGATACTGTTGAAGCAAGGCAAGTCCTTGATTCAAGAGGTAATCCAACTGTAGAGGCAGAAGTATTTTTGGAATGTGGTGCAAGTGGTAGAGCAATTGTTCCCAGCGGAGCTAGCACTGGTGCTCATGAGGCACATGAATTAAGAGATGGTGGTTCTAAATATATGGGGAAAGGCGTTTTGAATGCTGTTAATAAAATTCATGAAACAATATCGCCGGCTTTATGTGGTTTGTCATCTTTAGATCAAACTGAAGTAGATAAATTAATGATTGAAATTGATGGAACTCCTAATAAGTCAAACCTAGGAGCAAATTCAATCCTTGCCGTAAGTCTTGCAACTGCAAGAGCATCAGCAAATGCTTTAGACATTCCCCTATATAGGTATCTTGGAGATCCATTATCCAATCTTCTTCCAGTCCCATTGATGAATGTAATAAATGGTGGTGCTCATGCACCAAATAGTCTAGATTTTCAGGAATTTATGCTCGTCCCACATGGAGTTAATAATTTCAGTGAATCATTAAGAATGGGTACTGAAATTTTTCATTCATTAAAATCATTACTTGATCAAAAAGGTCTATCAACTGCTGTAGGCGATGAGGGCGGATTTGCCCCGAATTTGTCATCAAGCGAAGAGGCAGGGGACTTATTATTAGAAGCAATTCAAAAAGCCGGGTTTAAGCCTGGTGAGCAGGTATCTTTAGCTTTAGATGCTGCTAGCACTGAATTTTATAGTGATGGTACTTATAAATATGAAGGGAAAAGTTTAAATAGTTCTGAAATGATTACATATCTTTCAAGACTAGTTTCTAATTATCCAATAGTTTCAATAGAGGACGGTTTAGCTGAGGATGATTGGGATGGTTGGTCAGAATTAAACAAAGAATTAGGAAATAAAGTTCAGCTTGTAGGTGATGATTTATTCGTTACTAATACAGAAAGGTTAAGGAAAGGGATTATGGAAAAATCTGCTAATTCAATCCTAATAAAGGTAAATCAAATTGGAACATTAACTGAAACTTTGGAAGCTATTGAGTTAGCTAAAATGTCTGGTTTCACAAGTGTTATTAGTCATAGAAGTGGTGAGACTGAAGATACAACAATTGCAGATTTATCTGTCGCCACAAGATCGGGTCAAATCAAGACAGGCTCTTTGAGCAGAAGTGAAAGGATTGCAAAATATAATAGGCTTTTGAAAATTGAGGAGGAATTGGGAAATCAAGCAAGATTCGCTGGAGCTTTAGGTTTAGGTCCCAAAAATATATAGTTTTTTAGCGCTTAAGTTTTTCTAAACGTGAGCCTTTTCTCATACTTAGTTGGCATTTTATCCAGTCAATACTTATTGGTAGTGCAAAAAAAAGTGGAAATAATGCAAAATTATTTTGTTTATTGGTTACAAGTAAAGCAGATGCAATTGATAAGCTTCCTATAAGAATTGAATGTCCTAAAGTTTTTTGAGCAGTAAACATTTTTTTGAATTGCCTATCAGACTCCCCCATTCTGATTTGCAATTGTAAATCGCCCTGCTCTAATCTTTCTAAACTTTCATCTATTCTTTTGGGAATCCCAACAGCTTTTGATCCTAGTTCACCTACTTGTCTTCCAAATTGGTTAATTAAATCATTGGGAGTTTGATTATTCGAAGTCATAAGTTCTATTAAATAAGGCTTTGTAACTGATACAAGGTTAAACCCTGAATCAAGCATTCTACCAACTCCTTCAAAAGTTGATAAAGCTCTCATCACAAAGATTAAATCTACTGGCAGTTGAAATGGTGTTTCATAAACAAGTTCGTATAGATCTCCTGATAATTTTTCGATAATATTTGGACTAAATGGAGGAGTTAAAGCTTCTTTAAGCATCAATCTGACTAATCTTCTGACTGGTCCTATATCTATATCTTTTGAAATTAGCCCAGCTTGTTGTAATTGACTAACAAGTGATGAGGCGTCTCTAAGAGCAGCAGCCTTCACCATTCCCCCTAATCTTGTTTGAAGATTATTTGAGATATTGCCCATCATTCCAAAATCATAAAAAATCAATTTACCTTCATTTGAAACTGCTAGATTCCCTGGATGGGGGTCTGCATGAAAAAAACCATAATTTACTAATTGTTTTAGATAGCTGATGGCACCTATTTCTGCAATCTTAGGTAAATCAATTTCTTGTGATTGTAATTTTTCTAAATCGCTTATTTTTGTTCCTTCTAAATAACTTAAACAAAGAACTTTTTCACTGCTCATGTCCCAAATTACTTCAGGGACTTCAACATTTTCATCATTAAGAAATTGCTGCCTAAATCTTGCTGCATATTGTGCTTCACAATTAAAATCAAGCTCTTTCATGAGAACTTTCCTACACTCTCTAGCAATTTCAACCCAGTTTCTACCTCGACTCCAATTCTTGTTTTTCTGTAATAATCCTGCTATTTGCTGCATTATGCCCAAATCGATAATAAACAATTCTTTTAAATTGGGTCTTTGAACTTTAAATACTACTTTCTTACCATTTTTTAAATTCGCTCTATGAACCTGAGCTAGTGATGCTGATCCAACCGGATCACATATTATTTGATCTATTTCATTAAACTTAGACCCCAGTTCATCTCTTATAGTTTCTTCAACTTGCGCAAATGAAAAATTAGGAACTTGATCCTGCAATTTAGACAATTCCTTTATCCAGGTATTAGGAATCAAATCAGGTCTCGCTGATAATAATTGTCCAATTTTAATAAATGCTGAACCAAGCTTTATTAATTGATTAGTAAACCACCTAGCTCTTTTAATTTGGACCCTACTTTTTTCATTGCTTTTTGTTTGGAAGATTGTAAATCTAATATTATCTATCCACAAAATTGTTAAAAGCGAAATCAGAGTTATCCAAATAAGAAAGGCCCTCTTGAATTTTTTTAAACGATAATGAAAAATGTGATAACTCATTTAATCTGATTATTTATTGTTTTATCAAGGAGATCAATTTGCTTATTGATACCTTCAATTTCATTTAAAGCTTTTTTTATTTTTGAATCTTGATAAGTATTTGAGGAATCATTTTCTTGAATATTTTCCGCTTTTTCCATTCTTGAGGCTTCTTCGATTATGGATTCTTTCAAACTATCAAATTCTTTTTTGAGAATTTCTGGAGCATCCTGAGCAATATTTGTTGCTTCTTCAATTTTTTCAACCAATATCTCGTTTAATTTTTCGGTTACTTTCTTAATTGCAGCTTTTAAAAGGTAGTCAGAGTTGGTCATAAAAAATATATTGTTTCTTCGGCAATTGTTTTTTACATATGAACTAATAATAGATCAATACAGAACATTTCACGTAACTGATAATTTTGATAATTAATTTTTTATGTTTTTCCTATGTAAGTTTGTTTCTATATTATGCTTTTTTCTCTTTTTTCTTTTAACTTATATTTATAAACATGGTTAGGCATTTACATTAAATATTTCTTCTAACCAAGAGCTCATCTAATTAACTACTAAAAGGAGTTTTATTAAATTGGAAATCATTGAGTCAGATGTAGTTATTATCGGAGGAGGCCCGGCCGGATGTACTTGTGCACTTTATACATCTCGTTCAAACTTAAAGACAGTAATTTTAGATAAAAATCCATCTGTTGGAGCCTTAGCAATAACCCATCAAATAGCTAATTATCCAGGTGTTCCGGTTGATATAAGTGGGGAGAAATTACTTACTCTAATGAGAGAACAGGCTGTGCAATATGGTACAGACTATAGAAGAGCACAAGTGTTTGGAATAGACGCAAGTGCAGAATGGAAAATGGTTTATACACCCGAAGGTACTTTCAAAGCTAAAGCACTTGTACTTGCAAGCGGAGCAATGGGTAGGCCTGCATCATTTAAGGGGGAAGCGGATTTCCTTGGTAAAGGAGTAAGTTATTGTGCCACATGTGATGGTGCTTTTTATAAAAATAGAGAAGTTGCTGTTGTTGGAGTGAACAAGGAGGCAATTGAAGAGGCAACTGTTCTAACTAAATTTGCATCAACGGTGCATTGGATTACATCAAGTGACCCTAAATCAGATAATGAAGAAGCTATGGAATTGATGGATAATTCAAATATAAAACATTGGAGTAGAACAAGATTATTGGAGATATTGGGTGATGAAATGGGTGTTAATGGAGTTGTTGTAAAAAATAAGCAAGAAGAAAATCCTATCAATCTAAATTTAGATGGAGTCTTTGTTTATATGAGTGGTTCAAAGCCGATTACTGATTTTTTAGGGGATCAAATTGCTTTAAAAGAGGATGGAGGAGTTATTGTGGATGACTTTATGTCTACAAACTCTGATGGAGTATGGGCTATTGGAGATATAAGAAATACACCATTTAAGCAAGCAGTGGTTGCAGCTTCTGATGGATGTATTGCCGCTATGTCAATTGATAGATATTTAAATAGTAGAAAAAATATAAGAGTAGATTGGATTCATTCTTAAAAATAAGTAATTTTTTATTAATTTAAAGGGGTGTTGCTTCAGAAATATAAGCGACTCCTCCGTAATAGCTTAAATCATCTCTGATGTTATCTCTCATTTTATCTATTAATTCTTGCTCACAGAAAACAATTACATGAGCATTTGATCCATATCCAGTAAATTCCATATCTTCAGTAACAACTCTTTCAGGCCCCCTGCCTGTGGCATGTTTCATAACTGTATATCCAGGAACATTTGCTTTTTCTAATGTTTTAATGATTGCATCTAGTTCTCTTTCACTAAATATCAAATCTAATCTTTTCATTTTTATAGAGGGGAAAGTGGGATAATTGTATTTACTAAACTCATATATATAGGGATGCCGAGAACTATATTGAATGGAAAAGTTAGACCTAGGGTAGTTGAAATATAATAACTAGATTTAGCCTCTGGAACTGTCATCCTCATCGCTGCAGGAACTGCTAAATAAGAGGCGCTTGCACATAAAACCACAAATAAAAGTGCATTGCCAGATCCTAAAGATAAAAATCTTGCAACGAAAACACCAATAAATGCATTAAATAAAGGCATAAAAATAGCAAAGCCAATCAAGAAAGAACCCGCATTCTTCAGTCTCGGCAATCTTTGAGCAGCGACTATTCCCATATCTAACAAGAAGAAGCATTCTGCTCCATAGAATAATTGTCCAGTAAAAGGCTCCATTTTTGCAATCCCTGAGGGATTACTAGAAGCAGTGAGAAATCCTACCATTAAGCTTGAAAGCAATAAATAAACTGATCCATTCAAAAGTGATTCGTGTAATATTGCACTTAGATGCATTTTTCTTGATTTTGGCCTATTTTTGGGAGCTGCAAATTTTACAAGTAATAATCCAACAATTATTGCAGGAGATTCCATTAACGCTAAGGCGCCAACCATAAACCCATCAAAAGCTATTTTTTGACTTTCCAAAAAACTTTCTGCTGAAATAAATGTAACAGCACTAATTGAACCGTATGCTGCTGCTATTGCGGCTGAATTAAAGACGTCAAACTTAAATCTTAAGATTAAAAATCCAATCAGCGGGATTACCAATGACATTAGTATTGCAGCACTTAATGTAGGCAATACTTGATCTGTAAACCCACTTTTCTGTATCTCTATACCTCCTTTAAAACCAATAGCTAGTAGAAGATATAAGGAGAAGAGTTTAGGTAATGGAGCTGGAATTTCTAAATCAGATTTAAAGAGTACTGATATTGCTCCAATCAAAAAGAAAAGAACTGGTGGTGCTAATACATTTTGCAGAATTGGATTTATTTCCATAAATTATTAGGCTATTTCATTTAGAGCGGTTTCTAAAGCTTCTTTTCTTGTTTCAATAATGCCTTCAACTCCAAACTTAGCTAATCTATCTTTTACTTTTTCATTTGCCCCAGCAACAAATGCTTTTCTGGAATTATTTTTTGCTTCCTGCATCATGTCCTCTATTGCGAGAGTCGCCGTCACGCCAAGTCTTGGTACATCAGTGATATCTAGTATTAAAACCTTGTAGTTTCTAACTAGCATCATTCTCTCAGATATGCCTTTAGCTGCTCCAAAACTAAGTGGTCCTTTAAGTCTAAATAACATTACTTCTCCTGAACATCTATCTAGTAGTGCTTTTTCATCAGCAGGTAGTGCATTTTTAGTTTGATCATCATTTGATAAAGGATTATCCTCATCCATGCCTTCTAGTTGAGTTTGGGTTATTGAATCAATAGTGAGCATATTTGCTATGAATACACCAACTAAAACTGCCCAAATTAAATCCCAAAAAACAGTCATAAGGAGTACGCCGTACATTACAACTGAAGTTTTTAAAGATAATTTGTGAGCTCTCCTCAAGAATCCCCAATCAATAATATCTAAACCAACTTTTATAAGAATTCCTGCTAGCAACGCAGTTGGTATTTGCTCAGCTAAAGGTCCTGCGCCAACTAAAACTATCAACAACACAACTGAGTGAACCATACCAGATATGGGAGTTGATCCTCCAGATTTAACATTTATAACTGTTCTCATGGTTGCTCCTGCTCCAGGTAAACCTGAAAACAGACCTGCTACAGCATTTCCTATTCCTTGACCAATAAGTTCTCTATCAGAATTATGTTTTGTTTGAGAGATATTGTCTGCTACTAGAGATGTCAGTAAGGAGTCAATAGCGCCAAGTACTGCTAGGACTAATCCTGCCTTAAAAATAATTGGGAAATATTGATTAAAACTTGGGAAATTTAAAGATGGAACTCCCCTCGGAATTTCTCCAATTCTATCAATAGCACCGTCTCCAAAAATTAAAATTGATATTGGAGTTACTATCAATAAGGCCAATAGAGGAGAAGGAACCCATTGACTTATTTTTCTTGGCGTTAGAAATACTATACCTAGAGTCATTACTGCCACTCCAATAGCAGCACCATTTGGTTGGAAATTTGAAAATACAGTAGATAAAGATTCGACTACTCCACCACGAGTGCTAATACCTAGTAATGGTCCAATCTGAAGTGCAATGATTATGACTCCAATACCAGACATAAATCCTGACACAACAGAATATGGAACTAAAGTAATATATTTTCCTAGTTTTAGAATCCCAAATAATATTTGCAGTAAGCCGCCAATGACTACCGCTGCCATCACTAAAGGTAAAATTTGCCCTGCAGAAAGATCTCTTGGAACCCCCACTGCAGCTAAGCCTGCTACTACGCCAGCAACAGTTACACTCATGGGACCAGTAGGTCCACTAACCTGAGCAGGTGTTCCACCGAACAAGGCTGCTAAAAAACCAACTACTACTGCCCCATATAGTCCATAAATTGCTCCGCCTGGTCCTAACGCAGCATTACCAAAAGCAAGAGCGAGAGGTAAAGCCACCACTGCGGCTGTGATCCCTCCTAGAATATCTCCTCTTACATTCTTTAGATGAAATCCATTAATTATTTTCAAAGATACTCTCCTTAAAATAAATACTTAACTAGAAGATATTATCTCTTTATGACGTAAATTTGTGAAAAATTAAGTTTGTGCAAAATATTTTTGTAACTTTTTTTGCTTTTTTTAAATAAATTTTAGTTACTTTTCCTGAACAAAAGTAGTCTCTGATTGATTTATATGTGAGGCAAGCGATTAATGTATTAGATAAATATTTTTCAATTTAATAATATTCAAATGAATTCGATTATTCGTCCAAGAAGATTAAGAAGAACTGAGGCAATTAGAGAAATGGTTAGAGAAAACCATTTGGCGGCATCGGACTTTATCTATCCATTATTTATTCATGAAAAAGATTTTAAAGAGGAAATTTCCGCAATGCCCGGAACTTATAGATGGGATATTAATGGCTTATTAAAAGAGGTTACTAGGGCATGGGAATTGGGAATTAGATGTGTGGTTCTTTTCCCAAAAATTTACGATAGCTTAAAGACTGAAGATGGAGCAGAATGTTTTAATGAGGACGGTTTAATACCTAAAGCTATTCGAATATTAAAAAAAGAGATTCCAGAAATGGCAATAATGACAGATGTTGCCTTGGACCCTTACTCGTGTGATGGACATGATGGTTTAGTTGATGAAACTGGAAAAATATTGAATGATGAAACGATTGAAATTTTAAAAAAACAAGCTTTAACTCAAGCTAGAGCTGGAGCAGATTTTATTGGCCCTAGTGACATGATGGATGGGAGAGTTGGAGCTATTAGGACTGCTCTTGATAGTGAAGGATTTAGTGATGTAGGTATTATTAGTTATACAGCTAAATATTCATCTGCTTATTATGGTCCGTTTAGAACTGCTTTAGATTCGGCTCCTAGAGAGAATAGTAAGAAAGTAATTCCAGACAATAAGTCTACATATCAAATGGACCCTGCTAATTCAAAAGAGGCTTTAATTGAATCGGCATTGGATCAGTATGAAGGAGCTGATATTTTGATGGTAAAACCAGGAATTTCATATTTGGATATTGTTTATAGACTAAGCACATTTTCAAATAAGCCCATAGCTGCATATAACGTTAGTGGGGAGTATTCCATGGTAAAGTCTGCTGCTATGAAGAACTGGATTAACGAAAAAGATATTGTTTTAGAGACATTGCTTAGTTTTAAAAGAGCAGGAGCAAAATTAATACTCACTTATCATGCTTGTGATGCATCTCAATGGTTGCGGGATACTTAAAAACTCATTATTAACAAAAATTTGGTTTATTCTTAGATTAGTAATGAATTAATTGCTTTGTTTTGAAGTTTTCACAAGGAGTAAATAGGATTGGTCACATTGCGCTTAGAGTAGAGAATCTCGAAAGGGCGAAATCTTTTTACATTAAGCTGGGCATGAATTTGGTTTGGGATGATAAAGATTGGTCTTATTTGGAGGCAGGTAAAGGGAAAGATGGGCTTGCGTTGTTAGGCCCTAGCTACAAAGCTGCGGGACCTCACTTTGCTTTTCATTTTGAAAATAAAAAAGAAGTGGAAAATATTCAAAATGATTTAAAAAATTCTGGTGTAAAAGTTGGCCCTTTACATGAGCACAGAGATGGAACAGCATCTTTTTATATGAAGGATACTGAAGGAAACTGGCTTGAGATGCTTTATGTTCCTCCTGAAGGGATTCAATCGAATGTTTGATTCTTTTTTTTTGTATGCAAGAGAAAAGTTATTCTAAAAAATCATATTCAGACAATACCTTAGAAGAAGAATCTATAAACCTTTTAGAGTGGGATTCATTAAAAACGCATTTATCTTCATTCGCCTCAACGGAAATGGGTAAACGATCAATTTTAAGTTTTGTTATACCTTCAGAATACGAGGCATCAAAAAGACTTTTGAATGAAACTGTTGAAATTAATGAGCTTGAAAAAAATTTAGATAAATCAATTAGTTTTTCTGGTGTTTTTGATATTAGTAGAAATATTGAAATTTGTTCGAAGGGAGGTGTAATTTCATCTTCTGAATTATTAGAAATAGCGAAAACAATTGCTGCAGCTAAAAATTTAAAAAAAATCTTATTAGATTTTGAACAAAGGCCTTATATTTCATCATTCACAAAAAATTTAATTGACTATCAGAATATCGAAACGATTTTCAAAAAAGGCATTGAATCGAATGGAAGGATTTCAGACAATGCTAGTAACGATCTATCTATTCTCAGAAAAGAATTTTTATCTAAGAAACTTGAAAGAAAAATATTAGTTGAGAAATTTATTCAAAAGAATTTAGCTTATTTGCAAGATACTACTATTGGAGATCGATATGGTAGACCTGTTTTAGCAGTGAAAGTTAATTATATAGATAAATTTAAAGGCATAATTCATGACTCTTCATCTTCAGGAAATACGGTATATTTTGAGCCTGAAAGTGCAGTAAATAAAGGTAATAAGATTGCTTCTTTAGAGGCTAGGATTACAGCAGAAGAATTTAAATTACTTAAAAAATGGTCACAAGTTGTTAGTGATAATTCAGAAAATCTTATTGAAATGGCATCCATTTTATTAAGAATAGAAAATGCTTTAACTCGTTCAAGATATTCGAAATGGATTGGAGGTAAAACTCCTAAGTTTGAGAGAAATCCTATTATTTCTTTAATTGGTTTTTCACATCCGTTATTGATTTGGGAACATAAGAAAAAAGGAGCCCCTCCCCCAGTGGCTGTCGATTTTCATATAAATAGAAATATTAAGGTTGTAGCTATTACAGGTCCAAATACTGGAGGTAAAACGGCTGCTTTAAAAGGCTTGGGTTTGTCTTTAGTTATGGCTAGAGCAGGATTATTGATACCCTCAACTAATAATCCTATTATCCCTTTTTGTCCAAATATATATGTGGATATAGGAGATAATCAATCATTAGAAGAAAATTTATCTACGTTCAGCGGTCATATATCCCGCATTAAAGAGATATTAGATTCACTTGATAATAAGAAAGGATTATCAGTTGTTTTGTTAGATGAGATTGGATCAGGTACAGATCCTCTTGAAGGAAGTGCTCTTGCGATGGCTTTATTAAAAGAATTTGCAAATAAATCTGATATCACTTTAGCAACTACTCATTATGGAGATATTAAGGCTCTAAAATATAATGACTCAAGATTTGAAAACGTATCAGTTGCTTTTGATGAGGATTCTTTGAAGCCAAAATATATACTCAACTGGGGAATTCCAGGAAGAAGTAATGCTTTATCAATCTCAAAGAGAATTGGTCTCAATGAAAGCATACTCAATGAAGCTGCAAATTATTTAAAGCCAAAAGAAGTAGATAATATTAACAGTATTATAAAAGGACTTGAGGAAGAGAGGATTAAACAACAAAATTCTGCAGAAGAAGCTGCAGAACTGATTGCAAGGACTGAAATATTACATGATGAACTTAAGAGAAATTATGAATATCAAAAAATAAATGCTGAAAAAATCCAGGAAATTGAAAGGTCTAAATTATCAAAACATATTTTATCAGCTAAAAAAGAGGTAATAAATTTGATTAAAAAATTAAGAGATAAAAATGTTAATGGAGAGGATACGAGAATTATTGGAAAAAGATTAAAAGAAATTGAGACGGAACATTTAACCCAAAAAAAATTTGAAAAGTCAATATCATGGAATCCTCAGGTAGGTGATTTTGTAAAAATTAAAAGTCTAAATAGTATGGGACAAATTGTAGATTTAGATAAAAAAGGTGGTTTTTATGAAGTTACATGTGGTTCATTCAGAAGCACATTATCTGTAAATGACTTTGAAGGTATTAATGGAGAAACGCCTAATTTCAAGAGGTCAAAAATTGAGATCAAATCTACAAGAGAAGATTTTTCTTTTTCTAAAATTAGAACGAGTAAAAATACAATTGACGTAAGAGGGTTAAGAGTTCATGAAGCCGAAATAATTATTGAGGAGAAAATTAGAAAATTTCATGGACCGCTATGGATTGTTCATGGAATTGGCACAGGTAAATTAAAAAAAGGAGTAAGAAATTGGCTATCAGGTTTAAATTATGTTGATAAGATTGAAGATGCAGCCCAGAACGAGGGTGGACCTGGTTGCAGTATTGCATGGATAAAATAAAATTAAAAAATACCTAGAAAACAATTTAATAAGCGTACTAAGTGCAATTTATTGATCAAGCAAACATTATTCTTAAAGCTGGGAAAGGTGGAAATGGAATAGTTTCATTTAGAAGAGAAAAATTCGTTCCTGCTGGAGGACCTTCTGGGGGTAATGGTGGCAGAGGAGGTTCAGTTATTTTGATGGCTGATAATAATCTTCAAACATTATTAGATTTCAAATTCAAACGTGAAATAATTGCTGAAGATGGATGTAAAGGAGGTCCTAATAAGAGATCAGGTGCTTCAGGTGAGGATAGAATCCTTAAAGTTCCCTGCGGTACAGAAATAAGGGATATTAAAACCGGCATTATTTTAGGAGACTTAACTAAAGATGAACAGAGTTTAACTATTGCCATTGGAGGAAGAGGTGGACATGGTAATGCTTACTATTTAAGTAATCAAAATAGAGCCCCAGAATCATTCACCGAAGGAAAAGATGGTGAGATATGGGAGGTTCAATTAGAACTAAAACTTCTTGCAGAGGTTGGGATTATAGGTCTTCCAAATGCTGGGAAAAGTACTTTGATTTCCGTTGTATCATCTGCCCGTCCAAAAATCGCAAATTATCCTTTCACGACTCTAATACCTAACTTAGGTGTAGTAAGAAAAATTGATGGGAATGGTTGCCTTTTTGCAGATATTCCTGGATTAATATCAGGCGCTGCTGATGGAGTAGGTTTAGGGCATGACTTTTTAAGGCACATCCAAAGAACGAAGATACTTATTCATTTAATTGATGCAATTGCAGAAAATCCTTTACATGATTTTGAGATTATTGAGCAGGAATTAAAAAAATATGGGAAAGGTCTTTTAGATAAAGAAAGGATAATAGTATTGAATAAAATGGAGCTTGTAGATAATGATTATTTGAAAATAATTACAAAAAAGTTAGAAGATTTATCTGAAAAGAAAGTTTTAGTTATTTCTTCATCTTTAAAAAAAGGTTTATCGTCACTGCTTTCTGAAGTATGGAAAAGGATCTAACTTAAATTAAAAATTTTTTTGTCAAAAAATACACTTGCTTTAATAATGAAAATTAGTCATAAATAAGATACTTCTCTAGAAAAAATATGAATTTCTATACTTGCTTTGATCAACAAGGAAAAATAATAGCTAGATGTCAAACGATGCAAGATATCGAGGTTTTGAAGAAAATGGGAAGACCAATTGTAGAAGTCAAGGAAATGAAAAATGAGGAGTCGGTTGTTTGTTCCCTTACAGGAAGTCCATCAGACTTTAATAGAGATTACTAAAGTATTCAACAAATAAAAAAGGGCTTTTAAAGCCCTTTTTTATTGTGCATTATCGATCAAAAGAAAACTTAATCATCATAAACAAGACATTCCGGTTCATCCGGATTGGCATCGCAGAAAAGTTCCAAAGCATTAGGGTCATGTTTATCCTCTGGATGATGATCCTTATATTCTTCGAGTTCTTTTAGCTCTTCAGTTAAATGTCTGACCTTTGGAAGATTGCCCTCTGCTTTAGCAGATTCGATTTCCGATTGATCTTTTTTGATGTGTTCGTCAATGGATTTCATTTTAAGCCTTTCATACTTTAGTAGACATACATAACATAGTTAATTTCTAATGAAATTGCATTACCTATGAACTAAATAAGTGTTCATTACAACATCATTTTTTTTTCGGAATTGATTTATGTATTTTTTAAGGACTCTAATCTCATTATTTCCTCTAACGACGGTAAAACTGGGATTAGTTGATTTGGGTTTAAAGGGAATAAAGCTTTGTAGTAATCTTTCTTCCATTCATTGTCGAAGCATGTCTTATTTACGTTAGATAAGTTAAAGAATTTTAATCTCCATTCAATAATCTTTTCGAAACTTGATAATTCTTGTTCAGTACATTTGAAAAGTTTGCTATATATCAATTCCCATCTTATAAGCGTTGGAAAAAGGTAAATATCTGCGTAGGTAAACTCTTCTCCAAATATCCAGCCCCCTTTGTTTTTCTGTAATAAATTTTCAACTTCATTTAAAGCTGCGAAAAGATTTTGACTTGCGATTTCGTAAGCTGTCTGGTTTCTGGCGAAACCACATTTATATACGCCATCATTAATACTGTTATTAATTAAATCTAAAAATTTTTGATTGCAATCTTTAATGCCTAATGTCTGATATTTCAATTCACTTTTTATTGAATTGAGCAGTCTTATAATCTGTGAACTTTCATTAGACAAAATATTTACTTCATCTTTTACAAAACTTATAAAAAGAGGTAATGTCGCTCTAAAAATGATCTTCTCATTAGCTTTTTTGTAAATGTCTGAAAGTCTCATACATCCCTTAAAATTTGTATTGAAAATCCACTCGCCATGCTCAACATCTGCTTTTAAAAATATAACTTTAACTTTTTTAGATAAATGTTTTATTTCGTGGACAAGTAAAGTTCTTTGACACCATGGACAAGAATTCCCTACCAATAAATAAATTTGTCCTTTTTCATTATTTATATCGTATTTACTATCAATTGTTATACCTTTTGGCCTTTTATAATTACCATGTAAATCTGAAGGCGCGAAGCCATTCATTAGTTGGTTCCAAAACCAAAACCAGAATTTTATGGAAGCCTTAATAAGGTATTTATTTTGCATAAAATTTTATTCTTAAAGAAAAAATGACTGTTCAAAGAATACTTATCGTTTCAGGCACTCATGGGAATGAAATTAATCCTGTTTGGGCCGTTAAACAGTTTAATAGAGAGGAAAATAATTTAAATTATGGTATTGAGTATGAGTACATCATAGGTAATCCTGCTGCCTATAAAAAAGGGTGCAGATATATAGATGTGGATTTAAATAGATCTTTTAAAATAACTGAGAATTTTGATAAACATAAGAATAACTTTTATGAAACTAATAGAGCCAATTTTTTAGTAGATCAATTTGGAATTGATGGATTTAAACCCTGTCAAATTGCAATCGATTTGCATACTACTACTGCAAATATGGGAACTAGCATTGTTTTGTATGGGAGGAGATTCCAAGATTTTTGTTTAGCTGCGTTACTACAGAACAAATTTGGATTGCCTATTTATTTGCACGAAAAAGATAAAGCCCAAACAGGCTTTCTTGTAGAAGCCTGGCCATGTGGTCTAGTTATTGAAATAGGAGCTGTCGCACAAAATTTTTATGATCCAAAAATCATAGATAGATTCTTAATAATCATTAGATCTTTAAGGGAAGAGATTGATAAATTAAAAAACAACCTTATAGAACTCCCAAAGGAATTGGTTGTTCATGTTCATCAAGGGAGTATAGATTATCCAAGAGATGAAAAAGGATATATTGATGGCTTAATACATCCTGAAAGGATAAACCAAGATTGGAA
This sequence comes from Prochlorococcus sp. AG-347-G22, assembly GCA_003281635.1. Classification (GTDB taxonomy): domain Bacteria; phylum Cyanobacteriota; class Cyanobacteriia; order PCC-6307; family Cyanobiaceae; genus Prochlorococcus_A. The sequence goes on from QCBK01000002.1 coordinate 21,339, forward strand.
AATGATTAAAAAAGGAGATCCATTATTTCTTGATAGCCAAGGAATAATTCATAAATATGATGGAGAAAAATTGATTTGGCCTGTTTTTATTGGCGAAGTCGCCTATAAGGAAAAAAAAATTGCCATGAGCTATACGAAGAAAGAAGTTATTAGTTCTAACAATCAATGGATTAATGAGTTTGAAAGCCTTTAAATTAAGAAACAAGGACAATAAATTGATGAAAACTAATAAGGATTTTTTATTTAAAAGATAAGTTTATTTAATATTTAAAGCTTTTATTTTTTTTGCTAAGTCTTAATTCTTAAAAACTTAAATTCTTTCGCTCCAATAAATAACAGCTCCAAAAGTCTCTAATTGCAGTCTTCTATGCTTAGCCTCTCTTAAGGAAACCACCTCTTTCGATCTTTTTCCGTTAAGAAGCCATTCGATTATTACCAAGTTAAATCCTCAATAACAAAGAAAATATTAAGACATTGAGGTTCTTTTCGTTAATATTGCAAAAAATAAGTTTACTTAAAGAAAAAAAATTACACATTTTTAGCGATTTTAGTCTAAAATCTTCGAAGCGGACTTTATTTTCCGTTTTTATTTACACGTCTCACTTAAGAGACATACTTTACGAACTCATGACAACTATTCAGCAGCAGCGTTCTTCGCTGTTAAAAGGTTGGCCACAGTTTTGTGAGTGGGTAACATCAACTAACAACAGAATCTATGTTGGTTGGTTCGGCGTCTTAATGATCCCATGCCTACTTACAGCAGCGGCTTGCTTCATCGTTGCATTCATCGCAGCACCACCAGTAGACATCGACGGAATTAGAGAGCCAGTTGCTGGTTCATTCCTATACGGAAACAACATCATTTCAGGTGCAGTTGTTCCTTCATCTAACGCTATTGGTCTACACTTCTACCCAATCTGGGAAGCAGCTACTGTAGATGAGTGGTTATATAACGGTGGTCCTTACCAGCTTGTAATTTTCCACTTCCTAATTGGTATTTCAGCATACATGGGAAGACAGTGGGAGCTTTCATACCGTTTAGGTATGCGTCCATGGATCTGTGTTGCATACTCTGCACCAGTTTCAGCAGCTTTCGCAGTATTCCTTGTATACCCATTCGGTCAAGGTTCATTCTCTGACGGAATGCCTCTAGGTATCTCTGGAACATTCAACTTCATGTTTGTTTTCCAAGCAGAGCACAACATTCTTATGCACCCATTCCATATGGCTGGTGTTGCTGGTATGTTCGGAGGATCTTTATTCTCAGCTATGCACGGTTCACTTGTTACTTCATCTCTAATCAGAGAAACAACTGAGACAGAATCTCAGAACTATGGTTACAAGTTCGGACAAGAAGAAGAAACATATAACATCGTTGCAGCTCATGGCTACTTCGGTCGTTTAATCTTCCAATATGCAAGTTTTAACAACAGCAGAAGTCTTCACTTCTTCCTAGCTGTATTCCCAGTTGTTTGTGTATGGTTAACTTCAATGGGTATCTGCACAATGGCATTCAACCTTAACGGTTTCAACTTCAACCAGTCAGTTGTTGATGCAAACGGTAAGATTGTTCCTACATGGGGTGACGTTCTTAACAGAGCAAACCTTGGTATGGAAGTAATGCACGAGCGTAACGCTCACAACTTCCCACTTGATCTAGCAGCAGCTGAGTCTACAACAGTAGCTCTTTCAGCTCCAGCTATCGGTTAAGCTTAAAGTTCTTAAATTCCCAAGCCCCCTTTAAGGGGGCTTTTTTTGTTTAATTTTCAATTGGTTTCATATAATGTTTATATATAGATAAAACATTTGATATTTCTATGAGTAGTAGTTTTGGAAAAATTTTTCGTGTTAGTACTTTTGGAGAATCACATGGTGGTGCAGTTGGAGTTATCCTTGATGGATGTCCCCCTAAGTTAAAAGTAGATATAGATCTGATTCAAAATGAATTAGATAGGCGCAGACCTGGCCAAAGTGATATTACAACACCCAGAAATGAAGAAGATAAAATTGAAATATTAAGTGGAATAAAGGAAGGGTTAACACTTGGAACTCCAATAGCGATGTTGGTAAGAAATAAGGATCAAAGACCAGGAGATTATGATACTTTAGAGCAAGTATTTAGACCTTCTCATGCAGATGGTACATACCATCTAAAATATGGAATTCAGGCAAGTTCTGGTGGTGGAAGAGCCTCTGCAAGAGAAACAATTGGAAGAGTAGCTGCTGGTGCTGTAGCAAAACAATTATTAAAAAACTTCTGTAACACTGAAATACTATCTTGGGTAAAGCGTATACATGATATTGATTCTGATATAAATAAAGAACAAATTTCTCTCAACAAAATAGATTCAAATATTGTTAGATGTCCTGATGAACAGGTATCAGCAGAAATGATAGAGAGAATTAAGCAATTAAAGCGTCAAGGAGACTCTTGTGGCGGTGTTATTGAATGTCTAGTAAGAAATGTCCCTTCTGGTCTTGGAATGCCTGTTTTTGATAAATTAGAAGCTGATTTAGCGAAGGCTTTGATGTCTTTACCTGCCACGAAAGGGTTTGAAATCGGTTCAGGTTTCTCTGGAACTTATTTAAAAGGAAGCGAACATAATGATGCTTTCATTAAATCTGATGATATTAGGAGGTTAAGAACAATATCAAATAATTCAGGCGGTATACAGGGAGGAATAAGTAATGGCGAAAATATTGAGATGAAGATAGCTTTTAAACCTACAGCAACTATCGGGAAAGAACAGAAAACAGTAAATGCTGAAGGAAAAGAAGTTTTGATGAAAGCAAAAGGGAGACATGATCCATGCGTTCTACCAAGAGCCGTTCCTATGGTTGATGCTATGGTAGCTTTAGTACTTGCTGATCATTTACTATTGAATCAAGCTCAATGTAGCTTAATCGATAATTAGTAGTTTTGTTAAATAAATTATATTTATCTTTGATTTAATTATTTTTGAGCCATTCATATATTTTTGGATCAAATTTTTTTTTAATAATACCTTTATCTCCAATCACGATTGCTTTATATCCTAAAGATTGATAAGTTTCTACATCATTGATTGATAGGCCTCCAGCAGCAATGAAATCAATACTTTCAAAGTTGAGTATGTCTATAGAACTAGCTTTACTTTTTATTGGATAAATTTTGATAATGTTGCAATTTAAATTTATCGCTTCCTCCAGATCTTTTAAATTTTTAATTCCGGGTATTAATAAATAATTTTTTGACTTTGAATAATTAAAAAGATCTTTATCCCAAAATTTCATCATAGAAAAATGCAATCCAATTTTTAATGAATCTTCTATTGATTGCTGATTAACTATGGAGGCAGAACCTAAATTAACTTGTGGAAAATTGAGTTTGATTTCGGATACAAAATCTAACCAATTTATGTTATTTGACCAACTTATTTCAATATTTTTTAATCCTAATTTTATTAAGCTTCCTAATTCTTCAAAAAATAAATTCTTTATTAAGTTATCTGAGTAAAAAGTATCTTCAGGTTTTATCAGCAAAAAAAAAGATTCTTTGAGAAGTAGATCAGAAAAAGAATCTTCTTTAATATTCATTAAATATTTGTTTTAACTAGATATAATTCGCTACTTTGACTTCTGATCGGTTGAGTAAGTCTTGGATATCTTCAGTGTCTATAGTTTCCATTTCAATAAGCATTTGAGCCATTTCGTCAAGAACAGTTCTATTATCTGTTAAAACTTTAGTAGCTCTTTTATAAGCAACATCAACAAGCTCTGAAACCTCTACATCAATTGTTGCAGCTGTGTCCTCAGAGAAGTCTCTTGTGGAGCTCATATCTCTTCCAAGAAACATTCCACCTTGGGATTGACCCAAAGCAACTGGTCCTATTTTGTCACTCATGCCAAATTTAGTGATCATTTGTCTTGCTACATTGGCAACTTGTTGTAAATCATTTGAAGCTCCAGTTGTTACCTCTTCTTCTCCGTAGACTATCTCTTCAGCAACTCTTCCACCGAGAGCTACCGCCATTTGATTTTGAAGGTAAGAACGAGAGTAAAGACCTGATTCCATTCTTTCTTCACTTGGAGTAAAGAAAGTTAAACCTCCAGCTTGACCTCTAGGAATTATTGAAACTTTGGCTACAGGATCATAATCAGGCATTAATGCTCCCACTAGCGCATGACCGGCTTCGTGATAAGCAACTAATTCTTTTTTCTTATCACTAATGACTCTATCTTTCTTTTCTGGACCTGCCATAACTCTCTCTATAGCATCGCCAACTTCATCATTACTTACTTTATCTAAATCTTTTCTAGCTGCTAGTATTGCTGCTTCATTTAAAAGATTAGCTAAATCTGCTCCAGTAAATCCTGGTGTTCTTCTAGCAACTTTGTCTAAATCTACATCTTTTGAAAGAGTTTTATCTTTCGCATGAACATTTAATATCTGCAATCTACCTGCGTAATCTGGCCTATCAACTGTTACCTGTCTGTCGAATCTTCCAGGACGCATTAAAGCTGAATCTAAGACATCAGGTCTATTGGTAGCAGCAACTATTATTATTCCTGAATTACCTTCAAAACCGTCCATTTCAGTTAGGAGTTGGTTTAGTGTTTGTTCTCTTTCATCATTTCCTCCACCCATACCAGCACCTCTTTGTCTCCCAACTGCGTCTATTTCATCAATGAACACGATACAAGGGGCATTCTTTTTTGCTTGTTCAAAAAGATCTCTTACTCTGCTAGCTCCAACTCCTACGAACATCTCTACAAATTCTGAACCTGAAATTGAGAAAAAAGGTACACCTGCTTCTCCAGCTACTGCTTTTGCTAGTAATGTTTTTCCTGTACCAGGAGGGCCAACAAGGAGAACCCCTTTTGGAATTTTTGCTCCGACTGCAGTAAATCTATCTGGACTTTTAAGAAAATCTACAACTTCTGTTAGTTCTAATTTTGCACCTTCGACACCAGCAACATCTGAGAAGGTAACTTGTGTGGATGGTTCCATTTGAAGTCTAGCTTTACTCTTACCAAAACTCATGGCAGGGTTACCACCTCCAGCATTTCCACTTTGAGATCTTCTGAAAAGAAAAAATAGCCCTCCAATTAGTAGAACTGGGAAAATCAAGCTACTTAAAGCTTGTTGCCATGGATTGGCTAATTTTGTGGGAGTTACAGCTATATCTACATTATTCTCAGTCAATATTTTTAATAAATCTTTATCAGGGGCTAAATTGACCTCAGATCTACTCCCATCATTTTCAACAACTTGAGCCGTGGCATTATCTGGAGATATTAGAACTCTACTGATTTCTTTATCTTGGACGGCCTCTATAAAATCGCTATATCTTAAGGTCTTTGTAGAACTTTCAGTACTAGGTTTATCAAATACAGAAGTACCAATGAAAATTACAGTAATCACAGCTAGGACGTAAAGTCCTACGTTTCTCCAACGTTTGTTCACAATAAAAAACCCTTAATATATCTATAATACTAATAATAAAACAATATTAAGAGCTTCTTAGAACATCTACTACACTTTTAAATGCAAACCATTCAGGAATTGGTTCGCCATTCCTCAATTTCTTTCTAAATTCAGTACCACTAAGTTTCATAATTTCATAATTAAATTCTTTAGCTTCTTCAGCTGTTATATATCCTTTTTCCTTCGTATAAACTAAATTTTTTGAAGGGACAGTCTGCATCATCAATTCATCTGCACACTTATTAGCAAAATTCTGTGCGTCATATGGGCCATAAAAATCTTCACCAGTTGATGATGACTTACAACCAGCCATATCTCTACCAATAATAAAATGGGTGCAGCCATAATTTCTTCTGATTATCATGTGTTGAAGGGCTTCTCTTGGTCCTGCCATATGCATTGAATAAGGTAAAAAAGCCCACTTTATTCTTTCATCAGATATTTCTTCTTCTAATTCTTTATAGGTCAAATATCTAACTTTTCCAGGTATATCATCTTGTTGAGTTGGCCCACAAGTTGGATGTACTAAAACCACTGAGTTAGAAGAGACATTATCTGAGAGTAAGGCATTAGTAAATAATTCATAATGTGCTCTATGAATTGGATTTCTGCATTGAAATGCAACTACATCATGATTTGATGGCAGTGTAGATCTAACTTCTTGAGGGGTTTTGCAGGGAAATTCTCTAACTGGTAGTTCGAAACCATAAACTCTTCCTCCTATATAAAATCTTCCTCTCTCGTTAAAAATCATCTTAACAGCAGGATGATCTAAAGAATTAGTGCCATAACAAAGTTCAGCTTCTAAAGATTTATCAGGCTCCCAAATAGAACTTACTTCTATAATTGCAATTTTTTGGTATTTGTAGGTAAGCAAGATTGTTTCTCCAGCTTTTACTTCTTCATTATTTGAATCAAAGACAATAGGTAAACCAAAAAGCAAACCGCTTGAATCTCTGTTGTTTTTGATAACCGATTTGTAGTTATTTTCATCCATAAAACCTTCCAAAGGAGAAAAAGCACCAACCATCAAAAGTTCTACATCACATGCATTTCTCTCGCTACATTCAACCTCATAAGTAGCTTTAGAGATAAGATCATTTTTAAGGCTATTATCTTTAATAATTAAATTTTTTAGTTCCCCTCCATAAGGCGGAATTAGTCCATTAGAGTTACTTTTTGTTTTTTGTTGTAATTCCATTTTTTGAATTGATTAAGAAAAATTTTGAAAAAAAAAGAGGGGTTCAACCCCCTTTTATTTGTTAATTAGGATTTATGCTTTTCTTCCATAAAGCTCTCCTACTATTTTTACATCAAGTGGATCTTTTGATCCCATATCTGTATCTGAAGGTTGGATAGCTTCAAAAGTACCAGCAAATTCGTCTGTGTCAGAATCTACATTGTTGATTGAAAGAGTAATAACGCCAGTACCATTTACATCAACTTTAATATTTTCTTTGGCAAGTTCTTCGTCATCTCCTCCTAATGCAACTAAACCTTGAGCATATTCAACTCCAGTATTTTTAGCTCTCGCCTTAGGATCTAAAAAATCACCTGTTCTGTAGTTAGGTGTAAATGTTGAGCCACTAACCTCAGTGCCTGGTTCAATAGATGAAGGCAAATCAGCAGTAAGATCTTTTGCTGAGAATGCAAATGGAACCTCTAAACCACCAGGGGTTAATACAGTAATAAGTTGAAAATCAATACCACCTTTTTCAGTGAAAGTTCCTGAATCTATATCTCCATAAACTTCTGTCACTGTGGTGTTATTTCTAGGACTAATGATTTTTGTAGAAACAAATTCTGCAGCTTTTCGTTTTGTCCCTGGTACTTTTACATAAACTTCTGTTGGATGCATGCATATCCCTTTAAGGCTATCTCCATTACCTAGAGATATTGATCCGGCAAGAGATGAGTCTAATGTAGGGCAATCATTAGCTTTTCCGGTATTAACAACATCTGTGAATTGTGCATTTCCTCTTTCAGAAAAAGCAAATGTTTTAACAGGTACGAAAGCAAAAGTTATACAAATTGAAATAACAAAAGCTAAGAAAGAACGAATTCTCATAATTAAAGTTGCAGTAAGGTTCTGTGACAATAGATTAAAGGTCATCTAAATAGTTCAGTACGGATATTACAAGGGAAAGGACCATAATAGATAGGACTTTTAAATCCTCGATACAACCCGTAGCTTTTTTAGATTTTAAAAAACTGGAATTATTTTAAGCTATTACATTATTTTTAATGATTAAGATTACAAAAAAATACAAATTAAAAATTTTTTTTTATTTTTTTATTGAAATAATTTGGGTTATTAATTTATTTGCTAAATCAATTTTTGATGTTTTGTTAATGTAGTATTCCAAATTGTTCGTATCGAACAGCCAACCTTCATTTTGTGCTAAAAAGCCAAATCCTTGGCCTTCAAGATCAATTGGATTTGCGAATAGAAAATCACAACCCTTTTGGATAATCTTTTCCTTAATTGTTATTCGTGCTTCTTCGATAGATCCTGTAAAAGCACAAAAGCCTACAAAAACTTGGTTATCTTTTTTTGTTTTACTAATTGTTTTTAAAATATCTGGGACTAGCTCAAAGTTTTTATTCAAATGATCATTAATTTTATTTTTTGGAATTTTAGCTGAAGTAGCAGAGTTTATCTTGAAATCAGAGACTGCTGCATTCATGAAAAAATAATCGCAATTTGATATTTCATTATCAAGCGCCCTAATTAAATCAACACTATTTTCAATTTCATATCTTTTTATTCCATCAGTAAGATTCTTATCAATTTTCAGAGGCCCATGGACATATTTTACTTCTGCCCCTCTAAACCTCGCTACTTGAGAAAGAAGTAGGCCCATAGCTCCAGAACTTTTGTTAGTAATGTGTCTTGCCGCGTCAATTTTCTCTGAGGTGCACCCTCCAGTTATCAAAATTTCTTTATTTAGTAAATCTTTGCGATATTCATTTTGTTTGTGTGAAGCTATAAATTCAAGAGCTAATTGAATTAGATCATTTGGAGGTATCTTACCGATGCCAATAGCATCACACGCTAAGAGGCCTTCACTTGGTTGCAAAGACAAAACATTTTCGTAATTCTGTAAATTCTCATAATTTTTTTGGACAGCTTTATTTAGCCACATTTGTGTATTCATAGCTGGCGCAACAATAATTGGCTTTATATTTGATATTAAGATGCTTGGGATCAATCCCTCTGCATTTCCAGTTACCCATTTTGCTAATGTTGTCGCTGTTAAAGGCGCAATGATTAAAATATCAGCCCAATTACTTAGTTCTATGTGAAGAGGTGTTGATTGACCATTTGACCATTGATCATTTTCTAAAATGCAAAGGTTTTTACTTAATATCGAGAGAGAAAGCGGCGTTATTAATTTTTCTGCATTTTTAGATAAAACGCATCTTATTTCATAATTTTCTTTCGCTAATTGGCTAACTAATAATGGAATTCTTACAGCTGCAATACTCCCCGTTATTAATAAAAGAACCTTTATTTTGGAGTCCTTACTTTTAGTTTTCATCGAAAGGTTCCTGATCGAGAAGATGGATATAATTTGTTGTTAATTCAGGTCTATTGATTGCAAGAGCCCTAAGTAAGTGCCAGTCTTTTAAACCATCAAATGGAGTATTGTAATTATCCTCCTCTAGCCTTAAAGCGAGCTCAAGGGTCATTTCTTCATCAAAAGAATTTACTAGTTCTTCACTTATTTGATTTTCAGAAATGAATTTCATATCGAGAAAAGTCAATATATTCTAATAATAAAGCCTCAAGTAATTATTTAAAATTGATATAAGTATTAATTAAATATTTTCAATTATGTGAAAATTTTCAATATTCATAGTCTTTTCAAATTATTGTGAAGTAATTTATCTTCATTCTCAATCATAAATATACAATCTCTACATTTCAAAAATATTCTCTCTTAAAATAAAAATGTCATAATTTACATCATGTCTCAAACGAAAAGAGAACAAGTTATTAGTCACATTCGCTATTTAAGAGAAGAGCTTAGAGAAATGCATTTAGGAATAAAAGAAGATAATCTTTTCCCTGAACCAGGTGAGTTAAGAGGATTAATGGCTCAGTTAGAAGCATTGCTTGAATTAATAGAAGGAAATACTAAAATTCAATCAAACTCTGAAGCAGCCTAGTTTAATACAAAATGGTTGTTAAACCTCAAAAGACAAAATTTCAGCTAAAAATTGTGGAAAATATTCAGACACTTAGTATTTGGGCTAATAATCCATGGCGAAGATATTCATTTTCATTGATTACACTTTTAATTGGCTACTTTATGGGAAGTTCTCTTGGGATGGTAAGTGCTGTTGTGGAACTCATGGATCCTGTAGCTGCTTTCTTATCGGTAGTTTTTATAGAGACTTTAATAGTTCTAAGAAGAAATTTTAGATATGAAAGGAAAAAGAAATTTTTAGTACTTTTTTTAGATTCTTTAAGATTAGGTTTATTTTATGGTTTCTTTACTGAAAGTCTTAAGTTGCTATAAATTTATTTGTTATGTTTCTGTAATAGGTAAAGCAAAGCCATTCTTATAGGGATACCATTTGAAACTTGATTATTAATTAAGCAATTAGGATATCGATCTACTACTTTGCTACTTATTTCAATATCTCTGTTAATTGGACCAGGATGGAGAATTGGAATTTCTTTATTATTCAAAGATAATTTCTCTGGGGTTAAGCCATAATCCAAAGTATATGAATCAATGCTACTAAGTAAATTCTCCATCATTCTTTCTTTCTGAAGTCTTAAAACAATAATCGCATCTGCAATTTTTATTGATTCTTCCAATGATCTAGAAATAGTTATGGAACCTCTTGATTTAACAGGATCTTCTGTTTGATTTGGCGCGGGAGTTTTTAAAAAATTGATAAATTCATCTGGTATTAATGTCTTAGGACCGCATAAGATTATGTCTGCGCCGAATGCACTCAAAGCCCAAAGATTAGATCTGGCAACCCTAGAATGATTAACGTCTCCAATTATTAAAATCTTTTTGGAATTTAAAACCTCTGGATTCAGTGTTTTTTTGGAGAAGAATTTTATTAATGTATATATGTCAAGCAATCCTTGGCTAGGGTGACTATGTAATCCATCTCCAGCATTAAGAACAGAAGTCTTTGAATTTATTGCATCAAGTTTTTCAGCGATCTCAAAGGTTATGTAACTTGATGAATGTCTTATGACTAATGTATCAGCTCCCATAGCAGAATAAGTTATGGCTGTATCAATTATTGTTTCGCCTTTTGTTAACGAACTAGAGGATGGAGCAAAAGTTTGGACCTCAGCAGAAAGTCTTTTTGCTGCAAGCTCAAAACTATTTTTTGTTCTTGTACTAGGTTCAAAAAATAAAGACGTTACCAAGGTACCTTGTAAGGCCGGTATCTTTTTCGTTCCTGCATTTTTTAGTGCATCAAATCTATTAGCTAATTCAAATACTGACTCATAATCTTTTATTGAAAAATTAGCTAGTGTGTGAATATGTTTATGAGGCCAAATTTGCATTACGTTTAAAAGATAAATGATTATTGAAATTTAGGTGTTATGTCACCTTTTAATCTTTTACTTACACTCCTACTATTTTTGAGATACCAACGCCATTTTATATTTTTTGCCTTTGATATGCCAATTCTCGTAGTCTGAATAAGATCTTTTTCTTCTAGAGAGGATTCTCTTGGAGAAATCCATAAAGATTTGTTATTAAGAACTTCAAGTGAGTTAAATGAAATGTCTATACTGAATGTCCTAGTCACTAGGCCAGGCCCAGAAGCTATTCTTTCATTCTTTTTAGAGATAAAAACTGATCTTATTAATACACCACTCGCAAAATTTTCTCTATCAGTAACTATGTTTAAACAATGATGAATGCCATAAGATTTGTAAATATAAAATGTGCCAGGTTTACCAAATAATGATTTGTTTGATTCAGTCATTTTGCGGTAGCCATGACAGGCCTCTTCTTCCTGTGAATAAGCTTCAGTTTCAACAATAACCCCTTTAACTTGATCTATCTCATTATTTTTTTTTATGAGGCTACAGCCTATTAAATCAGGGGCAACAAGTTTAGAGTGCCGATAAAAAAAATTTTTTGGAAATAATTCTTCTTTTATTTTTCAATATTTATCTAATAACATTTTTAGCTGAGAAAAATAATTTAGGCTATTAATTGATATCGATTTTCAAAAAGATGTGATTATTTTTTTAAATTATTTGAAATTCAAAGGATATGTTCATAAGCTGTTCTTAATAAACTATTATTTTATAAGAAAGATTTTAAAGGTATGACAAAAATAACTAAAGAGGAAGTGAACAAAGTTGCTCATTTAGCTAGATTGGAACTCAACGATAATGAAATTAATAATCATGCAGAACAATTAGAAAAGATATTGGATTATATAAGGCAACTTGAAAAAATTGATACAGATGATGTCCCCTGTACGACAAGAGCTATAGAGGTTGTTAATGTATTTAGAAAAGATGAAAAGAAGTATTCTGATTGCAATGAGGAACTTCTAAAATTGGGTCCTTCGAGAGAAGATAAATATTTTAAAGTACCAAAAATTATTAATGAATGAGTAAGTTAGTTGCTTCCAATAAATGTTTTGTTGACAATCTTTAATAAAAATTTTTTTATTTTAAAGCCTGGATATAGATTGATGATTTTTCTTATTTTTCCCCTCTTTTTGCTATGACTCCTTACACCTATTAATAAATCATAAATAAAGTTAAAAATATCCTCTTTACTTTCAAATATCCCAACCCTTTGAGGGGAGCCTTTTTTATCCAATAATGGCTTAGTTTTTTCATAAGCTATTTTATATTCAAACCAAGGAATCGAAGGCCAAAGATGATGAATGAGATGGTAATTTTGTCCCATTATTAATAAATTCATAAATTTGCTTGGATAAACTCGAGAATTTATCCATTTATTTCTTGATCGAAATGGTCTATGGGGTAAATAATCAAAAAATATTCCTAAAGTGACTCCTACCATTAATGCTGGGCCGAACCATAAATTATAAATTAAATTCATAAAATCAAATTTCAAACCTGCCAAAATAATTGTTATAAATATGGACCTTTCAATTCCCCATTGTAGTAATTCATATCTTCGCCAGAGTTTTCTTTGAAAGAAAAAGACTTCATGATAAAAAAATCTTGGAGCAATTAGCCAAATAGGACCAAAAGTACTGACAATATGATCTGGATCATTTTTGGGGTGATTTACGTGAATATGGTGTTGTAAATGAACTCTCGTAAAAACTGGGAAGCTAAATCCTAATAAGATAGCTGAGCCATGGCCCATTGCTTGATTTATCCAAGGAACTGGGTGAGCAGCTTTATGACATGCATCATGAATAACAGTACCTTCAATATGTAGAGCTAAAAACGCAGTTGCTACAAGTAAAGGTAAAGGCCAAACACCTCTATACCATTGCCATATGCTAAGAAAAGCAAGAAAATAACCGCCAAAAAATAAACCTAATGTTGGATTCCAAAAACTTGGCGGATCTACATAATTTTTAATCTCTTTTTGCCAATTAAAAATTTTTGAAGAATTAGTATTTTTCGTTGTATTTTTACTGGTTAAGTTTGAAATCGTTTCTTGTATTCTTTAAATAATATAACTAATATTTTAAGTTGATTGCATGCCCAAACATAAAAAATTTCTTTTAGGGGATTCTTTATTTAAATTTAATGTGTCAAATTAATCATCTTCAGAAAAAAAATTTTTAAAATAAACCTCTTTCAATTATTATTTTATTTGAGCGGTCGTGGCGGAATTGGTAGACGCGCGAGTTTTAGGTACTCGTATCTTCGGGTGTGGGAGTTCAAGTCTCCCCGACCGCACTTAAGGAAATTCTGATAGATAGTTTGCTTATCTATATCAACTCTTATAATTTAATTGAGTAGTTTATTTAATGAATAGTTTTATATTTTATTTGGGAATTTTTTATATTTTAGTTGGGACCATTTTTCTAACTGTGCCTATAATTTATCTTGAGCTAGGTAAACCAAAAGACTTAATAAAAGCTTTTTTAAATTTATTAATAGGTTTGATATTAATAATTAAAAATAAGACATTAGACGAAGCATTTTTTGTAATTTTACTTTTTTTAACAGTACTAGTTATTTTTTATCTAATAGAGCTTTCTTTATCTAGATGGTACCAATTGACGGATAATGAAAAGAAAAAATTAACAACCTTTTTGGAGTTTAAAAAAAACTTAACGAAAATATTAGAATCTATTATTTTAGTATTTGGTGATTTTACGAAACCTTCAAAATTTTTGAATTTTGGTAGTAATAATAAAAATACAACGCAAAAAAAGTGGGTAAGAAATGATAAAAATGATAATATAAAAGTCTGAAATAAAATAAATTGGTTATTTGAAACATCCCAAAAAAAACTACAGGTCAATTAAGAAAGAATATAATGAATTAGATTAATTTAAATAATTCTATTGATCACCAATATTTCTTGTAACGACGTATGAAATCTCAAAATAGCAAAGAACAAAAATCAGACTTTTCTTATAAAGAAACTTTAAATTTATTAAAAACTGATTTTTCAATGCGTGCTAATTCAGTTCTAAGAGAACCCGAGATTCAGAATTTTTGGACTAAACATGATATTGATTTCCAATTAGGTTCAAGTAATTCAGGAGAAATATTTACGTTACATGATGGCCCTCCTTATGCAAATGGAGCACTTCATATGGGTCATGCCCTCAATAAAGTTTTAAAAGACATAATAAATAAATACAAAACCTTAAAAGGATTTAGAGTTCATTTCGTTCCCGGCTGGGACTGTCATGGATTACCTATCGAATTAAAAGTTCTTCAGAATTTAAAATCTGATGAAAGAAAGAATCTTGACAATCTAAATTTAAGAAAAAAAGCAACAGATTATGCTCATATCCAAATTAATAATCAAAAGGAAGGTTTCAAAAGGTGGGGCATATGGGGAGATTGGAATAACCCTTACTTAACTCTTAAGAAAAGTTATGAATCTGCTCAGATTGGAGTATTTGGGAAAATGTTTTTAAATGGTTACATATATCGAGGTCTTAAACCTGTCCATTGGAGTCCAAGTTCAAGGACTGCACTTGCAGAAGCAGAATTAGAATACCCTGATGAACATTATTCAAAAAGTATTTATGTTTCATTAAAAATCACTAAAATACCTGAGGAAATTCTATTAAATTTAATCAAAGAAAATCTTAATATCAAAAAAGATTTTTTTCAAAATAATTCTTTCATAACTATCTGGACGACTACGCCTTGGACCATACCAGCTAATGAAGCAGTTGCAGTAAATCCAAAAATTAAGTACGTATTTGCTATTGATGAAGAGAAAAAAATATATCTTTTTGCAGAGGATTTGTCTTCTGAAATAAGTAAAAAATTTAATAAAGATTTTAAGGTGCTTTTAGAGGTTAAAGGCTCTATGTTGGCAAATATTGAATATCAACATCCCTCTAAGAATAAAAATTGCAGAATTGTAATTGGGGGAGATTATATTACTACAGAATCAGGAACGGGAATTGTTCATACTGCGCCTGGTCATGGGATAGATGATTTTAATGTGGGGCAAAAATATGATTTACCAATAACATGTGTCGTTGATGAAAAAGGCAACTTAAATGAATATTCTGGTCAATTCAAAGGATCCAATGTCCTGAAAGACGCGAATGATTTAATTATTGAATACTTAAAAGGAAATAATTTGCTTCTATTACAAGAAAATTATAAGCATAGATATCCGTATGATTGGAGAACCAAAAAACCAACTATTTTCAGGGCAACAGAACAATGGTTCGCATCTGTAGATGGCTTTAGATCATCTGCATTAAAGGCAATCGAAGATGTTGAATGGATGCCAGCAACTGGAAAGAAAAGAATTTATTCTATGGTTGTTGGTAGAGGGGATTGGTGCATTTCTAGACAAAGGTCATGGGGAGTCCCAATTCCAGTTTTTTATAAAAAAAATGGAAATGATATTCTCCTTAACAGCGAGATAATTAATCATATTCAAGAACTTTTTAGTGAACATGGAGCAGATATTTGGTGGGATTGGGATGTTAAAAATTTATTGCCAGAAAATTATGCAAAAGAATCTGATCTATGGAAAAAAGGTACAGATACAATGGATGTTTGGTTCGATTCAGGATCTAGCTGGGCAGCAGTATGTGAACTAAGAAGTGAATTAAAGTATCCAGCTGATCTTTATTTAGAGGGCTCAGATCAACATAGAGGATGGTTCCAGTCTTCATTGCTAACATCTGTTGCAGTTAATAATAAGCCTCCATATAAGAAAGTTTTAACTCACGGTTTTGCACTTGATGAGAACGGAAGAAAAATGAGTAAATCTTTAGGCAATGTTGTTGATCCAAATATAATTATTAATGGAGGTATTAATAAAAAAACTGAGCCCGCTTATGGCGCTGATGTTTTAAGGCTATGGGTGAGCTCTGTAGATTATTCAGTAGATGTTCCAATTGGTTCAAATATACTCAAGCAACTGTCAGACGTTTACAGAAAAGTTCGTAATACTGCAAGATATCTTCTAGGTAATATTCATGATTATGATCCTAAAATTGATAATTTTGAAATTGATCAATTACCTTTCCTAGATCAATGGATGTTAGGAAGATTAGTTGAGGTTACAAATCAAATATCAACTGCTTATGAAAATTATGAATTTTCAAAATTTTTCCAAATCTTACAAAGTTTTTGCGTTGTAGATCTATCAAATTTTTATTTGGATATTGCTAAGGATAGGTTATATGTAAGTTCTAAATCACAATTTAGGAGAAGATCATGTCAGTTTGTCATGTCAAAAATTGTTGAAAATTTAGCAGTACTTATTTCTCCAGTGCTTTGTCATATGGCTGAAGATATTTGGCAAAATATTCCATATTCAACGAAAGAAAAATCAGTATTTCAAAGAGGATGGCCAATATTTCCGCAGTCGTGGACAAATCAAATCCTTGATGAGCACATTGCAAATTTAAGAGATTTGAGAGTTGAAATTAATAAGGCTATAGAAGTATGTAGGAACAAGCAAATAATTGGAGCAGCTTTAGAAACTGAAGTGAATTATTTACCTGAAGATAAAGTTGTAAAAGATTCATTGATTTGGCTAAAAGAATTTGGTAATCAAGATGTAGATTTATTTAGGGATTGGCTTATAGTGTCAAACTTCCAAGTGGTATCAGATTTGGCTGAGAATTCTCTGATTATTGATAACAATGATCTTGGAAAAATTCAAATAACAAAAGCTCATGGTCAAAAATGTGATAGATGTTGGCATTATCAAAAAGAAACCTTTAATGGAATCCAAAATACAAAATTATGCAAAAGATGCTCAAATATTATTAATCTTGAATTTAGTTAAATCCAGTTTTCTTCATTCAAGAAGAAAACTGAGTTTTGGTTTTCTCTTATAAAATTATCTTCGGTTTCTGTTAAGGGTGCTTCATAAAGTTTAAAGTTAGTAAGTATGTAAGTTAATGCTATAACTTTCTTTTCTAAATCTATTTCAATTGGATGAGTTGTTGAGCTGCTGAAACCTTTAAAAATTAGAATTTCTAATTGTTCTTTCTGTTTTTCTTTAAGAATAAAACCCTCCAGTTTAAGTATCCTATTAGGTATCTCGGAACTTATTTTTTCAAGATTATTTATTAAATCAATTTCTTCCATTGTCTGAGAAGCAAGAGTTTCTTCCATTTTTTGGTAATTTGATTATTGACCATTGAATAAGGCCTAATATATAAATTAATAATGCAAATAATCCTAAAAATTTTGCTATGGGCTGCGAAAAGTTAGCTCCGAAGAAAAAATTGAATAAATTTTTTATAAAAATATATAAATTTGATGAAGGCTGAAGCCATATTGCACACGTGTCCGAATTAATAAAAGAAAAGCAGTTAAAGTTTTGTAAGCTCAGAATTAAAAAATTGAGAGATATAAACGTCACAGTCCATCTCCATATTTTTGTTGTTGTGGTAAGGGAGTGAGAAAAATCATATTCTTTTAATTCATCATTAATATCGATCCAAAACCAAACTGAAACTGTCATTAAAAATGTTGAAATATTTGTTATCAGAAGAGCATAACTATACTTACCTATTAAAAGTAAAAGGCTTATAAAAAATAAAAGGGATATTTTCCAATAAATTGATAGAAGTTTATTAACTGCTTTATTTCTTTTCTTAATTGACCATAAGGATAAAGTAACAGGAATGCCAATAAGGAAAACTATTGAAAGTTGAAAGGATAGCCAAATAGAAAGTTGATTAAAAACGTTCAAAACTTTTTCTTTGTAAACACATAATAATTAAACATCAAACTGATACTTTTGAAATTACTATTGTCATAGTTATGAATATTATGCATCCTTATATTATTGCCCAGCAATATACTAATATTTTTATGAGACAGCATGTTAATCCGCTTAGTAATAATTTTAATCAAATTGAGACTATACCTTCTTTGAGTGAAATGTTTGGTGATTCTAAATTGAATCTTCATTTGGATATAGGTAGTGCTGCTGGTGAGTTTCTTTTCGATTTAGCTTTGGTTAACACAAGTTGGAATTATTTGGGAATTGAAATCCGTGAGAAATTAGTCCAAAATTCTAAATTAAAAGTCCTTGAAAGAGAAATCAAAAATCTATATTTTTTATTTGGTAATGCTAATAATATTTTGAATGATGTCCAATGTGAATTTATTGTCAAAAATATAAAAAGTATTTCTTTTAATTTTCCTGATCCTTGGTTTAAAAAGAGACATTATAAAAGGCGTATAATTCAGCCAGAATTTATTAATAATCTTTCAAATAGATTGCAAAAAGGTACCTTAATTTTTATTAAAACTGATGTAAAGGATTTATTCGATTATATGGATTGCATCATATCGAGTAATTTTTATCTTAAAACAATAGATAAAAAAAATTTTAATTATTCTGAAAGTTTTAATCCAAATGAAGTTAAAACTCAACGAGAAAAATATGTGATTGTTAACCAACTTGATATTTTTGAAAGGATTTATATGAAAATCTAATGCATCGTTAATTTATTATTTTATTAATTTCTAAAAAGAGTTTTTCTGTTATTTCGCTTGATAAAGAATGAACTTTTTTATGATTTTTGGCTTCAACAAGAACTCTCATTAAGGGTTCTGTGCCGCTGGGCCTTATAAAAACTCTACAATTATCAGAATATATTTTCTGAAAATTTTCTATAGTTTGATTAATTAAGATTTTGGTTTCTTGATTTAATTTATTAATATTAATATTTAAATTGATATTGGTTAGTTTTTGAGGAAGAGGGTCGAAACTACTTTTAAACCAATCACTTAAATTAATATTCTTCTGCTTACAATATTTGGAAATTTGAAGTGCAGTCAATATTCCATCTCCAGAAAAGTCATTAATTTTTGAAAGAATATGACCTGACTGCTCACCACCTAAAATAGCTTTTTTTTTCTTAATTGCGTCATGCACATATTTATCTCCTACATCAGTTCTATATAATATTCCTCCAATTTTCTTCCACGCCTTTTCAAAACCTAAGTTTGCCATTTGTGTTGATATTAGTAAATTATTTGTAAGAATTTTTTGTTCCATTAGTTCTCTGCCCCAAAGAAAAAGAATGTGATCTCCATCTAACACATTGCCCTGAGAATCTATTCCAATTACTCTATCGGCATCACCATCGAAGCTAAAACCCATATCTGCAGGATTCTCTCTTAATGCTTTTTTTAATGGTTCGAGGTTAGTAGAACCACAATTCATATTGATTTTTAACCCATTTTTAGAGTTATTGATAACTATTACATCAGCACCAAGAGATTGGAAAATTTCTTTTGCGCAGGTTGTTGCTGATCCATAGCAAGTGTCTAATATTATTTTCAAACCGCTTAGATTTTCTCCACCCATTGTTTGGATTAGGCTTTTAATATAAATATCCATAAGATCTTTATTTGTATTTAAGGGAATAATTTTTTTAGGAACTGATATATTTTGATTTGTCTCTTCAATTAATTGTTGAATTTTATTTTCGAAATATTTGGTAATTTTTTGACCATTATGATCAAAAATTTTTATGCCATTATATTCTGGTGGATTATGACTTGCAGATATCATGATCCCACTACTCAGATTCTCTTGTTTGATTAAGAAAGGTATAGCTGGGGTAGGGCATATTCCAAGATTTATAAATTTTTTGCCACTTTGATTTATACCTTGCGTTATTGCTTGAAGTAGAATATCTCCACTAATTCTTGTATCTCTACCAATTAATATTGGACTTTTATTCTTTAAAGTCGAACCTAGAGCATAACCTACTTTGTAGGCTAGAGAATAAGTTATCTCCTCGTTAAATCTCCCTCTTATTCCATCAGTTCCAAATATTGATTGCATAATTAGGTTTAAGGTATCAAAGAAATTTTGATAGTCATTTAATTTTTATTTTATCAGTTGATTAAAAGCTTATAGATTTCAATTCTCTTTATTTGTTTAACTTATTTAAGATATCTTTAATTAGTAAATAATTAATAGTGCAATCTGAGAGTCGAGAGCAAATTTCAAAGACAAATTTCAAAACAATACTTATTGTGATTATTTCTATTTTTATGATTTCACTGCTTTTGTTTAGAAATTTCTTTTTTGAATCAACTTATCTTCTAAAGAGTTTTGGAGAATTATCTGTTGAACCTGCAATAGCTTTTACAAATAATAAGCCTACATTCCTGGAATTTTATGCCGAATGGTGTGAAGTTTGCAAAGAAATGGCTCCACAAGTTTCTGCTTTGAAAGATGAATACGAAAAAGATATTAATTTTGTTTTTTTAAATGTAGATAACCCAAAATGGAGTCATTACATCCAGAAGTTTGCCGTCAATGGGATTCCTCAAGTAAATCTTTTTGATAAAAAGGGTAATTTAATTTCTACTTTTATTGGTAAACAAGATGAAATACAAATGAGAGAATCTATTACTAAATTAGAAAAAGAAGAAAAAACTTATGAGAAAATTATCAATACTGAAATTTCAACAATTCAAGAAAACAAAAATAATGAGGTTGGCCCTCGTAGTCATGGCTAGCTTTACCATTCTAAAGATTTTGATACTATCGGAAAACTTTTTTTAAAAATAGACTTGCAATTTTGAGCGATAGACTTGTGTTCTTTTTGGGTACCGTGAGCTGATCTTAAATGAATGTAATGGATCCATGATCTGCATGATCCAGACATATAAATTCTTGTTGGAGTTGCTAGTGGTAAAACAAATCTTGCACATTCTTTAGCTACTCCTTCAGCAAGTAAATCTTCATATAATTCTGAAGCAGCCTGAAAATGCAAACCAATTTTTTCATTGAATCTTTTTTTTAACTCATCAGGGAGATCAGGAATTGAATTTTGCCTATTTTTAGAATCTTGACGCCTTAACTCTGGTAAGGGAATATTACCCAATTGAGAACTATCTGCATATCTCTGTGAAAATTCCTGGAAAGTAAATGATCTATGTCTTAAAATTTGGGCAGCGATTCCTCTGTTAGTTTCTATTTGTAAGGTCATAAATGACTGTTCAAAAACACTCCAATGTTCATTTTTAATGCAATAACTTAATAATTTCGAATAGTCCTCATTCTCCTGATTCTTTGGATTGCTCACTCTTGCAATATAAGCCATCATTTTTTCTGCATCTGGAGTTAGCGAAATTAGCTCAACTTTGCTCATTTTAGATTTTTGCTAGAGTTACTTTTTCTGGTTGGTTTTGATATTTACCTCTTCTATCTTCATAGGTTGTAGAGCATGGATCTCCTTCAAAAAAGAGTAATTGGCAAATACCCTCTTCAGCATAAATTCTGCAATCTGCACCTGAACTATTACTAAACTCTAAAGTTAAATGACCTTCCCAACCTGCTTCTGCTGGGGTTGTATTAACAATAATTCCTAATCGTGCGTAAGTACTTTTCCCGATACATATTACAGTTATATTTTCAGGTACCTTCATCTTTTCTAATGCCACTCCTAAACCATAGGAATGGGCAGGAAGAATAAAAAAGTCTCCATCATTATCATGGTGAAGGGCAGTTTTTTCTAAATTATTAGGATTAAACTTTTTGGGATTCATAACAGTACCAGGGATATGTCTGAAAATTAAGAATTCTTTTGATGAAAGTCTTAAATCATATCCATAAGATGAACATCCGTAACTCAAAACTGGCTTTTGTTTATTGTCAGGCTCAAGATGCCTCACTAAATTTGATTGAAAGGGATTTATCATTCCTTCCGAGGCCTTTTGATTTATCCAGAGATCATTTTTTAGCATTGTTTTATGAGCGAAGTTCGGTAATTTGGTTGGCCATTGATAATAGATCTTTAGGTATATCTGTACCAGTAAGGATTACATCTCCTGATATAAATCGGTTTTCAAGTGTTGAAATCAAATCATCTTTGTCGATAATTTTCATCTCAATCGCTAAAAAAATTTCATCAAGTATTATTTGGTCCTTTTCACCAGATTGCAGTTCTTTTTTACAAAAATTCCATAATTCAATAGTAGATTCATGAATAGATTTTTCTAAATTTTTATTATTTTCAATTGCTTCTGAATTATATTGATCAAAGGAATGTGATGATCTTACCCAGGTTAAATTACCGCAAAGCTTTACTGCATTATCAACTCCTTGTTTGACCCCTCCCTTCATAAATTGTATTAAGAGCACTTTCCTGCCTAGAGCAGCATTTCTTAGGGAATCACTAATTATAGATGGGTAGCTTCCTCGATATGAAGATTGATAGATTTGAATTTGTCCATTTTGTGGAAATCTTTTTACGTTAATTTTTTTAGCAGTATTTATATTTACAACATCGAGGTTACTTTTGGAATAAATATGGGATGAACTAATTACCATTATTTAGATTCTTTCTACATGCAGTATAATTAGAATATGTTGACACTGCATATAGTGTAATTTTACTTAAAAAATGGTTAATTAAGTGGAAACTAACTGCAAAGGGCTTATTGATAAACTAATAAGAATTGAAAATTGTTACTGTTGATACAAGATATTTCAGGGTGCCTCCTTAAATTTTTTAATAGTCAAGATATTTATGATACCCGCTTCACGAGGATTCAACCGCTTTAGTTCGCAACAATCCGGACAAAGTAAAATTAACTCTGTTGGAGAACGTTTTCCAATCAATAGAACTTTAATGGAAGTTATTAAAGGTCTAGATGGTGCAAGCACAGAAATGGTTGAGAGATCTAAAACAATATTTTTCCCTGGGGACCCTGCTGAAAGAGTTTATCTTATAAGAAGAGGAGCAGTAAGACTGTCAAGAGTTTATGAGTCAGGTGAAGAAATAACTGTTGCTCTTTTAAGAGAGAATAGTCTCTTTGGAGTTTTATCTCTTTTAACGGGCCATAGATCTGATCGTTTTTACCATGCTATAGCATTTACAAGAGTTGAAATGATAACAGCTCCTGCGAATTCTGTTTTAAGAGCTATAGAGGAAGATGCATCAGTAGGACTATTACTATTACAGGGACTTTCGAGTAGGATCTTGCAAACTGAAACAATGATAGAAACTCTTACACATAGGGATATGTCTTCTCGTTTAGTAAGTTTTTTAATGGTTCTTTGTAGAGATTTTGGAGTTGCTGGTGAAAAAGGTATTACAATTGACTTAAGACTTTCACATCAGGCAATTGCTGAAGCTATTGGTTCTACGAGAGTAACTATTACAAGATTATTGGGAGATTTAAAGGATTCAGGACTTCTTAATATTGAAAGAAAAAAAATTACAGTTTTCGATCCAATTGCTCTTGCAAAAAGATTTAATTGATTCACTATAAATTATGATGTACTGAGTTTATACAAAAGTGTGGCTTGGATTTTAATTGTTTTCTTAATATTACTAGGGGGATTAATTGCGCCATTTGGGGATATTCTTGGATCAAAGATTGGTAAAGCAAGATTTAGTATATTAAAATTAAGACCGAAAAAAACAGCAACTATTATAACGGTCATTACTGGTGGGTTTATTAGTTCGATATCAATTGGGTTATTAATTTTATTTAGTGAAGAATTCAGGCAAAGGCTTTTTGTCGATATTCCTTTTTTGCAAAAAACTTTAGATGAAAGTAAAAAGGCTTTAATCCCTTTACAAGAAGAACGCAAGGAACTGGAAGTTAAAATTATTCAAAAAGAAGAGGAGTTAAATCAATTAAAAAATAATATTAAAGAATTTAGGAGAGGAAATATTGTTATTAAAAGGGGACAAACTTTATTTATTGCTGAGATTAATTCTACCTCAAATGTAAAACTAGACTTCACAAAAATCTATAATCAAGCTGATAAATTTGTTAGAAAAATTGTTATCCCAATTAATAAAGAAGCAAAAAATATTCTTTTGTGGAGACCAAGTGATATTAAAAAAATTGAGAAAATAGCTGCTAAGGATGGTAACTGGATTTTATTAATTAAATCAGCAACAAATGTTTTAAAAGGGGATAATTATGTTTTTGTATCTCCTGATTTATTAGAGAATAAATTCATAGTAAAAAAAGGTGATGTGATTACAAGTTCAATTATGGGAAAAAGTGATCTAAATCTTAAATCAATAAATTTAAAAATTAAATATTTGCTTAGAGAAACAAGGGATAAAATTAAGTCAAAAGGATCGCAAGTTAGTGAAATTAAGACTAATGGAAATTTTGTAAAAAAAATTAGAGACTTTGTTCAAGAAAATCAAAATATAAAATTTAAGTTAGAAGTAGTCTCTTTGAGAGACAGTAAGACTGTAGAACCGATAGTCGTTGAAATAAATATTTTGAAAATTAAATCTTAAATGTCTAAAGTAATAACAATTGATCCAGGAAAAAGCAAATGCGGCTTAGTCTTAGCTGAAATAAGTGAAAAAAAAGTTTATAAAGCGATCATTATTAAAAGTGAATTACTTGAGAATTATGTCAGAAATTTAATTACCGCTGAGGACATATCACAAATTATTATTGGTAATGGAACAACCAGTAGAGAAATTAGAGAAAAATTAAATTTTTTCAAAAAAGAAATAATAACTTTTGAGGAAAAAAATACTACCTATAGAGCTAAAATCAGATATTTTGAACTTTTCCCAATTAGTGGACTGAAGTTTTTGATGCCTAGAGAGATTTTTATTCTTAATAAAAACCTTGATGCTATATCAGCTTTGATAATTCTAGAAGATTATTGCAAAACGAAGTTTATTTTGAATCGAGATATAGATTTTAAAACTTGGCTGAAATAGCGAACTTATATTCATTACCTGCTTCTAACTGATAATCCTTTTTCAATAAAAATTTCAATAAGGCATCTTCAATTAATGCTCTTCCCAAAGGAGGATTTACCGTTAATAAACCTTTATTGAAAGACCACGTAAAAGTCCATTTAAATTGACTAGCTTTTACATCACCCTGAATTTGCTTTTTTGAGAAGCAATATTCCTTAATACTTACGCTAGCAATCGTTTCAGGTTTAGAACGCATTTCTTAAGGTTGGCTACTATCAAAAGAATTTAATTCATTAATTATATATTCTTCTTTTTTCGTATTTAGTTGCTCGAGAGAATCTATTACTCTCCCAAACACTTTATCTAATATTGATTTTTCTTCTGGAGAAATATTTCCTAAAACATGTGCAATGGTATTGAAATTATTTTTTCCTTTTATTAGAGGAGGTGACCCAATACCAATTCTTATTCTTTTAAAGTTTTGCGTCTGTAATTGTTCAATGATACTTTTAAGTCCATTATGTCCACCTGAACTCCCCTTTCTTCTAAATCTTATTTTTCCAAGAGGAAGATCTTTATCATCGACTATTATGAAAATCTGATCTAAATTTAATTTGTACCAATCGACTATTGCTCGTACAGCATCACCACTGTTATTCATAAACGTATTTGGTAAAAATAACCTGAAAGAAGAATTATTGAGTTCAAATTCTGAGTAGGAACTTTTAAGCTTATCTTTTAAAAGGAAATTTGAATTATATTTTTTCGCAAAATTTTCAAGAAGCTTGAAACCAATGTTATGCCTACTGTTGAAATATTTTTTACCAGGATTTCCAAGTCCAATTAAATATATTTCTTTCATGGTTTTATTCTAAATCTCTTTTTATTGAGAATTATGAATATATATAAAATATAACTAACTAATAAAAATAAAAATTTTAAAAAAAAGTTATTTAGAAATCTTCACATGAACCAAACAACTTTTCAAGAAAATTTTAGAAACTTAGTTTCCGTTCCAATCTACAGAGAAACCTTGTAGTAGTAACGATTGATTATAAATTTGTAGAAGAATAACTAAAAAAACAAGTAGCAGTAGCCCTATGACCGTCATCACAGGAACTGCTCCCCAACCAGGTACCACTTTTCCTTGACCTGAATTGCCAATTGCTTTAAGAAGACTGCCTAAGGCTGTTTTTTGACCCATTTGAATTCACTAAATCGAATATTATTTCGCTATTGTATAAGAACTTATACATAAATTGTTTACAAACTTAGCAAAATTGATGCAAACTTTATCATCTGCTCCAGATCCTGCAGTTTCCATAGCAGTAACAATTCTGGCATTACTTCTAGCTTTAACCGGTTTTGGACTTTGGACTGCATTTGGACCCAAAGCTGCAAAGCTTACTGATCCATGGGATGATCATGACGATTAATATCCTTAAAGTATTTCAAAATTTTCCAAAAATACAAAAAGTAAACAATTAACCATAGTTTAATCATAAATTTAATAGGATATAAATCTGTTAGCACTTGTAATTCCATGCTCGCCTTAAAAATTTCTGTTTACACTATTGTCTTTTTCTTCGTTGGAATATTTCTTTTTGGATTTTTAGCAAGTGACCCAACAAGAACACCAAACAGAAAGGATTTAGAAAGTCCTCAAGATTAATCTCTAAATTAAATTTGTAAATTGATTTCTGGAATTCAAAAAAAAGTAATATTTTTCTTATTTCTGTTTATTAATTTCTTACCACCATCTAAATCCGCTGAATTCGAAAAAACTAATAAAAATATCAATAATCACAATACTAAATTGATTTGGTCATTAATCTCTGATGAAAAGGTTTTTTCAAATTCTAAAAAAATTTCTGACAATAATTTTTCTCATGTAAATTTATCACAGAAAAAACTTGATCCACTTTTACTGGTCAAAGCCGAAAAGCAAAGAGAGTTAATAATACAATCTGATAAACAGTCCGAAATAGATGATGTTATTTATGCAGAGGGAAATGTATCCGTTTCCCATAGAGGCAAAAAGCTTAGAGCAGATACTGTAATTTACGATAAGTTAAATAAAAAAATTAGTGCTAATGGAAATATATTTTTGGAATTAGGGGGTCAATTCTTTAAAGTTGCACAACTAGAGTATAATTTTATCAGTGAAAAAGGGCATTTGTTAGATGTTGAGGGTTCTATTAATACCAATTCATTGATAGATGACTTATCGACAAATTTCAGCGTATTAGACTCTAAAACAATAGAAAATTTTCTTGAATTTAAAAAAAAAGAAGCTTTAAATACTCCTGGCAAAGTTGAAAATTGGTTATTTTATACAGATAAAATATCTATAGATGGTAAAAAATGGGAAAGCAATAAGGCTATATTTAGTAATGATTTACTTGAATCGAAACAGGTTAAATTAGCCATTAATTCATTAAGAGTTATTTCTGAAGCAGAGAAATTACGATTTAAGTCATCAATAAACTATTTAATATTTGAAGAAAAAGTTTCAATTCCATTTTGGCTTGGAGATAGAAGTTTAAAAAAATCTGGAGAATTTTTTGACTTTGAAAATAGGTGGAATTTAGGATATGAAAATTTAGATAAGGATGGGTATTTTATTGGTAGGAAATTTAACCCTATAGATATTTCTGATGATTTTGTTCTTTATTTAGAGCCGCAATTTTTAATTCAAAGGTCATTAAAAGGTAATACAAAGAGTTTTGTAAAAAAGGACGAGTCAATCACTTCAGATAGAGTTGAGAGAAATGCGAGTTTTGAAGATTATTTTGCTCTGAAATCCAAGATAAAAGGCACAATAAAAAATTGGGATTTAGAAATAGTCAAGAATTTAAATTCTCTTGATTTTGATAAATTTTCAGATGCATTTAGATTGAAAACTAAATTGAGTAAAGAGACAAATTTTTTTGGTACACAATGGAATAAAAGCTTTTACGGAATTTATAGAGAGAGGATTTGGAATGGTTCTTTGGGTGAAGCAGAAATCTACTCAGGTTATGGTTCAATAATTCAAAAAGAAAATACTTGGATTGTTGATGATATTAAAAAGACAGAATTGTTATCTTTAGGTTTGGCCAACCTAACAGCGGAGGCTTTGAATACTAAAGAATTGGTAACTAACCTAAAAGGTAATTTGTTTTATTCACTTGATCAGATATTTCCGATTAGTATCGTAGATCCTAAAAAGAAATCTATTGATAATTCATATAAGTACATTCCTGAACCAATCACAAAAGGCTTAAGTCTTAATTCAAGATTGGAAGCATCATATTCTTTCTATGAAAATGGAGATCATCAAGAATATTTAGGTCTAGGTATAGGCCCAGAATTAATTTTTGGTAATTTTAAAAATAAAACTTTTGACTATACTCGTATTAGTTTTTTACCTTTCTATAAATTTGATAGTGGGGAAAGTGTGTTTAAGTTTGATCAGAATTATGAGAACTTCACCTTAGATATTTCTTTTGATCAGCAATTATATGGACCAATCATCCTCAAAAGTTTCGGGAGTTTGAACTTAACTAATGATGCAAATAATTATGGTGAATTTATAGATTCTAAAATTTCTTTAAATTGGAAAAAAAGATCCTATGAATTTGGTATTTTTTATCAACCTCATAATCAAGTAGGAGGTATTTCTTTTAGTCTCTATGGATTTGAGTAACTATAACAAATTAGTATTAAATTTTATGTAGGGTAATTGGTTAAATTTATTTTCTATTAAATTTTTATTATCAAGTAATGTTGAAGTAGCATCCCACTCTCCTGATAAAAACATTTTTCTTGAGCTTTCCTTAATCTCAAGATTGAAATTTAAATCTTTTGATTTTGCTAAGGAGTTTTTCAAGTCAATTTCTAAAAATAAAAATCGAGTACAGCAATAGTTTTGTATTTCATCTATAACTTTTTTAGGTAGCGTTAAACATGGAATTCCTATTGCAATGCAATTGCTATAAAAAATGTCAGCAAAACTCTCTCCTATGATTGCTTTTATACCCCATCTCATAAGCGCTTGGGGGGCATGTTCCCTGCTGGAACCACATCCAAAATTGCTATTAACAATTAGTATCGAAGCTTTTTTGTTTTCCTCTAGATCAAAAGGATGCTTTCCTTTTAAAGTTTTTCTATCGTCCTCAAAAACAGATTCGCCCAATGAATCAAAGTTAACACACTTTAAAAAACGTGCTGGAATTATCCGATCTGTATCAATGTCGTCTCCGATTAATGAGATACATTGCCCGTTTATATTTGAAATTTTTCCAATTGGTGGGGTAAACTCTGATTTCATCAGTTTATAAATTCTCTAACGTCACTGACTTTGCCATTAATTGCAGCAGCAGCAACCATTGCTGGACTCATGAGAAGTGTTCTGCCACTGGGAGATCCTTGCCTACCCTTGAAATTTCTATTACTAGAACTAGCACTAACTTGATTACCTATTAGCTTATCTGAATTCATTGCTAAACACATTGAGCAGCCAGGCTCTCTCCATTGAAATCCAGAATCCTTAAAAATCTGATCAATACCTTCTTGTTTTGCTTCATTTGCCACTTTTTCTGAACCCGGAACTGCAAATGCTTTGACATTTTTGGATACTTTTTTTCCTTCTAATACTTTAGCTGCAACTCTTAAGTCACTGATTCTTCCGTTTGTGCAACTACCTATGAAACAAACGTCTACAGGAGTATCTTTTATTAATTGTCCTGGCTTGAAACTCATGTATTCATAAGCCTCTTTTGCAACTAATTTATCATTTGGGGATAAGTCATCTAAAAGAGGGATTTGTTGATTAATGCTTATACTTTGACCGGGAGTAATCCCCCAGGTTACGGTTGGTTCTACTTTAGAAGCATCTAATTTAATTACATCATCATAAATTGAATTCCCATCGCTTTTTAATGTTTTCCACCATCTGAGTGCTTTATCCCAATGCTCATTTTTTGGAGCACATAATTTATTTTTAATATAACTAAAGGTCTTTTCATCAGGGTTAATGTAGCCGCATCTTGCTCCCCCTTCAATAGACATATTGCATATCGTCATCCTTTCTTCCATAGATAATTCATTTATCGCAGGCCCTGCAAATTCATATGCAAAACCTACTCCTGCCTTTACACCAAGTATATTAATGATATGAAGGATTAAATCCTTAGCATAAACACCCTTAGATAATTTATTTTCACACCAAATCTGCCTCACTTTCAATTTGTTCATGGCTAAGGTTTGGGTAGCAAGAACATCTCTTACTTGACTTGTACCTATCCCAAAAGCAATTGACCCAAAAGCTCCATGAGTTGAAGTATGAGAATCTCCGCAAGCGATTGTCATTCCTGGCTGAGTTAGGCCTAATTCGGGTGCTACTACATGAACTATTCCTTGATTACCACTACCAATATTAAAAAATCTTATTTTATTTTCTAAGCAATTCTTCTCAAGTGTTTCAATCATTTGCTCAGCTAGATTATCTTTGAAAGGCCTGCTCTGATTATCAGTTGGCACAATATGATCAACAGTGGCAACAGTTCTATCCGGGAATTTTACTTTTAATTTTTTGTCCTTTAAAGCACCAAATGCTTGAGGACTCGTCACTTCATGGATAAGATGAAGACCAATAAATATTTGATCAGATCCACCAGGAAGACTTGAAACTTTATGTAAATCCCAAACTTTATCAAATAGGGTATCTTGACTCAATTTGTAAAAATAGTTACTTACTATTCGATAATAGGATTAATCGGAGGCTGTTCAAACACACATTTACACTTAGTGTTTGAATTTCTTTTCTATTTCGGGTTGAGTTAAATATTTTTTTTAAATTAGTTATATGATTATTTGGTCCAGAAATTGATATATAGACAAGTCCAACCGGTTTATCTTGACTGCCTCCGTTAGGCCCAGCTATTCCACTAATTGCTATTGCCCAATCTGCTCCTAATTTCTCTTTTACATTAATTGCCATGGACTCACAAACTTCTTCAGAAACAGCTCCATATTGTGTAAGCTTCTCTTCAGAAACATTTAATAATGAATTTTTTAGCTCATTACTGTAGGAAACTATACTACCTTTAAAAACTTGAGATGAGCCTGATATTGATGTTAGTGATGAAGATAGAAGGCCTCCTGTGCAGGATTCAGCAAAAACTATAGTTTGGTTCCTCTCGGTTAATTCTTTTATTAAAACGCCAGGAAGAGTATCATTATCCTCTCCAAAAATAAATTTCGAAAAATCTTTTTTTAATTTTTCTTTTACAGGTTTAATTATATTTTTTGCTTCTAGATGATTCTTTGCTCGCGCTGTGATTCTTAGTTTGACTTCTCCTAAATTTGCATATGGAGCAACGGTGGGGTTTTGAAGATTTAATATATCATTAATTTTTTCTGCAACACTAGATTCTCCAATACCTGCAAATTTAAGAGTATTTGAATAAAAGGAATAATTATCAGAGAATTTGGTTTTAATGAAATCACACGCCGTCTCTTCCCACATGGTTTTCATTTCACTTGGTACTCCTGGGAAAGTAAGAATAGTAAATCCTTTTATTGGTTCCCATATCATTCCTGGAGCAGTGCCCCTAGGGTTATTAATTATTTGAGCATTTTTTGGGAAGAGACATTGTTTCCTTAAGCTAGATGAATCTTCCTCGAGTTTTGAATTTGGCAGTTTTTGTTTAATTTCATCCCATAGGTGCGTTCTTTCAGAAAGAGTTGCATTAAAAGATTTGGCGATTGCTTCAGTAGTTAAGTCATCTGGGGTGGGTCCCAAGCCACCAGTTGTAATTAAAAGTTCACTTCTTTTCGATATTTCTTGAATTACTTTTATAATTCGATCACAATTATCACCTACAGTTGATTGCCTAAAATGATTTAAGCCTAATTTAGATAACTGTTCAGAAATCCATTGAGCATTTGTATTTATAATATTTCCTAAGAGTAGCTCTGTTCCAATAGAAAGAATTTCAACTCCCTTGGAGTTAGGACTCATTTAATTAATGCTTCAAGTTTGCCTTCATAAAGAGGAAAACGATTACATAAGGTTAATACTCTCTCTTTACATTGACTTTCAATTAGTGAATCGTCTGGATTAAGTAATCTATCAGCAATAATTTCGCCAACTTCAGCAAAAGCATTCTCATTAAAGCCTCTAGTAGTTAAAGCAGCAGTTCCCAATCTTAGTCCGCTGGTTACAAAAGGTGATTCTGGGTCAAATGGAACGGTATTTTTATTTGCAGTAATATTCACTTCACTTACAAGCAAGTCAGCAATTTTACCAGTCATATTGATACTTCTTAAATCGAGTAAAACAATATGGTTATCAGTGCCGCCACTCACGATATTGATACCTCTATTTATTAAAGTTGAAGCTAGAACTTTTGCATTTTTTATTACTTGTTGGGAATAATTAATGAAATCTGGCTGCAAGGCTTCTCCAAATGCAACTGCTTTAGCGGCAATTATATGTTCGAGGGGACCACCCTGAGTTCCTGGGAAAACAGATTTATCAAATTTCTTCCCAAATTCTGCATCTTTACATAAGATAAGTCCCCCTCTAGGCCCTCTTAATGTTTTATGAGTAGTTGTAGTTACTACATCACAATAAGGTATTGGATTTGGGTGAAGTTTACTTGCTACAAGACCAGCAATATGTGCAATATCAGCCATTAAGAAAGCACCAACTTCATCTGCAATATTTCTAAATGATTCAAAATTGATCGTTCTTGGATAAGCAGAATATCCGCATATGATCAATTTTGGTTTTGTTTCAAGTGCTATCTCTCTTATTTCATCAAAATTTAACTCACTAGTTTCTTTATTTACACCATAGTGAACTGCATTGAACCACTTACCACTCATATTTACTGGAGACCCATGAGTTAAGTGTCCACCATGAGATAAATCCATCCCCATGATTGTGTCTCCAGGTTGAAGCAGACTTAGGAAAACAGCTGCATTTGCCTGTGCTCCACTATGGGGTTGAACATTAGCCCAATTTGCACTAAATAATTTTTTCGCTCTCTGAATAGCTAATTCTTCGATTTCATCAACAAATTCACATCCCCCGTAATATCTTTTTTGAGGTAATCCCTCGGCGTATTTATTTGTAAGGACTGAACCTTGAGCCTGCATAACGGCAATTGATGCGAAATTTTCGCTTGCTATTAACTCAAGATGAGTTTCCTGCCTATTTTTTTCAGAGTTGATAAAATTTGATATTACTGGATCACTTTCTTTAAGCTTTTTAAGGATATTCATTGAATTTGATAAGTAATACCCATAATATAGACGATATTTTTTAGAAAAATATAAAAAGAATATTTCAGAATTTTAAACGCGCCTGGAGAGATTCGAACTCCCGACACCCTGATCCGTAGTCAGGTGCTCTAATCCACTGAGCTACAGGCGCATAATTATGTAATATCTCTGTTTCAGGGTCTCTTAGTCAACTAGATTTCGGGTAAAATGTGTATTATTAACAATCTAATTATTAATATGCCTATAAAGTGGTACGGAAATGGTGATTTAGAAGATCCTATCTATAAACATTTTTCTCGAATAGTAAATTTTGTTATTCACTGCATGATATTTACGGCGATTGTAAGTGGCACGTGGCTTTTAAAAGAGATTAAATATGAAATCTCTTTTTTTAATAGTTTTGCAATTTTCTGGTCAGTTCTTTTAGCCTCCCATTTACTTTTCGTAATTATAAAAAAACCTAAAGATACTTCAAAACAATCAACTTAAATTAATTTATATTTATGGACTCTCAGATACGTATAAGTGATCTAGAAAATGTTATTTCCGAAAAGGTTTTTATTAAAATAGAAAAGTGGAATTTGTATCTTGGAGACGCTGGCCTAGCCAGGCATCTTGCTATTGAATGTATTAGCAATAAAGATCAAGGTCCATTGGAGGCTGCAAAATTAAGTTTGAAATCAATAAATGTAAAAGTAGGGGATGGTGTTAATAGTATTCCACTGATTAATTTAATCACTAACTCACAAATTCAAGAATTAGAGGAGATTTTGGAAAGTTTTTTTTAAAAATTAAATCTCCTTCTTAAAGCTTAATTTATTTACTTGTAAGATTTTTGTAAGTAAAAAATAAATTACAAAAAAAGTTAGAGATCCAAGTATTAATAATAAAAATTCTCCTAGGTTTGAATTAAATTTATTCGTAGTTTTGAGAATACTAAAACAAAATGTGCTGCCCATAATTGCTGCTAATGACATGAGGCTAATTTTCTTCAATAAATCGAAGTTATGCAAATTGATATTTTCATTTCTCAGATTAAAAGAAAGAAAAATACAAACTATAAAGTTGACTATTACTGAAGATAAAATTATTCCTATGACTCCGAAATTATAAGGAGAAAGATTCCCAAAATTCTTAATTGGGGCACCAATTAAAAACCAATCAAAAAAAATATTAAATATTATCCCTGCAAATGAAGACTTAAAAGGGAAGGCTGTTTTTTCTATTGAATAGTAGGTTCTTACTAATAAATCTTTATAAAGATAAAAGGGTATGCCAACTGCATAAGCAATTAATATGTTCTTTACTTTTAAAGTTGCAGAATAATCAAAAGATCCTCTTTGAAAAACTAATTGTACGATTTGATTATTGAATGTTATGAAAAATCCGGTTAAAAAAATAGCTGTCAAAAAACAGTACTCTATCCCAGATATCAATTGTTTTTGGAGACCTCTTTCGTCTTTTTTATTTCTCAATTCAGAGAATTTTGGAAGTAATGGCAGAATCAATGTGTTAGATAATATACCTAAGGGGGCTTGTATAAGAAAGTTTCCGTAAGCTAGTCCAGATGCTGCTCCTTGAAAACTTGAAGCAAAAAACATATCGATAAAAACATTAATTTGACTTAGACCTGATGAGATAGATGCTGGAATAATTAGTTTAAAAATCCTCCTTTCTTCATCTTTAAACAAATTGAAGGTTGACTTTAATCTCAAGAGACCAATTTTATTTATTTCCCAAATTTGAACAACAAACTGAAGTAACGTTCCGATTAAAGTTGCAAATGCCAGTAATCCCTTGTAATTAAAGAAATTAGAAGATGTATCTTCTTTGTTGAAAATCCAACTAAATAAAATAAAAAGAATAATAGTTACGCTTGTTATTGCTGGACTTATACTTGATAAAAAGAATTTTCTTTGGGAATTTAAGGCGCCAAAGCTTAAACCTATGAAGCCGGATAAAGGGATGCAAGGGGTAAGTATTTGTAATTGGTAAGTGGCAATAGATTTAGCTTCGACACTTAAATTCGGGGCTAATAAATCAATTAATAAACTGGAATTTGAGTAAATCAATATTGCTAAAAGAAATAATAATATTGAAAGTTTTATGCTTACTTGAGTTAAAACAATCCCTCCATTTTTTTTGTTAAGCGGAGTTAGAACTGCAACGACTGAGTTGTGTAATGGACCATTAATCCCCCCA
The DNA here is from genome assembly GCA_003281635.1 of Prochlorococcus sp. AG-347-G22. Lineage (GTDB taxonomy): Bacteria > Cyanobacteriota > Cyanobacteriia > PCC-6307 > Cyanobiaceae > Prochlorococcus_A. The sequence continues at coordinate 56,608 of QCBK01000002.1, forward strand.
ATGATTATTAATAAAAAACCAGGAATTATATATGCATAATTAAACGCATCGTATGTTATACCAATCCCAAAAGCAGCAGCTATAAATATTTGTCTTATACATCCAGCTAATTTACTTAGACTAGTACCAAACGAAATTGAAAAAACATTATTTTTTAAAAATGAATGCATTTGGATTTGTCTAAAATTTTTCAAGAAGATTAAGTTTCAATTATATTTGATTTTTAATTAACGACATATTTATGGATGATAGGATAATTGATTTTGATCCATTAATTGAAGGGATTTTAATTAAGAGGTATAAAAGGTTTCTTGCTGATATTAAATTAGAAAGTGGAGAGGTAGTAACTGCTCATTGTGCTAACACTGGCCCAATGAAGGGACTTTTGAGTGAGGGAGCAAAAGTAAGAATAAGTGTTTCTTCTTCTCCAAAAAGAAAATTGCCTTTTACTTGGGAACAGATATGTGTTTTTAATGCAAAAAATGAGGAGGTTTGGGTAGGTATTAATACTTTATTTGCAAACAAGTTAATTAAAAAGGTTATTGAGAAAAATCTTTTAAAAGAAGTAATAGGTGAAATAGAGACAATTAAATCTGAAGTTCCTTATGGAAAAGATAAAAAAAGCAGAATTGACCTTTTTTTAACTCCAAAATCTTCAAATCCTGATAAACGTAACATTTACATAGAGGTTAAAAATACGACTTGGATTAAAGGAAATGTGGCTCTATTCCCAGACACAGTAACGAAAAGAGGTCAAAAACACCTCATGGAATTAAAGGAATTAATTCCTGAAAGTAAAAGTGTTCTAGTACTTTGTATTACAAGAAAAGATGCTTGCTGCTTTGCCACTGGAGATGAGGCAGATCCCTGTTACGGCAATCTTTTTAGAGAATCATTAAGTGCAGGAATGATTACAATTCCATGCTCCTTCGAATTTCATAAAGACCACGTATCATGGAGGGGAATTAAACCTTTAAAATAAATAAATTCTTGATATTTTGAAACTCTTAATAAAAAAAATTTTTAATTTAACAAATTTAATTTTGGAATGCAACTATAAAATTGGTAACAACGACTACTAGACACAGATAAGTTTTTTGAATAAATTTAAATTTGAAAGGAAACAGCTCAAAACTGTTTTTTTGCAGATCTAATTTTTTTTTATGACCACTGCTTTGCAAACGCCTCAAAGGCGCTCTAGGTCCAAATTACAAGATGCAAGTCTTGTTAATGGACCTATGCTCCTTTTGAGGAGTATTCGAGGATTTAGTTCAAACCGCTCTATGTTGTGGCTTGCAACTGTTCCCCTAGCTTTGTTTGGTTTAGGTATTTTTAATCTTTCAGCTCATGCAGCTGATTTACCTGAGTTGAATGCAGCTTTTCTTGCTAACAATTTATGGCTTTTGATCGCTACTATTTTGGTGATCTTTATGAACGCCGGTTTCGCTATGGTTGAGGCAGGTATGTGTCGTTCTAAGAACGCAGTAAACATCCTTGCTAAAAACCTCTTTGTATTTGCTCTAGCTGTAACTTCTTATTGGTTTATCGGCTATTCATTAATGTACGGAGGAAGTGTTGCTGACGGATGGCTTTATTTTGGAGGCTTATTTTTTGATCCAACAGTTACCGCTGATATGGTTACTGATGCTGGATTAGTCCCAACTGTTGATTTCTTGTTCCAGTCTGCATTCGCAGGAACTGCGGCAACTATCGTTTCCGGTCTTGTTGCTGAAAGAGTTAAATTTGGAGAATTTGTTGTTTTTGCTGTTGTATTAACTGCATTTATATATCCAATTGCTGGTAGCTGGAAATGGAATGGTGGTTGGCTTGATTCTTTAGGTTTTGTTGACTTCGCTGGTTCTTCAATTGTTCACTCAGTTGGAGCATGGGCGGGTCTTGTAGGAGCTATGCTTCTTGGACCAAGAATTGGTAAATACTCTGATGGGAAACCACAAGCTATGCCAGGACACAATATGGCAATAGCTACTCTAGGTGCATTAGTTCTATGGATAGGTTGGTATGGATTTAACCCCGGTTCTCAACTTGCTATGGATCAATGGGTTCCATATGTAGCTGTAACAACAACTTTGGCAGCAGCAGCTGGAGCTATTGGAGCAACTATTGTTTCAACATTAACTTCTGGTAAGCCTGATCTTACAATGATAATTAACGGAATCCTTGCTGGTTTGGTTAGTATCACTGCTGGTTGTGGTGATATGACTCTTGCTGGAGCCTGGTTCGCAGGACTAGTAGGGGGTATTATAGTTGTATTTTCTGTTGCAGCACTTGATGCCGCTGAGATCGATGATCCTGTAGGTGCATTCTCCGTTCACGGAGTTTGTGGTGTATGGGGTACTGTAGTTATCGGTCTTTGGGGTACAGCTGTACAAGGCGATGGAGCTGGTATGGGATTGTTCAATGGTGGAGGTATTACTCTTCTTCTAGTTCAAGCCCTTGGTGCCGCAGCTTATGCTATTTGGACACTAGTTACTTGTTGGATTGCCTGGTCTGTAATTGGAGGATTATTCGGTGGAATCCGAGTATCTGAAGAGGAAGAGACTCAAGGCTTAGATATCGGAGAGCATGGAATGGAAGCATATCCAGACTTTGCATCTGCTAAATAATCTAACTGAAAATTGATTTAAGAAACCTGACTTATGTCAGGTTTCTTTTTTTTACGAAAAATTATTTAAAACGTTGTAATATAGGAAGATGGATACTCAAGCTTTTAGAAGATCCCTTCATCATTCTGATAGATACAACAGAAGGGGTTTCGATTCTCCAACAAAAAGAGCTCAAGCGTTAGAAGAAGCTTATCAAAGTGACTTGATAAGTTCTATTAGGGATAATGATTTTACTTACACTAAAGGCAGACTAAATATTAAGTTGGCCCAAGCCTTCGGCTTCTGTTGGGGAGTTGAAAGAGCTGTCGCAATGGCTTATGAAACTAGAAGACATTACCCAAATGAGAATATTTGGATAACAAACGAAATAATCCATAATCCCTCGGTTAATGATCATTTAAGAAAAATGAATGTAAAATTCATCTCAGCTAAAAATGGAATTAAAGATTTTTCTTTAGTTTCTAATGGGGATGTTGTTATACTCCCTGCTTTCGGTGCTACTGTTCAAGAAATGAAACTCTTGCACGAGAAAGGTTGTCATATCATTGATACAACTTGTCCATGGGTTTCTAAGGTTTGGCATACGGTTGAAAAACATAAAAAACATATTTTCACATCTATTATTCACGGAAAGTTTAAACATGAAGAGACTCTCGCTACAAGTTCATTTGCAGGGAAATATTTAGTTGTACTAGATCTAGAAGAAGCGAACTACGTTTCTGAATATATTCTAGGGAGAGGTAACAGAAATGAGTTTATGAACAAATTTGCTAAAGCTTGTTCTAATGGATTTGATCCTGATAAAGATTTAGATAGAGTGGGAGTTGCGAATCAGACAACTATGCTTAAGAGCGAGACTGAGGAAATTGGAAAGGTTTTTGAAATGACGATGTTAAAGAAATTTGGACCAGAAAACTTAAATAGTCACTTTTTAGCTTTTAATACCATTTGTGATGCAACTGAAGAAAGGCAAAGTGCAATGTTTTCTTTGGTTGATGAAGACCTTGATATTTTAGTAGTTATTGGAGGCTTCAATTCTTCTAATACTACTCACCTCCAAGAAATAGCAATTACTAAAAATATTTCTTCTTTTCACATTGATACGCCAGAGAGGATATCAGTTAAAGAAAACTCAATATTGCATAAACCGCTAGGATCAGAATTAGAACTTAAAAATAATTTTCTACCAAGTGGAAAAATTAATGTTGGAATTACCTCAGGTGCATCCACTCCTGATAAGGTTGTTGCAGACGTTATTGAAAAGTTAATTGATATTGCTTCATGAATTTGATATTGCATTAATGATTTTGCTTATTTTTTTTAATTTATAAGTCAGATGATTCCAAAAGATCTACACTATTAACTAGAATAATAAAAAAATAATGAAGTATGGAAGACAAATCACAAACTAATGAGGTTCAAACTGCAAGTATGAATAGAGCCAAAGCACCCCAAAAAGTTGAAGTTGTAGTTGCCAATTCATCTTCAGGGTCAGAAGTAAATATCCTTGGAGAACTATCGATTTTTGTTTTAAGAATTGGTTTTTGTATTTTGATGATTCATCATGGCTTGGAAAAACTTCAGGATCCGCAGGGCTTTGCCGAGTTTGTAGTTGGTAAGTATTTCTCATTTTTGCCTGGTGATCCTGTTATTTGGACTTTTGGAGCAGCAATTACTCAACTGGTATGCCCAGTTGGATTGGCTTTAGGGATTTTTGCGAGGCTATCTTCTCTTGGTTTGTTCTCCACCATGGCATTTGCAGTTTATTTTCATCTCCTTGATACTGGACTAGAAGGTTTTCCTCTCGCAGTGGTTGAAGGTCATAATTATGCTTTCGAATTATCTTTTATATATGGGGCTATTTCTCTCTACTTTTTATGTGCAGGTCCAGGTAGGCTATCTTTGTTCAGAAAAACTAACAAGATTACATATTATCCAAAGTCGACATAATTTAATGCAAAAAATGCCTTTTTTGGGTAAATATCATAGAGATTCCTTTCGAATTACACATATCAATACTTTCTTGGTCTCTTAGACTTCCTCCAGGTTGGATAATAGCTTTTATACCGTGTTCATGTGCAAGTTCTACAGTGTCTGCAAATGGCAAAAAACCATCGCTGGCTAAGACAGCATCAGAAGATAATTTTCCAGCTGCTTTTAATGCAATTTTTGCTGCTCCCACTCTATTCATTTGTCCAGCTCCAATACCAATAGTTTTTTGGTCTTTTGCAATAACAATTGCATTAGATTTAACATGTTTACAAATTTTCCATGCAAAATTTAGATCTAAGTTCATTTGATTACTCGGATTTGTATTAGTTACTAAAATCCAACTTTCAGTTTTTTCTTCACTATCATCTGTATCTTGGACTAGTAATCCTCCCATTATTGATTTAGTAGAAGTTTGATTCTTTTTTGGCAGTTGATCTTTTGATAACTTTAAAATTCTTAAATTCTTTTTAACTTTTAAAATTTCTAAAGCATCCTCATCAAAAGATGGTGCGACGACACATTCTAAGAAAATATCTTTGAGGTGAATTGCAGTATGACTATCAACATTTGAATTAAAAGCAACTATTCCTCCAAATGCACTAACAGAGTCGCATTCCAAAGCATTCTTGAATGCTTTGGAAGCTGAACTACTCATAGAGGCACCACAAGGATTATTGTGTTTTAAAATAACAGAAGCAAACATGTCTGTTGTAAGTTCACCTTTTTCTTTGTAGCCAAATTCTAAAACTGTTGAAAGTGCCGACTCTAGATCCAATAGATTGTTATAACTTAAGTCTTTTCCTTGTAATTGTTCTGCTGAGTTCCATCCAATGTTACTTAAGCCATACCAGAAAGCTTTTTGATGTGGATTCTCCCCATATCTTAAGGTTTTGATTAGTGGATAAGATTCAATATATTTTGAAGATTGTAAATCTCTTTCTTTTCTTATCCAATTAGATATTGCAGTATCATAGTCTGCTGTATGTTGAAAAGCTTCAAGGGCTAATTTTGCTTTATATGAGTCTTTTAATTCCCCTTTTTTACTTTCTTCAAGAAAATTTTGATACTGACTAGGATCTACTAAAACGGAAACATCTTTGTGATTTTTAGCTGCAGAACGAATCATTGATGGCCCTCCAATATCGATATTTTCAATAGCATCTTCCCATTTAGCTCCCTGATCTACAGTTTTTTTAAAAGGATATAAATTTACAACTACTAAGTCAATTAACTCAAGATTGTTAGCTTCTATATCTTTTTTATGTCCCTCATCAGTTCTTTTAGCTAATATTCCTCCGTGTATTTTTGGATGTAAAGTTTTAACTCTTCCTCCAAGAATTTCTGGAGAATTAGTAAAATCTGCTACTTTAATAACTGGAATTTTTGCCTCCATAAGATGTTTGGCGGTTCCTCCACTTGATAGAATTTTATAATTAAATTGCTCAACCAATTCCTTACAAAATGGGATTAAATTTTTTTTATCAGAGACACTAACTAAAGCTAATGGAGACATTATGGGAAAGTTTACTTACTTAAGAATATAAACATGAAATATGCTATCAATCATGAATTTGTCTCGATTAGCTCTCAAACCGCAACTCACCGAATTATTTTGATGCATGGTTGGGGAGCTGATTCAGATGACCTTTTGACATTTGGAAAGGAGATGAATGAAAAAATAAATTTTGATTTTGAGTTAATTTCCTTGCGAGCTCCTGGAATACACCCAAGCGGTCAGGGAAGACAGTGGTATGGATTATACCCACATGATTGGAATGGAGCTGAGGTTGAAGTAAATAAACTTTTGGTTACATTAAAAAAATTTGATACTTATCAGATTCCACTAAGAAAAACAATTTTGTTGGGTTTCTCTCAGGGGGCGGCAATGGCAATTGATGCGGGATTTAAGTTAAATTTTGGATTAATCGTTGCTTGTAGTGGTTATCCTCACCCCAACTGGTATCCTGGAGAAAAATTCTCACCATTGATTATTAGTCATGGTTTATTTGATGACGTTGTGCCTATAGATGCTTCTAGGATTATTTATGAAAAGGTAAAGAGTAAGTCTTCTAAATTTTGTGAATTATTAGAATTTGATGGATATCATCAAATTGATTCAAATTTAATTAATTTTATAAGTTTAAATATAAGTAATATTTTTTAAACAAAAGCATATTCATATTCTTCAATCTCTTCCCAATCATCTGCAGTAAGTTCTAGACCCTCAAATATTTTTTCTTCACCAATTCCTTCAACTACAAATTTTAGTGATGGAAATAGAAAATGATTTTCTTCAGCATATTGGGCGCTGAATAACCCTTTTTCACCCCAAAAAAATCTATCGGTGGTGTGTTCATTTCTTCTGACATTGAAAACTGAAGGGGCAGAGAGTCCATTTTCAGCTATGAATCTTCTTGCTGCTGTAACTGGTTTATGTTTGCCAGTTTCGATATGATAAATAGGTACATGAGCCATTACTCTTTGGCCAGCCAATCTTCTCCTGCTAATTCTCTTTCTTTTTTTTGACATTGATTGGTACTCCTGAAATTATTAATGAGATTAGTCTTATTTTTTTTTTACTAATCTGATATGTGATTTAAAATTCACTTCAAATTACATAGAGGACCCATCAACCCCTGATGTAGCTTAAAATATGATTAAATATTCATATTTAAGGCTGGCTAAATCCAAACCTCTTTATATATCTTAATACTTTTTTCATATTTTACAAGCCCTTTTTCAAGTTTTTTTTAAAAAAATTTCTCAAAATTTCATTAATTATGAATCTTTCAAAAAAATTTGAAGAATTAATTTTAAAACAGCTTGAGAGTTTTGGTTGCTCAATGGGCGTGACTAATTTAGTTATGTATCTTGCATCAGCTAAGCAAGGAACTAAAGCATCTTTTGAAATGGTTGGTCAATGGCCACAAATTGATAGGCTACTGACATCAATAGAAGATGATCCTTCACTGAAAGTTTCATCGCCTAATAGAAGATGGTATCCGCTTCAAGAAAACGATATTCTTCTTGGTGTCCTTAGAGTAGAAACTGATTTGAAAGGGGGGAATTGGCCAGTATCTCTTGATTCTAGATTAAAAGCCCTTTCAATATCTTTAGCTAAATGCGTCTCTATCGAATTAGAACGTCAAAATAAAAATGAAGAAATCAATTATTTAAAAAATCAGGTAAATGTCATTATCCATCAATTAAGGAATCCATTAGCTGCTATCAGGACATATGCAAAATTACTAATAAAAAGACTTGGTTCAGACAATGACTCTATTGAAATAGTCGAACGCATGATAGTAGAGCAAAAACAAATTAACCAATATATGGATTCTTTTGCGCAATTAAATGCACCTATCCAATTGCCTATAGAAATTGGAGAGGAAAGATTATTATTACCACCAAATTTAGATAATAAAAAGTTAATAACTGTTCAGAGTTTATTGAGGCCAATATTAGAAAGGGGTAAAGCTAATGCGAACTTAGAGAATAGAGATTGGACTGAACCTTCTCTTTGGCCAGATTGGACTATATCGCCATTAAAGGCAAAATATGCTGTAATTGCCGAAATTGTGGCCAATTTATTAGAAAATGCGTTTAAATATTCCCAAAAAGATTCTGAAATTGGACTCGCAATTACGAGTAATGGAATTTGTATATTTGATGATGGTAAAAAAATAACTAATAATGAAAAAGAGAAAATTTTTGAAAAAGGTTTTAGAGGATCTGCCGCTAAGAAGAAGGATGGCACTGGTGTGGGACTTTTTTTAGCGAGAAAATTAGCAATACAAATTGGAGGGAAATTGAGATTGCTGGAAAATGACTCAATTAAAAATACTGAGAAATTAAAAAATCTTAAGAAGAAAAATATTTTCTATTTAGAACTACCTATAAGAGAATTGCATGCATAAACAACATTGCAGTTTCAACTAGTACAACACTTGCACCGCAGGCATCTCCATTGAAGCCTCCAATTTTATTACCCAGTATGTTTGGAATAGAATAGCTTAGAAAAATACCAACCAAAATAAGAATTAAAAATTTAATTAATATTGCTTGGGATGTAATTGAAACTAATTGGTATGGAATGAAAATTAAAAGAAAAATAATGGAGATCAAAGATTCTTTTTTAAAACCATTCCAAAACTTTTTGTGACTTATAGATTTTTTCTTGTAACTCATATATTTAAACTTTTCTATAAAAAATAAATTTGAAAATCTACCCCAAAATAAGCATATAGGTAAAACAAAAATTATTAGGTTTTGAATTTTCAGTATGCAAGCAATTTGAATTAAAGTTATAAAAACTAAAGCTTGAACGCCAAAGGACCCAACTTTACTGTCTTTCATGGCTTTTAAACGTTTCTTTTTACCCGCAAAAACACCATCGAAAGTATCCATTAAACCATCAATGTGCAGCCCACCAGTAATTAAATATCCTGAAGCTAAACAAATTAATGCAGATGCATAAATTGACCAAGAGTTTGTTATAAAAAAAAGAAAGATATAACTCTGTATTGTTCCAATCAAAAATCCTAGAGGCGGGGCGAATTGTGCAATATTTTTAAATTCGGGATTAATTAAAGGTATCTTTGGAAATGTCGTATAGAAAATCCAAGATCCTGCCAAATTTTTTATTAAATATTTTTTGATGAGATAAAAATAGATTCAATATTAAATAATAGGTTAGATTAATGAAAAAGGATTAAAAAATTTTATAAATTATCGTGTTTGAATTTGAAATTACATCGAATTGCAGTAATACAGCGGCAAGAACTGGTATATTTCATACTCCAAATGGTCAGGTAAACACACCAAAATTTATGCCTGTGGGTACTTTGGCAACGGTTAAAGGAATTTCATCTAAGCAGTTAACCTCTACAGGATCAGAAATGATTCTCTCAAATACCTTTCATCTTCATTTACAACCTGGAGAAAAACTAGTTAAAGAATCTGGCGGAATACATAAGTTCATGAATTGGCCTAATCCTATTCTTACTGATTCAGGAGGTTATCAAGTTTTTAGTTTAGCCAAATTAAATAATATTTCTGATAAAGGTGTGGAATTTAAAAATCCAAGAGATGGAAGTCATGTTTTTTTATCACCTGAAAAAGTAATACAGATTCAAATGGATCTTGGATCGGATGTTGCGATGGCTTTTGATCATTGTCCTCCGCATACAGCTAACGAAAATGATATTGAGGACTCTTTACAAAGAACTCATTCATGGTTGCAAAAATGTGTTGAGACTCATCAGAAACCCAATCAAGCATTATTCGGTATAGTTCAAGGTGGAAAGTATCCGAGATTGAGAGAATATAGCGCAAAATATATAAGTTCTTTTGATCTGCCTGGAATAGCAGTGGGAGGTGTAAGTGTTGGCGAGGCAGTCGAAGAAATACATAGTGTAATTAATTACGTCCCGAAATTCTTGCCAATAAATAAACCAAGATATTTAATGGGAATTGGCTCTTTAAAAGAAATTTCTCTGGCTGTTGCTAATGGATTCGATATATTTGACTGTGTTTTGCCTACAAGACTAGGAAGACATGGGACTGCATTTTTTAATGACGAAAGATTGAATTTGCGAAATGCTCGATTTAAAAATGACTTTTCTCCGATTGACAAAACTTGTAAATGCGAAACCTGTAAATCCTATTCTCGAGCATATTTGCATCATCTAATTAGAAATGACGAAATATTAGGTCTAACTCTCATAAGTTTGCATAATATTGCTCACTTAATAAGATTTACCAATGCAATTTCTACTGCAATTAGAGATAATTGTTTTACAAATGATTTCGCTCCTTGGAAAACATCCTCTATTGCTCACCATACGTGGTAACGTCTTATCATAATTAATTAAATTATCAAAAAGGTGCTCATTCTATTTAATACATTCGCTGAATTGCCCGAGGCTTACAAGGCCTTTGCTCCAACTGTTGATGTTCTTCCACTGATTCCTTTATTTTTCTTTTTATTAGTGTTTGTTTGGCAAGCTGCAGTTGGATTTAAATAAAATTCTTTTAGTTTAGATTGTTACTACTAGACGGGATTTTCAAGTAAAATCGCATCTCCAGAATTTTCTACAGCACTCTCTATAAAATCAGCAATTTTTAATGCTCTTGAGGCTTGCTCACCATCTACCTCAGGTATTTCTTTGCCCTGAACGCACTTAAGAAAATGCTCCAGTTCTGCATAAAGAGGTTCAATGGAGGTTGTGCTAACTTCTTCGACATATCCATCATTTCTATAAACTAATTCTCCATGCTCTGCTGTGTATGACTCATGAGACTTTCGATGGATTTGTAAAGAGTGATTTAAGAAATCAGTTTCTACTAGGCCATTTTGGCAGTGAGCACTTAAACATCTAATTTTTTTGTGACTCATTTTGCTGGCAGTTAAACTTGCAATAACATTATTTTTAAAAACTAAAGTAGCATTAACATAATCTATTAATCCTTCGCTATTTTTTCCTCCAACAGCTGCTAATTTTTGTATTTTTGAGTTTACAAGCTCCAAAATAAGATCAATGTCATGAATCATTAAATCCATTACTACAGATACATCATTTGCTCTGTCTGCATGAGGACTATGCCTCCTTGCTTCTAAAACAACAATTTCTTCATTATTTACTATTTTATTTAATTCTCTAAAAGCAGGATTAAATCTTTCAATATGCCCAACTTGTAATAGACAGTTACTTGCATTAGCAGCCTCTATTAAAGATTTTGCTTCCAACTCGTTTGCTGCAATTGGTTTTTCAATGAGAACGTTAGCACCTCCCTTGAGACAATCTAGTCCTACTTTATGATGAAGTAGTGTAGGGACAGCGATACAGATAGCATCAACTTTTGGAATTAGGTCCTTATAATCTTTGAACCATTGACATTGAAATTGTTCAGTAGCTAATTTACCTCTCTCCTCATTTGGATCTGCTACTCCAATGAGATTTGCATCTTTGAGTAAACTGAGTACTCGAGCATGATGCCAGCCCATATTTCCTATACCTATGACTCCAACCTTTACTGGTGATGAGGTTGGTTGCATAATTTCAAATCCATATATTAATAAACATTATCCTCTATGGGGAGTCACATTTAGCTTTTGGGAAGAATTATTTTAACACGATCAATTTTTGGACCTGACATTGAAATAACTTCAAATTTAATATTATTAAAATCTAAAACGTCGCCAATTTTTGGAACCATTTGAAATTTTTCTAACATAAATCCAGCAAGAGTATGATAATCAGTCCCTTCTGGAATTGAACATCCTATCTTTTTATTGATTTCAACAATTTCTGATTTTCCAGCTATTGACCATTTTTTAGAGAAATTATCTAACATTCTCATATCTGAATAGATTTTATTATTGAGCATTTCCTCTCCAACTATTTCGCCATTCAGATCAGCTGCAGTTATAAGTCCTTCTGTTCCACCGTGTTCATCAACTACTAGTAAGAAGGGATTGTAGTCTCTTACTATTGGAAATATTTCTGCTAGTGAACATGTTTCTATTATTTTTGTTACAGGTAAAAGGAATGGCTCTAATAATGTATCGGCTTCCATTTCACCTTTTGATATTGGCTTAGCTAGATAACGTAAATCTAATACACCTAATACATCATCTAGAGACTCACCAATCACAAAAAAGCGAGCATGTCGAGTTTTATCTACTTGTTTCATTAGTTCTGAAAAGGTTATATTTTTTGGCAAAGTTACCATTTCAGATCTTGGAATCATCACTTCTTTAACCTGTGTATCTTTTAAAGCAAAAACTCCTTCAAGAATATTCTTCTCATCTGGTTTTAAACCTGTTACGTTATCTGTTTCAATAAGAGTTTCTAATTCTCCGGCTGATAAACCGGAGTTTAAAGAATCCCATTTTTTATTTAAATTGAACAAGCCTAAACAGGCGCTAGCAAAGAACTCTATTGTTTTTACTATAGGATTCATGGCTTTTCTCACGGAATCAAATATTGTTGTAAGCCTTAATGCAGCAGATTCTGGATTGTTAATTACTAAAGCTTTAGGAATTAGTCCAGAAACAAGAGTAACAACTAAAACAACAAATAAAAACAATAGAAGATCATAAAATCTATTTGATAAAATATTGCTTTTCCAATAATCCTTAGCAAGGTTATTGCTAAGCCATCCAATTGCAATTAATGAAATTGTTACTCCAAATTGAGAAGCAATTAGTGAAGATCTAAAACGTTTTTGAATTTTTAAAATTGAAAATGCTCCTTTCTTTTTTTCTTCTATTAACCTTAAAACTTTACTTGGCCTTATTAATAAAAAAGAGAGTTCACTCGCTGCGAAAAAAGCTGGTAGAAATAAAAGAAATAAAAGTAGAGTTATTTTCATTCAATGACAAAAAAATAATGGGGGTGGCGAGGATCGAACTCGCCTTAGCCAAATTATGAGTTTGGTGCATTCACCAGATTGCTACACCCCCAAGGGACTTTATGTAATTTTAATTACATTGAATTTCAATATACAATATAAAAATAATATTTCAAAAAACATCTCATTAGGAAGTTTTTGTGAGATTTCTTTTTTTTCTTCTAATCTTTAAATATAAATTTAACTTTTACAAATGGGAAATTTTTCTGAAAAGTATGATCTAAATAAGAAAAAGTTGTTAACACAGTTAATTGAAAAATCTTACAAGAAAGGCAACTTCACTTTATCTTCAGGAAAAAAAAGCAGTCATTACTTGAATTGTAAACCGGTATCATTAAATGGCCAAGGCTTAAATTTAATAAGTGATTTATTTTTAGAGTTAAAGGACTCAAGGTCAAAAACTGTCGCAGGCTTAACTTTAGGTGCAGATCCTCTTGTGAGCGGATTAATCGTCAAAGCAACTTCGCAAGGCTTAGAACTTAATGGTTTAATAATTCGGAAAGAAATAAAACAATACGGAACCAAAGCTGGAATAGAGGGACCTACATTAGAGGAAGGAACTTTGGTCACTATTTTGGAGGATGTCGTAACAACTGCTGGTTCAGTGATAAAAGCAATAAAAAAGTTACGCGAAAATAATTATATTGTTGAGGAAGTTTTGTCTATAGTTGATAGGCAAGAAGGGGGATTAGAAGCCCTTCAAGATGAAAATGTTAAATTAAAGAGTCTTTTTACAATAAAAGACTTTTTATAATTATTTCAAAATGCAAGATATAAAAAAAAAGTTTTGGCTTGAAAAATTTGACTGTTTTTCTATTACTGGAAAAGATGCCAGAAAATTTTTGAATGGAATAACAACAGGGAATATTTTTGATTCAGAAAATAAGGTTATCAAAACTTGTTGGTTAACTCCAAATGGAGTTCTAAGGTCATTAATTGAAATTATTGTTTTAGAAAGAAACTTAGAAGTAATTATTTTGGCGGGTAACACTAATGAAATAATTAATTACTTTAATCAAATTATTTTTCCAGTGGATGATGTATTTCTAAGTGAACCTTTTTTAATAAATAGAATTCAGGAAATTGATGAATCTAGTTCATGGAGAACTTACCAGCCTATTTTCTTTAAAACAGAAGATAAAGAATTTGAAATATATAAAAATAAACTCAATTTACTAAACCCCAATGATTTAAAACTTTGGAAGATTAATCAGGCAATACCCTTATTAGGAATGGAAATAAACGGAAAAAATAATCCTCTTGAGCTTGGATTACAAGATCTTATAGATTTTAATAAAGGTTGTTATTTAGGGCAGGAAACAATGTCAAAAATAAAAAATGTTTCTTCTTTAAAACAGGAAATAAGAACTTGGAAATCATTAGAATCTAATTTGAATTTAGACGTTGAAGATAAAAATTTATATATAAATTCTGCCAAGGATATTTCTGTAGGCAAAATCACTAGTTTTTTTATATCAGATTCTCAAATAAAAGGTTTAGCAATGATAAAAAGAAAATATTTAGAGGAAGGAAATTATTTTTTTTCAGAAATTTTTGGAAAAATTGTTATCAATAAATCTGTAGGATCAATTTTTCTTTAATTGATCTTTTATTAAATATTCTGCGATTTTTAGAGTAGCCAAACAATCATCTTTGTTATATTGGATAATTTTTTTTAAAAATATTTCGTTTTCTGTAATTTGATATTGAATCCACCAATAAAGTGCTTTCGAGCCACTTACATTTTTCTGCACCCATTCGAACCCAAGCCAATGAGAAACAGTTTTTAAGCCATAGTTTTTTAGTGGTAATATCCAAGACTTTCTTATTAAGGTATGTAAGTCAATAAATCTTGAGGCAAGTGAATCAATTTCTTGATCACTAAAATTGAGGTTTTTAGCAATATTAATTATTGATATTTTTTCAGTTTCCCCGTAATGCAAAACTGGCCATTCCTTGTTTGAAAAAAGTATTTCAATAATTTGCCTGTAAGATTCTCCTTTATTGTTTTTAAGATTTAAGATTGGTTCATAAATAAGATCTTCTTTTTTTATAGACAAATTATTTACTTTTAAAAATCCATATAGAAAATCATGCTTTTCATCTGGATTTGACTCAATATCAAATATATAAAATCCTGAACATGTTTTTTCTAGTAGATCGTTAGTTTTATTAGAAATGAAATATGGTTCTCCAGAGATATATGCTTTTGCTTGCTTTACAAATATGGACGCTTTTTCATACTTCAGATCTTTGAATTTAGATAATTTCTCTCGTAGTTGTTTTTCTTTATACGAAGCTAATATTTGGGTATTAATTATTCCTTTTGCTTTAAGTAATGAGGCCGTTTTGGATCCTATTCCATCTATATCTGTTAGATATCCATTTTCTTTTGCTTCTTTATCACAAAATTTTTGCCAGGAACAAATAGTACATTTTTTTCTATCTTGAGTTATTTCTGGTATAGATCCCTTCAAGCATTCATCCAAATTTAATAAAACGTTTAAAACTTTTTTTCTTAATTTTTTATTTAAATAAATTTCTTCAACTTTAACTTTTTTATCAAAAGTTGAAATTACTAATCCATTCTCAATTTTAGATTCTTGAAAAGATTCCAACAGCATAGAACAAAAAGCTAAGTCGAATAAATGTTCTTTTGTTGTTTTGTGACCTAACTTATAAACAGCAGGTAAATATTTATATTGTCCCCATTTACTTTTACCTTTAGTCTTTACAAGTAATTGTGGACGTATTTCTGCGTTTATATTTTGGAAAAGATTCCCTTTGATTTTTAATCCAATTACTCCTTGATAACCATTTTCACAGGCTTTTAATCCTGTATATATTTCACCATTACAAAATTCAGAGAAAATTTTAAACTGATTAATTTTATCTATAGCTTTATGGGGAGACCAAACTTCAAAAGATTTTTTACCCTTAAAATCGAGCCATGCTTTTCTTTTGCATCTTGTAAAACTTTTTAAATGAAGAGAATTCAAATTATTTTTTAAGGGCGGTTTTAAAATTTACTCATATAAATTAGTATAGATAATTAAAAGAATTCAAGGGAATTTGAAATTTGACAGCTTATAAATTAGACAAGATAAAATTTGGAACTGATGGTTGGAGAGGAATTATTGGTTTTGACTTTAACCTGTCCAATCTTTCAAGAGTTGTTGTCGCTGCATGTCAGGAGTTGCATTATCAATACTATAAAGAAGTTTATTCAAAGAAAATTATTATTGGATATGATCGCAGATTTATGGCTTGTGAATTCGCCAAGCAAATAGTGCCTTTTGTAAGAGGATGTGGTTTCGAACCGATCTTATCTGATAGCTTTGTTACAACACCCTCTTGTAGTTTCTATACCAAAGAAGTCGGTTGTCTTGGAGCGTTGGTAATTACAGCAAGTCATAATCCATATAATTGGCTAGGTCTGAAAATAAAGAGCTTTAATGGATGTTCTGTTGAGGAATCTTTTACAAGTGAAGTTGAAAAAAGATTAATGCTTGGAAATTCAATTGAAAAAATAGATGGTGTTAATCAATTGGTAGATATTAAGAAATTTCATTTAGATAGAATTAAATCCCTTTTTGATATTGACTATATTTCCAAGAGATTAAAAAAAATGAAATTGAGAATTTTTGTAGATTCTATGCATGGTTCAGCTGCAAATTGTATGGCTGAGATTTTTGCTTCTAATGATTTAGAAGTTATTTCAGAAATCAGGAAAGATGCTGATCCTTTTTTTGGAGGAAAACCTCCTGAACCTCTTTTGAATTATGCAGATGATCTAAAGCAAATACTAATAAAAAATTCAATAAATGAAGTGAAAACTTTAGGAATTATATTTGATGGTGATGGTGATAGAATTGCGGCAATTGATGAAAAAGGAAGATACTCTAGTACTCAAGATTTACTCCCATACTTTATTAGTTATTTGGGCGAAATTAAAAATAATTCTTATCCAGTTTTAAAAACTGTTAGTGGTTCAGATATTATTAAAAATATATCAGAGAGTCAAAATAGAGATGTTTTTGAACTTCCAGTTGGCTTTAAATATATTGCCAAAAAAATGATCAAAGAAAAAATATTTATTGGAGGAGAGGAATCTGGGGGAGTTGGTTTTGGTGACTTTATGCCTGAAAGAGATGCTCTATATGCAGCGATGGTTTTATTAAATGGAATTGCTGAAAAATCTCAATATTTATATGAAACCTTAGATGAAATTCAAGAAGATTTTGGTCCAAGTTTTTATAAAAGAATTGATATTAAATTTCCAAATCAGTCAGAAAAAAATAACGTAAAAGAATTTATCATAGATAATATTCCTGAGAATATTAATAATCACAAGTTAAAAAGTATCTCAAAAATAGATGGAATAAAGTTGAGAATTGATAAAAATTTTTGGCTTCTTTTTAGGTTTTCAGGAACGGAACCTCTTTTAAGGTTATATTGTGAAGCACCAAAAGAATCTTATCTAATTGAGGTATTAGAGTGGGGTCAAGAATTTATAAATTTGGCGAGACAATAAGGATGAAAAATTTATATTTAGCTAGTAAGAATATAGGTAAAATTGAAGAATATAAGAAATTGCTTGCTGGAGTTAATTGTAAATTGTTGCTCCAGCCAGAATCATTAGAAGTTGAAGAGGATGGACTGACATTTAGAGATAATGCAATTAAAAAAGCGAGTGAAGTTTCGAGAAAAACGAATAATTTTTCAATAGCAGATGATTCAGGAATTTGTATTGAAGCACTAGGTGGTAAGCCTGGCATTTACTCATCTAGATATGCAGAAAATGATCTGAAGAGAATTGAACGAGTTTTAAGAGAACTTGATGGAGTTCAAAATAGAAGTGCTTTCTTTATTGCCAATATTTGTGTTTGTTCCCCAAAAGGTGCAGTTATTATTGAATCTGAGGCCAAATGTCATGGCAATATCATTTTGAACCCCAGAGGAAAAAGTGGTTTTGGTTATGACCCAATTTTTGAGGAGAGTTCTACCAGATTAACTTTCGCAGAAATGAATAATGATATTAAAGACTCTTGTAGTCATAGAGGTAAAGCATTAAAAAAAATTATTCCAGATTTAATTGAAATTTTTTCTTAAATTCAATTAACCCAAGATCCATGAAGACCATGAGGAATTGAAATGGGTAATTCGTAAACAGCTAATTCTTTTAAGTCTTTTGCGTCTAATATCACTAAATCGCTTCCTCTTCTTTCTCCGTTCCATAGAAGTATGAATAAGAATCCGTCATCTTCATTTGAAGAATTTTCTGATGGAACCATAATTGGTTCACTAACAAATCCACTTGGACCTGCTGACCAAGAAATCTCTTCCTTAGAAGTTAAATTAATTTTTTTTATTGCTTGAAGTGGAGCGTTCCCCAGCTTTTGAGATGTGCTTGCCATCCAACTAAAAGTTGCTTTTAATCCTAAGTTTTTAGGATTAACAACAGCAAATTCACAACATTGTTCACTGAAAGTTTCAAGTTCACAAGTTTTTTTCTTTAGATCGATAATTGATCTTTTCAGTTTTCCTTCTGGATATTTATCAAAGTCAATATCCCTAAAATTCTCGTCCGGACCAACTGATGGGAAATCATCATAAAAAATACTATCTAATACGATTTTGGAATCTTTTTCAAATGCATTTACGTGATGAAAAACGAATCCTTCTGGAGCATCTATTGTTAAAGGAGGCTGTCCCTTAAATAATCCACTTTCTCTGGGGATGATAAAAAACTTTGCCTTTTTATTTGGGTTTGACTTTAGACATTGTGCTGCTCCTTTTTGGCCCATTACAAATGGAAGAGGATTGAAATCAATAGCATTCTGTAAAAATATTGCCCAATTAGTTGTGATTGCGAAATCATGAAGGAATGCAAAGCCATTAAAAGTATCTTTTCTGTCAAAAATGAGCTCTCCAGAATTTGTACCAGCATTATCAAATTCCATTAATCTTATGGTACTTTTTGGCCCGGTTTGTACTCCAAAAGTGACTAAAAGTTCTGAAGATGTATGTGAGTTTAGGTCTGTTTTGGGATGAGCACTGAATGCTTCGTTAGGCTTGAGTACACCTTTTAATGTTGTTAAACCAATAGTGTCAAGACTATCAGGATTCATTGCATGTGGACCTGCTGCTTCCCATAATGCGAGAATTTCATCTCCTAATTTAATGACATGTGTATTAGCGATATTCTTGAATTTTAGATCTAATGCATTATTTAAAATTCCTCCATTTTTTTGTGTTCCAAAAACACCTCTATAAATAAATTTATCTACTTTTTCTTCTTCCAAATAGCCTCTAGTTTTAACAAATCTATTTGTTAAGAATGGGTGACCATTTTCGAATTTTATGGATGTTATCATTCCATCACCATCAAATGGATGATGAACCCATTGTCCACCTCTCTCTAATATCCCTGGTCCATTTCTTAATAATGTTCCATTTAAATTTTTAATATTATTACCTTTGCTAATTTTTAGAGGCTCCTTGGTTAGCTCCTTTTCTACATTTTGATACGCACTTGACCAGTCTTCTTTATTAAAACTTTTAAATTTATCAATTTTTTTATCTTGTAAATTAGTCACAACAAAATTATCACTTTGTATATATTCGCCAAAAATCAACTGAATTGTGGCTGATTCGTAAAAATTCCTATTTTATTGATTCTCTAACATTCCTTTACTGCTTGGAATTGAATCAGATCTTCTTAGATCTATTTCGGTAGCCATTCTCATTGCTCTTGAAAAAGCTTTAAAGCATGCCTCAACTATGTGATGTGAATTACTGCCTCGTATTTGATTAATATGCAGTGTAATACCGCTGTTATTTACAAAGGCAATAAAAAACTCTCTTACTAGTTCAGTATCATAATTTCCTATTCTAGGCGCTTTTAATTGAAGATCATAAGATAGATGCGGTCTACCAGAGCAGTCTAAAGTGACTTGAACTAATGCTTCATCTAATGGAGCAAAGAAATGTCCAAATCTGCTTATTCCTTTTCTTTCTCCCAAGGCTTTTGAAAATGCTTTGCCTAATGCGATTCCTACATCTTCATTTGTATGGTGATCATCAATATGGGTATCTCCAATTGCTTTTATTTTTAAATCGAACAAACCATGACTGGATATTTGATGAAGCATATGATCTAAGAATGGGATCCCAGTATCAATCTCAGAAATTCCATTTCCATCTAAGTTTATAAATACAGAAATATCTGTTTCATTCGTTTTTCTTTTTATTTCAGATTGCCTTAGAGATGACATTTTTATGCAAAATACTTAGTTTACATTCCATTAATGCAGTAACCCGCATCAACATAAATTGTTTGGCCTGAAATGCCGCTAGAGAGATCACTTAATAAAAAAGCAGCTGTATTACCTACTTCTGTTTGAGTGACTGTTCTGCGTAAAGGAGCCTTTTCTTCAACATTGTGAATCATATCTAAAATGCCACCTATAGCAGAACTAGCAAGTGTTCTTATAGGCCCAGCACTTATTGCGTTAACTCTGACTTGTTTTTCGGGACCAAGTTCTGCGGAAAGATATCTTACTGAAGCTTCTAAAGCTGCTTTAGCAACTCCCATCACGTTATAGTTAGGAATCGCCCTTTCTGAACCTAAATAAGTTAATGAGACAACTCCAGCGCCATCACTAAAAAGTGGTTTTGCTGCTTTACATAAAGGTGCTAACGAATACGCACTAATATTAAGAGCCCTATCAAAACCCTCTGAAGTGGTAGCACTATAATCTCCAATCAATTCATCGCGCCCTGCAAATGCTAGGCAGTGAACTAATCCGTCAATTTGCCCCCAATTATCTTCTATATTTTTAAAGATTTCTTCAATTTGAGCTGGATTTTGAACATCAAGAGGCAAAAATAAAGATGGATTTAAAGGTTCAGTTAGTTCTCTAACTTTAGACTCGAATCTTCCCTTGTCATCAGGCAAATATGTGATTCCAAGTTCTGCGCCAGCTTTTGAAAGTTGTTGAGCGATGCCCCATGCTATTGAACGGTTGTTGGCAATTCCCGTAACAAGAATTTTTTTTCCAGTTAGATTTAGAAGCATTTTATTTACTATTTCTATTATTCTCCTATATAAAAGTACCTATCTTTACGGATTACTGCAAAATATACAATAATTTTCAAATATCAAAGAATTTTTAACTTGAACATGGTCAGAACAAATTCTATGGTTTTGGAATTAGGTTTTCAATTACCGAATTTCGAAATGTTAAATGCTAATTCTTCAAAAAATGCATATTTTAGTTCTCATAATCTAGATAATCGGCATTTACTTTTAATGTTTATTTGTGCCCATTGCCCATTTGTTAAATATATTGAGAATCAAATTTTCACCTTAAGTAAAGAAATTGAAAATATAGTTCAAACAGTTGCAATTTCTAGTAATGATATTGCCACTCATCCTTCAGATTCTCCTAAAAATTTAAGATTACAAGCACAAACACAGGGATGGAGTTTTCCTTATCTATATGATGAAAATCAAAATTTTGCTAAGGAATTAAAAGCGGCTTGTACCCCAGATTTTTATCTTTTTTCAAATGAAGGTGATGGTGATTTTTTATTGTATTATCATGGCCAATTAGACGATAGTAGACCTGGTAATAATATCCCTTTATCTGGAAAAGATTTGCGCTCTGCTGTAAAAGATTTGAATCAAAATAATTCTTATCCTTCAAATCAGATACCTTCTTTAGGTTGCAATATAAAATGGACTCCTGGTAAAGAACCAAGTTGGTTTAAATGAATTAAAAATTTTTTTTCCCATAGAAATAAGGTTTAGGGTTAATATATTTACTATGCAGATACCTCCATTTACTTTAAATAGGCAGTACCAAGAAATTGGCTCAAAAATTGAGAGTGAGGTTTCTAAAGTTTTAAAAGGGGGCCAGTATATTGGAGGACAAGAAATTGCCAAATTTGAGGAGAGTTTTTCAAATCTGATTGGTGTTGAAAATACTATTGGATGTAATAGTGGAACTGATGCTTTAGTATTAGCTTTGCGCGCATTAGATATTGGTGTGGGTGATGAAGTTATCACCTCATCTTTTAGCTTTTTTGCAACTGCAGAAGCTATTAGTGCAGTTGGTGCTAATCCTGTTTTGGTAGATATAGATCCAGAAACTTATCTCATTGATACTGAACTGATAGAACAAGAAATAAATTCTAATACTAAGGCAATTATGCCAGTTCATATATTTGGTAATGCAGTGAATATGACCTTAATAAAATCCTTGGCCAAGAAATATCACTTAAAAGTAATCGAAGATTGTGCTCAGGCAACATGCACAATGTGGGAAAATTCCAAAGTTGGAAGTATCGGTGACATAGGCTGTTTTAGCTTTTTCCCTACTAAAAATTTAGGAGCTGCTGGAGATGGTGGAGCAGTAACAACTTCAGATCAGAAGATTGCAAAAAAAATTAGAGAACTGGCTGTTCATGGCAGCCCAATAAGATATCATCATACCCAAATTGGATATAACAGCAGACTTGATACCATTCAAGCTGCCATATTAAACATTAAAATTAAATATATTTCTAAGTGGATTAATAATCGCCAAAAAATTGCTAATAATTACCTTGATTTATTAGAAAAAAATCCATTTATTAGTTTTCCAAAAATTAGTTCAGATTCAATTTCCCATTCTTGGAATCAATTTGTCATCAAATTAAGAAACGATAAATATTGTTTAAATGAAGATTTTTCAAATTTATTTGATACTGATTGCAAAAAATACTACTCCTTAAGGAATTTGGTAAAACAACAACTTTTTGAAAAAGGTATTAATTCAATTATTTATTATCCAATTCCAATACACGCACAAATAGCTTACAAAAATAAAAATTTTTCTAGAACAAAACTCATTAATACAGAGAGAATTTGTACAGAAGTTCTTAGTCTTCCAATGTTTCCTGAAATTTCTTATGAAGAGCAAGTTTATGTAGCAGAAAATTTAAATAAAGTTTTAAAGAATTGTATTGAGGAAATTCAAATTTCAGCATAAAGTGATTTAAATAATCTTTGTTGAATGTTGTGATTTACAATAGGGCTTGAATAATTATTTCTCTCTAAATTAGATATCTCCCCATTTAGTAATTCTGAATTTGAAACTTTAGATAATTCAGGAATCCAATATTTTATATATTCGCAAATAGGATCAAATTTTTTTGCTTGGGTATAAGGATTAAAAATTCTAAGTGGTTTTGGATCCATCCCGCTACTGGCGCTCCACTGCCATCCCCCATTATTTGCAGCTAAGTCTCCATCAACCAAAGTCTCCATAAATTTTTTCTCGCCCATTTGCCAATTGCATATAAGATCTTTTACCAGAAATGAAGCGACTATCATCCTACATCTGTTATGCATCCAGCCAGTGCTATTTAGTTGACGCATTGCAGCATCAACTATAGGTACTCCGGTCTCACCGTTGCTCCAATGCTGAAACCATTCATTATTATTTTGCCATGGAAAGTGATCCCATTTTTTTCTATATGGACCTTTCTCTAGCTCTGGGAAATGGAATAAGCAATGTTGATAAAATTCACGCCAAACAAGTTCTTTTTGCCAAGTTTCAATTGATAGATAATTTCCTTGATTAGCAAAATCTGAATTTAACTTTAATGTGGAGTTCCAAACTTTTCTAATGCTGATGGTGCCGAATCTGAGAGATGCGCTTAGAAAAGATGTCCCATTATGGGAAGGAAAATCTCGTGCAGAATTATAAGAATATATTTTTTTTTCGTTAATGAAGTTTTCTAATAATGTTTCTGCAGCATTCTCTCCTGGTCTACATGGACAAATATTCGAACCAGGAAATTTATTATTTTTGATAAATTTCTCTAGAACCGAATCAGATGAATTTATTGTCTTATCTTTGAGTTTATTATCTATATCTTTAAACTCAAAAATAACTTTATCTTGATTGTATGAACCTAATAAATTCATTTTTGATTTAAGATTTTTATAAAAGGGTCCATAAACTGAATAAGGATTATTATTCCCTGAAAATATTTTTAAAGGTTCTACTAATAAGTGATCCCAAGATTCAATAACTTGAATATTTTGTTCTTTTAAATTTTTTTTTATTTGTAAATCGCGATTAATCTCATAAGGTTCAATTGATTTATTCCAAAAAACAAATTTAGCATCTATTTTTTTTGCTAATTGAGGAATTATTAATAGCGGATCTCCTTCTTCAAAGATGAGTCTACTTCCCATTTTTTTCCAATTATTTCCTAATTCTTGAAGTGAATTTCCTAGAAACCAAGCTCTTGAACGTGCATTGAAATCGTGTGAGTAATTTTTATCCAATATATAAGTTGAAGTAATAGCATTTGATAATGAAAAAGCTTTGATTAAAGCTTGATTATCAAATATTCTTAAATCCTTTCTATGCCAAAAAAGTATTCTAGGTTTATTCATGATTTATCTAAAAATTGTTTAGCTCTAAACCAAGCCGTCACGGTTTTTGCATCAAGAATTTCATCCCCACTTGAAATAAGATTATCAATTTCGTCTGGATCTAAAATTAATACTTCTATATCTTCATCTAAATCTCCTTTAACCTCGGAATTGAGTTTGTTTAAATCACGAGCTAAAAATAAATAAATTTCTTCATCTGCATAACCAGGAGCAGGGACAAGAGTTCCTATTTCATCCCACTTGTTTGCACTGAATCCAGTCTCTTCTTGTATTTCTCTTTGAATTGAATTAATAGGTGTTTCACCTATTTCTAGTGTACCTGCTGGAAATTCTAATAAGTATCTTGAAACAGCAAATCTATATTGCCGCAGAATGATAACTTTATTGTCTTGTGTAATAGGTACGGCTAATGCTGCTCCAGGATGCTTAATGTACCCATATTCACCTTCATGTCCATTTGGAAGCACAATTCTATTTATTTCGAAACTAAATTTTTTTGACTTTAACTCAGATATTTTTTCTTTAAAAATGGATTTTCTTATAAGGTTTTTATTGCCCATAATTTTTAAATAAAAATAGCCTAACAGTTATTTTTTGGTTTTGTAAATCATTTATTTAGACCATTTTGGAGCATCAAGCTTTGTGATTTTTTGGCTTTTACTTAAGATTTCAGATAGTGGCGTAATAACAAAATTTCGATTCATGAATCTAGGGTGAGGTAATGTTAATTCCTCGTCAGCGGTATGAAAATTTTCCCACCAAAGAATATCTAAATCGAGACATCTTGAAAGCCATTTCTTACCCTTCGGTATCTCTTCTCGTCCGAAAAATCTCTCTAAAATTTTTAGCTCTTTTAAGAGTAATTTAGCTTTTTTATTTGATGGTTGTGGAAAAGAATTACTTTTAATAAGTAATAGAGTATTTAAATAATTTGGCTGCTCATTTTCAACACCATGGGGTAATGTCTCATAAATCGAAGACCAAAAAAAGTTTGCATGAAATTTGCTTTTATCTTCTTTTTTTTTGTTAGAACTATCTCCCCACTCATTTATTATTTCCTCTATTTTTGGTTTGCACATTAATAGTGACTCAAGAGGGCTTCCGAATTTACTATCAATATTTGCTCCGAGGGATATACATAGTCCATTTTTGATATTAAGATTTGATAATTCCACTACAAAAAACAAAGTTATTGGATAAATTCTATATCAGGCATTTTTAAAGTGATTTTGAATTCCGAATTAAAAGAAAAAGGAGAAATAAAAGATTTAATGAATTCCAAGGATTCTTTTAGAGCTTTCCCTTTGGCGGCAATTACAGGTCATAGCTTATTGAAATTATCTTTGCTTTTGGCAGCAGTTGATCCCAGTTTAGGAGGAGTGATTATCGCTGGCGGAAGAGGTACTGGAAAGTCAGTGCTAGCAAGGGGTTTACATACTTTACTCCCTCCTATAGAGGTAATAGATAATGAATCAATTCTGGAAAAGCTAATAATTACAAATAGTAATACTTCATTAAGACCTATTGGTAGGAACCTAGATCCAGATAAACCAGAGGAATGGGATATTAGTACTAATAAATTGCTGGAGGAGGTAATTGGAAGTGATTATTTGAATCAAATTGAAGAAATTCCGAAAAAAGTAAGAGAGGCTCCATTTATTCAAGTTCCCATTGGCATAACTGAAGATAGGCTTGTTGGGGCAATTGACGTCGCTGCATCATTAAGTACGGGGGAACAAGTTTTTCAACCTGGAATTTTAGCAGAGGCTCATAGAGGTGTTCTTTATGTAGATGATATAAATTTATTGGATGATGGCATTGTAAATTTAATTCTTGAAGCCACAGGAAGAGAGAAAAATAATATTGAAAGAGATGGTTTAAGCCTTTCTCATCCTTGTAAGTCACTTTTAATAGCAACTTATAATCCTGAAGAAGGTGCTCTGAGGGATCATGTTTTAGATCGTTTTGCAATCGTGCTTTCTGCAGATCAATCTATTGATTATGCTCAAAGAGTTGAGATTACAAAATCTGTTTTATCGCATGCAGAAAATAATATTAAATTTTCAGAAAAATGGTCTGAAGAATCTGATAATTTATCCACTCAATTAATTTTGGCAAGACAATGGTTAAAAGATGTCAAGATAACTAAAGAGCAAATAACCTATCTGGTGAATGAAGCTCTTAGAGGAGGAGTGGAAGGGCATAGGTCAGAATTATTTGCAGTAAAAGTAGCAAAGGCTAATGCAGCTCTGCGAGGCGATGAGAATGTAAATTCTGAAGACCTAAAAGTCGCAGTTAGGTTAGTTATTCTCCCACGAGCAATGCAAATTCCTCCAGAAGATGATGATATTCAACCCCCCCCTCCAGAGGATCAGAATCCTCCACCTCCCCCTCAATCAAACAATGAAAAATCTGAACCTGAGGCTAATGAAAATGATAATGAGCAAGATCAAGAACAAGAAGAAGATGATTCCGATGGAGAAGAAGAATCTACTCCCGAAATACCTGAAGAATTCATATTAGATCCTGAGGCATGTATGGTTGATCCAGATTTATTGCTTTTTTCATCAGCTAAAGCAAAAGCCGGAAATAGTGGAAGTAGATCAGTGATATTTAGTGATAGTAGAGGAAGGTATGTGAAACCTATAATTCCAAGAGGTAAAGTAAAAAGAATTGCTGTAGATGCTACCTTGCGAGCTGCAGCTCCCTATCAAAAATCTCGAAGATTAAGGAATCCTAATAAATCAATAATCATAGAAGAAAATGATTTTAGGGCTAAGCTTCTTCAAAAAAAGGCGGGTGCTTTAGTCATTTTTCTTGTTGATGCTAGTGGTTCTATGGCTCTTAATAGAATGCAAAGTGCTAAAGGTGCAGTTATCAGACTTTTGACCGAGGCATATGAGAATAGAGATGAAGTTGCACTAATTCCCTTTAGAGGTAATCAGGCAGAAGTTCTTTTGCCTCCAACAAGATCAATAACTGCAGCGAAAAGAAGACTAGAAACAATGCCTTGCGGAGGTGGATCACCTTTGGCTCATGGACTAACGCAATCAGCAAAAGTAGCAAAAAATGCTCTTTCTACTGGAGACATAGGTCAAGTTATTGTTGTTGGAATTACCGATGGAAGAGGAAATGTTCCATTAGGATTATCTCTAGGACAAAATGAGGTTGAGGGAAAAGATAATGAAAATGTCAATTTAAAACAGGAGGTTCTAGATATCGCCGCAAAATATCCCATGCTCGGGATAAAACTCTTAGTAATTGATACAGAGAGAAAATTTATAGCGAGTGGATTTGGTAAAGAGTTAGCAGAGGCTGCTCAAGGTAAATACGTCCAATTGCCAAAAGCTACAGATAAAGCAATCGCAGCTATGGCTTTAAATGCTATCAATGAATTCTAAATATTAGTTATGGATAAATTTCATTAAGGAATTTTGAAAGTCCAATCGTTAAATCTCTTATAGATTTAGTTAATTCTTTATCTTGTGTTAATTTTTCAAAATCATCGCTCATATCATCTATTTTGGTAGAGATAGACTTAGCAGCATTAATTGTCATTTTAAGGTCATTAAGGGTTTCTTTATCATCAAAAGTAGACAAAATGTTATTTAAATGATTAGCAGCAATTGTGATTTTTTTTATTAGAGGTTCAACTCTTTGTAGTTCTTGTTTCGATAAATAAATTAATTCATCAAGGTTTTCTTGAGTTCTGTCAAATTGGTCGATTGAGTTAACGATGTTTTCAACTAAGTTTTCTTGATTTGTGTCTTTTAAAAGTTGACTTATTTTATTAGTTATATTTGAGAGACTTGATAGTTGTTTACCTGTGATAGTATCTCCCTGACAAATAATTAATTTGGTATCGCATTTTTCGGATACAGGTTTTGCAATGTTTTTAGGAATTGTCTTGTCACTAGTTTCTAAAGCAACTTGTACATCTCCTCCAAGGAAAGAATTTGTCACTACTCTTGCAAATGCTGGCCTTGGAAGAATAATTTCAGGATTATTTAAAACTATTTTTGCTTTAATTGATTCATTCGTGAACAAGATATCTTCTATCGATCCAACTAAGATTCCTCTGTAAGTAACTGGAGATTTTTTTGATAAACCGCTTGCGTTATTGAATTCAGCGAAGAGGTACCAATTATTTGAAGATAATCTTACTCCTCTTAGCCAAAAAGAAAAAAATGTGAATATTAAAATTCCTCCTAATAAGGAAAAACCAACTATTGAATCTCGTAATCTTCTACGCATAATTTCTAAATGTCTTTCGGTTGCATTGGACCATCCAGTTTTCCATTCCTAAATTGAAATACATAGGGATCTTTACTCTTTTTAAATTCATCAATCGAGCCTGCCCATCTGAATTTGCCTCCATAAAGCATTAAAACTTTATCTGAAGTTCTTTCTATAGTACTAAGAACATGGCTAACCACAATAGATGATCCGCTAGCTTTATGATTTGTCTTATTTATTAAATCTTCAATTCTTGATGAGGCAATGGGATCAAGGCCGGCAGTTGGCTCATCAAAAAGTAATAAAGGTTTAGACTTTGTATTAAGAGTTTGATCAGTAATTAATGCCCTCGCAAAACTCACTCTTTTTTGCATGCCTCCACTTAATTCATTTGGAAGTTTATTTTCAACATTAAATAATCCCACCTCAGCTAAGCATTCTCGTACTATTTCATGAATTGACTTTTTCGATAGATTTTTATTTCTCTTGAGGAGAAAACCTACATTTTCTTCAATAGTTAGAGATCCTAATAAAGCCGGGTTCTGGAATACTAGTCTCACATCGGGAGGATTATTTTGATCTAATCTCAAATATGTTTGCTTCTCACCAAATATTCTTAATTCTCCTTTGGTAGGTAAAATTAGTCCAGCTAATATTTTTAATATTGTTGATTTGCCAGAACCTGAGGGGCCAACAATAGCTAATTTCTCTCCAGCATTAAGTTCAAAATTTATTTGATTAAGCACATTCACTTCCCCCCAGCTTATTGAGAGGTTTTTTGTTTCAACTGCATGCTTTGATTTTTTCAAAACTTATATAAAAAAACATCTCTATATTCTATTTTGCCTATTTTTAGAAATAAAAAAAGGATGTATGAATTTGATTTATAATGATTCTATATAGTCTTTAAATTTGGTAAAAATAATTTAAGAGGTTTTGTAATGAATAAGCGTAAAAAAAGGGTAAGAAGGTACTATAAGAACTTTAAAAAGACTAATTTTGTCTTGTTAAACAAAATCTTAAGAATTTTAAGTTGGCTTTTACCAGGATTGGTAATAAAAAGATGGATGCTTACATCTGCGATAGGATTTTTGACTACATTATTAGGATTGGTGATTTGGACAAATTTAAGACCGCTCTATTGGCTTATTGAAATCTTTTTTGGGGTAATGACAGGTCTAACACGTATTTTGCCTGTTTCTTTAATTGGGCCATTGATTTTTGTTATTGGACTATTATTAATCGGGATTGGACAAAATAGAAGTATTAATTCTATTCAAAAAGCACTTGTTCCAGAAAAAAACACATTTTTAGTTGATGCATTAAGAGTTAAAAGTAAATTAAACAGAGGACCAAATATTGTTGCAATCGGAGGTGGTACAGGTTTATCTACCTTACTTAAAGGCTTAAAAAATTATAGTAATAATATTACAGCAATCGTAACTGTATCCGATGATGGTGGAAGTAGTGGAATTCTAAGAAAACAATTAGGTGTGCAACCTCCAGGAGATATTAGAAATTGTTTGGCTGCCTTATCAAACGAAGAACCTACCTTAACTAGATTATTTCAGTACAGATTTTCAGTGGGAAGTGGTCTGGAAGGTCATAGTTTTGGAAATCTATTCTTGTCAGCTTTAACAACAATTACAGGCAGTTTAGAAAAAGCTGTTCAAGCCTCTAGCAAGGTTTTGGCGGTACAAGGTCAAGTTTTACCTGCAACAAATATTGATGTTATGTTATGGGCTGAATTAGAAGATGGGGAAAAAATTTTTGGTGAAAGTAAGATCAGTAAATCTAAAAAATTAATTTCGCGGATTGGGTACCTACCAGAAAATCCTTCAGCTCTTCCGAGTGCTCTTGAATCTATAAAAGAAGCTGATGTAATTGTTCTTGGCCCAGGAAGTCTATATACTTCTTTGTTGCCAAATTTGTTAGTACCAGAGATAGTGGATGCCTTATTGCAAAGTAATGCTCCTAAAATTTATGTAAGTAATTTGATGACTCAGCCTGGAGAAACAGATGGACTTGATGTCTATCAACATATCAAAGCAATAGAAAAACAACTATCAAATTTTGGAGTTAATGCTCGAATTTTTAACACAATCCTATCTCAGATTGAATTTGAAAAGTCTTCATTAGTAGCTTACTACGAAAGTAGAGGGGCAGAGCCAGTCCTATGCAATAAAGAAAAATTATTATCTGAGGGTTATTATGTGTTGCAAGCACCATTATATTCAAAAAGAATAACTCCAACTCTTAGACATGATCCAAGGAGATTAGCAAGAGCAGTAATGTTTGTTTACCGCAAATTAAAAAAAATAAATTAAATTAATAAGCATCTTGAAGTTCATAGAAATCTGGCTGAATATAATCTTTTCTTAATGGCCAACCTCTCCAATCTTCAGGCATTAATAATCTTTTGGGATTGGGATGATCAATAAAATTTATTCCATACATATCAAAAGTCTCTCTTTCTTGCCAATCACTACCTTTAAAAATTTTATACAAACTAGGGATTGATAAATCAGAATCTCTTTTTAAGAAAACTTTTAATCTAACTTCCTTAATTTTTTCAATTTTTTGTAAATCATCAACAGTTATAAAATGGTAGAAACTTACAAGATTCTTGCCTGGTCCCTCATCATATCCTCCTTGACATTGGAGGTAGTTGAAACCGTAATTTCTTAGGGCAGATACTGCTTCATATAATTTGCTAGGTTCCACAGAAATGTTTTCAATTCCTATGTGATCAGCCGATAAAGATTGATTTGGAATTCCATCTTTAGACAAAGATTGGCTTATGTACCCTTCTTTTTCTATTGAAGTATCTGAGGATGTTGCTATACCGTCTTTTTCCATTAATCTTCTACAGAATTAATGATTTCAGTTTTTTCGGTATTTTCAGGTAATTCGGTTATTTTTTCTTTTTTAGAGGGGGGTATTGCGTTAGCTGAAGTTTTGTTTAGATATTCACCTGTATTTTCTGAGAAAACAAGATTCATTTCATGATCGGATGTTATGTATCTGTGGGTTTGTTCAGTTTTTGTACGCTCTAAGATTGATTCGTTACCAACTTTTTTTCTTAATTTAATTACGGCATCAAAAATTGCTTCTGGTCTTGGTGGACATCCTGGAAGGTATAAATCAACTGGAATCAATTTATCAACACCTCTTACTGCAGTTGTAGAATCTGCGCTGAACATTCCCCCTGTGATTGTGCAAGCACCCATCGCAATAACATATTTTGGTTCAGGCATTTGTTCATAAAGTCTCACCAAGGCTGGAGCCATCTTCATAGTTACTGTTCCTGCAACTATTAGCAAATCTGCCTGCCTTGGTGAGCTTCTAGGTACTAATCCAAATCTATCAAAATCAAATCTAGATCCTATTAAGGCAGCAAATTCTATAAAACAACAAGCTGTTCCGTACAAGAGAGGCCAAAGACTACTTAGCCTAGCCCAATTATGAAGATCGTCTAAGCTTGTCAATATAATGTTTTCGCTTAAATCTGTAGTAACTTCGGGTGCACCAAGAGGGTTACAAGTTCCATCTCTGATTTCTCTTATTGCTTTTGGGGATAATTGTGGATTCAATTTTTTAACTCCATTCTAAAGCACCTTTTCTCCATGCGTACGCCAAAGCGATAACAAGTATTGCAATGAAAATTAATGCCTCAATAAAAGCTAATAAGCCTAATCTATTGAAGGCAACAGCCCAAGGATAAAGGAAAACTGTCTCAACATCAAATATAACGAAAACTAAGGCAAACATGTAATAACGGATATTAAATTGAATCCAGGCTCCTCCTATAGGCTCCATTCCAGACTCATATGTAAGTTTTCTTTCCCCTGTTCTGCCTTTTGGTGCAACGATAAGATTAGTAACTAGGGCTAATATTGGTACTGCAGCTGCAATGAGCAGGAAACCTAAAAAATATTCATAGCCAGTTAATAAAAACATCTTAAAATTTAATTTTGAATAAAAGTCGCTTAATTAAGCAAAATCTTTTAAAGTTCTTAAAGAACAATAATAAACCGTGAGTGAAAACATTCAACCAGCCTCTGAGGAAAACAAAATAGTTGAAGACTCTGAGAAAGAAAACCTTTCTGAAAACTCCACTGGAGTAAATGTTGAACAACCTATACTTAATTTAGAACAAAATAGATTCGAATGTAGAAGTTGTGGATACATTTATGATCCTTCTGAAGGAAATAAAAAATTAAACATACCTAAAAATACTCCTTTTTCACAATTGGATGGGAATACTTTCGCTTGCCCTGTTTGTCGAGCCGGTAAAAATTTTTATAAAGACATAGGTCCTAAATCTAAACCTAGTGGTTTTGAAGAGAATTTAGTTTATGGATTTGGATTTAATAGTTTACCTCCTGGACAAAAAAATATATTGATTTTTGGAGGTTTGGCTTTTGCTGCTGCTATGTTCCTTTCTTTGTACTCTTTGCATTAATATATATAAATGAAAAAAATTATTACTAGTATTCCCAATCTTTTTTTATCAGTTCTCCTTTGTTTTGTATTGAGCAGTTGTTCATCTACAGGAGTAAAGATGGCTGATAGCAGCCCTTGGAAAACAATTCAGTTTGAAGATCAGGCTAATGCTCTAGATGTTGATTTTATAGATGATAAAAATGGATTTTTAGTAGGTTCCAATAGACTTATTATGGAATCTAATGATGGAGGAGAAACTTGGGAAAAAAGAAATTTAGATTTACCAAGTGAAGAGAACTTTCGTCTCCTAGATATTGATTTTAAAGGGGAAGAGGGATGGTTAATAGGTCAGCCCTCATTAGTTATGCATACACTGGATGCAGGAAAGAATTGGACACGTTTATCTCTTGGTAATAAATTACCAGGCCAACCATTTTTAATAACAACTGTAGATGCTGGTGTTGCAGAATTGGCTACCACTGCAGGTGCTATTTATCAAACATCAGATAGTGGTGAATCATGGAATGCAAAAGTAGTAGATGCATCTGGTTCTGGAGGTGTAAGAGATTTAAGAAGAACTGGTGAAGGAAATTATGTGAGTGTAAGTAGTCTAGGTAATTTCTTTTCTACTTTGGAAAATGATAGTGATGCGTGGATAGCTCATCAAAGAGCCAGTAGCAAAAGAGTTCAAAGTATTGGTTTTAATCCAAAAGGAAATTTATGGATGCTTTCTAGAGGAGCAGAAATTAGATTTAATGATGATACTAATGACCTAGAAAATTGGTCAAAGCCTATCATTCCAATTCTTAATGGATACAATTATCTAGACATGGGATGGGATCCAAATGGTGATATATGGGCTGGCGGAGGTAATGGAACTTTAATAGTAAGTAAAGATCAAGGTAAAACTTGGAATAAAGATCCTATTGCTTCTGAATTGCCAACAAACTACATTAAAATAGTTTTTCTCGATAAGGAGGCTTTAGACAATAAAAAAGGATTTGTACTTGGCGAGCGTGGTTATATCCTTAAATGGAATAGCTAGCTTTGAATTACTTTAGTTAAAAGTAAAAAAAAAATAAATTTTTGAAAGATTTAGCAACTGTCTGTAACCAACCTGTTAATTTCTTCGCGAACTTATGATTTTACACTGTAAGATCATAGGGTAAACATTTGTGATTATGGCCGCAGGTTCAACGGGTGAACGCCCATTCTTTGAAATAATCACCAGTATTAGATACTGGATTATTCATGCAGTAACATTACCAGCTATCTTTATAGCAGGCTTCTTATTTGTATATACAGGCTTAGCCTACGATGCTTTCGGAACTCCTCGTCCAGATAGTTATTTCCAATCATCTGAATCTAAAGCACCTGTCGTAACGCAAAGATATGAAGCTAAATCTCAACTTGATTTAAGAACAAAATAACAATGACTAATTCTCAAGCTCCAATGCAGGCTGCGGAAGTCCGCGTTTATCCTATATTTACTGTCCGTTGGCTAGCAGTTCACGCTCTAGCTATTCCATCAGTATTCTTTTTAGGTTCAATTGCTGCTATGCAATTCGTAGCCCGATAAATTTAACTATCATGCAAGTAAACGAAAATCCTAACAAAGTTCCAGTTGAACTTAATCGTACAAGCCTTTATTTAGGCTTATTATCAGTCTTTGTATTGGGAATTTTATTTTCCAGTTACTTTTTCAATTAAATTAAAATCATGAGTAAATTAAAAGGACCCGATGGAAGAATTCCAGATAGACTTCCCGACGGTAGACCAGCAGTTGCATGGGAAAGAAGATGGACTGAAGGAACCCTTCCTCTATGGCTTGTTGCTACAGCAGGTGGCATTGCAGTTATCTTCGTTTTAGGAATATTCTTCTATGGTTCATACCAAGGCGTTGGAGCTGGAGGCTAACAAGACCTTACCTTGATCTGATAATCACTAATATCAATTAAGCCTAATAAGAATCAGTAAATATCCTTAGTTTCTCTTTTGTGAAACTTGGGATATTTTCTTTTTGGGTTATCAATCCATCTTTTAATGAAAAATGAGACTTGCTTTTTGGTCTTTCTTTTTCAATTAATTTAGCTACTTCAAATATTATTTTATTAGCCACTTCAGTATTTGATCTAAGATTATCCAAAACCATCTCTACAGAAACTTCTTGATGAGTTTGATGCCAGCAATCATAATCAGTAACCATAGATAAGGAGGAGTAAGCTATTTCAGCTTCTTTAGCTAATCTTGCTTCTGTGTGGTTCGTCATCCCAATTATTGAACATCCCCAACTCCTATATAAATTAGATTCTGCTCTAGTTGAGAAAGCGGGACCTTCCATTGCTAAATAGGTACCCCCTCTATGCAATTGTCTGCCCCCAGGAATATTTTTTTCTCCAATTTCACTTACTATACGTGATAAATTTGTGCAGAAGGGATCTCCCATAGTTACGTGAGCAACAGCTCCCTCGTTAAAGAAGGTTGCAGGTCTATTTTTTGTCCGGTCTATAAATTGATCTGGAACCACTATATCAAGTGGTCTTATCTGTTCTTGTAATGAACCAACTGCTGATGGAGCAATAATCCATCTTACTCCTATTGATCTTAGAGCCCAAATATTAGCTTTGTAAGGGATTTCAGAAGGATTTAAACTATGTGTTCTGCCATGTCTAGGAATAAATGCTATCTCTAGGTTCCCAAGATTATATACTTTTATTGAATCAGAAGGTTTACCATAGGGGGTATTGATTTCTAGTTCTTTTAAATACTCTATTTGATCCATTGAATAAAATCCACTTCCACCAATCACTCCTAATCTTGATTTCTCAATTGGTAATAAATGTTCTTTATTCATAGTGATGTAAATGACTTTTAATCATCTGGTACTAATTGGAGGAGGACACTCAAATGTTTCTTTATTGAAGAAATGGTTAATGTTTCCGAAATTAATGCCAGAAATTCCTGTTTCAATTATATCTAGAGATTCTCATTTGGTTTATTCGGCTATGTTCCCATCGGTGATTTCAAAATCAATCACTTTAGATGAGAGTTTAATTGATATAAAATCTTTAGCAAAAAATGCAAAAGTATCTTTTATAGAAGAAGAAGTAAAGGATATTGATTTCAATTTAAAGAAAATTGTTTTAAGGAATAGACCTTCAGTTAATTATTCGAAGTTGGTGCTTAATTATGGAAGTGAAACAATAATTCCAAAAGAATTTGAATCACTTGTGAAAAATGGAAATGCTTTTTTAATTAAACCTTTTTTAAGGGCTTATGACTCAATACTAAAAGAGGATATTTTTGATTCAGTTAATGAACTTCCATTTGTAATTGTTGGGAGTGGTCTTGCTGCAATTGAAGTATCATATGCTTTGAGAAAAAGATGGGGAGATAGACCTTTAAAACTATTATGTGATTCAAGAAAAATTAATAATACAATTCTAAAAAGTTTACAGAATTCTAATATTGATTTAGTTGAAAAACTTAATTTTGATTATGGCAAGATTCTTTTATGTACTGGAAATACATCTCCGTTATGGGCACAAAAAAAATTATTAGATTCGGATTCTTATGGCAGAATAATTACTGATCAGAATTTGCAGATAAAAAGTTTCTCTGGAATCTTTGCTGTCGGAGATTGTGCAGTTGTAGGCTCAGCAAAAAGACCAGCATCGGGAGTTTTTGCAGTAAAAGTTGTAAATACATTAGTACAAAATCTAAAAAAAGATATAGAAGGGAGATCATTAAAAAAGTGGTTTCCTCAAAAGATCGGATTGCAAATAGTGAATATATTTCCAAGCCATCATCCAAAGGCTTTTGCTATTTATCGCAATTTTGTTTTCGGCCCTTCTTTTATTTTTTGGATTTTAAAGTATAAAATTGATCTCAACTTTATTAAAAAGTTCAGATCAAAAAGGCTAATTATGAAAAGTAGCGAAAAAAATATTTCATTGAGTGATTGCAGAGGATGTGCAGCTAAAATTCCTCAGTTTGTTTTGAATAAATCATTAATAAATTCTAATTTAAATTCTTTTGCCTCATCACCTGAAGATTCTGTTGAGATATATCAAAATGGTCAAGATATTATCTTGCAAAGTGTAGATGGATTTCCTGCTTTGGTAAGTGATCCTTGGCTGAATGCAAAAATTACTACTTTGCATGCTTGCTCAGATTTGTGGGCATGCGGAGCAAAACTTTCATCTGCGCAGGCTCTAATTTCATTACCAAAAGTTGAAAGGGAATTTCAGAGTTACCTCTTTTCTCAATCACTTCAAGGTATTAAATCAACAGTTGAGGATCATGGAGGTGAATTACTTGGAGGCCATACTTTCGAGGCAAGAAGTTTAGTAAATAAACCTTATTCATTAGGAATAGATATTTCTTTAACAGTTCAAGGCGTTTTAAAAAATGGAGCAAAACCATGGCTTAAATCTGGAATGAATATTGGAGATATTCTCATGATGTCTAGACCTCTGGGCGTTGGGATTTACTTTGCCAGTCAAATGCAAAATATTAATATGCTAGGTAGTTCTTCTGAAGTAATTAATAATTTAGTAAAGAGTCAGCAATATTTGATTGATGAAATTAATCTTTTTCAAAATCAATTTAAAGAATCATTAGTCAATGCTGCGACTGACATAACTGGATATGGATTTATTGGACATCTTAAAGAAATGGTTGAATCATCTAATTTATATAGGCAAAGCAATAATCTTGAGCCACTAAAAGTTTTATTAGATTTATTTGCATTTAAAGCTTATCCTGGCGTATATGATTTAATAAGAAAAGATATTAAAAGTACTTTCTTTGAATCTAATAAAGAAATTTTTGACAAAATTTATAAAGTAGATAAGCAAAAAAGAATAGTTAATTTTTTAAACGAAAATTCATTAGATCAAGAGACTTTTTACGAGAGAATATCATTACTATTAGATCCTCAAACATGTGGCCCCTTGTTGATTAGTTGCAATCGTAAATATGAAAATGTTCTCAAGGATAAATGGTACAAGGTTGGAGAGGTTATAAAAATGTAATTAATTTCTATTTAATTTGTCAATTTCCAAATATCTTAATCTTTTGATTTCCTTTCCCATCTCCTTTCCTGGGTCCCATCCTTCTTTTTTTAATGATTCTCCATCTTTTTTTGATTTTATAAATTTGTAAATAAATAACCACTTAAACAATTTTCGCCAGTATGGTCCTCCATCACAAATTAATAATTTGACTGTCTCATCACTAAGGTTATTGGCCTCAATAAATTCTGTCCAACTTGATGGAGAAAAATGATTGAAATTTTTTTGGTTTGTATTTAATATCTTTTTGATATTTAAATAATCTTCTAATATTTTTATCTCATTATTGTTTACCAAAAATCTTTGGCATGCTTTTTCTAAATCTTTTGAATCTTTTAATAAGTAAAGCATATGATTTCCCTTTAACTTCTTAATCCAATTTAGTCCTCTTAAAAACCTTTTATCGACTTTTATATTTTCATTTAAAATTGAGATAATTTCCCATTTATTAATTATCGAAATTACATTATTCAAATTATCGTGTTTGCATATTTCAGCTAGTTCCATCCTTATTCGGATGCCTACTGCAGGAGGGTTAATCATTTTCTGATGCGTTTCTGAACTTTTCCATGGCCATTTTCTAACAGTTTCTTGAGATTGTTTGAGGGAATTATTTGAAATATTGAAATCTAACCTTGAAGCATATTTTGCACATCTAATTAATCTACTTGGATCATCTGAAATACTATTACTGTGAAGTAAGTTCAATCTTTTACTTTTTATATCAGAAATTCCTCCATAAAGATCATAGATTTTCCTTGTCGAGACCTCGAAAGCTATTGAATTTATAGTAAAATCTCTTCTTTTAAGATCCTCCTCAATAGTACTTTTATTCACTGTGGGATTTAAGCCTGGAGCAGAATAAATTTCTTTTCTTGCAGAAGCAATATCAATTTTATAGTCATTAATATTTATTTCTACAGTGTTGTATAAATTAAATTCCTTGATTAAACATAAATCTACATTTACAATATTTTTTTTTATAAATTTTGCGAGAGAAATAGAGGATCCTTCAATAACAAGATCAATATCTATAGGTTTAGAAAACGATTTTTTGTGGAATTTACTAATTAATAAATCTCTTAAATAACCGCCAACAAAAGCTACTTTAGTATTTTTATTAGATTCTATGTATTTAGCAATTAGGTTATATAGATTAAATGGAGTTTTGATTAATTCCCCTTGGATGTAATCAGAGATATCGTTCATGAGTTTTAACTTACATAACGAATTGGAGCTAATCTGGGATCTAGAATTTTACTTCCTTTATCACCAAATTTTACTGCTAAAGATATTTTTTCCCCACTTCCAAAAATATGTATGATTTCACCTTTCCCAAACTTTGAGTGAATTAGCATATCTCCAACTATCCAGCTCTTCCCTTTGCTGGGACCTGAATATAATTTCCTTACTGCATTTATTGGTTTGTTAACAAATTCATTTGGATTGTTTCGATCAACTCTAGTTAAACGATCAAGATGCCAATCTCTTTTAATTGAAGCACCACCAGTTTGTGGTAATTCGCCATCCATTAAATCTTCAGGTATTTCCGAAAGAAATATTGAAGGAATTGTTGCTTCACGCATTCCGCCCCATAATCTTCTTTCTCTGGCATGACTTAAGAAAACTCTTTCTTTAGCTCTAGTAATACCTACATAGCATAATCTTCTTTCCTCTTCAAGAAGTGAGGGAGTATCTATTGATCTATGGCTAGGGAAGAGACCTTGTTCTAGCCCAGTGATAAAAACATTTTGAAATTCTAAACCTTTACTATTATGTAGAGTCATGAGAGTTACAGAGTTAGGATTATTTTTTTTCGTATCATTATCAGTTGTTAAGGCTGCTGTAGAAAGAAATCCCTCTACATCTCCACTTTCTGTTTCTTCTTCATATTGAGTAGCTGCATTAATTAGTTCTTGTAAGTTATTTCTTCTATCTTCAGATTCTTCAGTCCCACTAGAGAGCAAGTCACTTAAATAACCACTTTTTTCCAATATAAGTTGTAGTAGTTGAGCGGGACCTGAATTTTCTAGGTAACATAGTAGGTCATTCATAACTTCAGTAAATTTATTAATTCCTTTTGATGATCGGCCTATTGTTTCTTCAAGACTTTGCTTATCATTAAGAACCTCCCATAATGGGATATTTAACCTATTAGATAGTTCATTAAGTTTTTGAATAGTAGTCTTACCAATTCCTCTTCTAGGAACA
This sequence comes from Prochlorococcus sp. AG-347-G22, assembly GCA_003281635.1. Taxonomy (GTDB): domain Bacteria; phylum Cyanobacteriota; class Cyanobacteriia; order PCC-6307; family Cyanobiaceae; genus Prochlorococcus_A. The sequence goes on from QCBK01000002.1 coordinate 97,062, forward strand.
TTTATGATTCGTAAAAGACTAACGTTATCTGAAGAATTAACCAGAACTTTCAAATATGCTATTGCATCTTTAATTTCTCTCCTATCATAAAAACGCAATCCTCCAAAAATTGTATAAGGAATGCGCCATCTTACGAGAGATTCTTCTAATACTCTCGACTGAGCTCTGGTACGATATAAAATTGCAAAATTTTTCCAAATTGGGTTTTGATTATAGTTATTGAGTGATTTTATTTTATTAGTAATTGCTTCTGCCTCGGAAATTTCATCATCACAGCTGAGTAAAGTTAAAAGTTCCCCTTTTTCTTTTGTAGCCTTTAAAACTTTTTCAATTCTTTCAGAGTTGTTTTCAATTAGTGAATTTGCAGCATCAAGGATATTAGAAGATGACCTGTAATTTTCTTCTAATTTAATTAAAGATGATTTTGTATCGTCTTTGATTGAAGTTTTAAAATCTTCTTGAAAACCAATTAAAATTCTGAAGTCAGCTGCTCTGAAACTATAAATACTTTGATCAGCATCGCCAACTACAAAAATTGACCGATCTTCCCAATTGAAGAATTTTTTTGGTTCAGTATTTCCAGCCGTAATTAATTTTATGAGTTCATATTGTGTTCTATTTGTATCTTGATATTCGTCAACTAAAATATGTTTAAATCTTTTGTGCCAGTAATCTCTGACTATATCATTTTGCCTCAATAAGAAAACAGGCAAAAGTAGAAGGTCATCAAAGTCTAAAGAATTATTTTTTGAGAGCGAAATCCTATATCTTTTGTAGGCTTCTGCAACTGTTTTATCAAAATTATTATCTGCTTTTTTCTAAAAGGTCATTAGAAGTTAAGCATTGATTTTTAGCATTACTTATTAATCTTTTAATCTTTTTGGGATCATATCTTTTTGGATCAAGATTCATATCTTGACTGATAATTTCTTTTACTAATGTTTGAGAATCTGTTTCATCATAAATTGAAAATTGCCTTGTCCATTTTAGGCCTTCTGGATCAGTATATTTTTCAATATCATATCTCAGAAGTCTTGAAAATAAAGAATGGAAAGTGCCGATCCAAAGGTTCTGAAGCCTCTCTCGGTGAACGTTTGTTCTTAATTGATTTTGATCAATTTCTTTGAGAGTTGTCCAAGGCTGACCAAATTGATTAAAAGCTAATTCTTGGGCTAGAAGAACCTCTAATCTTGCTTTCATTTCTTTAGCAGCTTTGTTAGTGAAAGTGACTGCAAGAATGTTATAGGGATCTATAGAGTTACCTTCAATAAGGTTTGCAATTCTGTGAGTAAGAGCCTTAGTTTTTCCGCTACCTGCACCTGCTACAACTAATAGTGGTCCATAAACATGTTTTACTGCTTGAACTTGTTGATTGTTTAGAGACTTAAAAAGGAAATTGTTGGTTTGAGGCACTTTTGGAAGGGTTTTTCAAAAATCAGACTTTACTATGATATTCAGATTCCGTTTCTAGATCTTCTAACGCTTTTTTTAAATTTATAAGTTCATTATTGTTATTGATTATTTCTTCAAATTTATTTTGAGGCATCTTTAATTTCATACTTCTGTCTAGAATTTCTTTTTCCAATCTCTTTTTATATGAGGAAATAAGTTCCTTTGATAATTTTAAATCCTGTTGATCCAAAACTTTATTAAAAATGTAGTTTTATTTTAGCGGAAAAAATTTTTTTATTTGAATTATTTCAACTATCACTTTGGAATGAAGTTATTAATTAAGAAGCGTTGCGTTAAGTTTGAAATTTTATTGTTTTTACTAGCTTTGTATTATTCTTAAGATCGGTCTTTAAATTTTTACTTCAGGAATGTCAGTTTCAAAGAATAATCAACTATTGTCAGCCGATAAGAAATTAAATAATTTAAGCAACATAAAAGAATTTATTAATAGCGCGAACTCAAGATTAGATGCAATAACCTCAATAACCAATAATTCACATGCAATCGCAGCAGACGCTGTAACAGCAATGATTTGCGAAAATCAAGATTCACTTAATTCAAAAATATCTTTAAATACAACTAACAAGATGTCCATTTGTTTAAGAGATGGAGAAATAATCCTAAGGATTGTTACTTATCTTTTAATTTCTAATGACGAATCAGTTTTAGAAAAAAGTTGTTTAAAGGATCTTAAAAATACTTATCTTGCTCTTGGGGTACCTTTAAGAAACGCGAGAAGGGTTTTTGAATTAATGCGTGATGCAACTATCTCTGATTTGAATTTAACAGTTAAAAATATGCATGGAAACAAAGGCTTTCTTCTTAAATTAATATCTGAAACAGAGTTTCAATTTGAAAGGATAATTAATCTTTTAAACTAACTAAATTCCTTATCTCTGAAGTATGGGACGTCTGTATAACTGAGTTATTTTCCAGACTTCTAATAGTAGAAAATCTGGATCTTACATGAGTGGACAAAAAGGAAATTATTTCTTCGGAAACTGTTGATTTATAAATAGTTCTAATGTGTAAATTATTTTGTTTATCAACAAAATAATTGGATGATGAAATAAAGGATTCTGTATAACCTTTATTTCTTAAAACAATTCCTGAATTTTCATCTTTTGCTAAAAAAATTAGAATAGATTCATCTCCCTCATTGATCTCATCATTGTCCCAATCACTAATAGCTTGCCATTTTATAGAAATGGCTATGCTCTCTAGATTTAAACTAAATTTATAATTTTTAAAAATTTCAACGACTTTTTTACTTTTTTTGTTGATATGCTTTATGTGTATTTTACTAGTTGAGTTTTCAAATTCCTGAAAAGCTAAAGTGTGAGTACTTCTAATAGATTTCCACTCACCTATACTTTTATCAATGAATTGATTAATTATTGTTAGATTCTTCGTCAAGTTTATCTTCTACGGAATGATTTTCTGCTTTTTGTATCATTCTTACCATTGAATCCACCATTAATCTCTTTGCAGAAGTTACTTTTAATCCAGAAGGAGTAGTTGATATTTGTTCTCCAGGGCGATCATATGAAGTCGGTCTAAATGGAGTCATCTAATAACTTAAAAAATTAATCGATTTATATTCTTGCATGAATCATTATTTATATATTTATTGTTTGCGAAAATGTCATATTTTTCTTCTTTGATTACAGAATTATCAACTGTTTTGTTATCTAGGCATTTTATTTTTTGCCAATCCTGAAATAGTCGCTAAAGCAAACATTCCCAATAGAGCAATCCCTAAAAATAATCCTGCTCCCTGGCTAACTCCAGCTCCTACTGCTACTAGGATAGAGTCACTGATTAGAAGACTTATTAATAATGCAGGAGTAAATATTTTCCAGCGAGTTCCTCCAATACCAATTGCGTAGCTTAGAAAATCAAAAAGGCCAGTCATTAGTAGACCTGTCATAAGAAAGAAATTTTCTTCTAGTTGGTTTTGATTAAAACTTTCAATCTTTCGCATTGCTTTTGGGCCTACTAAATTACGTACAGGAACTCGACCATAATTTCTAGCAATAAAGAAAGCAACTTGGCAAAAAACGATATCAGAAAAGATTATAGTCATGTAACCTTTTTGAAATCCTAGTAATGAACCAGCTAGCAAAGAATAAGCAGAACTTGGAAGGGCAGGTAAAATAATACTTACTCCTCTAAGGATGAATATTCCAAAAGGAGCCCAAATCCCCATACTTTCTATTTTGTTCCTTAAAGGTTCAATCCCATAATTTTGAATTAAATAAATCAATACAACAAATATTGCAATGAAAAACACTACTGAGAGAAATTTCTGTAATTTATTCATTATTTTTCTAATAATTTTATTGGAAGTAAATTCTTAATTTTAGTATTTGATTCTATCTATAATAGAAATACTAATCAATAAAAATTTTTACAAATTTTTAATCTAATATTTTCCTCCATAAAAATTTTGTATTCACTATATAGAAATGACTGGTTCTAATAATAAATTCAATTCAATATTATTTAGAAATATCATTTATTTAGCCCTTTCGATTATTGTTTCCTTTAATATTTCAATAAAAAAATCAGATGCTTTGCCTCATGAATGGGTTGGAGTCCCTAAAAGTGAATATGGAGAACAGTTATGGGATAGGCAAAGTATAAAAAGGAATGAAGACGGGTCTGTGAGAATATTGAGTAAATTTATTCCTAAAACAAAAAGTGAAATTACAAAGGATATTCTTTATACTATGGATATAAATTGTTTTGAAAAATCATTCAGAGACGTTGATGTCTCTACAGATGAAATAAATAGTAATTTCAATAATTTCGCTGATTGGCAAGATCCAAATGGAGATGAGCTAATTTTGGGTGTGATTAGTCAAGTCTGCAGATTGGAAAACTAAAATTTAAAATTTTAGAAATAAATTAAAAATTAAGTTTAAACATTTCTAGAAAATATAAAACCCCTTCATAGAAGGGGTTTTAAAGGTGCCAGGACCCAGATTTGAACTGGGGACACGGCGATTTTCAGTCGCCTGCTCTACCAACTGAGCTATCCCGGCTCTAACCTATATACTTTAAATTAAATTGTGTAGTTTGTGAAACCCTTTTAATTAAAAATTTTATATCTTTATCAATTATCCTAAAAAAAACTTTTATTTTGAGTTAATCGCTAACAAGGCAGTACCAAATGAAGTGGTTTTTTTACATGAAACTATTGGTATATTGATAATTTTTTCTCTTATTTTTCTCCACTGAGGGTTTTTTGAACCTCCACCTATGGTAATAATTTTTTTGGGAAGTGAACCTGTTAGCTCGCCTAGTTTTTCCCATCCTTTCAATTCGATCTTGGCTAGTCCCTCGAATAATGAATGTAAATAAAGTGAGTCGCTTACTGGTCTTGGACCAAGTATTGGCTCTAAATTTGAATTATTAATAGGAAATCTCTCTCCTTTACTATTTAGAGGTAAAAGATTTAAAGAAGTGTTTCTTGATGGATTTATTTGTCGACTGAGCTCCTTTATTTCTAAATCAGAGAAGAACTGAGACAAGACACCGCATCCTGCGTTTGATGCTCCTCCACATATCCAATGGCCATTTACTTTATGGTTTGTAATGCCTTGTTTTTCAATGGGTTGTTCAATAATTTTCTTAACTACAATAGTTGTTCCTAAAACTGTGAGACCATCTTCTTTACATAAACCTGCAGCTATCACACTTGCATTAGAGTCAGTAGTGCCTGAGATTAATATTAATTTCTTATTCAAGTTAAATCTCTCTGCTAAATCAAAATTCACTTGTCCTATAATTTCCCCACTTTTTATTATTTCGGGCAGGCATTTTTGCCATGAAGTATTGAGATAACTTTTTGGCCATGATTCTTTTTTTAGATCCCAGCCAAGTTTAAGATTATTTCCTTCTTCTCCATGAGTCCAATCTTTTAGAAACCAACCAGTGATCCAATCAGATTGATGTCGTAAGAGTATATTTGTCCCATATTGATCTATAAGTTTTAATGCTTTAGCAAGACTACTGTATGGAGTTCGCAAATGATCTTCTTTAGAGGTTAACGATTGAAGAAGGATCTTATGTTCATTACATGCTTGGTCATAAGGTATTGCTTCTCCAATGGGCTCACCTTTTAAATTGGATGCTGTCAGAGTCCCTGAGGTGCCAGATATTGCCAATTTTTCAAGGTTAATTTTTACTTCAATAGGCAAAGTTTCTAAAAGATTTTCACAAGAATTGATCCAAGAATTTGGGTTTTTAAAGCTATACAAATAAGGAACTGAATTTGAATATATTAATTTCTTATGAATATTAATTATAGATATTCTTGCACCACTGGTCCCAAAATCTAACCCTCCATAAAAATTATCTGGCATGAAATAATTATTTTATAAAAATTCTTTAGACCCCTCTGCTAATTGGGTTGCTTTTTCTTCTACATTTTCCCAAGGTAGCTCAAGATCTCTTCTGCCAAAATGTCCATATGAAGCCGTCTTTCTGAAAAATTTACCACCCATTTTTTTTGGTAGATTTCTTAAGTTAAATTCTTTTATAATTGCTGCAGGTCTTAAATCAAAATGCTCTTTTATAAGCTTAGTCAAATTAGCTTGTGAAATGATACCAGTATCAAAAGTTTCAACGAGAATAGAAATCGGTTTTGCGACTCCAATTGCATAACTTAGTTGTACTTCTGCTTTCTTTGCCAATTTTGCCTTGACTATACTTTTAGCTACATAACGTGCTGCATACGCGGCTGATCTATCTACTTTTGTGGGATCTTTACCAGAGAATGCTCCTCCTCCGTGCCTTGCATATCCACCATAAGTATCTACAATAATTTTTCTGCCAGTAAGACCGGCGTCTCCTTGAGGTCCTCCCACAACAAATTTCCCTGTGGGATTTACCAGGAATCTTGTTTGGTGAATGTTTGGTTTAATTTCTAAATCTTCAGTAGCAGGAATTACAACATTTTTCCACAAATCTTCTTTTATTCTTTGACGTATTTCTTCTTCATTTATGATTCCATCAATCTCGGATTTATGCTGCGTTGAAATTAGAATAGTATTAATAGAAACTGGTACCCCTTTTTTATAATCAATGCTTACTTGCGTTTTACCATCAGGGAGAAGATAATTAAGGATTTTTTCGTGTCTTACTTTAGCGAGTTGAATTGCTAATCGATGGGCCAAGCTAATCGGTAAGGGCATCAATTCAGGTGTTTCATCGCATGCATAGCCAAACATTATGCCCTGATCACCAGCCCCTGTATTGTCTTCCAAATCTTCGTTAACATCATCTGCGTTATTTACTCCTTGTGAAATATCTGGTGATTGCTCGTCAAGTGCTACTAAAACAGCACAACTATTTGAGTCAAAACCACCTGCTCTATAGCCTTCATATCCAATTTCTTTAATTACATTTCTAACAAGCTTTATGTAGTCGACTTTTGCTTTTGAAGTTATTTCTCCAGTAAGTAAACAAAGGCCAGTATTAACTACAGTTTCACATGCAACTCTGCTTTCTGGATCTTCTGTGAGTAAAGCATCTAAAACCGCGTCACTTATTTGATCACATATTTTGTCAGGATGACCTTCAGTTACGGATTCCGAAGTGAAAATGAAATCACTCATTTAGAAATAATTTTGAAATTAGAGTTTATCCTAAGTTAGACTATCGTTACAAATCAATGATTGTAAATTAAAAAATAATTGTACTGGAATAAAGCGCTCCAAATTCGGATATTCGTGCACAAAAAAATAAGTCAATTTATGCTGTTTCAGATGCAGCGGTCGTGACCTCTTCGTTATCGTCAGTTTGTTCAAATAACATTTGTTTGTATTTCGCAGCCATTTCTTCAGCTTTACTAAAAACTTTTTGAGGGTCTGTTAACATATCTCCTGGTTCAGGTTCAAGTGCTTTAGTGGATAATGAAATTCGTCCTCTTTCTGAATCGAGGTCAATTATCATAACTTTCATTTGGTCACTAACATTTAAAATATTATGGGGAGTCTCAATATGTTCGTGACTAATCTCGGAAATGTGCAATAGACCACTGACTCCACCAATATCGATGAAGGCTCCATAAGGTTTGATACCTTTTACTGAACCAACAACAACTTCGCCTACCTCAAGTCTGTTCATTTTTTTCTCGACCAAAGCTCTTCTATGACTTAGTACTAATCTATTTCTCTCTTCATCAACTTCAAGGAATTTTAAAGGTAAATATTCACCTTCTAAGTCATCTTTCAGTTTTCGAGCACTTATATGAGAGCCCGGGATGAAACCTCTCAAGCCTTCTACCCTTACAAGAGCTCCACCTCGGTTTGTTGCAAAAACTTCAGAATATATAGTGGCATCTTCTTTTTGGAGTTGTCTGACCCTTTCCCATGCTCTTTGATATTCAATTCTTCTAATGGAGAGGGCTAATTGGCCATCTTCATTTTCCTCACTCATTATGAAAAATTCTCTATTTTCAGAGGGTTGTAAAACATCATTAAGTCCTTCAACTCTATTTATTGAAACCTCCTGAACAGGCATAAAAGCCGCTGTTTTTGCACCTATATCAATCATTGCTCCTTTGGGCTCAAGAGCAAAGACGGTACCTTTAACTAGATCGCCAGGCTTGAAGTTATAGTCATATTTACCTAAAAGTGATGCGAATTCTTCTTGTGTGAATCCTGCGTTGTCAAAATCGGTATTTGTTCTGCTAGAGGAAGAATCTGCTGAAGGTATATCGCTCTTCTCGAATGATAAATCTTCCTCATTTTGGGATGCCGAATCATTATCTAACTCAGACGAATTTTTAATTTCTTGATCCTCAGAAAGTTCTTTAATGGTTTGGGAAGAATTTTCGTTCATTTGTTCTATCGCAGACTACCTAAGGTAGTTAGAAAGGAATGCTACTAGCCTGCAAACCAATAGCAAAAGCATTTGTGTTATGTATTCTACACTTAAAGATGCTGAATTTTATGAAATTGAAGCTAATTGGTTTTTTGAACTTCCTTTTAGAGATTCAAGGGTAGAAATAAAATCTTTTACCCCATTAAATTTTCTGTAAACTGAGGCGTATCTTATATATGCGACTTCGTTTTCTTTCCTAAGATTTTTAAGTATTAACTCCCCGATTTGTGAGGATTTTATATCTTTATTAGAGTCTTGAACAATTTGTGATTCAATTCCATCTACAAAATTAATAATTGCTTCACTACTGAAATTAGTCTTTTCGCAAGCTCTTGATATACCAGTAAATAACTTTTGTTTATCAAATAATTCTCTGCTACCATCTTTTTTAATAATGGAAACTGGCATAGTTTCCACCCGTTCATAAGTTGTAAATCTAAAGCTGCAATTTAAGCACTCTCTTCTTCTTCGAACACTTTTACCACTATCAGCAGATCTTGATTCCAAAACTCTGCTATCTGTGTTTTGACAGGTTGGACACTGCATGTGGTGAAATAAGTTGCACTTTAACTCTAATAGTAGAGTAATATTTTAATTATGAAAAGTAAAAAAAACCTCTTGTTAAGGAGGTTTTTTTTATTTGTTCATTTTCTATCGAATTTAGGTGGGTCTCTAAAGGCGACAGCAAAGAATAAAGTAACAACTGCGAGAGTTAGAATAAGAACGTAAGCGAAAGCTTCCATAAGATTAAATAATAAAGTTAATTTTAAACCCTTCCAGGGATCCTTCTTGTGGTTTCGTCACCAAGCTTTTTGAATAAACCAAATTCAACTTGGTCGCCAATCTCAGCATCAATACCAGCGAAGGAATTTCTGTAAAGTGTTCTAGAGGCGTGCCACCAGTGGCCAAACAAGAATAGCAATCCGAAACATAAATGTGCATATGTAAACCATGCTCTTGGAGAACTTCGGAATACACCGTCAGATTTGTATGTCTCTCTGTCAAACTTGAATGCTTCTCCAAGTTGAGCCTTTCTGGCTAATCTTTTTACTACCGCAGGATCAGTGAATGTTTGACCATTAAGATCTCCACCATAGATTGTTGCAGTAATTCCAGTCTGTTCAAATGAATACTTTGCCTCAGCTCTTCTAAATGGAATATCTGCTCTTACATTACCTTCTTTGTCTTCAAGAATAACAGGAAAGTTTTCAAAGAAATTAGGTATTCTTCTAACTTCTAATTCGTTACCTTCTTTGTCTTGAAAAGCAATATGACCCTGCCAACCAGTTGGTAAGCCATCACCATTAACGAGAGCTCCAACCCTGAATAAACCCCCTTTTGCAGGACTATTTCCAACATAATCGTAGAAAGCTAATTTCTCTGGTATCGAGGCATATGCTTCTTCCTTAGTTGCACCATCATCTATAGCAGCTTGTACCCTTCTATTGATTTCAGTTTTAAAATAGCCGGAATCCCATTGATATCTGGTAGGACCAAACAATTCCACTGGAGTTGTCGCTGAACCGTACCACATTGTTCCTGAAACAACGAAAGAAACAAATAATACAGCAGCTAATGCACTTGCTAGAACACCTTCAAGGCTTCCAAGTTTCAGTGCCCTATAAAGTCTTTCTCCAGGTCTATTGGTAATGTGAAAAATACCCCCAATAATTCCCATGAGACCAGCTGCTATGTGATTAGCAACAATTCCTCCTGGATTAAAGGGGTTAAATCCTTCTACTCCCCAAGAAGGGGCTACAGGCTCCACATGCCCAGTTAATCCATAAGGATCAGAAACCCAAATCCCAACGTTTGCGCAATGAAATGCTCCAAAACCAAAGCATGTAAGTCCAGCTAGGAGAAGGTGAATCCCGAATATTCTTGGTAAATCAAGAGCAGGCTCACCAGTTCTTGAATCTTCCCATAAATCTAAATCCCAGTATGTCCAGTGCCAAATAGAGGCCAACATCAATAGTCCACTAAATACTATGTGAGCTGCTGCAACACCTTCAAAACTCCAAAACCCAGGATCAACTCCTGTAGCACCTGTAATATCCCATCCGTTCCAACTACTTGTGATACCTAGTCTTGCCATGAAAGGCATAACGTACATCCCCTGTCTCCACATTGGATTGAGAACAGCATCAGAAGGATCAAAAATGGCTAGTTCATAAAGAGCCATAGAACCGGCCCAGCCGGCTAATAATGCAGTATGCATAAGATGCACAGCAAGTAGTCGACCTGGGTCATTAATAACTACTGTGTGAACTCGATACCAAGGCAATCCCATCGGTTAATTTCTAGTAACTATGCTGAATAAACAGCTAAACATCACGATAGTAAGGGTTTTTTAGTCTTTGAGGGATTTTTGTAAATAAATTTATTTTATTGCAAAAATTGGGCAAATCAATTTGCAGGACATAGATTACAAGGAATTTTTAGCAAAAAATTGTTAATATTTTGGTCACAATTCTCAAAGTAAAACGCCAAAATAAGAAAAATAACTAAAAAAAATGACAACTATCAGATTTATCCGTGAGGATTTAGAAGTTCAATGTAATCCTGGTGAAAATTTAAGGGATTTGGTAATGAGAGAAAATTTACAACTTTATGGATTAAAAGGTATTTTAGGAAATTGCGGAGGGGCAGGACAATGCAGTACTTGTTTTATTTCAGTTGAGGGAGGAAATAAAAATTCTTTGAGCCCTCTTACCTCTGTTGAAGAAGAAAAACTCAAAAATAGACCAGAAAATTGGCGACTTGCCTGCCAAACATTGATAAAATCATCCGCAGTGATATTAACAAAACCACAATCCCCTCCCTCAAATTTGGAAGAACTAAAAAAAATTAGTGAAAATAAAAAATTACCCCGTTAAATTGTTTAAGACTGTTAATCAGTTTATAAAATTTGTTTATTTTTCCACTTTATTCCAAGATATATGTCTATAGTCTTAATACCTTTTATTCAAATGCCAACTAAATGGAAACAACTAACTTTGGATTCGTAGCAAGTCTTTTATTTGTAGGGGTGCCAACAATATTCCTTATAGGTTTATTTATTTCTACTCAAGATGGAGAAAAATCAAGCTTCTATTCTGATTCTAGTAAAGGTAGGCTTGGTCCAAAACGCTAAAGCTTTTATTGATGCTTTGCATTTCTGTAGAAGAATTTTTATTTTGGAAAAAAAAGCAACTCTCTAAAGGAGGTAATCAACAATCTTTTGCTTTTTTACTTGATTGTATAGCCGGTATATCGACTAGTGATCTAAATTTGATAATTTTAAATCCGAAGGGAAACTTACTTTTAAAAAAAAACTTAGAATTTTTAGAATCTGTTTGGGACGATCATTTACTAAACTCTTGCCCTGTCCAATATCTATGCGAAATAACTTTTTGGAGAGACTTAAAATTAAAAGTTACAAACAAAGTACTCATTCCCAGACCAGAAACAGAGCTGATAGTTGATATTGTCTTCAATATATTTAGCAAGAAGTCAGAAAAATTATTTTTTGCAGAATTAGGAACTGGATCAGGCGCTATTAGTATTGCTTTGGCATTGTCTTATCCATTGAGCAAAGGATTAGCAACTGATATAGATCAAGATGTATTAGAAATAGCCGCTAAAAATTATATAAATTCTTCTAAACAATCAAATTTGAAATTTTTTTGTGGAGATTGGTGGTCACCTCTTGAAAGTTTTAAAGGAAAATTAGATTTCGCTATTTCAAACCCCCCTTATATTCCAAGAGATACATATGAAAAATTACCCAAAGAAGTTAAAAATTTCGAACCAAAAGTTGCTTTATTAGGCGGCGAAGATGGTTTAAAGCATATTAGAGAAATAATACAAAAAGCACCATTATTCTTAAAAGAGAGGGGCTGGTTAATTTTAGAGAATCATCATGATCAAGGCGAAAAAGTAAAACAACTACTTATTAAAAATAAATTTACATCAATACAAATTTTGAATGATTTTTCAGGTATTGGTAGATTTACCATTGGAAGATATAAATAGATTATTGTAGGTTCATTATTTAAATGAATTTAGTAGACTCAAAATCCGCGTTGAAAACTCTCAAAAGTGGTTTACCTATAATTTTCCCGACTGACACATTACCTGCAATTGGATGCTTGCCAAAATTTTCAGAAATTATTTATGAGTTTAAAAAAAGAGATAGAGATAAACCTTTAATTCTTATGGGATCAGAATACAAACAATTAATTGATTATGTTCACGAATCAGCTAAAGAAGATTATGAAAATATAGCTTCAAAATATTGGCCTGGAGCTCTGACAATGGTTGTCCCTGCATCAGAAAAGCAGAGTTCAATTCTAACAAGTAATGACCATACTCTTGGGTTGCGGATTCCAAATTTATATATAGCCCAATCTCTTATGAGAGAAACAGGACCATTGTTAACTTCAAGTGCAAATATTTCAGGTTTTAAAGGATCAATAGCAGTTGAAGGTATTGCTCTAGACTTCCCTTCTTTAAAAATATTAAGCCCTATCCCTTGGGAAAAAGGTAGTGGCAAAGCTAGTACTATTATATTCTGGCAAAAGAGCGGAGATTGGAGGTTGATTAGACAAGGAGAAATATTAGTTAGGGAATTGCATTAATGTTTTTGTTATTATTTTTTGTTTTATTAATTCAATTTTTTACTTATTGGATATTTGAACCCCTTGCATCTTTTTTAGAGTATGTTCTTGAGATAAGATTTTTTCCTATCATTGCTCTGATAGGTTTAATTTTTTTATTTTCAGCAAAGAGTATTGAAAATAATTAAAAAAAATCAAAATGCCGGCTAACAGATTTGAACTGATGACCTTCGCTTTACAAAAGCGCTGCTCTACCGCTGAGCTAAGCCGGCAATCTTTTCATCTTACAATTAGGGAGGGACAATTATCAGTATTTTTTTAGCTTTTTTAAATTTATTACTTTTTGATATCTTTATTAGCTTTAACAGTTTTATCAGTTTTTTTAAATTTTATTTCTCCTGAAATAGTTCTTTTTATTGGTAAATTGGCAACTAATGCGGTCATTCTATCCTCAGTCTCTAAGCTTACTGCTACTTCTTCAAAATCAATTTCAACATATTTAGCAACAACATCAAGAATTTCTTTCCTCATTTTATCTAAAAGATCGGTTGTTAAGGAACTCATATCAACTCTGTCATGAGCAAGTACAAGTTGTAATCTTTCTCTAGCTGTATTCGCACTAGACGTCTCTCTGCCTAGTAATTTATTTATAAGATCTCTAAGAGTCATCATTTTAAAAAACCTTTGTTTGCATTAATCTCATGAATTTGTCTTTAAGACTTTTGCCCTCTTTTTTGGGATCGATAATTGGTACATCTTTATTTGTAAGTCTTTGAGAAACATTCAAATAACATTTTTTTGCAGGAGATCTTCCATCAGAAAGCGTAAGTGGCTCTCCTCTATTTGTACTTATTATTACCTGTTCATCTTCTAAAACAATACCTAACAAGGGCAAAGAAAGGATTCCTTGAACATCTTCGATAGATAACATTTCTTGACTAGCCATCATGTTAGGACGAACTCTGTTGATTACAAGTTGGATAGGCTCAATATCTGAAGTATTAAGAATCCCTATTACTCTATCCGCATCCCGCACTGCGGATAATTCTGGGTTAGTAACAACAATAGCTTCTTTACATGCTGCAAGAGCATTTTTAAAGCCATCTTCTACACCAGCCGGACAATCTACTAAGACAAAATCAAAGTTATCACTAAGTAACTCACTAATTTTTTTCATATCCTCGGGCTTCATCCAATCCAACATCCTTGGATCTCCAGCAGGTAGAAGAGCAAGATTAGGTTCTTTTTTATGTCTTACTAATGCTTGGTCAAGACGACAATTCTTGTCTAGAACATCTTGAGCCGTATAAATGATGCGATTTTCTAATCCCAGAAGAAGATCTAAATTTCTTAAGCCAAAATCAGCATCTAATACAGCAGTTGTCGCTCCGCTATTAGCAAGTGCTATACCAAGGTTTGCAGTTAAAGTTGTTTTACCAACCCCTCCTTTGCCTGAACAAATTAATATTGTGCGAGTTTTCTTCCCCACGATTTTAGAGATTTTTCAAATAATAAAGCCACTTGCAGAAAGTTAAATATTTTAAAGATTAAGTAATTCTTAAATTTATCTAGTTTGAATTAATTTATTGCAAATGATTGATTAATTTTTACTTTCGATTATGTGTGGTTTGATAATTATCGTTTGTTCATGTATTACCGCAATTTCTGGATAACAATTTTTGGGCTTATCCTTTGGTCCAATGGCAATCACATCAGCAATTCTTATCTGTAAAGGGTTTAGATAAAGTGATGCAATAGAGGCATTTTTATTTCCACTTTTTCCTGCAAATGCGATCCCAAGTAATTTGCCCCAAACGTAAATATTTTCCTTTGCGGAAACTATTGCTCCTGGATTAACGTCTCCAATAATGCATAGGTTTCCATTTGAAGATATTCTTTCACCCGATCGTACTGTTCCTTTGTGAAGAATGTCGTTTTTCTTTTTTGAATTGAATAATAGTAACTTATTTCTAATCTCTTGTTCTCTTAAAAAAGCTGAATCTATTTTTAAAAACTTTCCGCTTAGTACTGTATCTCTATTATTTGAGTAAATGCGCAAAGAACAAATGTTGATTTTGTCAAAATGGGTTTTTAATTTTACTAATTGATGACAATTTATCGACTCATTGACTACAAAAATTTTTGCTTCTAAAGGTTCCTTGATCGAAGAAAAATTATTGAAAGTTTCATCAATATTATCTAAATTTAATAAAGAAAAAATTTCTAAATATTTACTTTTATTATTTTCTAAAACGATTTCCATTGAATTTAATCTAGGAATTGTTTTTCATTAATGAAATTTCATTTTTAATTTCATCTTTTATGATATCTGGGTAAATAATAAAGGAGCTTTCCTCAGATCTCATTAAAGTTTTTATTAATGCAGAACTATTTTCTAATGCGCTTTGATAGGTGCCATCCCATATTTTTAATGCATTATTAGATTCAAAGCCTTTAAAAGACTTCTCCTTAATGCCACAAAATAATCCTGAATCATAACCATTTTTTTCGCATAATTTTGTAGCAAATGCGAGGATTTTTAATCTATTCACCTTACTTAAAAAACTTATGTCTGATGCCTTTAATAAATCTCTGTCAATAAACATTTTGCATAGTGTAGAAAGTGGCTCAAAAGATTCATCTTTCCATCTAATCAAATGATAATAAAAGGTTACATCATCATTTCTTATGAAATCATCAAAATCAACCTTTGAAGGTGAAAAAATCCATTTATATAAAGAATCATCTAACCAAATTTTCTTTTCATAATTATTTTTTATTGTGTGTAATATTTTTTCCAGAATCCATGTAGATATTTCGTTTATCCTGTGGTTGTAGATTGTTTTATACATCAAGTTTCTTAGTACAAGGAAATGCTCAATTGCGATTACTCCTTTTGGTTTGATCCCGATATTCCCATCAGGTGAAAAGGTAAGTGCTGAAATAATTCTTTCTAAATCTACTAGTCCATAATTAGTACCTGTGTTGTAACTATCGCGTAAAAGATAATCGAGACGATCGCAATCTATCTCACTACTTATCAATGTTTTTAAAGGTTTTGAAAATAGTTGTTTTGATTGAAATAATTCACCAATTTTTCTTGGTAATTCGTTGTCATACCTTTTGAGGATTGAATTTATTGGAGAATATTTTGTCACTAAGTTTTCAGACCATTGTTCATGATCATGCTTGAATATTGTTTCACTGGTATGGCTTAAAGGTCCATGACCTAAATCATGTAGAAGAGCTGCTCCATAAAGAACAAATTTATTTTCACAAAATGAAGATTTACTTTCAATTAATCTCTTATAAATTTTTCTAGCTATACAAAAAACACCAATTGAGTGGGTAAATCTACTCGATTCTGCACCATGAAAAAGTAATGATGCCGCTCCTAGTTGTTTTATTCTTCTTAGTCTTTGAAAAGCAACTGTATCAATTAATTCCATAATCATTAATTCTTCTGGCTTTCCTGCATCAAATACTATTTCTTTATGAATTGGGTCATGAAAAATTCTTTTAATACTCATTTTCTCAGTATTTTTTATTTATGATCTTTATCCATTTCAAGATTTAGTATCTTCATTGTTTAGTTCAATAGTTTGAACTGAAACTTCTTCTTTTTCTAGAAGAGACCCCAGAAATAATTCTGCATTCCTCACCCATTTATCATCAGTACTTCCATAATCACTTGTATCGGGGAGATCAAGCAATTTGTCAGGGGTCATACCTTGACCTTGAATATTATTTCCTTTGGGGGTTAAGTAACTAGCTACTGTTATAGCAATACCACTATCTTCTCCCAAACTTTTTAGGGATTGAATTAAACCTTTCCCATAAGTTTGTTCTCCCATAAGAATTGATCTCTCATTATCTTGTAAAGAACCAGCAAGTATTTCACTAGCACTTGCGGTACCTTTATTTACTAAAGTCACCATTGGTCCATCAAAAGATGTCTCTTTTTGAGAAATAATTGCATCTTTGATCCCATTTCTATCTTTTGTCTCGACTACAGGTTTCCCACTCAATAATGAGTCTGCAACTGCTATTCCTGAGCTTACAAGCCCCCCTGAATTATTTCTAAGATCTAAGATCAAGCCCTCAACCTCTTTCTCTTTTAACTCTTGAAGTGCCTCTTCAACTTTTTTGGGTACGCTTTCGCTGAATTGAGTTATCCTTAAATATCCTATCGTATGAGAATCGTCTCTTAATCTTTTTGTTCTAACTGGTCTGAGATCTACCGATCTCCTCTCTAAATCAACTTCTCTAATTTCTCCTGATTCAGAAGATAATTCAACTAAAACTTTTGTCCCCGATTCACCTCTTAACTTAGAGGCAGTACCCGCAAGCCCTAATTTTTCTGATGAGATTCCGTCAACTGTCTTTATCAATTCCCCGCTTACTATCCCAGCTTCTTCAGCTGGTGAACCCCCAAGAGTAGAGACAACTTTAACTTTATTGTTATCATCTTCACCTAATTGAAGCCCAACACCATTAATTTCACTACCAAAATTACTTGATTTAAGAAGTTCATAATCTTTTGGTCGTAAAACTCTCGTATAGGGATCGTCTAGGGGTCTTAACATATCTTCAATTGCGGAATAAGCCTCTTCACTTGTTTCAATTTGTTTCTGTAATGTTTTTTGTCTAATTCGTTTCCATTGGATTTCATCAAACTTTTCTGGATCATAAAAACCTTCGTTTACCAAGGTCCAAGCGTCAAGTACTAATTGCCTGCTATCACTGAGAGCATCCACTCTTTCAATCAATAAAAGATTGATAGAAAAAACGATGATCATAGATGCAGTGATCAAAGTTTTGAATGTTAAAAGTTTGTTAAAAGATGAATTCATTGGGTTAAGTGTTAACACCAAGTATAAGAATTTTAAGTAAGCTCTTTATATCAAAGCTAATTTTTTTTGGATGGCGAATTCTTCATCTGTTTATGATTGGTTTCAAGAGAGGCTTGAAATCCAAGACATAACTGACGACGTAACTTCCAAGTACGTACCCCCTCACGTAAATATTTTTTATTGTTTAGGAGGCATAACTTTAGTATGCTTCTTAATTCAATTTGCAACAGGTTTTGCAATGACTTTTTACTATAAGCCAACAGTTACACAAGCTTATAGTTCAGTAAGCTACTTAATGACAGATGTAAGTTTTGGATGGTTAATAAGATCTGTACATAGATGGAGTGCATCAATGATGGTTTTGATGTTAATCCTTCATGTATTTAGGGTTTATCTTACCGGAGGTTTTAAAAGGCCAAGAGAATTAACTTGGGTTACAGGTGTTGTAATGGCAGTCATAACAGTCGCTTTTGGAGTTACAGGTTACTCTCTTCCGTGGGATCAGGTAGGTTATTGGGCAGTTAAAATTGTTTCAGGTGTTCCAGCTGCAATACCAGTAATTGGCGACTTTATGGTTGAACTACTTAGGGGTGGAGAAAGTGTTGGACAATCAACTTTAACCAGATTTTACAGCCTTCATACTTTTGTATTGCCATGGTCATTAGCTGTTTTCATGTTGATGCACTTTTTAATGATTCGTAAACAGGGCATTTCAGGTCCCTTATAAACTTTTATACTTAAAACATTACAAGACTCCCTTATGTCTACGTTAAAAAAACCAGATTTATCTGACCCAAAATTAAGAGCGAAACTAGCTAAAGGTATGGGCCATAACTATTATGGTGAGCCAGCTTGGCCCAATGATTTACTATATATTTTCCCGGTAGTTATTCTAGGTACTATTGCCTGCGTAGTCGGACTAGCAGTCCTTGATCCTGCAATGTTAGGAGATAAAGCAAATCCATTTGCCACCCCTTTAGAGATCCTCCCCGAATGGTATCTTTACCCAGTCTTCCAAATACTTAGGGTAGTTCCTAATAAACTTTTGGGTATCGCACTCCAAACATTAATTCCACTTGGATTAATGGTTTTACCGTTTATCGAAAACGTTAATAAATTTTCTAATCCATTCAGAAGGCCAATAGCAATGTCTGTTTTCTTGTTCGGAACTTTTTTAACAATATATCTAGGTATAGGAGCATGCTTGCCAATTGATAAATCACTGACATTAGGATTATTTTAAGCTTAAATATTAAACATATCTAGATCGTTATAATCGTTCCTCAAAAAATGATTCATTAACAAGAATCCAACTATTGTCCAAGTTTGATAAGTTCTTGATTGTTGTCCAACCCAGGTTCCTGTTGGACCATCAAAATATTCTGCCCATTCTTGCTTAGGTAATTGATTAAGTTGACACCAGTATGATTCCTCTATTAAAGATTTCATTTCTTCCATGAGAATCACATCATCAGAACCGTAATTTTTTTGATGTAATAGAACGGCTGCACCAAAAAACCAAAGTAAACTTGGCCAATGACCACCATTATGGTAACTCCAAGGCCAATTCTTTGGATCTGATCCAGTTTTATTTTGCCATTCCTCGACGTCCATATGAGGATGACAAATTCTCATGGGCATTTGAGCTATCAAATGCTGTCTGTTGTGCAAAACTAATCTAAATAAAGCTCTTTGTTCTCCAGGAGGCAGTACTCCGAACATACATGCTAAAGAATTACCTAAACTGTAAAATCGAAAGTCAGGTCTTCCTGTCCTAATATTTCCTATTAAGTAACCACCTCTATTCTCTAACCAATCTTGTAGCCATGATGGAACTACTTGAGGTTGAACGTTAAATTCATTGAAGTGTTGATCATCTCCGTACTGCTCAGTTGGCCTTCTTCTTAAAATTTGCATTGTTTGGCTGGTAACCCAATAATGTTTTAAAAGAAAACCTCCTAAATCCTTAACCCATTGATTTGTGAGAATTAGTCTCTGGTCTAAAAGTCTACTGACATGATCTGCTCTACTTAATTCCATAAGGTTTATACAACTTTTTAAACATCCATGAAGTAAAACTTCAACTTCTAAAGGTGCTCCCCATACATCCATGGGTCTATCAATCATAAATGCGCAATCTGGAACAAAAAGTACTGGAGTGCCTTCAAATGTTGGGTGTAGCACTAGATCTAATAGAAGTTGAATACCTCTTTGAACGCTTTGACTTTTTCCGAAGGCATAATCGCCACTTTTATTGACATAATACCAACATAAAATGGGCCACCATAAACTTGCATCTGCTGAAGTTATCCTACCTATCGACCTCTGACCATAGTCTCCAATGAGCTTTCCATTCTCTTCAACGAAACT
>QCBK01000003.1 GCA_003281635.1 Prochlorococcus sp. AG-347-G22
GGAAGGAGTCGAGAAAATTAATAATAAAATTAACGATAAAGTAAAAGCTGAATTGTTAAATTACCAAAAAAATAAACTAGAGTCCCAATTAAAAACAGGAGATTATAAAGTTACTCTTTTTGGAGCAGGTTCCTCAGGAAAAACATCTATAGCAAGATCTTTATTGAAAAATATTGTCGGACAAACCTCAGCAAAAATAGGTACAACAAAGCAAATAAATAGCTATAAAATTCGTATACCGCTTTTAAAAAGAAATATTAATATAGTTGATACTCCGGGTTTATTCGAACCATCTAAATTAGGAGAAGAAAGAGAAAAAGCAACAATTATACAAGCATCAAATTCTGACTTAATTCTTTTTGTGTTAGATCAGGACATAAATAAATACGAAAACTATTTAATTAAAGAATTATTAAAGTTAAGGAAAAAAATAATAATAGTTCTAAATAAATGTGATCTGAGGTCTAGAGATGAAAATAACCTTATTAAAGAAAATGTAATTTCTATAACTTCCGCTAGAAAAAATAAAATTTCACTCGTTCAAACAATTGCAGTCCCTCAAAAATCTCCCCATACAAAATCAGAGGCTTTAAACTTAGTTCCAGAGGTAGGGAGTTTATTTAGAGAAATAATTGAAACCCTCGATAATAATGGTGAAGAGTTATTGGCGGATAATATTCTTTTTCGCTCAAATAAGTTAGGTATTAAAAGTAAAAATTTCATACAAGAACAAAGATATTTAATGTCAAATAAAGTTATTAATAAATATATGTGGATAACAGGAGGAGTAATACTAGTTAATCCATTGCCAGCCGTTGATTTTCTTACTACTACCTCCGTAAACCTTCAAATGATAATGGAGTTATCAAAAATATATGAAATAAAGCTTACCAAAAAAGATGCAAAAGATTTGGCGACTTCATTGCTAAGCGCGTTGGCTAAACAAGGAATACTAAAAGGGGGTCTCGCCATTCTTTCGCCTGCTTTAGCTACAAGCTTGACTAAAATAATATTATCTAAATCTATACAATCAGTTACAGCAGGCTGGTTAATACGAATAGTAGGACTAAGTTTGATTGAATATTTTAAAAATGGTCAAGATTGGGGAGATGGAGGAATTCAAGAAGTTGTAGATAAGATCTATAGAATAAGTAAAAGAGAGGATATTTTAAATAATTTCGTAAAAGAAGCTATTTCAAAAATTGAAATGAAAAAATATTTTAAATCAGATAAAAGTTTGCCTCCATTTACTAATTAATATTGGATAATTGATCATTTAGATAAGTTCTGAAATCAAAGATAGTTATCAATAGTAAATAAGCAATGCAAATAGCTATAGAGATAAACCCTGTTACTATTGCAATAATTTTTGGTCTGGCCATATTCATTAGTTAAGCATCTAGAAGTCTCAAAAGTTCTTCAATATGAAAATCTTTTGTATTGTAATTTCCCATGACAACCCGTAAAAAATATTTTCCTTTAAATTTTGGTCTAGAAAGCATAAAATTATTGTTAATTAGTTCATTTACTTTAGTTTGAGTCCATGCATCAGAGTCTTTTGGCTCAAGTTTATTTGGTAAGAATGAAACAATATGGAGAGGTCCTGAATATATATCAAATTTATTTTTACTAATATTTTTTACAAAAAAATCTTTTCTTTCTATTGATGATTTTAATATATTTTCTATTCCTTTGAGACCTAAAAAACGTAACCCAAGCCATAACTTGATAACCTCTGCAGGTCTAGAACCTTGTATGCCTATTTCTCCTCTATTAATAATATTTTCTTTAGATGATATATATGGTAGTCCAGTATTAAATGTATTTTCTAAAGTATTCATATTTGAAACCAATAACAAAGATGAAGTCTTTGTAATGCCAATAATTTTTTGTGGATTTATCGTTATCGAATTAGCCTGATTAATATTATTTAGACCTTCTATAGGAATAGAGGTTATAGCAAAAATCCCTCCAATTGAACCATCAATATGTAACCATATGTTTCTTTGTTTACAGATTTCACTTATTTCTTTAATAGGATCAATGGCTCCTCTTACAGTTGTCCCAAGGGTGGCAACAATAGCAAATATTTTTTTATTTTCTCTTGAACATTTATCTAAAGAGATTCTCAGATCGTTTATATCCATTCGACCTTGATTATCAGTCTTAATCCTGACAAGATTCCTAGTATCAAGACCCATTACTCTTATACATTTAACGAAAGAAGAATGAGCATCTTCACTAACAAGTAATACAGAATTGGGATCTGAACCTAATCCAGCATTATTTCTAGCTGCAATAAGTGCATTCAGATTACTTAATGTACCTCCGCTAGCAGCTATGCCTCCTGAGAAATCATTAAACCCTATTTTCTTGGCAAACCATTTGCATAATGATTCCTCAAGCAAGGTTACACTTGGTGATAACTCGTAAGCGAGAAGATTATTATTTAAACCAGCAGCAATTAAATCTCCCAAAATAGAAAAAATTAAAGGTGGGGGATCAAGGTGAGCTAGTGAGCCAGGATGAACGGGATTAAATGAATTATTCAAAAGAGATTCAATATCAGAAAACAAATCTTCCTCAGAGTTACCATCTTCCGCAGGCATAATACAATTGAAACTCTCATCAAAAGGTAAAGGACCATTTTTATCAGCTTTAGAGAACCAGTCACAAAGAGTTCGACTTGCTCTATTCAGAAGAGTAATCAATTTGTCATTAGTCCCTAAATTTGAGGGGAAATATATATCTTTATTATTAATTAAATCTTCAGCCATCAGATAAGATATCTATTAATAATTCTATTCTCAATCTTGGTAAATGAGATATATTTTTGAAAATGGAAATAGTAAAGAAGAACAACAAAAAAAAACAAATAATTCAAAATACACCTCGTGGATGAATTCGATATTAAGAAGATCCAAGGAAATTGAGAAAGTTGAGCTACCAATCTGTTCAATAATTTTAGATGAGAGAGGAAGATGTATCGGGAGAGGGGTTAACAGAAGGAATATAAATAAAGACCCATTAGGTCATGCTGAGATAATGGCACTTAGGCAGGCATCTCTAATAAAAAATGATTGGAGATTTAATGAATGTACTATTATCACAAATTTAGAACCTTGTACTATGTGTTCCTCTGCACTTATTCAAGCAAGGATGGGTAAAGTTATTTTTGGGGCTTACGATAAGAAAAGAGGTGGATTGGGTGGTTCGATTGACCTATCAAAACATGAGAGTGCACATCACAAAATGGAAATAATTGGAGGTATCCTAGAAGATGAATGCAGTCAAATGTTACAGATTTGGTTCAAAAAGTTGAGGACTCAAAAATAGAAAATTTCTTTAGCTCGGTATCAAATAGGTTTAATAATCTATCAACATTCTCCTCACATGAATTAAAACCCATTAGCCCTACACGCCACACCTTTCCAGATAATTCTCCAAGTCCATTTCCTATCTCAATTCCAAAGTTTCTTAAGAGATGATTTCTAAAACCATCCCCATCAACTGCTGGAGGTATTTTAACTGTTGTTAAAGTTGGCAATCTATAATCCTCTGATACATGTAATTCCATTCCAAGACTTTCTAAACCATTCCACAATTTCTTTGCATTAGTATTATGTCTATTCCAAACATTTTCTAAACCCTCATTCGCAATTAATCGTAAACCTTCACGAATCGCAAAATTCATGTTCACTGGAGCAGTATGATGGTAAACACGATCAGAACCCCAATACTTATTTAATAGAGATAAATCTAAATACCAGTTAGGTACTTTTGTTTTTCTTGAACCTAGTTTTTCTTCAGCTCTCTTATTCATTGTAAAAGGGCTTAATCCAGGAGGACAACTTAATCCCTTTTGACTACAACTGTATGCTAGATCAATTTTCCATTCATCTATCAATAATTCTAAAGCACCTAGTGAAGTTACAGCATCAACTAAAAACAAGCAATTATTTTTTCTACAAATATCTCCAATACCATCAAGAGGTTGTAAAACACCACTTGATGTTTCAGCATGGACAATAGCAAAAATAGCAGGTTTTTTAGTCTCTATTTCATACTTAATTTCCTCGTAAGTAAAAGCTTCACCCCATGGTTTTTCAATAAAGGAAACTTGAGCTTTATATCTAGTTGCCATATCAACTAATCTATCTCCAAAATATCCTTTTTTAGCAATAAGAATTTTTTCGCCTTCTTCAATAAAATTAGCTATTGAAGCTTCCATCGCTGCACTACCAGTGCCGCTCATTGGGAGTGTAATACGATTATTGCACTGCCAGGTATACCTTAAAAGTTGCTGAACGTCAGACATCAATGAGATATATGCCTCATCTAAATGACCAATAGGATTTAAAGAAAGAGCATTTAGAACTTCTGGATGTGCGTTTGAAGGTCCAGGTCCTAATAAAAGTCTGGAGGGAACATAAGTCTTTGAAAAATGAGACAAATTCTCTTTATTTAAAGCCGGAATAAGTTTTGCTTCTGTCAAAGCATTACATTCAATTACTTTTAAATTAATCTAATATCTCCACATAAGCGATATTTTTTTATAGAAATTAATTCAATTTAAATAATTAAGTAAATAATTATTAAAGTTATGACTTGAAACACTCAAAGAAGACATCTAGTCTTGAAAAAAGTTACGGTTGATACATAATAAGAATCATCAAGTTATTAATTTCATAGAAGGTATTTCAAAAGTTATGTCTAAGTCTCCACAAGATGTTTTAAGTCAAATTAAAGACGAAGGAATTGAACTCATCGATTTAAAATTCACAGACATCCATGGTAAATGGCAACATTTAACTCTTACATCAGACATGATAGAAGAGGATTCATTTACAGAAGGTCTAGCATTTGATGGTTCATCAATAAGAGGTTGGAAAGCAATTAATGCCTCCGATATGTCAATGGTCCCAGACGCAAGTACGGCATGGATAGATCCTTTTTACAAACATAAAACTCTTAGTATGATTTGCTCTATCCAAGAGCCTAGAAGTGGAGAGCCTTATGATAGATGCCCAAGATCATTAGCTCAAAAGGCATTAAAATATTTAGATTCGACTGGTATAGCAGATACTGCATTTTTTGGACCAGAACCAGAATTCTTTTTATTTGATGATGTTAGATATGACTCTAAAGAAGGAGGTTGTTTTTATAGTGTAGATACTATTGAAGCTCCATGGAATACAGGGAGAATTGAAGAAGGGGGAAACCTAGGATACAAAATACAATATAAAGAAGGATATTTTCCAGTAGCCCCAAATGATACTGCGCAAGATATCAGATCTGAGATGCTTCTTCTTATGGGTGAATTAGGTATCCCCACCGAAAAGCATCACCATGAAGTTGCTGGTGCCGGCCAACATGAGCTTGGAATGAAATTCGATTCATTAATAAATTCTGCTGATAACGTAATGACTTATAAATACGTTGTCAGAAATGTTGCTAAAAAATATGGGAAAACTGCAACGTTTATGCCCAAGCCTGTATTTAACGATAATGGAACTGGAATGCATGTTCACCAAAGTTTATGGAAGAGTGGTCAGCCACTATTTTTTGGTGAAGGAGCATATGCAAATTTATCTCAAACAGCAAGATGGTATATCGGAGGCATACTAAAACATGCACCATCATTCTTAGCATTTACTAACCCAACCACAAATAGTTATAAACGATTGGTTCCAGGATTCGAAGCTCCTGTAAATCTAGTTTATTCTGAGGGTAATAGATCAGCTGCAGTAAGAATACCTTTAACAGGACCAAGCCCTAAAGCTAAAAGATTAGAATTTAGATCTGGAGACGCACTTGCAAATCCTTACTTAGCATTTTCTGTAATGATGCTTGCTGGTATTGATGGAATTAGAAATCAAATTGATCCTGGTGATGGAGTAGATGTAGATTTATTTGAACTTCCAGCTGATGAACTTGCAAAAATTGATACAGTACCTTCATCTCTAAATGACTCACTTAATGCGCTAAAAGCAGATAAGGATTATCTATTAGCTGGTGGAGTATTTACTGAAGATTTTATTGATAACTTTATCGATATAAAATACGAAGAGGTACAACAACTAAGACAAAGGCCTCATCCACATGAATTCTTCATGTATTACGATGCATAATTAAAAGAACAATAGTTTAAATTAATCAGTTTAAATTAATCAATTTGAGAAATATCACAAAATATTCTCAAATTGATTTTTTTTTTGTTGGAATATATATATATAAATTGAAAAATGGCTAGGGAATCTATCTCAAAAATTGCATATAAAACGCTACAACAAAGTAAAAGCATTGCAGGTTTCGCTCACAAACAGATTAGTTCAAGATTAATGAACTTTATTCTTCCCGATTCAAAGCTTGAAAATTTTAATATAGATAGAGACCTTCTAATGCAAATCCAAAATTCAATGGATAATTTAAGAGAAGAAGATTGGAATGATGCAGAAAAAAATATATATCCAAAAAAATTATTGTTTGACGAACCATGGCTTAGATATCTAACTCAATATCCTAAAATTTGGCTCGATATGCCTATTACATGGGACAGACGCAGAAAACAAAACTTTGATGATCTTCCAAAATCAATTGATAAAGATAATTATCCTCAATATTACTTGAGAAATTTTCATCATCAAACAGATGGTTATTTATCAGATTTTTCAGCTAGCATTTATGATTTACAAGTTGAGATACTTTTTAATGGTAGTGCTGACTCAATGAGGAGAAGAATAATTAAGCCAATAAAAGAAGGTCTTGAAATTTTTAGAGATAGAAAAAAAAGTTCTATAAAAATGCTTGATGTGGCTACAGGATCAGGAAGAACATTAAAACAATTAAGAGCAGCATTTCCTAAAGAAAAAATTACAGGCATTGATTTATCTGATTCATACTTAAAAGAGGCAAGTAGATATATTTCAGATTTAGATGGAGATTTAATTCAGTTGATAAAAGGTAACGCTGAGGAATTACCTTTTGAAAATAATAGTTTTCAATGCATTTCTTGTGTTTACTTATTTCATGAATTACCTAGAACAATTAGAGCTAAAGTATTAAATGAATTTTTTAGAGTTCTTGAACCTGGCGGAATATTAGTTTTAGCTGATTCAATTCAAATAAGTGATTCACCTGACTTTACATCAGTAATGGAAAGCTTCTATAAATCTTTTCATGAGCCTTTTTATTGTGATTACATAAAAGAGGATATAGATTCTAAAATTGAAGATGTAGGGTTTAAAGATGTAAAATCAAATTCCTTTTTTATGACCAAAGTATGGTCTGCTGTAAAGTAAAAAAAAAACTCCTATGAACTCTTGGGATAAAGACACTATTCAGCTTGTTCAAAGTCTTAATGACAAATTAAAGATAGATCATTCTAAATGGCATAAAGATAAAGGGAATAAATATAAACGAGCTGCAGAACTAATTTCGGCTGGATTATGCCATTTAATTATTTCTTGTAATGAAAATGAAACTATTGAGTATATAGAAGAAAGTGTTAAATGGTTAAAAGAAATAAACGTAGATCAACCTTGCCCTAGTAAAAATCACCTTTTTAAAGCCAACTGAAGCCTATTACCTTTACTACTCCATCTAATATCATCAAAACATTCATTAATAATGTATAAGCCACGGCCATTTACACTACTTATTTTTTTGGGTAATTTGTAATCTCTTTTTTTTATTTCTATACCATTACCTTGATCTTGAATTTGCCAAACACACCAATTAGGAGTAATTATTCTTCTTACTCTAATATTTTTTTTAGGATCTAATTTATTTCCATGTTTTACTGCGTTAACTAGTGCTTCATGTAAACCAAGTTTTATAAGATAGCTTGATTGAGAATTTTTAATAGGTTCTAATAATTGATCGACAAATTCATTTAACTGTAATGATGATTCGAATTCGTAGTTTGACCAGTTAATTTTTGGTCTTTTAAAAAATCTTTTTAAAATATTTTTGCCCCGGAATAAGGACATAATAATATTTTTACACTGTCTTAATTTTAACTTATTAGATACCTTAATTTAAAGAATATTATTGTGTCTCTTTGAAATAGCAGGATGCCGTAGGATGGAGTCCATAAGTCTTACTCCTCTTAGTTGATTTATTAAAGGCATATGTCCATCAGGAGCATCCAATGACCAGCAAAAAGATCCAGGATATCTAGTCCATAAGCCCTCTTTTTTCCACCCTATTTTCGGCCACATTAATTCATATTTTTTCCCTACTGATTTTAATATCTTTGCCTGAATTGAAAATCCAAATCTACCAGTAGAATAAATAAGCCATAATCTATCTATTGTTTCTAGATCTTTTTCTGACATATTTTTAACTTCACTGTAGAAAACATATCCTCGTTTTTCAGCTAATTTTCCAGCTAATTTTCGTAAGTAGGAACTTGTTAATCTATCTGCATCTTCAAATTTTTGCTCAACTAACATCAATTGCAAATCTTCGTAATTAATATCAATATCTGAATATGTATTAAACCAATTATTGAATTTAGAGTTTTCAAAGAATTCTGGCTTAAATTTTTTTAAAACTTGCAATATCCAACCAGCAGCCCAATCATCTCCTTCTCTATCAAACAAATCAAACAGTGATGGGCCAAGATTAAAAATATTTTCGACTTCTGATTCTATTTGAGTTAATGAATTTATTCTTTTTCTTTGATTGGAATCTACAAATTTTTTTATAAAATCTAATGTAGCATTAATATTGTTATCCTGTTCTTTGTTATTCATTTTAAAAAATCAATCTAAAAAAATAAAAACTATCCATGTATTTCAAAAGAAAAGAACTAGAGAAATTTAGATGTTTTAAAGGACCACTTATAGATGTTAGGAGCCCGAGTGAATATTATAAAGGACACATGACTAATTCTATTAATATTCCACTATTTGATGATGATGAGAGATCTATAATTGGTACAATTTACAAAAAAGAAGGTAGAAAAAAGGCAGTCATAGAGGGTTTAAAATTTTTTGAAAAAAAAATGGAATTACTTCTTGATAATTTATTCAAGAGTATTGAGTCTCATGCAACTATTCCTAATAAAAATAATGAATTATTTATCAGGATATATTGCTCAAGAGGAGGAATGCGTTCACAAAGTATTGGATGGTTATTAGATAAATTTAAATTAAATATAGTTACACTTAATGGCGGATACAAAATATATAGAAGATGGGTATTAGATAGTTTTTCAAATAAGTTGAATTTAGTAGTTATTGGCGGGAAAACAGGAACAGGGAAGACAAGATTATTATCATTACTTGAGAAATATAAATATCAAACTATTGATCTTGAAGGATTTGCTTGTCATAGAGGAAGTACATTTGGAGGTTTAGGAATGAAAAAACAACCTTCAAATGAACAATTTGAAAATATAATTGCAGAAAAATTAAATTCATTTAAATGTTCTAATAATATTTTTGTAGAAGCTGAGAGTGCAAATATAGGTAAGTGTAAAATTCCTCATGAATTCTTCAATCAGATGAAAAACTCTAGGAGGATTGAAATTATAAGGAGCGAATCTAACAGGTTAGATGAGTTAATAGATACTTATAGTGTATTTAAAAAAGAGGAACTCCAAGAATCAGTACTAAGGATAAAAAAAAGACTAGGACCGCAAAGAACAAAAATAGCTCTTGAATCAATTCATAATGAGAAATGGGACTTAGTTTGCAGATCAGTTTTAGATTACTATGATAAGTGTTATGAATATGAAAAGGTTGGTAAAACTAATATAAAGATAATAGATTTAACTGATAAAAAATATGATGAAAGTACCCTAGAGCTAATAAATAATGTTTTATAAAATAACAACAAACGAATATGAAAAATATTTCCTAAGATAAAAAATTACTAACCCAATATTATGACAACAAATAAAACTGCAAAAATACAATTTTATGAGGGAACTGATGAACCAGTAGTTCCTGAAATAAGACTGACCAGGAGTAAAGATGGTACCACCGGTCAAGCATTATTTTTGTTTGAAAAGCCTCAGGCATTATCTTCAATTACAGACGGTGAAATCACAGGTATGAGAATGATAGATTCAGAAGGTGAAATATTAACTAGAGAAGTTAAAGTAAAGTTTGTTGATGGAGAACCAATATTTTTAGAAGCGGTTTATATTTGGAAGAACACACCAGACTTTGACAGATTCATGAGATTTGCAAATAGTTATGCCAAATCAAATGGATTAGGATATTCTGAGAAGAAGTAGAATACTATGAAAATTGAATAGTTCATCATATTTCAAGTTAGTAGTAATATTAATCACTTTATTAATAGTATGGACTTTAAGGGATTTTCTCCTACTAATAATTTGTTCTTTAGTAATTTCAAATATTGTATGTAATTTATCTAATCAAATTCAAAAAGGTTTGAAAATTCCTCGATCGATTTCTTTGTTTCTTGTCTTAGCCGTCATATCAGTAATAATATTTACTATTTTTATTCTTGTATTACCTCCGTTTATAAAAGAATTCAATGAAATACTAGTTGACATTCCAAATGGTTTATCAAAAATAAATATATTAATCAATACAAATCTGAACAAATTTAATAGCCTATTTTATGGCGAACAATCAGAAAATGTTATAGACATATTCAGTTTAATAAATAATGTAGTTACTATTCCAGATGTCTCAACTATTGCAAAAGCTATTCAAGAAAGTTTTAAGAATTTAATTAATATTGCGGGGAATCTAGGTTCAGGTCTTTTGAGATTAATATTCGTCTTAGCAGTGAGTTTGATGATTTCTATTGAACCAAAACAATATAAAGAAAATGTACTTCTATTAATACCAAAAAATTACCGTAATAAATTTAGAAATATTCTGGAAAAATGCAATATTGCATTAGCAAATTGGACCTTTTCTATGGTCATAAGCTCATTATCAGTAGGTTTACTATCATTAATAGTTTTATCGATATTAGATGTCAAATACGTTGTCTCAAATGCTTTAATAGCAATGGTTCTTAATATAATTCCGAATATAGGTCCAGTTATTAGTGGTATATTTCCAATCTCAATTGCACTACTAGATAATTTTTGGAAACCACTGGCAGTTTTAGGATCATATATAATCATTCAAAATATTGAAAGCTATATCATAATGCCATCTATAATGAAGAAAAAAGCAAACCTGCTTCCTGGTTTGACATTAATATCACAATTTGGATTTACATTCATTTTTGGTCCATTAGGCTTAATACTATCTCTTCCTTTAGCTGTAGTCATACAGGTTTTAATCAAAGAATCATTTAAAGATATTTAAAAACTACTTAATTAATTTTTTATATAAATATGGGTATGAAAAAAGTATAAAGATAGCTAAGGGATGTTTACCTATAGCAAAATATAGAGAACTAAAAGTAAAATGATCAAATAATATTCTTAGCTCAGTAGAAAGATCTATTAAAACTAAAGAAAATAAAATTATCAAATAGTAATTCAATTTCATAAAATAAGAAGCTTAAGCTCAGTCTTTAAGCAACAAAGATGGAGCCAATAAAATACTTGAATAACTTCCAACAATAATTCCTAATGATAAGGCCAAAGAAAACCAAAACAGCGAGTAAGATCCAAACAAAATTATGCTTAATAAAGGGATAATAGTTGTAATACTGGTAAAAGTTGTTCTCCTAAATGATTCGTTTACTGATAATTGAATAGTTTCGTTATAGCCTTCTTCCTTTGATTTTAAATTCTCACGAATTCTATCAAAAATAACAACAGTATCATTTACAGAATAACCAGCAATAGTTAACAAGGACACCGCAAATAAACTATTTACCTCGACAGACATTATAATTCCCAACCAGGAAAATATACCGAAAACAATTAATAAATCATGGAATAAAGCTAATAATGCAAATAATGCATATTTTTTATCAAACCTAATAGTTATATATAAAGATATTGCAAATAAAGAAACCAACAATGAAGTAACACAATTGGTAAGTAATCTTTTCCCAAGCTTTGGACCTATTAATCTTGAATCCTTACTCTCATAATTTAGAGGTCCAATAATATTATCAATATTAGTAATTAGTTTATTTGATTCTTCGATACTCAAATAAGGTGTTCTTATTGAAATTAATTTATTATTATTTTGGAATTGTAACTTAATATTATTTATAAAGTTTTTATTACTAGAGATCTCTCTTAAATTTTCTAAAACTGAATCAGGGGAAACATTAGAACAACCCTCTTCACAAACTCTTTCTATTCTTAGTTCATTTCCCCCAACAAAATCCATCCCTAAATTTATAGGTTTCTTATAAGAAGTATTAAATGTTGAATATAAAATTCCAAGAAGACTCAACAAAATAAGAACAGTTGAGAAACTAATTATCTTTTTTTTATTTTTTATTAGTTCAAGATTGGTTTTCATGGGAACTTAGAAAAAAATTTTTTAATTTGAAAAATTATTCCTTGGCAGATAGAGATTTTTCTGCCTCAAAGATTGATATGTTATAAAAAATCGCAAAATAGTTCTAGAACAATTTAATGAGGTAAACAAACTTATTAAGACTCCAATACCTAATGTTGCCGCAAAACCTTTAACAAAATTTGTTCCTAATAAAAACAATACAAAACAACTAAGTAGTGTTGTAATATGGCCATCAACTATTGATGAATTAGCTCTTTGAAAACCGCTATCAATAGATCTTGTAAGAGTATTACCGTCATATAATTCTTCTCTAATTCTCTCAAATATAAGAATATTTGCATCAACAGCCATACCAATGCTAAGTATAAGACCAGAAATTCCAGGTAAAGTTAAAGTTACAGGAATTAAAGAATATAGGGCCAAATTAAAGAAACCATAAAGTACTAGAGAAAGAACTGAAACAAAACCTAGAATTCTATAATTAAAAATCATAAATATACCAACAAAAATTAATCCACTAATTGCGGCATAAAGACTTTTTAAAATATTTTTGGATCCCAATAGAGCTCCTATTGTATTAGTTTCTACTATTTCTATTGGCAATGGCAATGAACCACCTTTAAGTTGAACTTCTAATTCTCTTGCGTCTTCAGCACTAAAATTTCCGCTTATTGTTGCTGATCCACCTGTAATTCCAGTACTAGCAAACTGACTACCAACACTAGCTTCACTAATTGATTCGCCGTCAAGAATAATAGCCAACAGTTGATTAGTGCCAGCAATTGACTTTGTGATTTCTGAAAACTTTTCACCTCCTGAATTACTAAAAGTTAATAAAACTTCCCAATTACTATTTGTTTGTTCTTGTCTCCTTCCTGCGTTAATAAGATCCTTACCAGATAAATCTGTTTTAATAAATAAATTTGTAATTTCTTTATCAACATATTTTTTAATTTCAATTAACTTCTCATATAAATCACTACTAGAAGATGAGTAATTCAATTCTTGCTCTATATCTTTGAGATCATCTTGAAAAGCTTTTAAGAAATTATCATCATTTTGACTTTTTTCTGCAAAGGAATATTGTCTAATTAATTCTTTAATACTCAATCTCTGTAATTGCAGAGTTTTTAAATCTGTAGATGTTCCTTCTTTTTGGGTTCGAAATTCTAATAAAGCAGTCTTACCTAATACCCTTGAAGCAACTAATGGATTTTGTTCACCTGGTAATTCTAAAATCAATTGATCTCCCCCGAGGGTTTGCAAATTAGACTCAGAAACTCCTAAATTGTTAATGCGCTTATCTATAACCGAATTGACTGCTTCAAGTTCATCCCTTGTTACATTACCTTCCTCTTTAATAATTTGTAGTGTAAGTTGAGAACCCCCTTGTAAATCCAATCCCAACTGTAAGGGATAATTTATTAATAGATAAACAGATAAAGTAAGTAGAAATATAATAAAAAAAAGCCAACCTTGCCTTCTTTTCATTATTTATATACTCCCACTAATTAAGTCTTCAACTTTTTCAACTATTTGATGCGGTTGGATTATTGTCAAATTCTCAAGATTTCCATTATAAGGAGTTGGAATATCCTGACTAGATAATCTAATTGGTCGGGCATCAAGATCATCAAAACACTCTTCTGTTATCAAGGCAATTAATTCTGCACCAATACCTCCAGTTTTCATACATTCTTCAACAATAATTACTTTATTTGTTTTTCTTATTGATTTTGAGATGGTATCCATATCAAATGGTTTTAAACTTATTAAATCTATTAACTCAACATCTATTCCTTTTTTTTCTAATTCTTCAACAGCTTTAAGGCAGTGATGTCTCATTCTTGAATAAGTCAATAAAGTAATATCTTTCCCTTCTTTTACAACGTCAGCCTGATCTAAAGCGCAAGTATAATCACCCTCAGGTAATTCTTCAGATAAATTGTATAAAAGAACATGTTCGAAAAATAGAACCGGATTATCATCTCTTATAGCTGCTTTCATTAAACCTTTAGCATTTGTAGGAGTACTACATGCAACTATCTTTATGCCAGGAACTGCATGAAAATAAGCTTCAAGTCTTTGACTGTGCTCAGCACCAAGTTGACGACCAACTCCTCCAGGTCCTCGAACTACTGCTGGTATTTTATAATTTCCGCCACTTGTATATCTAAGCATACCCATATTGTTTGATATCTGATTAAATGCCAAAAGCAAAAAACCCATATTCATTCCTTCTACTATTGGTCTTAAGCCAGTCATCGCTGCACCCACAGCCATACCCGTAAAACTATTCTCTGCAATTGGAGTATCTAAGACTCTTAACTCTCCATATTTTTCATATAAATCCTTAGTTACCTTATAAGATCCTCCATATTGACCAACATCTTCCCCCATTACGCAAACATTTACATCATTTGCCATTTCTTCATCAATTGCCTCTTTCAAAGCATTAAATAATAATGTTCCAGCCACAATTAATTACCTAATTAATCACATATATAATCCTACCACTTTGAATAATTCAACCTCCTTCAGCGAAGGTTATGAGTAGTAATATTGATAAAATCATTCCTGGCGACAGCAAAAGTACTAAAAGGCCTAAGTCATGTAAAGACATTCAAAGAAAGTGTTTTCTTAATAATATTGGCAATTCAACTTTTCTTCACAATAAAACTTCGAATAAATACAATAAAAAGTCCTATACCGATAAAAGCAAATGAAAAAGTTAGCAAAAAAGATAATCCAATTATTAATGTATTAATACTAGAGGAAATATTTTGGACTATTTCAGAAGAATTAGATGGTTTATGTACTGAAAAATAAATTGCAATTTTATTACTTAAAAAATAAAAAAATATAAATAATAAAAAACTTGTTAAAGATCCAACAATAAAATTTAAAGGTCCTTTTTCGGGAATATTTTTTTCAATATTCTCATTACTATTATCAGACAAAATAGATTTTTTTATAAAAAAATTTAAATGAATGTTATTCCCTTTTCAAGGAAAGTGCAAACCCATGAATCATAGCCTTTATCTTTAAATAATTTAGAATTTGCAGTTAATTCTTTTTTAGCAGTCTCTATATCTTTAAAGAGTGCAAAGCATGTAGGGCCTGATCCACTCATTGAAAATGTGAGACAATTTTCTAATTTTGAAAGTAAATATAGTGCCTGGTTTACAGAATCATTTTCATGTTCAACAACTAACTGCAAATCATTTTTAATAGTTAAGTGTTGATTATCAAAATTTAAGTTATTTAAACCATTATCTCTTAAATCTTTTCTTATGTTCTCAATCATTTCTCTATTTGTAAGATATTGATCACAAAATCTATTACTATATTTTTTATAAGTTTCAGCTGTAGATACTGATACATTTGGATTTTTTAAAAGAATTACGCCATATTCAAAGTCTGAATCTAATTTCTCCAAAATTTCTCCTCTTCCAAAACATAATTGAATACCACCATTTATAAAAAAGGGTATATCAGATCCTAAAGTTGATGCTAATGAACATAATATTTCTTGATCTAAGTTCAAATCCCATAGCTTATTAAGACCAATTAATGTTGCTGCTGCATTACTGGATCCACCAGCTAATCCTGCCCCAATTGGAATATTTTTTCTTAAAAATATATTCGCGCCATAATCTATATTTGATTTTTTCCTTAATAGATTTGCCGATTTAACAATTAAGTTATCATCAGATAAGCTTAAATCATTACAATCAGACTCAAGTTTAATTAAACCTTCATTATTAATTTCAAATTCTAAATAATCAGAAAGATCGATATTTTGCATAATCATTGCTAACTCATGAAATCCATCCTCTCTTTTACCAATAACTTCAAGGTGCAAATTTATTTTGGCAGGAGATTTTATATTAATTTTAGTTTTAGTTAAATCTCGCATATATTTAAATTTTTATTTTTTAATTTTAATACAATTTTCTGCAAGCTTAATCCATTGGACGATTGAAATATCTTGTGGTCTCAAATTAAAACAAACTTTTGAAGATTCAGATAATTCATTTATCTCTTCATTTGTAAGTAATGAATTAAGAGTATTTCTAAGCATTTTTCTCCTTGAATTAAATGAAATTCGAAGAAGTTTATCTATATATTTTTCTAGACTAATATCTAATCTTAAATCATTTTTAATTGGTTCGAAAACTACTAAAGAAGAAAAAACCTTTGGAGGCGGACTAAATGATGAAGGTGGCACATCACATATTCTTTTTATTTTTGATAGTAGTTGCATTCTTATACTAAGCGCACCAGCGTTGGGACTTCCTTCTTTTGACAAAATCCTATCTACAACGTCTTTCTGCATCAAAAATATTATTTTTTCGTAATTATAATTTTTTATTATGCCCAATCGACCTATGAAAATATCCAATATTGGGCCAGTTATATTGTAAGGAATATTTGCAATCACTTTTGTAATCTTCTTATTAATCGAATCTAAATTTACAGAAAGAATATCTCCCTGCTGCAGTGAAAACTTGTCATTATTATTGAATTTATCATTTAATAAATTTATTAAATCTTTATCTAATTCAATTGCATGTAATTTTTTAATTTCTGAATCTAACAACTTAGATGTTAAAGCTCCTCTACCAGGACCAATTTCTAAAATAAAGTCATTTTCATTAAGAACAGCAATTTCTTTAATTTTTTCTAATATTTTTTTATTTACCAACCAGTGCTGTCCAAATCTTTTTTTTTGATGATAGTTTTTAGAATTCATCTAAAAGATAAATAATATGTTTAAATTAAATTAAATATGAATTTATTTAATACTTTATATCATGAGCTTATCAAAAGAAAATTTAGATAAACTCAATAAATTTAAAAAAAATAAAAATTTAAATAACGAAAGTAAAAATATAAATATTAATAATTACACAAATTTAACTAATAATGATAATTTAATCACCAATCCTCTTAACTCAGAAGATCCCAATAAAATTTTTTATTCGTTAATTGATAATTCAGAATCTTTAGAAGAAACTTCTAAGATTAATAACTCATTAAGAGAAAGTGAGATTAATCAAATTAATATGAATTCTAAAAAATATAATTTATCCAAGAAATTAACCACCGAAGAGGAACTATATGATGAATTTAATTATCTTCTTGATGAATAATTAATTTTAATATTTACTTATGCTTCAGAGTAATAGATTAGCAATTTATGCTATCGGCAAAATAAAGAAACATTGGATTAGAGATGGAATTAATCAATACAAAAAAAGAATGCCTGAACTTGTCATTAATGAGTTAAAGACTTTTAATTTAAATAATCTTAGATCCAATAACAATATTATTATCTGCCTAAGTGAAGAAGGTAAACAGTTTAATTCAGTTGAACTATGTTCCTTACTCTTGAATTTTAAAAATAAAAAAATTAATTTCTTAATCGGTGATACTGATGGAGTTAGTTCAGATTTAAAAGAAAAATCAGATCTTGTACTAAGCCTATCTCCTTTAACTTTTCCTCATGAATTAGCTAGATTAATCCTAATCGAGCAAATCTATAGAGCTCTTTCTATATCTAACAACTCCCCTTATCATCGTTCTTAAAAAGATTAGATTCAATCTAAAATTAATTTATAAAAGTTTAATAACTAACTATTTTTTGATTTTTTGCTGTATAGTACATATATACTATTAATTTAACCTTGGATTCTTTTGATTCAACTACTAAAAAATTTAAAATCCCCTTATTAACTGATTCGGTATCAGCAGGGTTTCCTTCTCCTGCAGATGACTATACAGAAGAAAATATTGATTTAAACGAGCATTTAATATCTAATCCGTTTAGTACTTTTTTTCTTAGAGTTAAAGGTGACTCAATGATAAATGCAGGAATTAAAGATAAAGATTTAATAATAGTAGACAAGAGCTTAACAGCCAGGCCAGGGAATATCATCATTGCAATGATAGACGGAGAATTTACAATAAAAAGATTATCTATAAAAAATAATGAATTATATTTAAAAGCAGAAAATCATAATTATCCTGATTTTAGATTTAAAAACCATATTGATGTACATATATGGGGAGTTGTTATTTATTCAATACATAGCTATTTATGACAATTTCAAATATTGATGCAATAGCTCTTATAGATGCTAATAATTTTTACGCGTCATGTGAACAAAATATCAATCCTCATTTGAGAAATAAACCAGTAGTAATTTTATCTAATAATGACGGATGTATCATTGCAAGAAGCCCTGAAGCGCGAGCTTTAAAAATTAAAATGGGAACTCCGTATTTTAAGGTCAAAGAAAGACTAAATAAATTAGATGTAGCAGTCTTAAGCTCAAACTACTCGCTTTATGGGGATATGAGCAGAAGACTTATGAATTTACTGAAAAATTACTGTGAACAGATAGAAATTTATTCTATTGACGAAGCATTCGTCTCGATTTCTAGACCTAATGATGAAAATCTACATCCTTGGGCAAGAAGCATAAGATCATTAATATATCAGAATCTAGGAATTACCATAACAGTAGGAATAGGAGAAAATAAAGTAAGAGCAAAAATTGCTAATAAACTAGCTAAAAATATTGATTATTCAGCTGGAATATTTGATTTAGCTAGAACCGAAAATGAGAATAATTATTTGAAAAGAATTAGTATAGATAAGATATGGGGAGT
This sequence comes from Prochlorococcus sp. AG-347-G22, assembly GCA_003281635.1. GTDB lineage: Bacteria > Cyanobacteriota > Cyanobacteriia > PCC-6307 > Cyanobiaceae > Prochlorococcus_A. The sequence continues at coordinate 19,104 of QCBK01000003.1, forward strand.
CGGGAAACAAACCTCTAATTGGTTGCAAAGTAAAGGTATTAAAAATGCAAGAGAACTAAGAGATATGGAAGAAAACGAAATCATTAAGAAATTAGGCATCGTAGGGAAAAGACTGCAATTAGAACTGAAAGGCCATAGATGCCTGCCCATAGAAAAAAACAAGAAATCAAAAAAAGAAATTCAGGTGAGCAGGAGTTTCGGCACGCCTATCACAAAATTAGAAGACTTAACTCAAGCACTGGCAACTCACGCAATAAAAGCCTCTGAAAAAATGAGAAGTCAGAATTTGCAATCATCTGATATTAGAGTATTTGCCAGAACCAGTAAATATTCAAGTCAAAATTATCAAAGAAGTGCTCATAGAAAACTTACAAATGCAACAGATGACACAAATAAAATTCTAAAAATAGTAGTTGAATTGTCTGAAGAAATTTATAATCCCGAATATAAATTCTCAAAAGCTGGTGTTTTAATGCAGGATTTAACTAATAGCGAATATTTACAGCAATCAGTTATCAATTACAAATCTCAGAAAGACTTAAAAAAATCAGCAAATCTTATGAGAACGATTGATTTATTAAATAAAAGATTTAATAATAATGCAATTACATGGGCCATTGCAAAAAATCCACAAAGTTGGAAGATGAATAAGAATTTCTTAAGTCGCTCATCTACAACTGATATAGAACAAATCCCAACTATAGTGAAGTAAACAAAAAAGAATGGAATTTATATTATTTTTGAGCAAATTAGATAAAGAGATTCTTAACTTATTAAGTAAAGCAAACTACATAGTTGAAGAAAATAAAATTGAATGTCAATTAAACAAAGAAATAAAAGGTCTACATAATTTTAAAGAAAATAAAATAATAATATGTACTGAAAACGCAAAAAGGAAAACAAATTATAGAAATAAGAATCAACAACCAAATAAAGATAACTTCAAAACAGAAAGGGCGATAAGAAAAGCATTAAGACACGAAGCAACTCATGCGATACAAAAATGTAATAACAATAAAACAATAGGGGATATAAAAAAATTAGAAAGCAAATTGCATCAAAGTAAAAGAAAAGCATTAGAGTTCTCTAGTTCAAATTTTTCTGGGACTTACGCGAAAGAAGTAGAAGCTTATGTTCTTGAAGATAAACCCAAAAAAGTTAAAAACTTGATTAAAAAATACTGCCTATAAATGAAAAAATTTTTATATTAACTAGCGATGAAATTGCCACAACGTTGTTTATCTAAAAAATTAATATGTTGCCTTTCTAAGTAATATAATTCCTGAAATTTGATAGCATCTGAGTTTAAATCCTTAAAAAGATCATCTATCTCTTTATTTGTATTTGAAGAACCTGAAGAAGAATTATCAATTAAGATAGATATACAATTTTCTAAAGTTTTTAATCTTTGAGATCCCCAAGATTCGATTAAGTGTCTACATCTTTTAAGAGAATTATATTTTTCAAGAAGTGATAATGTTCCTAGTAAATTATCTTTAGGATTACTCAGCAATGTTAAAAATAACTCATTTGGATTAATAAAAATATTAATTTTATTTAGTGATTCAGGATTATTGAGAGCTAAGTAATCAGGCAGAAGTGAAATTAAGTTAATAGAAGAAAAATCTTTTTGAAGATTTTGACTATTTGATTGTTTTAAATCGTTTAGGTAGTTTAAACCTAAATTAATTTGTTCAATTTTTGAAATAGCTTCCCATAGATTTTGAATATAACTAGTATTAAAACCATTAATTTCTCTTTTAAGAAATTCATCACGAATAAATAGCCTAAGATCTGGACTATGTAAATAATAAAAAATAATTTCCGATTCATTTTTCTCGCGTCGGGAAATTTCATTTGGTTGTTCAAATTTTTTTGATCTACCATGCCAACGAAATCCCTTTACTTGATTTCTTAAATCTTGTTCAAACTGTATGGCTAACCTGGCTTGTCCCTTACTTAATTTTTCAGAAACTTTTTGTAGATAATGAGTTCTGGTTGATGATTGAGGTAATTTACTCAACAATTTTACTAATGACGAAATAACACTCTGGAAAATTTCAGACTTAGTTAAATCTTTATCTTTAAAGATCTGATCAATCTCCCAATCAATCCAAAAGGATGAATTATCAATTAAATTAAAATAATCTTCAGGAGTATGACTATTTAAATATTCGTCAGGATCTTTAAAATCATTTAGTTGAAGTATCTTAAGATTAATTTGATCATAAATGGATAGACTCTCGACTTCTTTGATTACTCTTTTTGTAGCTAAGATTCCTGCATTATCAGAATCAAAATTCAAAATTATATTTTTATTATCTGAACATCTACATAGTTGAGAAATTTGATACTTATTTAATGCGGTACCGAGAGAAGCCACAGAATTAGTAATACCCTTTGAATGAAGAGAAATAACATCAAAGTAGCCTTCAACAATAATAGCTTTATCTCTTTTCCTAATATTGCTAGAAGCTTTTTCGAATGCAAACAACATTTTGCCCTTTTCAAATATCTCTGATTCAGGAGAATTAAGGTACTTAGGTTCCTGACCATCAAGAGATCTTCCTCCAAAAGCAACTACTCTTCCCTGCATATCATGTATTGGAACAATTAATCTATTTCTAAAACGATCATAAATCTTGTCAGAATTTTCTTTAGAAATTGCAAGGCCTGAAGCTAATATTAAATTGATGGGAAATTTTTCTACCTTGGATAGATAGTTAAATAAATCATTCCATGAATTTGGGGCAAAACCTAATTCAAAGTTATCAATAATCTTGTTACTCAAGTTTCTCTTTGATGTTAAATATTTCATAGCTTCAACACCAAGAGAATTATTTAATTGAGACTTAAACCAATTTTTAGTGACTCTTAATATTTTATAAAGTTCTTCCTTTCTAGATAATTGTTTTTTATAAGCTTCTACTTGGGGTCCCTCAAGATTTTCAACATTAATATTATTTTTTTTAGCGAGAGAAAGTACAACATCTGAAAAATTTGCACGAGTAAATTCCATTAAAAATTTAATAGAGTTACCACCAGCACCACAAGAAAAACAATAATAGAATTGTTTACTAGGTGATACTGTCATAGATGGCTTAGTATCATCATGAAAAGGGCAAATCCCAACAAATTCCTTGCCTTTCTTCTTAAGAACAATATGTTCAGATATAACGTCAACAATATCTGCTTTTTCCTTAACCTCTTGAATAGTTCTTGGGTGTATAGAATGAACCATTGAGATTATAATCGAAAAATAAATAATGATTTATTCGTTATAGGTCAAAATCATATAAGAATCTACTTAATTTCACAATAAAATAATTTTTTAAATGATAAATATCGAAGAATTAGAAAAAAGACTTAATTCATTAAAAAAGTATAATTTGGTATTTGCTTCATTCTTCTTCAGTTTGATGACTCTGTGCGTAAAAAATATTGATAAAAGGATACCTATTTATGAATTAGTTTTATTCAGATCATTGTTAAGTTTAATAATTACATTATTAATAATCAATATAAAAAATATAAATCCTTGGGGCAAAAATAGACCATTACTTATTTTAAGAGGTTTTTTAGGAACTTTAGCTTTAGTTTGTATTTTTTATGCGATAAGAAATATGCCTCTTAGTATATCTACAGTCATTCAGTACACATATCCTATTTTTATATCTATATTTGCTGGCATATTTATAAACGAAAAAATAACTCGTAATATAATCTTTGCTTTAATTATTGCCTGGATTGGAATATTAGTAATATTGAATCCAAGCCAATTATCAAATATAAACGCTGAGATTGAAATTATATCGATTCTGATAGCATTTCTTGGAGCAATCTGCACCGCATTAGCTTACGTTACAGTTAAGAAACTTTCATTTAGTGAAGATATTTATGTAATTATTGAATATTTTCCACTTGTTTCTTTTATAACTCTTCTACCAATTGTATTAATCAATTGGGTTACCCCAAATTTGAGTGAATTAGTTTGGATATTAGGAATTGGCTTATTTACTCAATTAGGTCAGACTTTCTTAACTATAGGATTAAAAAATTTACCTGCTTCTGAAGCATCAATAATTAATTATTTACAAGTTTTATTTGGTTCAATTTGGGGGATCTTGTTTTTTAGTGAAATTATAAACATAAATTTTTTATTAGGCGCCTCACTAGTTTTATTAGGAACTATTATGTCTACTACCAAAATAATCAAAAGGACATAGAATATTATTAGATTAAAAATGATGATGAAATTTCACTATTTAGCTTTATTATTTTGTTTTTCTCCTTTTGCTCAAGTTAATGCAACAACCCCAAAATCAGTAACTTGTACAAGAACTGAATATAGAGAAGAGTACATTCCTGGAACGAAATCAAATCCTGGCTACGTAAAAAGTTATGAGGTAGACGTTGTAATACCTTGTGGAGGTCAAAGCAAAGCTGAAAAAATAGATGATAATGACTGTAGTGAAGGTTCTGTCATAGGGGGTCTTCTTGGTGCTGGAATTGCATTATCCTCCTCTAGAGGGAAAGACAGGTTATGGGCCGTACCAGCGGGTGGTACTGCAGGAGCGCTAATTGGATGTCAGGTGGATGGTGGTTAATTGATTAGTTGGATAAATGGAGATTTAGTTGATTTATGGCAAACTAATCAAAAGTTTTTTGTTTTAATAAATTGTCAAGGATTAGGATACGAAATACAAATACTAGAATCCTTTTTTCTTAAATTAAAAACAAATCAGATATCTTCTAAAAACATCACTCTTTGGATAAAGCATATAAAAAAAGAAGATTCAGATTTATTATTTGGCTTTACATCGAAGGATCAAAAGAATTTCTTTGTTGAAATTTTAAGTATTCGAGGTGTTGGATCTCAAATTGGTATTGGGTTATTAAACAAATTTTCTATTAATGAAGTTATAAATGCAATAAAAACACAAGACAAAAAATTAATTTGTTCTGTACCTGGTATAGGACAAAAAATGAGTGATCGGTTAATTTTAGAGTTAAAAAGTAAATTTAAAAGCGAAATATTTTCTGAAGAAGAAAAAAGCAAAGATGAAATTGAGATTAAGGATCCTGAGATAAATAAAATGGTAGAAGACCTTCAGTTAACCCTTCAATCATTAAGTTACAAAAACATAGAAATAAATACTATTTTGCCAATTATTATTAAAGAAATAGATCTCCTAGGTAAAAAAGAAAATAATTTATCATTTGAAAAACTATTGAAATTAGCTATGCATTATCTTGATGAGGATAGTAGTAATATAGCTAGATGACGTAGTATCATAGATAAAAAGAAATAAATTTTATGTCATTAGATACAGCTGAAAAACAGAAGCTGATTGAAAATCATCAAGTGCATCCTACTGATACAGGTTCAGTTGAAGTACAAGTAGCAATGCTTTCTAAAAGAATATCGAAATTAAGTGACCATCTTCAAGGAAACATTCATGATTTCGCTTCAAGGCAAGGATTATTAAAAATGATTGGTAAAAGGAAAAGATTACTGTCTTACTTAAAAGACAAAAACGTTCAAAAATATCAAGAACTAGTTAAGAAAATTGGAATCAGAGGATGATCTCAATTAATGAAAAAAAAGCAATCAAAAAAAAAGACACAAAATAAAAAGAAAAAAAATTATTCTGAAACAACTGCTTTCGCTAACCTCGAAAAAACATCTATTCCTGTAACCAAACCAAAGCGATCATCAAGTGGCATCCCAAAATATGTTGCTGACAGAATGGCAAGAAGAATTTTCTTTACAGCTGGGATTCCGACAATATTAGGAATGTCTGTTTTTGTTGTTAGCTACATTATCGTTACAAGAAATATTGCTGAAATACCTCCTTCATCAACAATTGCTATATCAGCATTGTTTTTCTTGTTAGGTCTAGCAGGATTGAGTTTTGGAATATTATCGGCTAGTTGGGATAAAGAGCCTGGATCTTTTTTTGGTATTGAAAATATTCCAATGAATATACAACGTGCAAAAGCAGCCTTCAAACCTGCAACTCAAAATTTCGAGGATAAAAGTTAATCTAGGAAACTAAAGATTTCAAGTTAACTTGGAATGATTTATCTTCTAATAATTTGCATGCTCCCTGAATATCACCAACACAAAATTGTTCACCAAATTTAACGTAAGTAACGCTATTTTTATTTCTTACTGCAGCTAAAACTGGAATCTTTATTCCGCATCTACCTTTATCTGGTTTAAATTTAATTAAGCAGTCTCTCAAAGTATTTTGTACTCTTACATCTGATGCTTGAGAACTTTCAAGATTAATTATTAGCAATTTAAGGTTATCGATTTCTCTACAATCATCAATAATTAATTGAGTCTTATCACTTTTTTTATCAATTGTTCCCCATATCAATAATCTAGTATCAGTCAAAAGGAACTCTGACAACCTAACATAAGTTTTTGGAAAAACTACTGCTTCGCAACTTCCAGAAAGATCTTCTAGCTGAACTATAGCCATTCTATCACCTTTTCTCGTTGTGATTTGCTTTAAATCAGGTATCATTCCTACTAAAGAGACTTTGTTTCTATCTTTTGTTTCTTCTAACTCCGAAATGCTTATAGGAGATATGAGTTTTGCTGGCTTGGTTAAGTGTTTTAAAGGATGGTCAGATAAATAAAAGCCTAATAGCTGCTTCTCTAACTTTAACTTCTCAATAAGTGAATAATCTTCAACCTTAGCTAATTGTGAATCTGAAAAAGCAACATTTGAAAATTCTTCTTTAGAGTCAAATAGATTTCCTTGTCCAGATAATCTATCACGATTTCTTGAAGAGGCCCACTCAATAACATGTTCAAGATCTGACAATAACTGAGCTCTATTATTATCATTTGAAAATTCATCTAGCGCTCCACAATGAATTAGAGATTCAAGACTTCTTTTGTTAAGAACACTAGAAGGTAAACGGTCGCACAAATCTGATAATGACTTAAAAGTTCCAAAACTATTTCGGTTTTCAATTATATTTCTTATTGCAGAATCTCCTAAATTCTTAATTGCAGATAACCCAAATAAAATCTGATTATTCTTAATAGTGAAATCAACCCCAGAAAAATTAATGCTTGGCGAAATAACTTCTATTCCCATGGAATAACAATTAGAAATATATCTTTGCATCTTGTCGGTAGAACCAGAATTTACGCTTAAGAGGGCTGCCATATAAGCAACAGGAAAATGGGCTTTTAAAAATGCAGTTTGGTAAGTTACAGCACCATAAGCAGTTGAGTGACTTTTGTTAAAACAATATTCTGCGAATAAGACCATTTGATCAAAAAGATCATTTGCTAATTTTTCATTTACACCTTTCTTCATAGATCCGTCTACAAAAATATTCCTATGTTTTACCATTTCAGAAACTTTCTTTTTCCCCATTGCTCTTCGAAGTAAATCAGCATCACCAAGTGAATATCCAGCTAGGTCTTGAGCAATTTTCATGATTTGTTCTTGATAAACCATAATTCCATAAGTTTCAGTGAGAATTGATTTAATAAAAGGATGAGGGAAATCAACCTTTTCCTTCCCATTTTTTCGATTTATGAATTTAGGTATAAGCCCTGCATCAAGAGGGCCAGGTCTATAAAGAGCCAGTATGGATGAAATATCTTCTAGAGAGTTAGGTTTAAAATCCTTAACGACCTGTTTCATACCAGAAGATTCAAGTTGAAAAATACCTTCAAGATCTCCTCTCCCAATAAGCTCAAAGGTTTTACTATCATTTTGCGGTAACTCATCGATATTTATTTCCCTTCCGGTGGATTGATTAATAAGAGAAACTGTTTTTTCAATCATGGTGAGATTCTTAAGACCCAAGAAATCCATTTTCAATAATCCAAGTGATTCGATATCATCCATAGAATATTGGGTTATTATTTGTCCTTCATTATTCCTTTGAAGAGGTACAAGTTCGTCCAGAGGATCTGATGCGATAACTACTCCAGCAGCATGAACACCATACGTTTTATTAGTTCCTTCAATTCTCAAAGCCAAATCAACCCATTTTTTTACCCTATTATCATTATTGTATTTATCTCTAAACTCTGGGCTAGGAGAATTATTATCAATCATTTCATTTAGTTTATAAGGTTTCCCTCTTACAACCGGTATTAACTTAGCCAATTTATCAGCCTCTCCGTATGGTATATCTAGAACCCTTGCAACATCTTTTAAAACGGCCTTAGAGGTCATTTTATTGAAAGTAATTATTTGAGCAACTTTATCCTCTCCATAACGATTAGTAACATAATCAATAACTTCATTTCTCCTATCAATACAAAAGTCGGTATCAATATCTGGCATAGACTTTCTTGCTGGATTTAAAAATCTTTCAAATAATAATCCATGCTCAACAGGATCTATATTTGTAATTTGAAGAGCATAAGCCACTAGTGAGCCTGCAGCAGAACCTCTACCTGGTCCTACTGGAATAGAGTTGTCTCTGGCAAATTTGATGTAATCCCAAACAACCAAAAAATAATCCGGGAATCCCATATCTTTTATAATTTTTAATTCGGAAGTTAGTCTTTCTTTATAGTTCTCATCAACTTCTGCAAGATCATTTTTTTTAAGTCTTTTTAAAAGACCTTCGTTAGATAAATGTTTTAGAAAAGAAAATGAATCTTTATCTTCATTAAGAGGAAATTTGGGCATTCTATAATTACCAAACAAATCAAATACTTCAACTTTTTGAGAAATTTCTACTGTATTGTTCACTGCCTCAACAATTGATTTATCATCAATATGATCTTTAAAAAGTTCAAGCATTTCATTTTCACTTTTTATATATTCTGTACCGGTATATCTCAATCTTTTTTCATCACTTATTAGTTTTCCCGTTAATACACAAAGTAAAGCATCATGAGCTTCAACATCCATACTTGATAAGTAGTGGGCGTCGTTGGTGGCGATGACTTTTATTTGGTGCTTCTTTCCAATTTTGATTAATTCGACGTTAACAATTCTATCCTCAATAGAGCCGTGATCTTGTATTTCTAGATAAAAGTCATCTGCAAATAATTTTTTATACCAAAGAGCTATATCCTCTGCTACGTCTAATCTACCTTTTAAAATAGCCTGAGGTATCTCTCCACCAAGACAAGCTGTAGAAACTATTAGACCATCACTATATTTGCTTAAAAGAGATTTATCAATACATGGTCTAGCAAAAATGCCTCGACCTCTCATCCCATTTAGGTGACTAATTGTTGTCAACTTCACTAGATTCTTATAACCAGTATAATTTTTTGCTAACACCACCAAATGATATCTTTTTTCTTTTTTTGGTTGAGGATCATCAATAGAACCATTAATCACGTACATCTCATTACCAATAATTGGCTTTATGCCTTTCTCCTTACACTTCTTGACCAAATCAAGAACTCCATACATAACTCCATGATCTGTGAGAGCAATAGAATCCATCCCAAGATCACAGGCTCTTTCTACTATTTTTGAAATTTGACTGGCACCATCAAGTAAGCTGTAGTCACTATGATTATGAAGCGGAACGAAAGCCATATTCAAATAATTTATATATATAAGATAGAGAAGATTTCAGAAAGATCTATATTTTGTGATTACAAATTAATTATTAATACAAATTTAAAATAAAGGTCTTTTCTTGATTACCTGAGCATCAATTTCAAAGATATTTGCGGCATTCAATATTCTATCTTCCTCTAATACATTGCCAATTAATTGCACTCCTATAGGTAATCCTTTAGTATCAAAACCACAAGGAATACTGATTGCTGGGAGGCCTGCTAAATTAGCAGGAACAGTTAATAGATCAGACAAATACATTGAAAGTGGATCATTGACAAAATCTCCCTTCAAAAAAGCAGTGGTTGGACAAGTTGGAGTTAATAAAACATCTACTTTCTTAAAAGCATTATCAAAATCTTTTCTTATAAGTGTCCTAACTTTTTGTGCCTTCTTGTAGTAGGCATCACTGTATCCAGCTGACAAAGCATAGGTACCTATCAAAATTCTTCTTTGTACCTCATCTCCAAAACCTTCAGCTCTACTTTTTGAAGTCATATCTATAAGATTTGAACCTTCATTCGATCTGTAGCCATATTTAACGCCATCATATCTAGCTAAATTTGCGGAGGCTTCAGATGGTGCGATTACATAATATGTCGCAATTCCATCGTTAAATCTAGGACATTCAACTTCGATAATTTCAGCACCTAGAGCTTGGAATCTATCAACTCCCGAAAGGACAGATTCCTTAACTTCTGGATTAAGCCCTGGATGTTCAAAACATTCTTTAATGATTCCAATTTTTAAGCCCTTGATAGATTTATTTAAGTCAGTCAAATAATTTGGTACTGGCTTATCAAGACATGTTGAATCAAAGGGGTCTTTACCAGATATTGAATAAAGAATTTCAGCTGCATCTGAGACAGTATTTGTAATTGGGCCAATTTGATCAAGAGAGCTAGCAAATGCTACAAGTCCCCATCTGCTTACTCTGCCATAAGTGGGTTTAAGACCTACGACGCCACAAAAAGAAGCAGGTTGTCTTATTGATCCTCCTGTATCAGAACCTATAGCAGCTGCACAAAATCCAGCGGCAACTGAAGCAGCACTACCGCCTGAGCTACCTCCAGGCACTCTATTAATATCCCAAGGATTTGAAGTAACACCAAATACAGAAGTTTCCGTTGAACTACCCATTGCAAATTCGTCTAAATTTGTTTTTCCTAAACAAATTGCTCCTGAAGACAATAATTTACTCGAAGCTGTTGATTCATAAGGCGCAACAAAATTTTTGAGCATTTTACTCGCACAAGTTGTTGCAACTCCTTTAGTGCAAATATTATCCTTTATTGCTATTGGCATCCCCGCTAGAGGAGGCAGTTCTTCTTTATTTTGAATTAATTTATCAATGTTCTCTGCTTGCGCGATAGCATTATCTTTTGTGATACAAATGTATGAGTTAATTTCAGGATCTTTATGATCGATTTTGGCAAAAATATCATTAACTAATTCCTTAACAGATGCATTATTGCTAATAATTTCTTTTCTTAAAGAATTAAAATTCATTTCTTAATTTATTTCTTAAAATCTAAGTTATCAGATTGTTAATGGTTCTTCTTTTTTACAACGCACCAAACTGTGTTTAATATTTTTAGACCCTTCATCAGAAAGATCTTTAATAAAAAAAGTCATATCTTTTTTTAAACTATTTTTAGTAATAAATGGGCCGAACCAGTAAGTACCACTAGGTTGATCTGTCTCGATTTTAGCCCACCAGGCTAAACCGAGTTTGTTTCCAAAGTTTCTAATCAATTTTTTTGGCCTGTTGGACCATCAATTCTTGTTAAATTCTATACAATTTTGTAGTGAAAATTCAATAAATTTTTATTAATCATATAAATGTATTGAAACAACAACATTTTAGTGGTCTTTAAAAACTGTTCTTATTAACAAGAAAATTATTTACCTGTCAAGTGATATAGGGATATCGCGGCCGCCACAGAGGCATTTAAACTTGAAGTCTTACCTTTAAGAGAAATACTTAATATAAAATCGCATTTTTTTTGAGTAAGCAATGAAATACCTTTATCTTCAGAGCCAACTACAACTACCAAAGGTGCTTTTTCATGAAAATTTGAGATAGATATTTGACCATCTCCAGATAAGCCAACAACAAGAAAACCGTTTTTCTTAAGTTCCTCAATTGCTCTATTTAAGTTAACAACTCTACTTACGTTAAGGTGTTCTAGGGCTCCTGCAGCTACCTTGGCGACTGTTCCAGTCAATCCTGCAGACCTTCTCTGAGGAATGATTACACCCTTACAACCAAATGCTTCTGCTGATCTTATTATCGCGCCAACATTATGAGGATCAGTTATACCGTCTAATGCGAGTATTATAGGATTTGGACAATTGTGTTTAGAAAAATTGATTAATTGTTCTAGGGATATTGTTTTAGAGCATGCTAACTGCAATGCGACACCTTGATGTGAAGCACCAGATGTCAATTGCGAAATCCTGTTCCAAGAAACTTCTTCAATAAGTACTCCTTTTAATTTAAGATCCTTGAGCAAAATATAGAATTTGTCTGAAGAAAAGATTTCTGAAGTACACCAAATCCTATTAATAGCTCTATCACTGCTGAGAGTCTCATATACCGAATGTTTACCCCATATCCAATCATCAAAATTTTTCTTATTTGTAGGTTCTTGATGTATATCAGAATTTTTATAAGGAAATTCTGTATTTGATTTTAATCTTGGATTTCTTCTTTTTAAAGACGAAAAAGTATTATTTTCGTCATTTATTTTTAAATTTTCAACTTTCTTATTTTTAGAGGAATTGTTCAGAAATCTATCACTTTTTGCTGATCGATTTGTATTTTTTGAGTAATAACCAAAATCTGAATGTTTTTTGTACTGTTTATTATTTTTTCCGCGAAATTTATTTGAGGAGTTTTTCATAGATTTAATTCATTTTTAATTCTAAATATTCCAAAAGTGTTGATAATCTTTGAGGATCTTTTAAAAATAGCCAGCCAATTAGAGTTTCAAAACCAGTAGCTCTAGAGTATATGGTAGGGTCTGAAGATTTTGGATATCTCTTTGTTTTATTTCTAGCACGCCTAATTAGATCCATTTCATTTGAATTTAATAAATGTTCAATTTGACTTAATGATTTTGACTGAGATTTTGCCTTTACTTCGTTTACTACTGATAAATGGAGGTCCTTAGATTTTAAAGGAAAATGAACATGTCTTAGTCTCTGGTGAAGCTCCCACACCGAATCTCCAAGCCATGCAAGTTGAATAACACCTATATCGTCAGGAGATCCATATGGAACCAAATTTTGAATCCAATAATTCAATTTTTTAAATAATTTAATGCGTCATCAAGACTTGACTTTAAATTAAGAAAATCTCCTAAACGAACAAGCTTAATTGTTTGTGCCACTCTCGAATTACCAACAACAGAAAAACCAAGTTTCGACTTTTTACATTCTTTAGCAGTTTGAACAAGAGCTCCAAGACCCGAGGAATCTAAAAAATCTATTTTTGTAAGATCAATAACAAATGGATACTCATTTTCTAAATTATTAGTAACAAAAGTCTTAAATTGTTTTTCTGAAAAAGCATCAAGTTGGCCTTTAAAAGTAAAAACAATAATGTTTGTTTTAAACTCAAGGTTTCCTCTTAAAGAAACCGTTAACTTCTGGAAATCTTCTATGATCTAATACCTCCAAAAAATTAATATATCAAATGTAATTATCAAATCAAAAGAAAACAATATGTCAACATCTTTCTAACATTAGAGAAACAAATTTTTTAAATAAATAATCTGAATCATGTGGGCCAGGTCCTGCTTCTGGATGATATTGCACACTAAATATTGGCTTATTATTAACTTCTAGGCCAGCAACAGTATTATCGTTAAGGTTGTAGTGGGTTATTTTAACTATGTCTTTTGAGAGGGAATTAGGATCAATTGCAAAACCATGATTCTGACTAGTTATCTCAATTTTATTATTTTCACCACAAGGGTGATTTAAACCACGATGTCCAAAAGGTAATTTATAAGTTGAACCTCCTAATGCTAATCCAAATATTTGGTGACCAAGGCAAATACCAAACATAGGGATTTCACCATATTGAATAAGTGATTTTGCTAAGTCTATGCCTTCAGAAACAGAAGAAGGATCGCCGGGACCATTTGAGAAAAAAATACCATCCGGATTGTTAGCTAGAACATCTTTTAGTGAGCATCGAGAAGGCAAAACCAAAACTTCACAACCATGGGATACAAGTCTATTTAGAATTGAATTTTTGATTCCAAAATCAATTGCTACTATTTTTAATTTTTTAGATGATTCAACATATTTTTTTCTTAAATCAAAAATTGTTTGTGTATGACTTTCCCATAAATATTGATCCTTTGTTGAGACTATTTTTGATAGATTTAAACCCTCCATCTTCGGCGTATCATAAATTATCTTTAAACAATTTTCTACAGTTTTATCTTCAGAAGTAATAACTCCATTCATAGAGCCATTAGATCTTAAAATTTTAACCAGAGCTCTTGTATCAATTCCATGAAGACCTATTATGTTTTTCTCACATAACCATTGATTGAAATTCTTTTTAGATCTCCAATTACTGTTATTAGATGAATAATTCCTAACAATTATCCCTTTAACATTAATATTAGATTCTGAATCTTCAAAATTAATACCAGTATTTCCAATCTCTGGATAAGTGAATGTTAATATCTGCCCGTAATAACTTGGATCAGTAATAACCTCCTGATACCCAGTCATTCCAGTATTAAAGACTATTTCACCAATAGCCGTACCAGAAGCACCAAAATTAAATCCAGGAAATACAATTCCATTACTTAAAACTAATTTCGCGTTTTTCTTATATGGATTAATCATAAATTTGAAATTAATTAATTTTCTTGTAAATAATTTTTTAAGAGTAAAAACTTTTTCCAAGGATCTCCTTGATTAATCGAAAATAAAGCTTTATTAAATCCTTCATTTAAATCATCCTCAATTTCTGCGGCCCAAAGCACTAAAGCAGCATTCAAGGCAACAACATCCATATGAGATTTTTGTCCAGAACCATTTAAAACTGACTTTAATATTTCCTCATTAGATTCATTATCAGAAACAACCAGCTTTTCGTTGGAAATATTTTCATGGTTAAAATCTGAAATATTTATTTCTGAAAACCGTAATTCCCCATTTTCAACAAATAGTAATTTATTTTCTCCTTGAAGTGAAGCTTCATCAAGGCCCCCATGACCATGAACAACTATTGCTCTATTCATACCCATTTTTAATAGCGCGCTTCCCATAGGTTCTAATAGATCCTCAGATGCAACGCCCAAAACTTGCGCATTAGGTCTTAATGGATTTACCAATGGTCCAAGTTGATTAAATACTGTCCGTATTCCAAGAGTCTTTCTCAATGGAGCAAGTTTTATTAAAGATTTATGCCAAACAGGTGCGAACAAAAAAGTTATTCCAATTTCACTTACGGCTGTAATTATTTTTTCTAATGAACAATTTAAATTTAATCCAAGATTCAACAAAACATCAGCAGAACCTACTTTTCCACTAGCACTTTTATTTCCGTGTTTCGCAATTTTTACTCCACAAGATGCCGCGACAAATGCTACTGCAGTTGAAATATTAAATGTATTAGCTCCATCCCCTCCCGTTCCACATGTGTCTACTAAATACAAATTTGGTCTTGCTACTGGCAATTCACAAACACTTAAGAGTTCCTCAGCCATTGAACTTAGTTCTACTCCTGTAGAGCTCTTAGCTCTCAAAGCACTCAAAAAAGCTCCTGTTTCAACATCTGAAATTTCATCATTAAGCCATCTTTGCATTAAGGATCTAGAAATTAGTTCATCGAGATTCCTTCCCTCTAACAAATTATTTAGGATTTCAGCGTTTGATGGACTATAAGACATTTACTTAAAGGTAAAAAATTATGCAGTTAAAATTCAGTTTGATGTATCAAAACCTGAGCCAACTAACTCTTTATTTGTGTTAGAAGGCCTGAAGCTTCTTGACCAAATAATTTTTGTTTTTGAGAAAAGCTCATTTTTGGTTATCTTCCAAAAATTTAAAATTTTTTCAATATCGTTTTTAATTTCAATTTCTCCAGGGAAATTGGTATAACGATTTATTAATCTTGCTAAATTTATATAGTCAACTTCTTCTGGCGTTTTTTTAGTGATAATAGAATCTATAATGTTTTTGTCTGTTTCATGTAATGGATGAGTTTGATCGTTACCCATAAATAAATACTGAATCATTTATAAAATTAGCTCACATATTCAAAAATGAAACATTATCTTAATCATATCGGCAAAATAAAATGAAAAATTTAAAGATAAAAGTTATATCTAAATACCTAAGGCCTTACAAAAAAGAATTTTTATATGGAGCTTTAGCTCTTTTAATAGTAAATATACTAAGTGTGGTTATTCCTTTAGAAGTAAAAAATATAATTGACCAATTACAAAATGGGTTTTCTTCGGATTTTGTTATTTCAAAATCTTTATGGTTAATATTTTTAGCAACTTGTATGGGTTTAATAAGATTATTTTCAAGACAGCTTGTCTTCGGTATAGGCAGAAAAGTAGAGGTAAATCTTCGTCAAAAACTTTTTGAACATTTACTTATTCAAGATCAAGAATGGATTCAAAAAAAAGGTAGTGGAGACATTATTAGTAGAGCTACAAGCGATGTAGAAAACATAAGAAGACTTTTAGGTTTTACTGTTTTAAGCCTGTGCAATATTATTCTAGCTTATTCATTCACTATTCCTTCAATGTTTTCGATTAACAAAACACTAACAATATCAGCTTTAATGATGTTTCCATTAATCCTTGGAATTGTAAGTCTATTCGGTGGCAAAATGGTTAATCAAAGAAAAGCTCAACAAGAATCATTATCAAAACTTAGTGATCTAATACAAGAAGATCTTTCTGGCATAAGTGCCATCAAAATTTATGCCCAAGAGAATGCTGAGAAAAAAGAATTTAATGTATATAATACTGCCTATCAAAATTCAGCGATAAAGCTAGCGAGAACAGCGAGTACACTATTCCCATTGTTGCAAGGTATATCCTCAATTTCATTATTAATTTTATTATCATTGGGAACTTTTCAACTACAGAGTGGATTCATTTCAATAGGTGGTTTAGTAGCTTTAATTCTTTACGTTGAAAGACTAGTCTTCCCTACAGCACTGTTGGGTTTTACTTTAAATACTTTTCAACTTGGTCAAGTAAGTTTAGATCGTGTGGAAGAAATCTTTCAGAACAATCCAAATATTGTAGATAAAGCAAACACTAAATTTTTAAAAAGAAGGGTCAAAGGATTATTAGAAGCAAAAAATTTAACAATAAAATATCCAGGATCAAAATTTAATTCATTAAATGGTCTGAATTTTAAAATTTATCCTGGAGAACTTATTGCAATAGTTGGCCCAGTTGGTTGTGGCAAGACAACACTAACAAAGTCTTTAGGAAGAACTATTGAAATTCCAGACAATCAACTATTTTTGGATGATATTGATGTCAAAACTTTAAAATTAAGTGATCTTAGAAAAAACATTTCAATCGTTCCACAAGAAGCATTCTTATTTACTTCTACAATCTCAGAAAACCTTCGTTTTGGAGAACCCAAAGCTTCAAAATTTTTAGTTAAACAAAGCGCTACAAAAGCTGGATTGATTGATGATATCAATAGTTTTCCTCAAAAGTTTAAAACTATTGTTGGTGAAAGAGGTATTACATTAAGCGGGGGACAAAGACAAAGAACTGCACTTGGAAGAGCACTACTTGTTAATTCTCCTATTGTTGTTCTTGATGATGCTTTAGCAAGCGTTGATAATAAAACAGCAGCAAGAATAATAGATGAAATTACCGATAAAAGTAATAAAACAATCATAATGATTAGTCATCAACTTTCTGTTGCAGCTACTTGTGATAGGGTTTTAGTTATGGATAAAGGAGAAATAGTACAAGAAGGGAGCCATAAAGATTTAGTAAAAGTGAATGGATTATATAAACAACTTTGGGAAAGAGAACTAGCTACAAGAGTTGTTAATAGCTAAAATTTAATATTTTTTACTTATAATGAAAATATAGAGATTATGTTTAAATTCCTGAAAAAAATTATGAATAAGAGGGAGGTAAATTTAACTAATGAATCCCATAAATTACATAGAATATTAAAAACAGATATTAAAAAAGATCCTAATATCCAGGAAGATGAAATAATTTTCGGATGTGGATGTTTCTGGGGAGCTGAAAAATGTTTTTGGAAACTTCCTGGAGTTGTCACAACATCTGTAGGTTATGCTGGTGGGGAAAAAAACAATCCCACTTATTATGAAGTATGTTCCGGACTAACTGGTCATTCAGAAGTTGTAAGAGTTGTATGGGACAAAAGGGAAATAGATATAAGTGATTTATTAAAAATGTTTTGGGAATGTCATGACCCTACTCAAAAAAACAGGCAAGGAAATGATATGGGAACTCAATACAGATCAGCAATATACTATAAAAATGAAAAGAATTTAGAAACTATCATAGCCAGTAAGGAACAATATCAAAAAGAATTAATCAAAAAAAATCTTGGTTTAATTGAAACGGAAATAAAAATGATTGATTCTTATTTTTATGCTGAAGAATACCATCAACAATATCTTGCATCAACTGGAAGTAGGCAATATTGTTCGGCTTCTCCTACAAAAGTTAAGCTAGGAGTTTTTACAGGAAGCAACTACAAATTAAATGACAATATATGGGAATTTTTTAATTGGGAAGTTGATAAGTGTGTATTGAGATCTGATAACAATCCTATAAAGAAAAACATTTAAATCAATCTTATCTTTATAGTAAAGATACGGGGCGTAGCGCAGTTTGGTAGCGCACCACTTTGGGGTAGTGGGGGTCGTGGGTTCAAATCCCGCCGTTCCGATTACTTATCGTCTTGATTTATAAGGGATTTGTATAGTTTATATGAACTGATCCCTACAGCTATAAACGTAAAAGAAGAAAAAAATGCTAAAACCAATAGAGTAATATTTGAGACTTCAACTTCGCCTAGTTGGAAAGATATAAAAATATTCATAAGAAAGAAATTTTTTTAAACCTTAACACAGTTCCAAAAATTTTTTTTCACCACAAACTATAAATTCAGAAGAATAATAAAACCAAAAATAACTCGATAGATGATAAAGATTTTCAAACCATTTGAAGAAAAATATTTTAATAAGAAATCTATAGCTATTAAAGAAGACAAAAATGTCGTAAAAAGACCCACAAAAAAAGGAAGGAAACCTAATGAAAAAATTTCATTAAATGAAGAAATAAACTCAACAATCGCAGCTAGCGAAATGGCTGGCATCCCTAATAGAAAAGAAAATTTAGCAGCATCTCTTCTTTCCCATCCTGATATTAGAGCGCAAGAAATAGTAATACCAGATCTTGAAACACCTGGAAAAATGGCAAATGCCTGAAAGAAACCTATCAAAAAACTATCTAAATAATTATGGTTTTTAATATTAATAGAACCGCGTTTTGAGCATTCTGCTAAGTACATAAAAAAAGCCATTATTAATGAGACTATTGCTATTGATAAATTCGAGCGAAGAATGTTATCAAAAAAATAAGGGGCGAATAATTTCATACACCCACCAAGAGAAACAATTGGGATAGTACCAATTAAAATAGATCTAATTAACCTTTTATTTAAAAGATATTGAATAAATTTTTTTGAAGATAGATTTCCAAAATTAAAAATATTATTCCTAAAGTACCAAGCAATAGCCAAAACACTTCCAAATTGCATAGTAGCTGACAAAGAGGTTCCAGGATCATCAATATCTAATAAAAGAGATACTACTTTTAAATGAGCTGTACTACTTATAGGAATAAATTCAGTAAACCCTTGAATTAAGCCATATAAAATAAATTTTAAATATTCCAAAAAATTTATCAAATTTACTTTATTAATTAATAGCAATTTACATTTAATAATTAAAAGCTAATATAGAAAAATGAAAAAAAAATCTATTTTTTTATTATTTTTTCTTATTTCCTTAATCTTTTATGATTCTGCAAAAGCTAAATATTGGCTAATAATTGGAACCTATAGACAAGGCTCAGGAAGTAGACCAGAGGTTAGTGGTATAACAAGCCCTTCGTTACATTCTATTCCAATGAAAGATCTGGATAGATGTAATGAGGCAGGTGAGAAAATCACAAATGAAATATATAAACCTGTTTGGCAATTTGATAGTAAATGGACATGTGTATATAGCGGTGATTAAAAATAAAATTACCTTTTTACATCGTGAGCACACCCATCACCTTTATAGTTTTCACTCTCGTAGAAATCATTTTTTGTACCAAAGTATACAGTTAACATAACGAACGGTAAGCTTAATATAAATAAAATAGTTGTTAAATCCATAGCGTAAACTTATTTGATAGGGTTATGTAAAATTAAAATAACCAATTGATCATTAAACAAATCTAATAATCGGTAGGTCCTTTTATACCAAGATAAAAAAATGCTCCTAAACCAACTAGAAGTAAAACTCCAGCAATAGCTGCAGAAGGTACAAAACCACCTATTGCAAAGGAAGAAAAATAATGCATCTATAAAACCAAGACTAGTTTGATAATATCAATAAAAAAGAGGTATTTGTAAAAAATTTTGACTCGAAGACAATTTAAGAATTACTCTGTTAAGCAACTAAAGTAGAATCTTCGTTATCAGCAGAAATTCTTATTCTCTCTTCCAACTTAGGGCCATACAACTCATTTCCCCAGATTTCTACTCTTGAGTCATTTGGGGCCATAAAAGTAAGAATATCAGTGGGGAATAAAACTCTCTCCAAGAAAAAATTTGATGGACCAATACATCTCAATACAACCATCCTACATCCTTCATTTTTGTAAGAAAACTCAACCATCCCTAAACAGCAAAACATAGTAAATTAAACACCATTTGGGGCTATAAAAAATGTATAAAAAATTACTGAAAAAAAAATTTGTAAAAATATTAGAAATTTAATCCAGCCTCAACAATATTTCTTTCCTGATTAATTAATAAAAGAGCATAAGAATTTATAAAATCAAAACTTTTATGAGGAATAGAGACATTAAGCATTCTCAAAAAATTAGATAATTTTTCATCTTTAAGGGCTTTGCCTTTCTGTAATAACATTTCTTTTTCTTGATTTGTTTTCCACTTATTCATATATTCAATCTTTAAGGGTTTTAAGTGCCAAATGTTGTCTATTAAACTCCAAATATCTAAGTATTCTTTTAGATTATTTTGAATGGTTAATACATAAGAAGATTCATCAAGACTCAAACTTGTTGTATTTATAGATCTATCATCTACGTCAAATGAGAAAGGTTTTATTCCCAAAAACCATCCCTCAATAATTAATAAATCAGGATTATCTAATCTCCAATGAGATCTATCACCTAAACCATTTCTTAAGGATTTATCAAAAACTGGTACATTTAATTCTCCATTAATCTTCCAATTTAGTAATTTTTCATGCATTAATTTTACTGAGTGACTTCCGGGAAAACCTCTTGATACATTCCAAGGGTTATTCTTTATTGCTAATATCATTTCATCTGATGGCAGATAAAAATCATCAATTGAAATAACAGCGATTTTGAAGTCTAATTTTAATGATATGGCTTCAAGCCATTTACCCAGTGTTGTTTTACCTGTACCAGGTAAAGCTGAAATCCCAATTATTTTTCTATCAGAAAAACAATTATAAAATTTATAAGCCTGAGATAAAAGAGGCAAAGCTAAACCCCAAATCCAATCATCATTTACTTTATTATTCCAATATTGATCAATTGAAAGAATATTTCTTTGATTATTCCAGAAATTGAACCAGTCATCCAAGGATTCCCAACCAATATCTATAATTAATTTTTCAAATTTATCAAGATTAAAATTAATATCTAAATCTTTCATCTTTCTAACTTAGTTTTCGCTTATTTATCAATTTATTGATTTCATTTTTCCAACCATATCCATTTGGTTCAGAAGCTAAAATAAATTCAAAGCCTTTTAATTGATCTAGTAAATTAACATTAGGGCCATCCATACCAGGAATAACTATTTTAATATCTGAGTTTAAAAGTAGAGGCAAATCATTTGGAGAATCGCCCAAACCTATAATTTCAATATTTCGAATATTCGAATATTCTTTAAGCGCATTTATTGCTTTACCTTTATTCGATTTTGTAGATAATAAGTGACTCATCCTATTACCCCTAAATATATCAACATTGAACTTTTTACAACAGATATTAATTTTTTCTTCTAGGTAACTTGGCGGATTTAAAAAAGGCATGCTCCAATGTCTATCACGCATTAAATTCAATGAGTTACCTTCTAAACCAGTTAGCTCAGTCGCCTCTTGATCTGTGAGATTATTAAGAGGAATAAGTTTGTAATCAATATCTTTAGAAATGAGATTTAGGATATCTTCAAGATATTCGTATTTAATTCCAAGAATAATTTCTCCATTAACTCTTTTAAGAGATTCACCATATATTGCAGCACCATTCTCAACAATAAAAGGATCCGTCAAGTTAAGTTCCTTTCTTATAACTTTTACTTCAGAAGCGGTTTTACTTGTACATAGAATTACAGGTATAGATAATTTTTGTAGTTTTTTTATAGTATCTCTGGCAGGTGATAAATCATAGGAGTGATCCATTAAAGTACCATCTACATCACTTACTACCCATATAGAAGAATTTTGTATCATTTTTATAAAGCACCAAGCCAAACCACTTGAAAAGGATTAAGACTAATATTTTTGCAATTGTATTTAATTGATGTTAAAAAATCTTGTGTATTAAAATCATTATCTATTTTTTTTGGTAAATCATTATCATTCAATTGATAATTAATTTTATTTTCAGTCATATTATGGATTGCAAAAACAGAATCAGGACCTTTACCCCTTTTGATAACAACGATATCACTTCTGCCTTTAGATAAACATTTCATTTCCGAACAAGGGTGAAATTGCTTTAATTGTGATCTTATATCCATTGCATTTCTTAAGTACTTTAAGTTTTTATTGGCATTTGATTCGGCATTATTTAAGACAGACAAAAGATTGTCCATTTTAAATTTTTCTCTATTGAGGTCTCTCCTTTGACCTGTCATAGAGAAACTTTTGATATCATTTTCTGAAGCAAGTAATGCTGGCAAATAAAATGCAGGAACACCTTTCAGAGCCATTACTATTAACTGAGTCAAAATAAATCTCTCAAACTGGAATCTGTTAGAATCTCTACTAGAATCTTCCATTGCGCTCCACCAACTAATATTCAATTCATACGGTTTATCATCTCCATTTGATAAACGTCTATGACTTACTAGTCCTCCTCTTTTTTCACAATTAATCAATAGATTTTTAATTCTCTGCTCATTCATTAAACCCTCTAGAGCTCTTAAACCAACGCCATCATGCGATGCAGTGAAATTAAATAGAGTGGTATTCTCAGGTAATACTGGCCAATCAAAAATCCATGAGTTTAGAATATCAGCTCTTGAAGTAATAATTGCCTCTAGAAGAAGAGGCGGCAAAGGGAAATTATATGCCATATGGGCTTCATCATCGGGAATAAGGTAAGACAAATTTTCTTTCTGAGGAACATTAGTTTCTGTTATTAAAACTCCTTCTTCTAAAAGATCATTTAAAAGAACTCTTAAAATTTTTACAATTGAATGTGCTTTTGACAAATGTAAGCATGTTGTCCCTGATTCCTTCCAAATAAAACCTACAGCATCAAGCCTGAACCATTTAATTCCATTGGATAAATAAGTAATAATTAAATTTAAGAACTCAATAGTCATTTTTGGATTATGCCAATTCAAATCAATTTGATCTGGACCAAAAGTAGTCCAAACTTGTTTAGGGCCTTCGTCAGTATTTATTTGTGAAAACAAGGAGGAACTTCTGGGTCTAACTACATTTGACCAGTCAAGATTTTGTTTGGGTGAAAAAACGTTTGATATCCCTGGTTCTTCAGATTTAATAAATTGTTGAACCCATGTGTGAGAGGATGAAACATGGTTTAGTACCAAATCAGCCATCAAATCATGATTTTTTGAAATACTTTTGAGATCATTCCATCCACCAAATTTTTCTTCTAGAGAATCATAACTAGAGACTGCGAAACCACCATCGCTTGTGGATTTCAAGAAAGGAAGAATATGTACAACTTTAGAAAGATTGCCAAAATGTTTTCTTAACAAATCCTTAAGAGTAATTAATGTTGCCTCACCTTTTTTATAAACACTATCAGCATAAGTTATCAAAACCGAATGAGATTCGTTCCACCTTTCTTTATCTCTTATTTCTTCATAAGCAAATTTCTCTGAGAAATTATCTAAAATCTGTAATAATTGATTTGAAATAAAATTAATTTCTTCTGTAGTATTATTTGAATAAATTGTTTTCAACAATTTATAAATTTTTAATCTATCTAATTTTTTCTCTGAATCAATTTGCTTCACTTTGAAAAAATCATCGAAGTATTAATACTATTCTGCACATCAATTAGAAAATGGACTTTCAACAAGGGTTAATCACAACAATACATGAATATGGAGTTACAAGAAATTTACTTAAAGTATTAAACAAAAGTCTTAAAAAAAGATCTACCAGCATTCTTATACCTTGCTTATATGAAGAATTTGAGCGTCCTGCATTAAAAGACATAAGAGAAGTTTTAAAAAACCTAACGGGCTTAAATGAATTAGTGATTGCCCTCTCTGCAAAAACAGTTGAGCAAGTTAAGGCAGCGAAATCATTTTTTGACTCAATGCCATTCCCGGTTCACGTTCAATGGACTAACTCTCCCTCTGTAATAGAGCTGTTAAAAAGCCAAGAAAAAAATGGATTGGAACTTTTAGGGACTCCTGGTAAAGGATGGGCTGTCTGGCAAGGCATAGGAATTGCGACTAGAAAATCAGAGGTGGTTGCTCTTTTTGATGCTGATATAAGAACTTTTAGTCCTTTGTACCCTTCAAGAATGATACTTCCACTTCTAGATGAATCATATGGGATATCATATGTAAAGGCTTTTTACAGCAGGTTATCCTTAGAGACCAATCAATTGCAAGGTAGAGCAACAAGATTATTTGTGGGTCCCTTATTGGCAAGTCTTGAGCAGTTAGTAGGGAAGGGTCCTTTTTTGCAATATCTTCAATCATTTAGATATCCATTAGCAGGTGAGTTTGCCTTCACTAAAGACCTTGCTATGAATTTACGAATTCCTTGTGACTGGGGTTTAGAGATAGGTTTATTATCAGAGGTTTATAGAAATGTTAGAACCTCCAAAATAGCTCAGGTAGACCTAGGTTTGTTTGATCATAAACATAAGAATATTGGTAATTCATCTAAAGAAGGATTGCAAAAAATGTGTACAGAAATACTCTCAAGTGTTTTAAGAGGTCTTATGGAACATCAAGCAGAGACCTTAACTAGTACTCAACTAGCAACCTTAGAAGTTCTTTACAAAAGAGTTGGGGAAGATCGTGTAAAACAATTTGGATTAGATTCAGCTGTTAATCAACTTCCATACGATAGGCATGAAGAAGAGCTATCAGTACAGAAATTTGCGAAACTATTAAGACCGGCTACAGAAGATTACTTAGCATGCCCTACGACACAGCAGCTACCAAGTTGGTCAAGAGTTCTATCTTGTGAAAACAAACTGCAAGAAGATTTGGCAATTGCTGGGTCACAAGATATAAAGACAACTGAAAAAGAATTAATTAAAAACTTCTAAAGTAAAAAGTACCTTTGAGCCATTGGAACTTCATCAAGAGGTTCACATGTAAGAAGTTCCCCATCAGAAAAAACTTCATAAGTTTGAGGATCAACTGAAATATTTGGTAGTTTACTATTAAGTTTTAAGTGTGATTTATTGATATTTCTGGTATTTTCTACGGAAATACATTTTTTTTGTAAGCCTAATTTATTTGGAATATTTTGATCAATTGAATTTTTACTTAAAAAGGTAAAAGAACTCTTAATTAGAGATTGACCGAAACTTGCAAACATAGGACGACCATGTACAGGACCTGGGGTTGGAATTGAAGCATTTGCGTCACCCATTTGGGACCAAACTATAGATCCTCCTTTAACAACTAATTCAGGCTTTACTGCAAAAAAGGAAGGTTTCCACAATGCCAAATCAGCAATCTTTCCCTTTTCTATAGACCCAACATGTTTATCTATACCATGAGCTATTGCAGGATTAATTGTGACTTTAGAAATATATCTCTTTACTCTGTAATTATCATTTCTATCAGAATCCTGCGACAACGGTCCCCTTTGGAGTTTCATTTTATGAGCGGTTTGAAAAGTTCTTGTAATTACTTCACCAACTCTTCCCATGGCTTGAGAATCACTAGCAATAATTGAAAAAGCACCTATATCATGCAAGATATCCTCAGCTGCAATAGTCTCTCTTCTGATCCTTGATTCAGCAAATGCAATATCTTCTGGGATTTTAGAATCTAAATGATGACAAACCATTAACATGTCAAGATGTTCTTCCAATGTGTTCTTCGTGTAGGGTCTTGTTGGATTAGTACTACTTGGAAGAACATTATTTTCTCCACAAATTTTAATAATGTCTGGCGCATGACCTCCACCTGCTCCTTCGGTATGAAAAGTATGAATAGTTCTTCCTGCAATAGCGTTGATAGTATCTTCAACAAAGCCTGCCTCATTCAAAGTATCAGTATGAATACATACTTGTACGTCAAACTTGTCTGCAACATTAAGACAAGAATTTATTGTAGAGGGAGTCGTTCCCCAATCCTCATGAAGCTTTAATCCACATGCACCAGCTTCAACTTGATCAACAAGATTGCTCTCGTTTGTTGAGTTTCCCTTTCCAAAAAACCCTAAATTCATTGGAAATGCTTCTGCAGATTGAAGCATTCTTGATATATGAAAAGAACCCGGAGTACAAGTAGTGGCATTTGTACCAGTTGCAGGTCCAGTTCCCCCTCCCAACATGGTTGTAATTCCCGATGCTAGTGCTGTCTCAATTTGTTGGGGACAGATAAAGTGAATGTGAGTATCTATGGAACCTGCTGTAAGAATATGACCTTCTCCAGCTATTACTTCTGTTGAAGCACCAATAACAATATCAACATTATCCTGGATATCTGGATTACCAGCCTTACCAATTTCAAAAATCATTCCATCTTTTATACCTACATCAGCCTTAATTATTCCCCACCAATCTACGATTAAAGCATTAGTTATTACGGTATCTACAGCTCCATCCGCTCTACTTACTTGAGACTGTCCCATCCCATCTCTAATAACTTTACCTCCACCAAATTTAACTTCATCTCCGTATATCGTTAAATCCTTTTCTACTTCGATAAAAAGTTGGGTATCAGCAAGCCTGACTCTATCTCCTGTGGTAGGTCCGTATGTTTGCGCGTAAGTATTTCTGTCAATTTTATAGGACATAATTTTAAGTATCTAAAGAACCGTTAACCAATGAATTAAAACCATGTGCAATTCTTAAACCCGCATATGGAACTAATTTGACCTCAGTTGTATCTCCAGGTTCAAATCTAATTGCAGTGCCTGCAGGAATGTCAAGACGCATACCAAGTGTTATTTCTCGATGAAAAATTAAAGCCTTATTAGCTTCAAAAAAATGATAGTGAGATCCAATTTGTATGGGTCTATCTCCAGAATTAGAAACTTTTACTGTTCTAACTTCCTTTCCTAGATTTAATTCGATTTCACCTTGTTCAGGAATTATTTCGCCAGGAATTAAATTACTCATAACTAATTAACCGGATTGTGAATAGTAACCAACTTTGTCCCATCAGGGAAAACTGCCTCTATTTGGACTTCATCAACCATTTCAGGAATACCCTCCATAACTTGTGATTTTGAAAGCCAAGTAGTCCCCTCTGACATTAATTGACTTACACTTTTTCCATCTCGAGCTCCTTCAAGAATTTGAAAACTCAAAAAAGCAATTGTTTCAGGATAATTAAGCTTAAGACCTCGACTAAGCCTTCTTTCAGCTAAGAGCGCAGCAGAAAAAATCAATAATTTATCTTTTTCTTGAGGTGAAAGATGCATAATAAAAAATTAATCTATAAATTCTTAAAAAAGGTTCTTTCTGAACATAATTAATAATTCATAGAATCTTGTAAAGGCCATACACCTTGATATTTTGGCTCACAAAATCCACAAACAGACCTAATTTGTTTCCAAATACAAAAAAAACATTTTCTAGCATCTTGTGAAGAACTCCCTAGGAATCTTACAGAGATTCCATTTTCAAGGATTCCAATAGATAAATTATTATCAGTTTCATTGAATAACTTTTTTATATTTCCAACAAGATTAGTTATTTTTGACTTAGAAAAATCTTTTTTGCAAATCCAAATTAAGGATCCGAAAACAGGCATGTAATCCATACCTGACTTTGTCATATAACTTGCCTTAGATAATTCAATTTGATCAACATATTCCCAATCATCATATAAATCATTATTTCTCATAATTTCTAATTTAGACCTAAAAACCCCACTCTCTATTGACTCTCCTGAAGAAGATCTTCCAAGTCTAATTAAATCAGTAAATAAAAAACTTGAGGTTTCTGAAATAGATACTTTAAACGTTTGATCATATAAACCATTTGCAAAGATAATTGTTTCTTGGGGTAGATATTCCAAATGAGAATTATCAAGAATCTTTATGAGATTTTTTTGCTTTGAAAAAGTTCCTTTTGGATTAATTTTAGATATCCCAACTGATCCATATACCTTCTGAGCTGAAGAAGTAGTCAACAATACCTTAGAGTTTTTTTCAAGATTTACCTCAAACTCAAGTAAATCGCCTCCAACCAATCCTCCTGCAGTATGAAGAACGGGTAAAATGCATCTACCCTCCTGATCATGAGTAGACTTTAACAATTTGTAAGGAGAAGTTGATTTAGATTTAAAGATTGTTTTATCAACATTTCCTAAACTTGTTTTATTATTGAAAAAATTTAAGAAACAATTACCTTCCCAAGAAGATTTAATCATAAATTGTTTTCTTTAATTACTAAATTAAAGTAACCAAAAAATTTGATTATGAGAATGAATAAACAAATAGTTGTAACTGATTGGATTAAGGAAAAACCTAGATTAGGTTCGTTTTTAAAACTTACCCTAAGTTCAGATGAAAGAAGAATCTTAAGAGGTAAAAGATTAACTGATTGTAATCAAGAAATAATTTTACAATTACCAAGAGAGGGCAAATTAAGTGATGGAGATATCCTTTCAACTAATGAATCCAATTTTTATATTGAGATAATTGCCAAAAAAGAAAATTTAATTGAAATAAGTTCAAATTCCAAAATTGAACTTATTAAAACTGCTTATCATCTAGGAAATAGGCATGTAGAAGTAGAAATTGAAGAAGATTTTCTTCTAACAAAAGGTAATTACGTAATTGAAAATATGCTTAAAAATTTTAATGTTAATGTTGTAGATACTAAGAAAAAATTTTTTCCGGAAATAGGTGCCCATAGTCATGAGTAAGAGTCACTTATTAAAATACTTATTAATAAGTCCTAACTTACCAGTTGGGGGATTTTGTTATTCAGAGGGATTGGAAAGTTACCTAAATTCAAAAGATTTAAAAGACTCAAATTCGGTAAAAGAATTAATCATAAGTGAACTAAAAATTGGCCAGATCAGGTTAGATGCAAGACTTTTATTAGATTTTTTTGATATTTTCAATGAGCTTAATAACAGCAAAAATTTAAAAAGTAATTTGCAAAAGCTATTGAGTTTGGATAAATGGATACTCTCAGCAAAAGACTCTGTCGAAATGAGAGAGCAACAAACACAAATGGCAAAATCTCTCTTTGATTTAAACAAAGAATTTGGATTTGAATATTTATATAAAAAAAACAAAAAAAACTCCTGGCCTTTAGCTTGGAGCTGGGCTTGTTATTGTTTTGAAATATCGAAGTTAGAAATGGTTGAGAATTTTTTCTACGCGTGGAGTTCAAACCAACTTAGTGCAGCATTAAGGATTATTCCTATCGGTTCAACAAAAGCACAATTAATTCAGAGAGATTTATTAACAATAATTTCAAAAGTTTCTAAAGAAATTATGGACAAAGAAATTGATGACATCTATTTTGGCAATGTAGGTTTAGCTATGGCACAACAAAATCATAATGACCTTTATACAAAACTTTTTAGAAATTAATTTATGAGCAGCCAATTGAGAGTAGGAATTGCTGGGCCTGTCGGCTCAGGAAAAACTGCATTAGTAGAGACTCTATGTTTAAGTCTAAAAAAAAATTATGAGATAGCAGTTGTTACTAATGATATTTATACCAAAGAAGATGCTAACTTTCTAATAAATAAAAATGTTTTAGAGGAAGGAAGGATTATTGGTGTAGAAACAGGAGGTTGTCCTCATACAGCTATAAGAGAAGATTGTTCTTTAAATAAAAATGCAGTTTTAGATTTAGAAAATAAATATAATCCTTTAGATTTTGTTTTTGTAGAAAGTGGAGGTGATAACTTAGCCTCTAGTTTTAGTCCAGAACTTGTAGATTTATCAATATATGTAATTGATGTGTCTGCCGGAGACAAAATTCCTAGAAAAGGAGGACCAGGCATAACAAGGTCAGATTTATTATTAATAAACAAAATTGACTTAGCAGATATGGTTGGTGCAGATTTAAATATCATGAAAAGTGATACTAAATTCATGAGAAAAGGGAAACCTTGGTTTTTTACCAACCTAAGTAACGGCACAGGAGTTGAAGAAATAACTCAATTTTTAGAGTCGCATATACCCACCAATCGAAACTAAAAAAATGTTCATTACTAATATATTGGATTCAACAAAAAGTTACGACTGATACAAAACGAATCCTCACTCGTTAATAACTTTTACTTTATCCCCCTAATTGAGGGTCAATTACCTAATTTATCCTAATTCATGAGAATTTCAAGGCGTATTTTGGCAGGATTAGCTACTGCCTCACTTGCTGTCACAGCAACTTCATGCGGCGGAGGTGGAACCTCTGGAAGTTTCGACGACACAGTAACCGTTGGTATTTTGCATTCTTTATCTGGAACAATGGCAATTTCCGAATCAACCCTTGTTGATACTGAAAAAATGGCTATTGAAGAGATAAATGCTGCTGGCGGTGTAACAGTTGGCGGTAAAAGCTACAAAATAGAATACATAGTTGAAGATGGTGCATCTGACTGGCCTACTTTTGCTGAAAAATCTAAGAAACTTATAGATCAAGACGGAGTTCCTGTCGTATTCGGTGGTTGGACATCCGCTAGTAGAAAGGCAATGTTACCAGTCTACGAATCTAAGGATGCTTTCCTTTACTACCCTATTCAATACGAAGCACAAGAATGTTCTAATAACATTTTCTATACAGGAGCCACACCAAACCAACAATCAGAACCAGCTACAGATTTCATGTATAAGCGTTCTCCCGCAGCTGGTGGAGATTTCTTCCTTGTAGGTTCTGACTATGTTTTCCCAAGAACTTCCAACACAATCACAAAAGCTCAAGTAAAACAGTTAGGAGGTAAAGTTGTTGGAGAAGATTACCTTCCATTAGGAAATACTGAAGTTGCTCCAATTATCTCAAAAATCAAAAAGGCGCTTCCTGAAGGCGGAATAATCATTAATACACTTAATGGTGACCAAAACGTTGCATTCTTCAAACAGATTCAAGACGCAGGTATCACACCTTCAAGTGGTTACTATGTAATGAACTATTCAATTGCTGAAGAAGAAATTAGTACAATTGGTCCTGAGTTTCTTGAAGGTCACTACGGTGCTTGGAA
Source organism: Prochlorococcus sp. AG-347-G22 (assembly GCA_003281635.1). Taxonomy (GTDB): domain Bacteria; phylum Cyanobacteriota; class Cyanobacteriia; order PCC-6307; family Cyanobiaceae; genus Prochlorococcus_A. Next base: position 50,579 of record QCBK01000003.1, read on the forward strand.
CTACATGATGTCAATTGATACACCTGCATCTAAGAAATTTGCTGCAAGTTTCAAGAAAAGATGGGGAGCAGATCGTGTTGTAGCTGATCCTCAAGAATCTGCATATAACATGGTTTACTTATGGAAACAGGCAGTAGAAGATGCAGGAACATTCGACGATAACGCAGTAAGGGAAGCCCTTGTTGGACAAAAGTTTGATGCTCCTCAAGGTCCTGTTGAAGTTATGCCTAATCACCACTTATCTCAAACAGTAAGAATTGGAGAGATTAATGCAGAGGGTGGATTTACAATCCTTGAAGAGACAGGAGTTGTTCTTCCACAAGCATGGAACCAAAAGCATCCAAGTTCAAAAGGATTTGCATGCGATTGGACAGATCCTTCAAAAGGAGAAAAGTATAAGCTTTAATCTAATTAAACCTATACTTCAAAATAAAAGGAGGTTAACGCCTCCTTTTATTTTATATAATCAAATATTTATTTTTACTAAATTGGAGTTACTTCTCGATAGTCTTTTTAATGGTGTTGCAATCGGCTCTGTACTACTTGTTGCTGCATTAGGACTAGCAATTGTTTTTGGTCTTATGGGTGTAATAAATCTTGCCCATGGAGAACTTATGATGCTTGGGGCTTACACAACATATGTAACACAATTAATTTTCAAGTTACCTATATTAAAACCTTTCTACAATTCGTACATAATTGTTTCTATTTTCCTTGCTTTTATTGTTAGTGGAGTAGTAGGCATTCTCCTAGAAAAAACTATAATTAGAAAGCTTTATGGAAGTCCACTAGAAACACTACTCGCAACTTGGGGAGTAAGCTTAATTCTTCAACAATTTGTCCGTAGTGTACCTTTAGCTTATGGAACGGGTCTGGTTATAAGTCTGTTAATTGGTTTATTCTTACCAACAACATTCCCTTCAAAAATAAAAGAATCAATAAATTTCAAATATTTTAAATTCAGTTCTTGGATATTTGCTGCTTTAACTGGAGTCCTCACAGGTAGCGTAATCTCATCCTCTGTCAGCAAACTTAGTAGAGCAAGCGCTCGAAATGTTGATGTGACAGCACCCTCATGGATGAGAGGTCAAGTTGAAATTATTGGCACTGCATTTCCTAAAACAAGATTAATGATAATTGTCATTACTCTAATCTCTGTAATAGCAATAACATTATTTCTTAATCAAAGTGCCTGGGGTATGCGTATAAGAGCAGTTACTCAGAACCGACAAATGAGTGATTGTCTTGGTATATCCACTGAAAAAGTGGATATAATTACTTTTGGAATTGGATCTGGCTTAGCAGGAGTTGCAGGGGTAGCAGTATCTCTTTTAGGTTCTGTAGGACCTAATGTTGGCGGAAACTATATAGTTGGTTGTTTTATGGTTGTAGTACTGGGAGGAGTAGGAAATTTATTAGGAACAGTACTTGCTTCATTTGGCATAGGAATAATGACTGATTTAATTGGAGCTGGAAGGTTCTTATCAATATGGCCAGATATGCCTTTACCTTTATCAAACACAATTAACTTTTTTGCCACCACAAGTATGGCAAGAGTAATGATATTTGCACTAATAGTTATATTCTTACAATTTAAACCTACAGGTTTATTTCCACAAAAAGGAAGGATGGTTGAAAACTAATGTCCTTAAGTAAAATTAAATTTGACAAAAAAATAGTACTATCATTTTGGATAATATTAATAGCCTTAATTATTGCAGCACCAACTCTACTCCCTGTATTTAGACTAAACCTTCTAGGTAGATACTTATCCTTATCTATAGTTGCACTTGGTGTTGACCTTATCTGGGGATATACAGGTTTACTAAGTCTTGGACAAGGTATATTTTTTGCATTAGGTGGATATTGTGCAGCAATGTATTTGCAGATAACCAGCTCCTCTGAATTCCCAAATAATATTCCTGAATTTTTTGCTTTATATGGTGTTGAAAAATTACCTTTTTTCTGGGAACCATTTAGATCGCCTGTTTTTACCTTCTTCGCTATCTGGATAATTCCAGCATTGGTTGCTGGTTTAATTGGATTTCTTGTTTTCAGGAATAGAATCAAAGGGGTATATTTTTCTATACTTACTCAAGCTTCTCTTCTTGTATTCTTTAACTTCTTTAATGGACAACAAAAACTTATAAATGGAACAAATGGATTAAAAACAGATGTAACACAACTATTTGGTCAGATGGTAGGCTCTGAGTCCATGCAAAGAATATTCTTTTGGATAACCGCGCTGCTAGTAATAGCCGCATGGTTTTTTGCAAAGTGGGTAGTTAAAGGAAGATTTGGAAATATTCTTATAGGAATACGAGATGATGAACCAAGAGTTAGGTTTACAGGATATAACCCAGTTATATTCAAGACGATAATATTTTCTATTGCTGGAGGTCTAGCTGGAATTTCAGGAGCTTTATATACTGTTCAGTCTGGAATAGTATCACCTCAATTTATGACAGTTCCCTTTTCTATAGAAATGGTTATATGGGTTGCTGTTGGAGGTAGAGGAACTTTATTGGGAGCGATACTAGGAGCAGTTCTCATCAACTATGCAAAAAGTCTAGTAAGTGAAGCTTTACCCGCTAGCTGGATGTTTATCCAAGGAGGATTATTTATCTTAGTTGTAACAGCTCTGCCAGAGGGAGTTTTAGGATGGATGCAAGGAGATGGTCCTAGAAATCTTCTTCAAAGATTTGGTTTAAAAAGGAAGATTGAAACCTATCCAAGCTTAGAAGTTAACAATAATGATGAGAATAATGGATAATACAGATCTTCTAAATTTAATAGACATTACTGTTAGTTTCGAGGGTTTTTTAGCACTCAACAAACTTAATTTAAATTTAAAGAAAGGGGAATTAAGAGCTGTAATAGGACCCAACGGGGCAGGTAAAACAACATTTCTTGATGTAATAACTGGAAAGGTTAAGCCAACAAAAGGTGAAGTAATTTTCAAAGGAAAATCTTTAGTAGGTAGAAAGGAGCATAAGATTGCTCGACTTGGAGTAGGAAGAAAGTTTCAAAGTCCAAGAATCTTTGAAAACCTAACAGTTAAAGAAAATCTTGAAATATCAGTGTCAACTCCTAAAAGTCCCTTAAACCTTATAAATAAAAGTATTAAGGATGAGCAGCTTAATGAGATTGAACGTCTTATGAAGATTGTCAATTTAGCTCAAAAAGTTGATTCTAAAGCTGGTTCTTTATCACATGGCCAAAAACAATGGCTCGAGATAGCAATGTTAGTAGGACAAAAGCCAGATCTAATGTTAGTTGATGAACCTGTTGCTGGTTTAACTGATGAAGAAACTGATCTTACAGCTGATTTATTAAAATCATTATCAGGAGAAAATACTGTAGTGGTAATAGATCACGATATGGAATTTATAAGAAGACTTGATAGTAATGTTTCAGTATTAAATCAAGGCACAGTATTATGCGAGGGGACAATGGAAACTATACAAAAGGACCAAAAAGTTATTGATGTTTATCTAGGAAGGCCTGAGGATTAGTTATGAAAAACTTACTGGAAATCAAATCATTGAATACATATTATGGCGAAAGTCATATTCTCAGAGATGTAGATTTAAATGTTAAATCAGGAGAAATGGTTTGTTTGATTGGAAGAAATGGAGTTGGCAAAACAACTTTATTGAAAACACTTATTGGTTTGTTAAGACAAAAAAAAGGCGATATTTTTTTGATTGGCGAAAATATTAATAGAAAAGCACCTCATCAGAGAGCGAGGAAAGGAATGGCTTACGTTCCTCAAGGGAGAGAAATTATTCCATATCTATCAGTTGAAGAGAATCTTATGTTAGGAATGGAGTCTCTGCCAGGTGGATTATCTAAAAACAAGAAAATAGATCCATTTATTTATGATCTCTTCCCAATCCTAAAAGATTTTCTACAAAGGAAAGGAGGAGATCTCAGTGGTGGACAACAACAGCAACTAGCTATTGCAAGAGCATTGCTGGGCAAACCCCAACTACTATTACTTGACGAACCAACGGAAGGGATTCAGCCAAATATAGTTATAGACATAGAAAATGCAATCAATCAGATAATTAGAGATACAGGAATTGGTGTTTTATTAGTAGAACAACACTTGCATTTTGTAAGACAAGCTAATAGATATTATGCGATGCAACGCGGAGGTATTGTTGCAAGTGGAAATACAAGTGAGTTGAGTCAAGCTGTTATAGATAAGTTCTTAAGTGTTTAAATAATTTATCCAGATTCCTCAAAACTTTTATTCATTTTTCGCATCTTATTAGGTCAATACTGTTTGGATGTTCATTTATATATTTATTAAATTCCATTGCTAATGTTCTAGCTTCGTAAGCGTCAGAAGCATAAAAACAATTTTCTAATCTTATATTTTGAAAATCACGGTAATGCACTGTATACGGCTTCAACATATTATTTTTATTCATTTTAATTTGCTAAAAAGCATTAACTACATATCAACCATGCATATGTTCATAAATTTAAAGCACTACTTTTGTTGTTATCAAAATATATTCACTTAATTTATGTATTTAAAAATACTATATGAAGAAAAAAGTAATGAATCTATTTTTTTTTATTTTTAGACTCTTGCTTTTTACCTTCTATTAAAAAAACAAATTTAGATAAAATATAACCAAAAACTGGAACCCAAAACTTTTCATAAAAATATTTCATAAAAATTAAGCAGCCAATGATTGGTCATATTTAGTTTCATTTTTATTAATAAGCTTCAAATCTATAGAATTAAATAAATTTTGCATAAGAAGAAAATCAAGTTCCCCTTTTAACAAATTAACATCGGATGAAAGTAGATCATCAACAAAATCATCAAAAGTATCTGAAAGAGGATTCACAATTAAATTTTATTTTTGTCATTATCATCTCATTAAAAATAAAAGTCAACCAAACTTGAATATTAATTTTTGATATTTAAAAAAATAATGAATAAAGACTAAAAATTTAAATAATAAATATAAATAAGCAAAATAATAGGTTTAATATCAAGCTTAGGGACTTTGAATTAAATTTCATTTATCTTGCTTTTCTTATTTTTTATATCTCTCCTGATTAGCATTATAAAAACGACCAAACACATATTTGCTAAACAGAAGTTTAAATAATTCATCATCAAACAAATTAATTTATTTATAGCAAAACTATTGATGTGCCAATTCAAAAGAATCACTTATAAATTTTTAACGGTAATACATTTCTGATTAAAATCAAAGTTGATATTATAAATCGGATTTAAAATTATTTTTTAATTAACTCGAAGTAACCATTTTTATTTAATAAATATTTATCAAACCAAAGGTTTAATAGATTGTCTAATCCTATTCCATTCATTTTATTTATTTGAGAAGTCTTATAGTCTGAAAGTGCAAGCAATAAATACGGAAAAATCATATCAGAAACCTCTTTTGGCAGTTTTTCTAAAGGTACTCCATGCGCTCTATTCCATAAAATTTGCATATCCTGAGAGAACAAAGAACTCCAATAACTAAAATTACAATATAACTTCTCTGGAGGGAGTAGATTTACAGATAAAACTAGGGAAGATGAATTCATAGGAATAACTATTTTATGGGAAAATTTAATTTATGTTTTTGTAATGGTAATAAATAATTTTAGATACGAAAATCCCCTAATAAATTTAAATCAAATTTAGCGCACAGTACAGCACTAAGCAACACTTCTTATTTATCATATTTTTCTGTCATTTCCTGAAATTTAAGGAATGATAAAAACTTTTTATAAGTTTTCAAGTCTAAAGCCTCGTTATTTACTTCATTTAAATGTGAAGAATTACTTGGTTTGAGAGGATTAACTAATTTAGTATTGATTGAGGGTTCTGATTTATCTAATAAGTCAGCAGAATTATCAGATAAGTTTTCTGAATGAGCGTCTGTCAGTTGAAATGATTGGGTTGCTTTACCATTATTTTTATTAAATATGCCCCTTATAGAAAGTGCTTCCTCTACCAAAATACTTATTATTTTTGAGTTACTTAAATTATTCTCGATGCTCAACTTATCAATTATTCTCATAACATCTTCTCTAGGGATAAAACCAACTCTTTTTTTCTTAGTAGGCATTTATAAATTTGTTAAAGTTCAGCACTTGACTGTAGTAAGTGTTGCACTATATTCATTATAAGTCAATTAAATGCTAATGATTTTACCAACAACTTTACTTTTAGGAGCCCTTGGATATCTTTTCTACACCTCAAAAAAAGAACTTTCACTAGATCACCAGGACCCTAAAGAAAAAGAAAATGATGATTTGTATAAAGATTTAGAAGATCTATTTATTTAAAATTATTCACTTCATAATAAAAAACTTTGTTTCTTGACTAAATATATACAAAACCTTAAACATAATTAGAATAAAAGTAAAGATATAAAATAAATGACTGTTCATCAAGATTACGAAATAAAAATCAATCTAAATGAATTGATTGAGAAGAGAATTCCATGTTGTGATTTGCTTCATCCAGATCATTGTCTAACTGAAAAACAAGTCTCTGAAATTGCGCATGATATTCGTATGGATTTAAATTTGCATGATCTTTACAAGCAAGTGGATCAACACATTATGAATTATGTAAATGCAGCTGGTATTGATAACAAAGACCATTGGGTTGAACCACATCTTCCAGATTTGGAGAGAGATTTAAAAGAAGAAGTTGGTATAGAATTTGATTGATTTATTTCCTACAAAAGAAATTATTAATATATATATTTTTTTTCTAAATCATCTATTAATTTATAAATACTTTTAGCCGATCTCTTTCTTTTTTTAAAAATACTAAAAACTATAAATCCAATCAATACTGCAAAAATAGGTGTGAAAATAATAATTTCATGATTCATAACCATCGAACAGAAGCATATTATTAAAATTATTAAAAATTCTGCACCAATAAAATAGGTACTTTATACAAATATCTTTCACTATAAAAAATTAAGATTTTCTCATATAAAAGTGAAAGAATTAAAATTTTTTATAAATTAAGTAGATATAAATTTTAATTCAATTAAAGATAATGATTAATTATTTTGCTTTAACAGTAACTGAGATAGGGATCAGCAAGTTAGAGTTAGCAGTTATTGGCGCGGTAATTTTAATATTTCCAGTTTTATTTGTTTATGCATCTAAAAATCTGGATGCTAAGGGGGTTTTCCAATGGATGATGGAGAAACCCAATGATTGGATAGGTAAAAAATAATACTTTAACAATTTACATTTTTCTAGTTGAATTTTAAATTTTCTAATTTGCTAATAGCAAAATCATAAACTTGGCAATTATTTTCTAAATCATTAACTATTGAATTTTTTAATAGAGAATAATCTATAAACTTATTGAGTTTATTATTTTTAAATTCCTTATTAGTCTCTCCAATAGCAAATGCCAACGCTCCATCATAAGAAATCCCGAATTTGGTAGTATTGCAATAAGTCTTAGTGAACTTATTAGAAATCTTTTTAGTATACTTTTCAAGAGTTTTAGAGGAAGTATCTAATGAGTAAACTGGACTATTAAATAGAAGAAGCAAAGTTAAAATGAATATCGTAAATATTCTTTTAATCATAATATTTCATAAATTGCAGGATTAATATAGTTTAGAATTTAACTTTGCGGAGTAAGTTTTATTAAAAATATAGAAATTAAAAAATTGTTGAAAATAACAGCTATTTCATATTTTTGAAGATAAAAAATCTCTAAATGAGTATTTTAAAGTTTGAATTTTTTTTGGTAGTTTTTTTAAAAAACGCCGAAATGCTTTTGGCATAATAAAAATCCCTATCAATAATTAATAGATAACAAATAATACTTGGTTATTCAATAAATAATTATCCAAAAATAAGTAAATTAATTATTAAATAAATGAATTGAGCTATGGAAATGTATTTGAACATGAATTATTGTTTAATTGAGTATTAAATACAAATTAAATATGACATTACCAGAACTTATATACGCTCCTACAGATGGGGGAACAATACATAGATATGAGATTAGTGGTGGCAAGAGAAAATTCTTAAGATTTATAGGTTGTTACTTAGGACAGTGCAATTTCCACAAAAATATTGATGATGCTATTGATTACATAAAAAATTTGAAAGAATCGCAAAAGATACAAAAAACATGAAATAAAGATACATAAATACGACAGGGAATCAATATTTTTCAATAACTACATAATTATTGCTACAAATAATAGAGAATTTTCTTTTTATAAGAAATTGATTATTTACTTGGGTTATAGTTCCGAAAGATAAACAGTCAATTAAAAAAGAAATTAATTTATGGAAAACAGACAAATTAATTTTTTTAAATCAAAAGACTTTAATACCGTTCTTAAGCCATTTAAAAAAGGAACGGTAGTAAAAATTGACTCGTTAGATATTAGAGAAAATCAAAATGAATTAAAAATAGGTTTATTTGGTTGGTATGCAATTTGTCCTTCAAAAGAACTAAAAAAAAATAAGCTGAATTATTTTTCACTCTATAATGAGCCTCTTGTTCTTTATAGAGATGAGAATGAAAACGTTAGATGCATTAAAAATATTTGTCCACATAGGGGAGCCTCTTTTTTGGGAGGAACACTATCAGATGGAGTTATAACCTGTCCATATCATGGAGCTAAATTCTCATCTGGTGGAAGTTGCCAAAATCTCGATAGAATAACATGTAGCCACATAGTTGATAATAACTACGATAATTACGCCAAAAGAATTCACTTATCTCAATACAAAGCTCTAGAAAAGAATGGATATATTTTTGTGCATTACTCTAAAAAATCCGACACTGATTTAAACAATATTAGTGAAGATTCACCAATAATTAACTACGATTTAACTGATAATGGTTTTTCAGAAAAGGATTATGTATTTGAAGAAGCATTAGTCGACTTTAAATGTGATTGGTCAAGGATAATTGAAAATCACTTAGATATCCTTCATCTATTTTGGGTTCATGGCGATACAATCCCTGATAAAGATGTTAATAAAAATGTACTAGTTAGTTTCAACCAGAAAATTAATATTACACCTAAATATATTGAAAGTATTTATTATTCCAAGAACAACCCTAAAAATGAATTTATCAGGATAAAATATATCCCACCTGGACGGATATTAATTTATAAAGGCGATCCTTCTGAAGCTAGATATTTACAAGTTTTAGATCATATTCCACTAGGAAATAACAAAGCAAGAGTAATAGTTAGGCACTATAGGAAATTTCTACAAAATAAACTACTTAACAACCTTCTATTATTTAAAGAGAATCAAAGAAAGATTTTTTATAAGATATTTGATGAGGATTATATGATTTTAAAAACGCAAACATATAATCACAATATGGGATATGTAAGTAAAGATGAAATAAAATTATTGGGAGAAGATAGAATAATAAATTACTTTTGGAAATGGTATAAGAAGTCTGAAGATAGAGATGAACCTTGGAGAAATATTAATAATACTCAAAATTTCAATGTATACGACAAATTTATAATGAAATATCCACCTGAGGTAAAGAAATTAGAAATCATAAATAATATAAATATCATAAGAAAAACATTTATACGATTTGCTGCTCCGCTTATATTTTTTATGTTAATAATATAATTTATGAAAAAAGTAAATAGACCTTCATGGTTGAATTGGCTTTATCTTTTTATATTTATTTTAAGCTCAATTCAATTAATTATATTTTGGAGCAATAAGTTCTAGTGGTTAATAACTTTTGGTTTGAGGCAAAAAATATAAATTGTTTTAAAAATGGCTTTAGAGTAATTAAAGATTTAAATTTAAAGATAGCGTATTCAGAGAATGTAATATTAATTGGACCAAATGGCTCAGGTAAATCATCTTTAATAGAAGTAATTAATAGAAACATATATCCTGTAATAGCTAATGAATCTAAATTAAAAATATTTGGCAAAGAACTTATAAATTTATGGGAACTAAGAAAAAGAATAAGTACCGTAAATAATGATATAAAAAATAGGATAAATCCAAAACTGCAAGTTTTTGATTTAATTTTAAGTGGACTATATGGAAGGTATTGTTACGTACAAAATAAATCTGAAAGAGACTCTTATAAGGTTGAAAAAATAATGAAGAAAATGAATATTTCTTATTTATCTAAAAAATATTTTTCCTATTTATCAGATGGAGAAAAAAAAATTTCTCTTATTGCTAGGGCGTTAATAAAAAAACCAGATATCTTGATCCTAGATGAGCCAATTGCAAATTTAGATTATAAATCAAAGTTTTTTGTAGTTGATAAAATTAATGAATTATCAAAATTAAATACCAGCATTTTTTGCGTTACTCATGATATCTCTATGATTACAAGAATATATGATCGCGTCCTAATGCTAAAAGATGGCAAGATAATCGCTGATGGTCAACAAAATAAGGTTATAAATGGTGAGAATCTTAATAAGTTATACGGCATTGATGTAGAGGTGGCTAAAAATAATGGACTTTGGAATATAAACAGATTATCTAAATAATAATTATAAAAATAGCTATGGCAATAACAATAAATACAATCTTTTTGCCTTTTAAAAATGAAGAGGATTTATTTTTAAATGAAGAAGATCCACATTTAGAGCAGACAATTTTTCCTCCTAAAGAACGATCTGAGACAAACGAAGAACTTCCACAATTAAAACAAACTCTATTTACGCTCATCTAAAACAAAATTTTTATCAATTCTATCTGAATTATATTGCTAAATACTATGTAAAGAATAACTTCAGAATCAAAATGATAATGAGAATCTATTGCAATAAGTGAATTTATAGTGCATAATTGATAATAATTCTCATTATCATATTTAAATTAATGAATTTCCATAGTTATGGAGAATCTCCGTCAAAATTAGTAAGGATAATAACTGGACAATCCGTATTAATAGATCCTTCATCAAGACCAAAGGGTACTTGCCTAGAAGTAGAGAGTGGAATTGCAAGAGTTTATTGTCCTTGTGAAGAAACTGAAGGAATGACACTCGCATTTTTACAATCAGGAGATCAATTAAGGACAGACCTTTTATGTAGCGAAGGGGTCTGCGTTGAAGCACTAACAGATTTGGCATTTCACAGCAATGTAAATATTGATGAGAATATGGGTTTCGATGCAGTAAATGAATGGACTTTGCAACTCCTTAGGATTAGACACTTAGGAAATGCAGAACAGCGATTACAAGCCTTGTTTTCAATACTAGTAAATCGTCTAGGTAGAAGATGTGGCCAATGGTGTGAGTTACCTTTTAGGTTAACTCACGAAAGGATTGGCGAATTAATCGGTTCTACACGAGTAACATCAACAAGATTAATTTCTAAATTAAGATCATCCGAGTTATTAATAGCTCCTATAGGGACCCAAACAGTCAGTGTTGCCCCTTCTTTTATTGAAACATCACCGCTATAAAAACATGAGGGAATCACAATCACTTACAAACAACTTGTTAATAGAAGTTGATGTTTTATTGAATAGACTCAGAAATATCAAACAATCCTATAAAACTACAGAAAATAAAGCATTGAAGGGAAGACTATTTGCTGAAAACAAAAATATTTTTAAAAGAGTTAATGAGATTCATAAAATAGCTGAACTCTTAAATAAAAATAATGAGAAAATTAACTTTTCTAATTTACTTTTTGAAATAACCAAAAGGACATTGAATGAAAATAAATTTGAAAGTAATTTATTTTTTCATTAAATCACTATCTATTAGTAATATTGCCGACGGTTGATTAGAAGCAAACTTTACCTTGCCAAGTATGTTCGCAAATTCATCTTCTGATTGTGTTTGCGCCTCTATAATAGGATCTAAAAATACGTTAGTTCTTGTATCTGAAATTCTTTCTGATATTGAATAAAGTTGTTGTAGAGATGCAGTTAAATCAGCCTCCATGTTAAAAGAATAAGAAATCAGCTCCTCTATAGAATCCCATGTTTGAACGGGTGAAGGGATTACATCTAATTTTACGCTTTGTCCTCTTGCGATTAAGTAATCTGCAAATTTCTGAGCATGTTCCATTTCGCCTTTTGATTCACTTAGAAAATGAGAGGCAAATCCATTTAAATCACGTTCTTGAAACCATAGATACATAGAAAAATATTGAACATTGGCATATCTTTCCATTGTTAGATGTTCAAAAATATTATCCAATAGACTATTATCTATCGGTTGAGCAACAGCTCTTCCAGATGGACCAAAATTAATTAATTTCTTTGTTTTTAAATTATTTTCATTCATATTCAACTGAGTATCTAAATAAATAATACAACATTTTGTATAAATTAGTAATTAATAAATCCTTTAAATTAAATTAAATAATATGATAATGAAAATCACTCGCAATACTATAAATGAATTTAGAGTACAGTTTTTCTGAACTGCTATTAACTAAAAAAATATATAAAAGTAAAAAAAAGAAATGTAAAAAGAAAAAATGCTCTAATTGGAAGGGTGGCAAGTGTAATTGCCTATAAATAAATTTTATATATGTACCTTATGTGCTCCAGGATATAAAAAATAATAAATATTTTTATTAATAGAAAGAGAACATTTATCACCATTATTTAGAAGATTATTAATATCAGTTCTAACCCTTAATATATTTCCATTAATAGATACTTTATATATAAGAAATTCTCCAAGAAATTCTTTAGATATAACAATCGCATCACCAAATTCTGATCTTTTAATTGAAATAAATTTAGGCGAAATTGACATACATTTGATACTTGTATTTTTCAAATACTCTGAACATTTTATTTCACCTAAACAAGAAATATATGAATTACCATTTTTTTTGAGATCAATAATATTATTGCCCAAAATAAAACTACTTACAAATATGGTCTTGGGATTATTTAGAAGGTTAATTGGTGTATCAATTTGATGTATTTTCCCATCATTCATAACGGCGACTTTATCGCAAATTGACATCGCTTCTTCCGGATCATGAGTAACCATCAATCCGCTAGCATTACAGCCTTTTAGAATATTAGGGAGTTCACCTCTCAATTTTAGTTTGACATGCATATCAAGACTACAAAAAGGTTCATCTAATAAAATAAAATTTGTACCTGGAGCAAGAGCTCTCGCAATTGCGAGTCTTTGTTTTTGACCTCCAGAAAGTTCATGTGGGTACCTTCCAACAAAACTATCAAGACCAACAACATTTAATAAATAATCAACTCTGGATCTATCTTTTTTGTTTTTTAAACCAAAAATTACATTTTCCAAAACAGTTAAGTGAGGGAAAAGCGCATAGTCTTGAAAAACCATACCAATATTTCTTTTCTCAGGACTAAGAATTTTTTTCCTACTTGAAATTTCCTTATCATTAAGAGAAATCCTCCCTCTAGAAGGATATTCGAACCCCGCAATTAATCTTAAAAGAGTAGTTTTTCCGCAACCAGAAGGACCAAGCAATCCCAACAATTCACCATTTTCAATTTTCAGGTTAATTTCGTCTAATATCCAATTTGAACATTCTCGCTTATCATATTTATGATGCAAATCATCAATTATTAACGCATCATTCTTCACTTAATCCTTCTTATTCAAATATATTAAGTTAGCAGAAAATATTCACCTAAAATATTCCTTGTATAATTTTATACACCATTTAATTTTCAAATTTAATGAGAAAGTCTGAAAGAGCAGAAATAATACGCAAGGAACTCAAAAAGCTATATCCATCGCCTCCAATACCCCTTGATCATACAAATGCATATACACTTCTAGTCGCCGTAGTTTTAAGTGCTCAATCAACAGATAAGAAAGTTAATGAATTAACAAAAAGCTTATTTAAGGTCGCAGATGATCCAGAAAAGATGATGCAGCTAGGTATTAATGGCATTTACGAATATATAAAATTTTTGGGTCTATCTAATCAAAAATCAAAGAACATCTATAACTTATCTAAATTATTGATTGAGAAGCATAGCGGTAAGGTCCCAGATTCTTTTGAGAAGCTTGAATCTCTTCCAGGGGTAGGTCATAAAACAGCATCAGTTGTAATGTCTCAAGTATTTAAAATACCCTCATTCCCAGTAGATACCCACATACACAGATTGGCACAAAGATGGGGTCTATCAAATGGAGAAAGCGTAGTTCAAACAGAAAAAGACCTAAAAAAAATATTTCCTGTTAATGATTGGAATACCTTACATTTGCAAATAATCTTTTATGGTAGAGAATATTGCACAGCAAGAGGCTGTGATGGAACAAAATGTTATTTATGTCGCACTCTTTATCCCAAAAGAAAAAAGAAATTTATATGTAAAAAGCCTTAAGAAATTTATATAATATTTAAATTAGTTTTTAATCATGAAAATAGCAATTACTGGTGCATCTGGGAAAACAGGTTATAGAATTTCCGAAGAAGCAGTTAAAAAAGGATATAAAGTAAAGCAAATCATCAGAAAGAATTCAAAAGTCTCAGCAGGACTAGAGAGTTTAGAAACAATAAGGGTTTCATTAGACAAAAAAGTAGAACTTGATAAAGCTTTAAAAGATATTGATGCTTTGATAATTGCGACTGGAGCGAGAGCATCATTAGATTTAACTGGTCCTGCAAAGGTTGATGCATTAGGTGTATACAGGCAATTAGAGAGTTGCAAAAGAGTTGGTATAAAAAGAGTTATTTTAGTTAGTTCCCTCTGTACTGGTAAATTATTTCACCCATTAAACTTATTTGGTTTAATTCTTATTTGGAAGAAATTAGGTGAAAACTTTCTACGAAATTCAAATTTCGAATGGACGATTATTAGACCTGGAGGATTAAAGGAAAGTGAAGATATAAAATTTGAAAATATAAATTATTCAAAGGAGAATACTCAAACTAATGGGTCAATCCCAAGAAGACTAGTTGCACGATGTTGTATAGATTCTTTAAAAAACAAAAATTCTATAAATAAGATAATAGAAGTGACGAGTTCAAATGATAATAAAAAGATATCTTTTAAAAAAGCTATGCAAATGATTTAAAAAATGTAAATATAGAAAAAAACTATGAAAATAAATCCCAAAATTGACGCATTACAACTAATGCTTACTGATTTGAGAACTAGAAATGAACCAATAAGACATAAAGCAGCATTTAAAGGCTGTCAACCTGAATTTCAAAGTCTTGTATCAAGATTAATAAAGCAGTTAGAGGATGAATTGGTTTCTGAAAAGCTTAATAAACGTGATATTTAAAAAATCTTAATTACTTAAATAAACTAAGGTTATCTAATTTTGCTTGTTCTGAAAGTTCATCATATCCTCCAAAAAATTTATTATCCAAAAATATTTGAGGGAAAGTATTATGATTACTTATAGCCATTATTTTTTGAAAGCTCTCATCATTGTCTATCAAAGTAACTTCATGAGGGATGGATAAAGAATTAAGCAACCTAATTGCTCTTTTAGACCAAGGACAATCCTTTAAAATATATGCTTTTACACGTGATTCATTTTTTAATAAATCATTACTTGAAATATTTATAATTTTTTGTTCAAAAGAAAGTAATAATATTTCAGTACCTTTTTTTACAATACATCCCTCCTCAAGATGCCCGCCAAAAACATTACATCCCTCATCTGCAAAACTCAAATGTAAATGAACATCTCCTTTATTAAAATGTCCATTTAAAGAAACTATCTCTAGATTTCCCTCGAATTTGTTTGTCTCTTGATTTCCTGGGCATTGAATACAAACTGTTCTAAGATTACCAACCACTCCAGAAACATACCCGTATAAATTATTCGATAAAGAATATTCTTTAATTGAATTTATCAAATCAGATTCTGGAGATAGCTTTAGGCTATGAGGCTGCATTAGATATAAGTAATAACTTTGTAATATAAAACATCATCATTCATAAAGAAAACTTGAGTTTATACTATTTAGGATTCAGATTAAAATTTAATTTTAGAATCTAGCATTAAAAACCATTCAAAATTTTTACTAAAAATTTGAGCTGGTTGAGAGTGTAATATATTTTTTATATACAAAAACTGATTTGTTATTAAGAAAAAATCTTAAAAATTTGGCATTAAATATTCCCAACTTATTGTCGATATCTCGCCTTTTCCTTGTATTTCCATTAATACTTTTTTTAGAAATTAACAGCCATTTTTATGTCTTTATATTAATTATTATTGGAGGTTTAACTGATTATTTTGACGGGTTAATTGCAAGGAAATTTAATCTTAAAACCAGATTAGGAGCCATCCTTGATCCTCTAAGTGATAAAGTGTTTTATTTAATTCCTTTAACCTTCCTTTGTAAGAATAATTTTATACCCTTCTGGTCTTTGTCATTAATTTTATTTAGAGAATTAATTATCTCTAGCCTGAGGAACTCTACAAAAGACGGTTTACCAGCATCTATGTTAGGTAAATATAAAACATTTTTCTTTTTTATTTCAGTAAGCGCCTTCTTTGCACCATTAAAAATGAGTTTATTGAATAATTTGGCTTTAATTTTTTATTGGTTAGGCTTCATCCTGACTTTTGTGACTTTATTAGGCTATTTAAGAATTAAAAAGTATATGATCTAAATTTTCATCAAATTCCTTATTCTTTTTATTATAAAAATCGTTCACAAGACTATTCTTTAAACCATTAAGTAAGTCAAAAGTTGGCACCCACTCTAAATCACGTTTTATCTTAGAGATATCAATCTGATAATGATTTAATCTAATTGGAAATCCCTTTCGTGATTTAGGATCTAATTTCTGATAATCAAAGGTTCTTAAAGAAATCTCATTTTGGTTTAATCCAAGAACATTCGCACATAAATAAATTAAACCCTTTATTGTTACTCCTTTTTCACCTGAACAGTTGTAAATATTATTTTTAGAATTTTCAAAATTTATGCATCTAATCATTACATCAGTTAGATCAGAAACATGGCCAAGCTGAGTAATTAAAGACCCGTCACCAGGGATTGGTATGGTTTTTTTATTAAATAACCTTTCAAAAAACCAATTTTCAATTTTATTGTAATTTCCTGGACCGTAAATATAAGTAGGCCTAAAACTTGTAAAAGGAATTTTTTGATCTTTTAACCAATTTTCTGTCTCAAACTTTCCTTTGTGCCTACTGCCTGGATCAATTGGATCAACTTCAGATAAGGGGAGTTCGCAATTATCTTTATAAACACCTGCAGAGCTGACATATATATATCTCTGGAAAGAGTTATCTAAATTTCCTATAAGAAGTTTTGTTTGTTCTAACTCTCGTCCAGAAATATCATAAACAACATCATACTTTTTATTTCTAAGCCTGGCGATATCTTCTGAACTATTTCTATCACCCTTAATTAAATTCGTTTTTTCAGGATTGCTTTTATTACCTCTCGTGAAAATATCAATATCATGATTTTGACTTAATAACTTTCCAACCAAAGACTTGCCAACAAATCTAGTGCCACCCATTACAAGAATTTTCATATTCAAAAAATATTTAACTGAAGTAGTAACCTTAAATAGAATTACATATTGAATAGTACTACTAATAAGTAATTAATGAAAAGGATGATTCTATGGACCTAATTCCAGCAATTGATTTAATGAATGGTAAGTGTGTAAGGCTTTTTAAAGGCGACTTTAATAAAAGAAAAGACTTCAACAAAGAGCCTCATGAGCAGGCTAAATTTTGGGAAAGCGAAGGGGCCAAATATATACATATAGTTGATTTGGATGCTGCAAAGACTGGATCCCCAACAAATGATAAATCAATAAAAAAGATTGCAAAAACGGTAAACATACCTATTCAAATAGGTGGAGGGATAAGGTCTCAAGAAAGGATAGAACAATTATTTTCTTATGGTATAGAGAAAGTTATCATGGGAACTTCT
The DNA here is from genome assembly GCA_003281635.1 of Prochlorococcus sp. AG-347-G22. Classification (GTDB taxonomy): domain Bacteria; phylum Cyanobacteriota; class Cyanobacteriia; order PCC-6307; family Cyanobiaceae; genus Prochlorococcus_A. The sequence goes on from QCBK01000003.1 coordinate 68,479, forward strand.
GCAATAGAAAATAAAGAATTAGTTAAAGACTTATCAAATAAATTTCCTGAAAGGATAATTGTTGGTATAGATGCAAAAGATGGAAAAGTTAGTACAAGGGGTTGGCTTGAGCAGTCCGATATATTAGCCAAAGATCTAGTAAAGGAGTTTTCTTCATTTAAAATTGCTAGTTTTATTGTTACAGATATAAATACAGATGGAACATTAGAAGGAACAAATGAAGAATTCATTAAAAGCATACTTGAAATTACAGATATTCCAGTAATAGCATCAGGAGGAGTTGGTTCAATTTCTGATTTATTATCGTTAGTAAAATTTGAAAATTCTGGACTCTTTGGAGTAATTGTGGGTAAAGCTCTATATGAAAATAAATTCACAATAAACGAAGCGAATAATGTGTTGTCATCAAAGAGATTAAATGATTTTGATTTAAACAGAAATTACTACGCTTAAAAGAGTATAAAAATTGATTTAAGGCTGGTATTTGCAGTAATTGTTAGTTAATTTTGTATAAGAGATAAGAAATCTAGTCTTGGAATTAATTTCAAAAAAATCGATATTGATTATTGCTCCAAGCTTAATAGCAGAATCTTTATCGCTTAAGTTAACATCACTAGACCAAAATTTAGACATTAATTTTAATAATGAAACAGGTGATAAAACTCCGGATTTAGTTATTTGGAATGTACTTAATTTCCAATCAGAAGATCTTATAAGATTAGAATTACTAAAATTAAGAGAAAGATATGATGAGTCAAAGTTTCTTATAATTCTCTCTGGCGAACTTGTTTATGAAGCAAATAGCCCTTCATCATTAAATGCTGAGGGTTTTCTTTTAAATCCGAGTGCAGAAAAAGTTCTTGAATCTATTGATACTATTTTAAATGGAGGAAGGGTATTTGATATTGAAAATAATACCAGTGCTCAATTAAACAAAAATAAGCCTCTTTCTCTAAGTCAAAAAATACTAACTTCAGGTCTTAAACAAATAGATTCTGAAATTAATTATATATTCAAATACGTCAACTCTGATTCAACACCAGAATTCTATAAATTCATTTTAAAAGGAAGATTAAGAGAACTTATTACTGCAAAATCTTTTCTAATTTTCTTATGGGGTAATTCACTAGAACTTTATACAGAGGCAGTCTACACTGAAAATAAAATTAATCTCGAAAATAAGAACACTGTATTCATTAAAGATAAAAACACTACAGAAATATGGAATTTAATTTTAAATAGACTAAAAGAAAGGTATAGCTCAACTAATTTACAGGTTGAATTTAATAATTCATCAATAATTCTCTCTGGGATAAAGAAAGAATTCATTTCACGAATAATTTGCAAAATGTTAGATGAGTTAGATAATTTAGTAAAAAATATTAAGGAAAACTATAAGGAGAAAGATTTTAAAGATGATTTAAATTCTCTTATAAAAGAACTTAAAGTTAATACAATTTCAAATATAACAGACAGTTATTTTCGATTAAAAAAAGGAAGCGAATCTATCTCAATAAATGATTTTATTTATAGTGAGGTAAGTTGCGAAGAGATAGATAGAGAATCACATGAATCAATAATGTTTATTGAGCCAATTATTAAAAATGAAGCTCTTGACTATGATGGAAAATTACTCCCTCTATATGAAACAGACTCGTTTTTGATCCTTGAAGATATAATTTCAAATTGGACAATAAGGAACTGTAATTTATTAGCTTCTGAAATCTTTAATATTTGTTCTTCTTGGCCTGAATTAAGAACTGTACTTATAAATCCCGAATTACAATCGACAAGAAATTTTGAAAGATTTAGAAATAATATTAATAACTATAATCGCTGGCATGACTATATTTATATGCCTATATATTTGTATGAGAGTAAACGAGAATATATTGATATTATCGATAAAAAATTTACCCGTTACTTTAAAAATGAAAATAGGGAGAAAGAATTAGAAAATCTAGAATGGCTACAAAAACAAGTTACATTGTTAGTTGAGATAAGAGATGCCGTAGCACCGCAGTTGGAAGTTGCGGTAAAATATATCGGTAATCTTTTCGTGACTTTCCTTACAAAAGTTGTTGGCAAAGCTATCGGTTTAGTGGGGAAAGGAATCCTTCAAGGATTAGGGAGATCAAGTTCAAAGTAAGTTTTTAAACTTTAATGAAAACAATTCAATGGATCCTAATAGTATTAATTTTATTAAGTCCATATAAAGCAAATGCCTCTAGAGATTCTGATAGTTACGATGGCAACATATTTCCTATATACGCAGGAAATGGGGCTATAGTTCCTCCCCAGACAACCCTTCAGGAATCATTAAAAAATAAAAGAGTCGCAGTTTTATTTTTTTATCTTGACGATAGCTCAGATAGTAAAGCTATGGCTCCGATAATATCTGGTTTAGATTTGATATGGAGAAATAATATAGATATCATTGCTCTAACAACTGATGAATTACAGGATAAAGAAAAGTCTGATCTTAGAAATGAACCTAATTATTATTGGAACGGATTAATTCCACAAACCATTATTTTAAATAGTGATGGTGAAGTTAAATATGATCAAAATGGAATGATTAATATTGATGAATTAAACAAAGTTATAGGAGAACTAAAAGGAATTGATATAGAAGATACTACATTTTCTGTAGAAAGTTTTAATGAATACAACAGCATCATTTCTGAAAAAAAAAATAAAATCAAAAATTAATTAAAAAATGATATTAATAAATATCCTCTTAGTTCTTCTAATTTTTTTAATTCTTTCAGATTTATATATTAAAAACTCACCCAAATCAAAGTTAAATCTGGTACCTATAAATTACAAAATCAAAAAAAAGGATGGTTTAAACGAATTAATTATTGATTTAAAAATAACTAATAAAAGTAAAACCAAAGAGACTATGGTATCTAATATAAATTTTGAATTAGATTTTTTTAAAAATAAAGGTAACGAATATTGCCAAAATTTTAATTATCAACAAGATATTTATATATACGAAAATAATAAAATTAAGAATTTAAATAATTACTGGCAAACAACAATTATCAAGTCAAATTCAGAATTATTTGTAAGAATCATATATAAATTTAGCAATAATAATTTTAGAAAAAAAATAAAATATCTATGGTTAAAAGTATTTTGGGAGAACTATGGACATTTTGGTATTTCTAATAATATAGATTGTTTTTTAATTAGTTTGGATGGTAAAAAACAAAAGCCGAAAGAAGTTTTTGAAATTCCAATAAATAATAAATATAAAGCTATTGCTATTAAAACTGATTTACTTGGTTGCTTTGATAACCCAGTAGATACTGTGATTGAATACTGTAAAGGAATTATAGAAAAAAATGATATTTTAACAATCGGAGAGAGTCCGCTAGCGATTATGCAAAATAGATATATTTCCCCTCAAAATTTAGAATATAGTTTATTTTCGAAAGCTTTATGTTATTTTTTTCACCCTACAAGCAGTCTCGCTACAGCTTGCGGCATGCAATTATTAATAAATAGAATCGGAGTCACAAGAATAACCTTTGCACTATTTGTTGGATTTCTATTCAAATTAGTTGGTATTAAGGGTATGTTTTATAGGTTAACTGGTTCAGAATCATCTCTCATTGATGATATAAGCGGTACAGTTACGCCTTATGACAAGAGTATAGTTATGGGTCCTCTCAATGCAGATTTATTTTGCAAGGAGGTCTCGAACTATCTGAATATAGATGTTGCTGTAGTCGATGTTAATGATCTTGGAGGTGTGAAAGTCTTGGCTAGTTCAAACAAAAAAGTAAATAAAATACTCAAAAGGAACTTAATATCTAATCCTGCTGGCAATGGAGATGAAAAAACCCCTATAGTATTAATAAGAGAAAAAAAGTAAATGAAAAAAGATACCTCTTATTCTTTTCATTCTAAAAAAGGAACGGAAGTAATTTTTGAAGAACTCCATATAAGGCACCTTAATCTATTAATAGATATTAAAAATAAGGAACTGAATAATTGGTTTTTAAAGATGGCAATTATAAATACCTTTGATGACTTAAAAATTTTTTTAAATAACCTTAAGAAAAATAAAAATAAATGCATAATTTCTATTTACGGAAATGAAATTATTGGTTATTTGAATATTTTTCCTTTAAACAAAAAAGAGACTTGCTTAAAAATATCTAAGCCCAAGTTGATTAACAATAAATGTTCTCTAACAGATAAACAATTAACTTTAGGATTGATAAAAAAATCTATCTCAATAAAAGACATCAAAACTTCAAGTTGGATAATTAACGCTGATATCAATAATCTTGACCTCATATCTACCTCAAGAGAATTAGGCTTTCAACCGTTAGGAGAGATAATCCTTTGGGATGGTTCTAATCTAAATAAATCCATAAAGCAAAATACCAATGCCTATGCATTAATTAATGAATTCCAAAACATTAATAAACAAAATATATTAAAAATAGTGAATTTCATAAGATCAAATCAATCTCATTTAATAAGAAATATTTTAGATTTTGATCAAGACGATATTCTTAAAAGAAATAATTCTAAAAGTGGTGCCTTAATATATAAAAATTCAGTTTTATGTACAATTTTAAAAGATATAAATTATCAAAACGAAGAAATTTATACTTTAACTATAAGTAGATATTGGGAAAAGAGATTCAATACTATTTTAAAAGAATTTATAAAAAGATTTTTTGAAAAATCACCTGATTCATATTTAAAAACCTATAAAGAAAATTCTCAATTAAATCTTTTTCTCGAAGAATGTAACCTTAAAGAAAAAAATCAAGAAGTAATTCTTATCAGGAACACAATAGTTAAGAATGAAGCAAAACAAGTAAATATAATAAATCAATCATTGGAATCAATCTTTGAAAAATTAAGTCCACAAGGTAATCCATATCCATCTCCTTTCCCATTAAAAACAAAGTGAAATTTTGCAAACCTAAACCCAAGTCAATTTTGAGTTTGGATATAGGTACTAAAAGAATAGGATTAGCTTATTGTGATCCCCTCTGTATAACATCAAATATACTTCCAGCCGTAAAACGGTTTAAAAATAATCAAGAGATTAAAATCATTAGAAATTATATAAATGAATTTAATTTGACTGGTTTTATTGTGGGTATTCCACTAGATGAGGAAGGTCAAATGACAACTCAAGCTTTTGACTGTAAAAATTACGGTCAATTACTTTCAAATGAATTAAATCTTCCATTTTCTTACGTCAATGAACATAGTTCAACTTGGGAATCTTCAAATAGATTTGGAATAAAAAAAGATAAGTCCGGATTGATTGATAGTTTTTCAGCAAAAATAATACTTGAACAATGGATCGAAGAAGGTCCTGAATTAGAAGAAATAGCTGGTAAACCTCAGATAAAATATTAGTATTAAAAAGGATAAATTATTTTAAAATGAAAGAAGCAAACTCAAATGATAATTATGAAGCACAAACTCTTTTATTAAATGATTCTAATGGAAACGAGCTATTTTGTTATCTTGAACAATTAGTAAGTGTTGAAGGCCAAGAATATGCTTTATTAACGCCGGTTGATACTCCAGTAAGTCTTTTTAAGATAAATAAAAAAGATGAACCTGAACTAATTGAGAAAATAGATAAAAATGAACAAATACTAAAAAATGCTGAAGCAGTTCTTCAAGAACATGATTTAAGACTAATCAGATCAGCAGTTACATTAACAGTATCAGGAGAACTTGAAGAACCAATTTACGATGAGTTAGAAGAAGATTACGTCGATGATGATAGTGAGAGTTATGAATTGCTCGTTAACTTTAATCTTTTTGACCAAGAATATGGCTTATATATTCCACTAGATCCTTTTTTTATTGTGGGTAAATTAAAAAACAAAGGTGCATTATTAGTTGAAGATGATGAGTTCGATAAAATTCAACCGTTGATTGAAACTGAGCTTGAAAAAAGTAGTTCTTAAAATAAATGAGATCTATCCTAAAAGTTAATTGGGATTCAAACTTACCAATATATGCGATTTCTCAATCTGAGTTGCAAAAAAAAGGAATTCATTCTTTATTGCTAGATGTGGATGGGACTCTAGTAAATAGAAAATCAAATATGATCCCTAAAGCTGTAAAAAATTGGATCATAAAATCTAATAAACTTTTCTCCTTATATCTAATAAGTAATAATCCTTCAAAAAAAAGAATCGCAAAATTAGCGAAAGAATTAAATTTAAGGTATAAATACAATGCCTCAAAGCCAAGAAAAAAAGTAACTTTGTCTGCTATCAATGAAATTGGCATTAAGCCAGAAAATATAGCCATTATCGGCGACAGAATTTTTACAGATATTATTGTTGGTAATAGATGTAATATAAAAACAATACTAGTTAAGCGATTAAATAGAGATGGCTTGCCTATAAAATTTAATTTAACTTTGATAATAGAAAAATTAATTTCTCATTTTATAAAATGAAAACTTGGGTAATAAAAATTGGTACCAGTATTTTAAGAGGGACAAAGGAAACATCTACTGAAGAAATTATTGAAACCCTTTCTAGATCCTTTACAAATTTTCTTTCAAAAGGCAACAAATTAATTTTAGTAACTAGTGGAGCCGTTGGATTAGGTTGCCAAAAATTGAATATTAAAACGAGACCAGATGATTTAAGTACCCTTCAAGCCACTGCTGCAGTAGGTCAAGTTAATTTAATGTCCTTATACGATAAAGTATTTAATAAATTAGGTCATAATATTGCTCAAATTTTAATAACTAAAGCTGATTTTAATTCCCGAGAATCCTTTAATAACGCTTCCAAAACTTTAAAAAAATTAATAGATTTGAATGTTATTCCAATCGTAAATGAAAATGATACCGTAGCTAATGAAGAGCTTAAATATGGGGATAATGATACCCTCTCTGCTTTAGTTGCATTAGCTATAAATGCTAACAAGCTTATTCTATTAACCGATATTGAAAATCTATACTCAAAAGATCCACGTAATAATAAAGATGCGCAACCTATTAAAGAAGTTCATAATAGTGAATTAAAAGAAATTAAAGATAAAAATATTAAAAACTATAATAATGAATGGGGAACAGGAGGAATTTCTACAAAATTAATTTCTGCCGAAATAGCCACAAAAGGAGGAGTTGAAGTCCAACTAGTTGATGGAACTAATAAAAAAAACCTAATTGAAATTTTTAATGATAATAAAATTGGAACTTTATTTTATCCAGTAGAAAAACCTATTAGAAACAAAAAAAGTTGGCTCTCACATGCAATTCAAACAGTAGGGAAAATTACTTTAGATGATGGCGCTTCTTTTGCGATTAAAAAAAAAGGTGCCTCACTTTTAGCGGTAGGTGTTAAGAATGTAGAAGGAAACTTTACGATTAATCAGGCAGTTAAAATCGTAAATACAAATGATAAAGAGGTTGCCAAAGGTTTAGTATCAATAAGTAGCGACAAATTAAGAAGTATCTTAAATAATAAAGAAAATAACAACTCCTCGATAATTGTCGTACACAGAGATGTTCTTGCTCTCTCTTAAAAAAAAATTAAAACTGAAAAATGCTTTTAAGTGATTTAGTTGATCTAATAAAAAAAGGAAATTCAAATTTTATTAGTGCCAATGTTTATGAAGATTTAAATATAGATGATGCTGCCTCATTAGATACTGCATTTAAACATCAAATATCTTTTTTAGATGAAAATAATATCCTTAAAGAAAAATTAGATCAAACTAAAGCATCAGCAATAATAACTACTAACAACGATGAAATCGTTAGTATCCTAAAGAAACTAAATATATCAAACATAATCGTTAAAAATCCAAGAATTGCATTTGCAGAAGTATTGGATTGTTTATATAAAACTATCAATTTCAAAGCAGGAATTCACCCTTCCGCAGTTATAGATAAAACAGCAATAATTGGAGAAGATTGCCACATTGGACCTAATGTCTATATTGGAGAAAATACTATAATTGGTGATAATAATCATATTCTTCCCGGATCGTCAATTTTAGGCAATGTACGAATAGGAAACAATAATATAATTCATCCAAATTGTGTTATTTACGAAAATACTACTCTAAAAGATAATTGTGTAATTAATTCAAATTCTGTTATTGGATCAGAGGGATTTGGTTTTATTCCTAAAAATGGCAAATGGGTCAAGATGCCTCAAAAAGGTGGTGTAAAAATAATGAGTTTTGTAGAAATTGGAACGAATTGTTGTATTGATAGACCAGCAGTTGGATTTACTTTTATTGATGAGGGAACAAAGTTGGATAATTTAATACAAATAGGTCATGGAGTTAAAATTGGAAAGAATTGTGCTTTTGCAGCTCAAGTTGGTATCGCTGGAGGAGCAAATATTGGAGATGGTGTTATTTTGGCAGGGCAAGTAGGAGTCAACAATAGAGTAAAAGTTGGTAATAATGTCGTAGCGAGTTCAAAATGCGGAATTCATTGTGACATAGAAAATGGCAAGGTAATTAGTGGTTTCCCTGCGATGGAAAATAAATCATGGCTAAGGAGTTCAAGTATTTTTAAAAAATTACCAGAATTGGCAAAAAAACTTAGACAATTAGACAAGCAATAATTTATTGTTCTATTAAACAAAAATTTAAATGAAGAAATATAAGATTGTTTTATTGTCAGGAGACGGAATTGGACCAGAGATTTCAGAAGTTTCAAAAAAAGTCTTAAAAAAGCTTTCGAAAAATCATAATTTCGATATTGAGATTATTGAAAAATTATTTGGAGGGATAGCTTATGAAAAATATGGGACTCCTGCTCCAGATGAGACACTAAATCAATGCAAAATATGTGATGCTGTACTTCTAGCCTGTGTTGGAGATATTAAATATGATTCTCTTGCAAGAGAATTAAGGCCAGAAAGTGGGTTACTAAAGTTAAGATCTGCCCTAAACCTTTTCGCAAATATCAGGCCTGTTAAAATAAGAAAATCTCTATTAGATGCAAGTACATTAAAAAAAGAAATCGTTGAGCATGTAGATCTTATTGTTGTAAGAGAATTAATAGGGGGAATTTATTTTGGGAAACCAAGAGGACATATAACAAATACAAAAATCCCAAAAGCTTTCAATACGATGGTTTATGATTCGGCAGAAATAGAGAGAATAACTGAAATAGCAATAAAAATTGCTAACCAAAGAAATAAAAAAATATGTTCTGTTGATAAATCAAACGTTCTTGAGGTTAGTCAATTGTGGAGAGATACAGTTTTACATATCACCTCAAAAGATAAAAATATATCTCTAAGCAATATGTACGTTGATAATGCCGCAATGCAATTAGTTAGAGATCCTGGTCAATTTGATGTAATTTTAACTAGTAATTTATTTGGGGATATTTTAAGCGATCTAGCCGCAATGTTAACTGGTTCTATTGGTATGCTTCCATCTGCTTCTCTAAATAATAGTGGCCCTGGTGTTTTTGAACCTGTTCATGGTTCGGCTCCTGATATAGCTGGTAAAAACATAGCGAATCCAATAGCAATGCTTTTATCTGCTTCCATGATGTTAAAAATTGGATTAAGTGAAAATGAAGCTGCAGAAAATTTAGAAACTGCCATTGATAAAGTTTTATCAAAAGGATTTAGAACAGCAGATTTAGCTGATGGATCTTCTGAAGTTTTATCTTGCAGTGAAATCGGGGATAAAATAATGGATGAAATTTAAAAAAAATTAATAAATAAAAAAATATTTTTAAGTAAAACATAAAGTTGGCATATGACCTGTCAGAATCATTAGATATTGTTTTTAAAAAATGTCAAAACGTCATCCAGTGGTTGCTGTAACAGGATCTTCAGGAGCAGGAACAAGTACAGTAAAAAGAGCCTTTGAGCATATTTTTGCCCGAGAAGATATTGTTCCCGCTGTTGTAGAAGGTGATAGTTATCACAGATTTGAAAGAATGCCTATGAAAAAAGCTATGGCAGAAGCTCTTTCAAAAGGTCAAAATTTCTCTCATTTTGGTCCAGAGGCTAATCTTTTCGACAAACTAGAAGAACTTTTTAAAATCTATGGTGAAACTGGAGGAGGGAAGAAAAGATATTATCTACATAGTCTTGAAGAAGCAGAAGAACATAATACAAGACTTGGAACATCCTTAGAACCTGGGCAATTTACTCCATGGGAAGATATTCCTGAGGGAACAGACGTACTTTTTTATGAAGGTTTGCATGGCGGGGTAGAAGGTGATGGATACAATGTGGCATCTTATGCTGATTTACTTGTTGGTGTTGTTCCAATAACAAATTTAGAGTGGATTCAAAAAATCCATAGAGATAACGCAGAAAGAGGTTACTCAGCGGAAACCATTGTGGATACTATATTGAGAAGAATGCCTGATTATATAAATCACATTTGCCCACAATTCAGCAAAACCGATATCAATTTCCAAAGAATTCCCACAATTGACACTTCTAATCCTTTCATATGCAGGAATATCCCAACTCCTGATGAGAGCTTTGTAATCATACATTTCAGAAAAGGGGCAAGAGAGAAATGGGGTATTGATTTTCAATACTTGCTTGGCATGATTAATGATTCATTTATGTCAAGTCCAACAAGTATCGTTGTAAATGGAGGGAAAATGGGTTTCGCAATGGAATTAATTCTCACTCCAATAATTCATAAAATGATTGAGGAGAAAAATAAATGATTAATTTTCGATTATCAACTCAAATCATTATATTTTTTACTTTTAGGAGTTTTTAATCTAGAAGATCTCAAATTTTTATATATCTTTCTTGATAAAAGTACCTTATTTAGATTTAAATAGAAGAAACAGGAAACGTTGTGTCATTAATCGACTGGTTTGCCGCAAGGCGTAAAGATCAATTTGTTGGGAAAGTTTCGCAAGATACTGATGAGGGAGATGGTTTGTGGGTTAAATGTTCAGAATGTTCGCAAGTAGCCTATAGAAAAGACCTAATTTCAAATTTCAATGTTTGTAATAATTGTGGTCACCACAATAGGATAAATAGTGACGAAAGGATAAATATAATTGCTGATAAAAATTCATTCGAAGAGTTTGATAGTTCACTAAGCCCTACAGATCCTTTAGGTTTTAAAGATAGAAGATCATATGCTGATCGAATTAAAGAAAGTCAAGCAGGCACAGGTTTAAGAGATGGAGTTGTAACAGGTATCTGTTCTGTTAATTCAATGCCTTTAGCATTAGCTGTTATGGATTTTAGATTCATGGGAGGATCCATGGGTTCAGTAGTTGGTGAAAAAATTACAAGGATAATTGAAAGAGCAACTTTAGAAAATTTTCCAATCCTTATTGTTTGTGCATCAGGTGGCGCAAGGATGCAAGAAGGTATGTTAAGTCTCATGCAGATGGCAAAAATATCTGGAGCACTAAAAAAACATAAAGAAAAAAATCTTCTTTATATGCCCCTATTAACTCATCCAACCACTGGGGGGGTAACAGCGAGCTTTGCAATGTTAGGTGATTTAATTTTGGCGGAACCTAAAGCTCTTATTGGATTTGCTGGAAGAAGGGTCATAGAACAAACATTAAGAGAAAAATTACCCGATAATTTTCAAACAGCTGAATATCTGCTTGAGCATGGTTTTGTTGATGTAATAGTTAAAAGGAAAGATCTCAAGGTTACTCTGACTAAAATTTTAAAAATTCATGGTGTAAAAGAACTTGCAAAAGCAAATATATAATATGAGAGTTATTTCAAATTTTTTTTATTTTTCTTTAAGCCTTTTATTCTTTATTTTAAATTTTACTCCATATTCTTATGGAATAGGAAATGTTGACTGGGTCCTACTAAAAGAGAATAATGAAGGGAAAGAATGGCTTGATAAAGGGAGTATTAAGCAGCTTCCAAATAATGAAATAAGTGTTTTAACAAAGTTCTTTAAAAATCCAACTAATTCTGATGATGATGGAGAGTTATCACTTTATGTAATGAGAATTAATTGCGATGAAAAAAAGTTCAAAGATACTTCAATAAATGGAATCCCGCAATTTAATTCAAAATGGCGAACTTCTAACAATGATGAACTAATAGATGTTGTTATTGAAAATAGTTGTTCAGAATTTATTAATGGATAAGAATGAATTCTAAAAATAAAAAATTAAAAATAGCAATCGCTGGACTAGGGTTTGGTAAAAAAGTTCATTTAGAGGCACTAAAAGAGTCTGATTACTTAACTCCTGTAGCTATTTATCATTACGAGAAAAAACAAAAATCGATATTAGAAAAAGAGACGGGCCTAGATTTTTTTCATAATTGGGATGATTTAATTAAATCTCCAGAAATTGATGGGATCATTATTGCTACCCCTCCTGAATCAAGATTCAAATTGGCAAAAAGCGCTCTTGAGAATAAGAAAAATTTGTTATTAGAAAAACCTGTTTCAATATCCTCCTCAGAAATTGAAGAGCTTCAGAGAATATCTTTGATTAATAATTTAAGCGTATGTGTCGATTTTGAATATAGAGCAGTGCCTCTTTTCCTTCAGACAAAAAAACTTATTGATGAAAATATCTTAGGAGATATATATTTAGTCAAATTAGATTGGTTAATGGGCAGTAGATCCGACCCCAAAAGATCCTGGAATTGGTATTCATTAGAAGAAAAAGGTGGAGGAGTTATTGGCGCCTTGGGTACTCATGCATTCGATATGTTGAATTGGTTTTTTGGAGAAGCAATTAACGTGTCTGGCAAATTAGCAACATCAATAAAAAAAAGACCTTTACCTAATTCATCTGATTTAAATGATGTTACAAGTGAAGATGTATGTTTAGCCAATATAGAAATATCAAACTACAGCTCGAATCTTATTCCATGTCAGGTATCTTTATCATCGATTTCTAAAAATGGTAGAGGATTTAGTTTAGAAATATATGGAAGCGCAGGTTCACTAATTCTTAAAAGCGAAAACCAAAAAGATTATGTACATGGATTTAATTTGAAATATTCAAACAACGAAAATAAAATTCAAAATCTAACCGCAGATTCAAGTTTTAATTTTGAAAAAACATGGACTGATGGGAGGATAGCTCCAGTTTTGAGAATTCAAAATTTATGGGCTCAGAGTATGATTAATAGAACACCTTTAATCCCAGGCTTATGTGAAGGACTTGCTAGTCATAAAGTTTGCGAAGCCATAAAAGAATCTTCGAAAAGTGGATTAAGTATCAAAATTTAAGGTTATACATTTATAAGTAGCAATTATCACCCGATAAAGTATTGGATTGATTTTATTTTTTTTTCATATTCTGGAAAAATCAATTGAACTGAATTATTAAAGAATGGCTTTAAATTATTACAAAAATGAGCTTAAAGAAAATGCTCAATTACTAGCTTCTAAAGGAAAAGGGATATTAGCGGTAGATGAATCCACTAAAACAGTAGGTAAAAGACTCGCTGGAATTGGCGTTGAGAATACTGAAGACAATAGGAAGGCATATAGAGGAATGCTTTTTACTACAGAAGGTCTTGGTAAATATATAAGTGGAGCGATTCTCTTCGAAGAAACTTTATATCAGAATCACCAAGATGGTGAGTCAATGGTTAAGAAACTAAATGAGTTAGGTATCATTCCAGGTATAAAGGTCGATAAAGGCCTAAATCCACTTCCAGGAGGAGGAGGTGTAGAAACTTTTTGCTCTGGCCTAGATGGGTTAGTTGAAAGAGCAGCAAAATATTATGAGCAAGGTGCCAGATTTGCAAAGTGGAGAGCAGTTCTGCAAATTACAAATGATGGTTGTCCTTCAAAACTATCAATTCAAGAGAATGCTTGGGGATTAGCAAGGTATGCAAGATCAGTTCAAGAATCTGGGTTGGTACCAATTATTGAACCGGAAATCTTAATGGACGGCGACCATACCATTGAAAAAACTGCTGAAGTTCAAGAAGAGGTAATAAAGCAGGTTTATATTGCCTGTCAAGCAAATGGAGTTTTTCTAGAAGGTACTCTATTAAAACCTTCTATGACTGTTAATGGAGCAGATTGTCCAACAAAGGCTGATCCTATGAAAGTGGCTGAAATGACAATAAGAACTATGGAAAGATGCGTTCCTGCATCTGTTCCTGGAATAGTTTTCTTATCAGGAGGGTTAAGCGAAGAAGCTGCTTCTGTTTATTTAAATAATATGAACACTCTTTACAGGAAAGCTTTATGGAATGTTTCATTCTCCTATGGAAGAGCATTACAGCACTCATGCTTAAAGTCCTGGAAAGGAAGCGACGTTGAAGGAGGTCAAAAAGCATTAATAGCAAGAGCTCAAGCAAACTCTGAAGCTTCAAAAGGTGCCTATGTAGCAGGATCTCAACCTTCATCTGATGAGCAATTGTTTGTAGCAGGCTACACTTATTAATTAAAAAAACTTAAAAATATACTCTTGGTCATAAAATTAGTTTCTCTAATTTAGTATTTTGTATATCTAATGACGTGACATTTGATACCTCTTTATACTAAACTCTCGGAAACATATGCTTTATATAGCATTTAACTTATTTTAATTATGGCCCTCGTTCCACTAAGACTACTTTTAGATCACGCTGCTGAGAATGGTTACGGTATTCCAGCTTTCAATGTTAATAATCTTGAGCAAGTTCAAGCAATCATGGAAGCAGCATATGAAACGGATAGTCCTGTAATCCTCCAAGCTTCAAGAGGGGCAAGAAATTATGCAGGAGAAATTTTCTTACGTCATCTAATACTTGCCGCCACAGAAACATATCCTAATATCCCAGTAGTGATGCACCAAGACCATGGTAATGAGCCATCAACATGCTATTCAGCAGCAATAAATGGTTTCACATCAGTGATGATGGATGGTTCTCTAGAGGCAGATGCAAAAACACCCGCTAGTTACGAATATAATGTTGCAGTTACTAAAAAAGTTGTAGATTTTGCTCATTCAGTTGGAGTTAGTGTTGAAGGAGAATTAGGTTGCTTAGGTTCATTAGAAACAGGGAAAGGTGAAGCAGAAGATGGTCATGGATTTGAAGGTGAACTTTCTACTGACATGCTTTTGACTGATCCAGAAGAAGCTGCAGATTTTGTTGCTAAAACAAAAGTTGATGCATTAGCTATTGCTATAGGTACAAGTCATGGTGCTTATAAATTTACAAGGAAACCTACAGGAGAAGTTCTCGCAATAAGCAGAATTGCTGAAATTCATAAAGCACTTCCAAATACCCATCTTGTAATGCATGGATCAAGTTCAGTTCCTCAAGAATGGTTGGATATCATTAACAAATATGGTGGTGAAATTCCTCAAACATATGGTGTTCCTGTTGAAGAGATTCAAGAGGGAATAAGAAATGGAGTTAGGAAAGTCAACATCGATACCGATAACAGACTTGCTTTCACTGCCGCGGTTAGAGAGGCAGCATTTGCTGATAAAGCAAACTTTGACCCAAGACATTTCAACAAGCCTGCTAGAAAATATATGAAGCAAGTTTGTCTTGATAGATACAAGCAGTTCTGGTGCGAAGGCCAAGCAAGTAAGATCAAACAAAACAGCACTAATTATTTTGCTGATCTTTACGCAAAAGGCGATTTAGATCCAAAAGTAAAAGCTACTGTTTAATTTTTTCCTAAATTAAAAAAAAGACCTCCACAATTGGGGGTCTTTTTTTATTTCAATATTAATGATTTCAATGTAAAGAGACCATCAGTACCACCAATTATCTCGTCACATGCTCGCTCTGGATGAGGCATCAAACCTAGAACATTTCCCTTTTCATTAGTTATACCTGCGATATCGAATGAGGATCCATTGGGATTATTTTTATATCTCAAAGCGATCAATTCATTATCTACAAGTTTTTTTAAAGTATCAGAGTCACAATGATATCTTCCTTCCCCATGCGCTATTGGCAACTTAATAGTCTGTTTTTCATCTACATTATTAAACCAACCTCCTTTTGAAGAAACGATATCTAGTTCAACGTCATCACAGATAAAATTAAGATTTTTATTTGTAACAAGAGCACCAGGCAAAAATCCTGATTCTGTCAAAATTTGAAACCCATTACAAATTCCCAAAACTCTTTTCCCGCTTTTAACAAACTCATCCAAGGCATTTATTAATGGAGAGAATCTCGCAATTGCTCCGCATCTTAAATAATCACCATAGCTAAATCCTCCAGGTAAAACTATTGCATCTACATCACTTAAATCTGAAGACTCATGCCACAAGTATTTTGTTCTTATATCTAAACAACCTTCCAATGCCCATGAAACATCACGATCACAATTAGAACCAGGGAAGACAACAACTCCTACAGTAAAATTATCCATCTTATAGTTTTTCTAGTGAATACTCATAATCTTCAATAACAGTATTTGTGAATAACCTATCACACAATAAATCAATTTTTTCTCTAACTTCGTTTTCATCATTACCTTCTATTTTTACCTCAATCATTTTTCCTATACGTAATGATTTTATTCCCTCGGCTCCAAGTTTTATAGAGGCAGATTTGGTAGCTTCACCTGCTGGATCTAAAACTGAGGGTCTTAGTCTTACAAAAACTTTTACAGCAAATTGGTCCAATTAAAAATTAATTTCTACTAGAAGATTAGTTTAAATTTTAATAAAGAGTAGTATTGATTAATAAACAAATATTTTTACCTCAAGGTTTCCTGAGTTGTTAGATGTTTATATAGCCTCTACCAAAACATACTAAGCAAGTTCTTCTTGAATTTTCAGGTGTTTTAAAATTTCCTGCCCCTCCACATTTTGAACATTTTATTTTATCAATTGATGTAACTTCGTCAGAGATTATTTGCTTTAAAGCAATTTTTGGATTTTCCATCTTTGGCTGTCTACTGATTAAGTATCCCGACTGATAACTATAATGTCAAATTGCTATTTTTGGTTCACTTAAAATCTTAAATTTCTCTTTAATTTTTCTATTGAAAGTTTTTATAGATTTTTCATCAAAGGAAATTATTACTAATTCAAGGCCAGCATTATCATTTGGTCTCCAACAATTCTCTGGAGCTTCTTCAAACCAAGTATTAATTTTCTTTCCAACAATTTGTATTTGTAAAGGCAATGATTTGTTTGGTATCCAAATACGTCCTTTTATTCGAAGAATGTTTAATTCATCCAAGATTTTTGACATCTCCTTTTCAAAGTCATTTTTTTCAAGGAAATAATTTAACTTAATTGAATCTGATACAAGTTCAACATGATTATGGTCATGTTCTTCAGTTAAAAATTCTTTATAAGTCTCTTTTTTAAAATTAAAATCAAATAGATATTTCAAATCAATTTTGCCTTTCTTGGATTTAAGTATTGGCGTAGATGAGTTTAGACTTCCTTGAATTTTATTTTTTACAACGTCAAACTGATCATCATTTAAGATATCTGATCTAGAGACTAAAACGATATCAGAAACTTCTAGTTGCTCCTCAAAAAGTTCATCTATTGTTGCGTTGTGATCGATTTTATCTGTTTCATTATATTGTTTTGTTATTTTATTTAAATCATTAATTGGTGAACCATTAAGCATTGATTCTCCATTAACGATACCAACAACAACATCAAGATAGATGGAAGACCTAATCTCAGGCCAGTTAAGAGCTTGAATTAAGGGAATTGGTAGTGCCAAGCCACTTGTCTCGATAATTATTGATTCGATAGGAGGATTAAATTCTAGGAGAGCTTTTATTGATGGAACAAAATCATCTTGAACAGTACAACATAAACATCCATTGTTTAATTCAATTACAGAGTCGTCTTCATATTCATCGCATTTATCACAACTTTTAATCAAATCACCGTCAATTCCAACATCACCAAATTCGTTAATTATTAAACCAAATTTTTTATTAATCTCTTTTAATAGATATCTTAGAAAAGTTGTCTTACCTGAACCAAGAAATCCAGAAACAACTATAACTGGTATTTTTTTTTTCATCTTTGATAATTAACAACCTAAACTATATTCTGTACTCTCTCCTGTAGAACTATTTGTGCCATTAGCAATCGCACATAATTGTTTTTGTTGTGTTCGACTGAGAACAGCATCCGTAAAATCTGCACCATCTATTTTTGCTCCCTCAAAATTACTCTCCATTAATAAAGCATTTGTAAAATTAACATCCGAAAGATCTGCATCAGTAAAGTCTGTTGCATAAGCTAGTGCATCTCTTAAATTGGCTCCATTAAACTTTGAGTTTTGCAATTTACTATTATTAAAAACCGCGCCTTCTAAATTACTTTCACTGAAATTAAACCCATTCAAATCAAACTTAACGTATTCGTTCCCGCTTAAATCTTGACCATGCATATCTGGCTCTAAATTAAGGTCTTGTTGATTTCTAATCTCAGGAGGTCTTTTAGCCCATGCAGAATTTACAGAATTAAAAAATATAATTCCAACAAGCAATAATGCAATTAATGCATTTATTAGTGAAGGGAAAACAATTGATTTAATCATAATAAAACTGTATTTTAGAACTTAAGTATTTAAAGTTTGTAAGAGTATCTTAAAGGAAAATATATGGCAATGTCACTAAAGGTTATTGTTCCCCCTCATCCATTAATAAAACATTGGCTTTCAATATTGCGAGAAAAAAATACTCCAAATATTTTGTACTCAACAGGATATGAACAATTAGGAAAATGGCTTACATATGAAGCATTACGTAATTGGCTGCCATATAAAAAAGAAATAGTAAAAACTGTTAATGGGGACGCAGATGGATTCTTTATTAATAATGATTATCCAATAAAAGTGCTCGCAATGTTGCCCGAAGGGTTATCTCTCTGGTTTGGATCTAAAGAGGTAATTCCTAATGCCACTCTTTCATTAGGAGAACTTCCTAACACTATTGAATCAAATGAAGGAGTTATTTTTTATTCGGAACAAATAACTACAAAATCGGCAACATTAGAAACTTTAATTAAATTAAAGGAATTAGGAGTTGATTCCAATAGGATTTTGTTAATAACTGCTATTTGCTCAAATAAAGGCTTAAATGAAATTGCGAAATTATTTCCTAATCAGGTAATTTACACCTCTTGCATAGATGAGGAAGACGAAAACGCAAAATCATTAGTACCGGGTATTGGGAATCCTTTATTGCGTTTGAGTACTATATTTCAAGATAAGAACTAATATAGAATATATGAGCAAATATTTTACCAATGTCTGAATACAGAGATTCGTCTTCAAATAATCTTTTATCATTAATAAGCGGTGCCTTTATTGGAGCAGCAGGTTTAGCTTGGTGGTTAATATCCGAAGCAGACAAAAGAAAGGAGGAAAAAAAACAAAAAGCAATGATGTATTCCTCCAGGATTCAAGACGGCTCTGAAGCAATTGATTCAAATGAAAACATAAATGAAGTTGAAGGAGAGAATCTGGAGAAGAAAGTTGAGCAACTTAATTCTGCAATTGCTGATGTGAGGAAGCAACTTGAAGAGTTGGGGCAATAGAATATAACAGGTTCTCAAATAATATGAATAAACTCAGATCATCTGCAATAACCCAAGGTGTGCAAAGATCTCCTAACAGATCGATGTTAAGAGCAGTTGGATTTAATGATCAAGATTTTAATAAACCTATTATTGGAGTTGCAAATGGATACAGCACCATAACACCATGCAATATGGGTTTAAATAAGTTAGCTATAAAAGCTGAAGAGTCAATAAAAAGATCAGGTGGTATGCCTCAGATGTTTGGGACTATAACAGTAAGTGATGGCATTTCTATGGGAACAGAGGGCATGAAATATTCCCTAGTTTCAAGAGAAGTTATTGCTGATTCAATTGAAACAGCATGCAATGCTCAGAGTATGGATGGAGTACTTGCTATAGGTGGATGTGACAAAAACATGCCGGGTGCCATGATTGCAATTGCAAGAATGAATATTCCCTCAATTTTCATTTATGGAGGGACAATAAAGCCTGGGAAATTGCATGGAGAAGATCTTACTGTTGTTAGTGCATTTGAAGCTGTAGGACAATTAACATCAGGCAAAATTAATGAAGAAAGGCTAATCCAAGTTGAGAAAAATTGCATTCCTGGTGCTGGCAGTTGTGGAGGGATGTTTACAGCTAATACAATGTCTGCGGTTATTGAAGTATTAGGATTAAGTCTTCCTCACAGTTCCACCATGGCTGCTGAAGATCTTGAAAAAGAAATAAGTGCAGATAAAAGTGCTGAGATATTAGTTTCTGCAATAGAAAAAGATATAAGACCTCTAGACCTAATGACTAAGAAAGCATTTGAAAATGCAATTTCAGTAATTATGGCAATTGGCGGATCTACAAATGCAGTATTGCACATCTTAGCTATTGCGAATACTGCAGGAATAGATATCAATATTAATGATTTTGAGAGAATCAGACAAAAAGTACCCGTTATTTGTGACCTTAAACCGAGTGGTAAATATGTGACAGTAGATCTTCATAAGGCAGGTGGGATTCCACAAGTAATGAAAATACTTTTGAATGCAGGATTAATTCATGGCGATTGCAAAAACATTGAAGGCAAAACTATCTCAGAATACTTACAGAATATTCCAGATAAGCCTCCAACAAATCAAAATGTCATAAGAGACATAGAAGATCCTCTTTATAAAAAAGGACATTTAGCGATATTAAAAGGCAACTTAGCGAGTGAAGGTTCTGTAGCTAAAATTAGCGGAGTAAAAAACCCTGTATTAACAGGTCCAGCAAAGATTTTTGAAAGTGAAGAGGATTGTTTAAAATCGATATTAAATAACGATATCAAAGCTGGTGATGTTGTTGTTATTAGAAACGAAGGGCCTGTAGGAGGTCCAGGCATGAGAGAAATGTTAGCTCCAACATCTGCAATAGTTGGTCAAGGGCTGGGAGAGAAGGTAGCTTTAATTACCGATGGCAGATTTAGTGGGGGTACCTATGGTCTTGTTGTGGGTCACATAGCTCCAGAGGCTGCTGTTGGAGGAAATATTGCTCTTATAAAACAAGGTGATTTAATTACAGTAGATGCTGTAAAACAACTAATTGAAGTTGATTTATCAGACGAAGAATTAGAAAAAAGAAAAAAAGATTGGGTAAAACCTATACAAAAATACAAAAGAGGAATTCTTTCAAAATATTCAAGAATCGTAAGCACATCAAGTTTAGGGGCTGTTACTGATTTATAAAACAGCTAAAAGTTTATTTTATCAATCAATAAAACTTTTAATCCTATTTGCTAAATTTTCCAATCTAGCGCTGTATTTTGGTGAGTTGCATTTTTTCCCATTGTTGCTGTCCATCCATAATGTTTTAACTCCACACCATAATATTGGTTCATCAGGAAAATTAAGCTTAGAGATTACTAAAACCAACTCTTTATTTGATTTAAAAAGTTCTAATTCAAGATCATAAATTTCCAATCTTTTACCTTCTTTATCTCGACATAAGATATTAACTGTTAAATCAATATCTTCTTCTTCAAATTCGTATTCACCATTTATTTTTACGACAGAATGAACAAAAGGTTTATTTGTTAAATCTGCTGACTTAGCGATTAAGCTCTCTATATTTTTAGGTGGATTTTCAAATAACACTTATTGATTTAATTAAAACTTTTATGGAACCCTGTTTAAACTCATTATTAAGTAATCCATCATCACCGAACTTAGAGTGTAGTAATTGCAATCTTTTAATTTTAGATGGCTTGAATTTAAATGGAAAACGTACTTTATTAGCTCTTACTGAAGGTTTTAGCTCACTAAAAGGAATTTGAACATTTGTTGTTCCGAATTTTTTTGTTGGAAATGATTTAATCCACCTGAGACCACCTGGAATAAATTCGGTTAGTCCTAATAAAGTATCTTCACAAGCGACAGCAAATTTAAAAGTTCTTCCTTGTCCATCAATCTTTAATTCAAAGGATGAATACTCAGATATATTTAAAGAAGGTTTAAATATAGACGATCTACAACTAACAAATCCTCCTGCTTTCTCGACAATATCACCCTTTAATATCAAACCAGAATTTGAAATTTCACAAAAAGCTGAACTTGATCCACCCATGACAGTATCATTTAATGTTTTCCAACCATCGAACTCCCTTTTCTGGAATAAAAATTTTTTCTTACTCATTTAATAAATTCTAATTATTTTTAGACTTTAACTAAATTTCTATTTCTTTTGCTGATTCTTGATCACAAAATATTGAAATTTGATTAATAGATTTTATTAATTTTGATGGTGTTCTATCAAGAGGCTCTTTTTCATCTAATAACCTCTCAAGAGCAATTCTTTTATTGGCTCCACTAACCAAAAATACTATCTTTGATGAGGCTGAAAGCACCTTTGGAGTTAATGAAATTCTTTTTAATCCTTTACCTTCATTAAAAATCACAAAATCATCTTCATTATTGTTCTTTTGATAAGGGAATAGTGAAGCAGTATGACCATCGTCTCCAAGACCTAATAAAGTTAAGTCAAAGGAAGGAGGGTTTGATCCGCATTTTTCAAATAATTTAGAAAAAAATTGATTTTTTGTAACTTCATCATCAGCCTTCACATCATTGAAAATTTCATAAAAAAAAGCTTTAGATCCAAAATTAGTTAATAATGAATTTTTCAACATTAACGTGTTACTTAATTCTGAATTTGGATCAACACATCTTTCATCTCCTAAAAAGACATCTACCATATCCCATCTAAGATCAATATTAGACAGTAGCTGATAGACAGCTTTAGGAGTTGAACCTCCACTTACACAAAATTTAAACCTATCTTTATTTTTTAAAGTACAAATAATTTGACTCTCAATAAACTTAAAAACAGCTGTTGTTAGTTCTAACTTATCTTTGTATATGTATATGGAGTATCCATTTTTGACCTTTTCAATCACTTCATCCATTCAGTATGAAAACTACCTTCCTTATCAATCCTTTCATATGTATGAGAGCCAAAACAGTCTCTCATTGCCTGAACAAGATTCTGAGGAAGTCTATTAGTTTTATAACTATTCAAATAATCTAAAGTACTGGATAGACATGGGACTGGTATACCAGCTTTTGTGGATAAAGAAACTACTTTAGATAAGTTATCTAATCTTGTCGCAATTTCATTATTGAACCAATCATCAAAAATTAAATTTTTTAGATTAGGGTCTTTGTTATAAGCATCTTGAATTTTACTTAATAATTTTGATCTAATTATGCAACCACCTTTCCATATTTGAGCAATTGACGGCATATTCAAACCATAGTTATATACTTTAGATGCTTCTCTTAAAATATCCATACCTTGGGCATAGCTCGCGATTGTGGCAAGGACTACAGCATCAAATAAAGGTTTCATTCCATCTGATATATTTCCCAAATCAAAATCCTCTATCTCTTTAGATGGAATAGTTTTTGCAATCTCACTACGTTGCTCTTTTAAAGAACTCATTACTCTTGCATTTAAGGATGCATAAATTGTTGGGACTGACACTCCCAGTTCTAAAGCACTTACAACAGTCCATAATCCAGTACCTTTTTGGCCAGCTTTATCCAATATTTTCTCTACTACATCATCTCCAGTTATCTCATCTTTTGTATTTAGACAAATCTCTGTTATCTCAACAAGATAAGAAGCTAATTCATCAGAATTATTCCATATACCAAATACATCAGACATCTGCTGACCATTCATACCTTTGACTCTCTTCATAAGGTCATAAGCTTCTGCGAGTATTTGTTCAATTCCATATTCAATTCCGTTATGAACCGTTTTTACAAAATGACCTGAACCTCCTGGTCCAACATATGCAACACATGGACCGTCTTCAACTTTGGCAGCCATTTTTGTTAATAAGCTTTCTATCGCATCATATGAAGCCTTAGTACCGCCGGGCATCATACTTGGGCCTTCTAGAGCTCCTTTTGCACCACCAGAGACTCCCATTCCAATGTAACCAAAACTTTTACTTTCAAGAGTATTTACCCTTCTTTCTGTATCTTTAAATTGAGAGTTACCTCCATCTATTAATAAATCTCCCTCCTCGAGATAACCAGAAATATTGTCTATAACTGCATCTGTTGAGGGTCCAGCTTTTACCATCATTAGAATTCTTCTAGGTCTCTCTAGCTTGTTAACAAATTCTTGAAGAGTTTCAGCTCCCTCTATATTCTTACCAAGACCACGACCTTGTAAAAATTCTTCAGTTTTTGAGTAAGTTCTATTAAAAACTACACTAGAAAACCCATTTCTCTCTGCGTTAAGAACTAAATTTTCGCCCATAACACCAAGTCCTATTAAACCAAAATGTGCCTTGGACATAAAAAATTAAAAACTCAATAAATATAGTCTGCCTGCAACTCAACAAAATTGCTCAAAAAAAAAAACTTATGTCAGCGATAAATGATCGAAAAGATTTAAATAACAGTTCCGTTTGCGATAGTTGCATTTTTAACTACTACAACAATTCCATTTCTTATATAGAAGCCTAATTCTGGCTTATCTGCTTCTTCTACTCGATCTTTATTAATGATTACGACGTTATCACCAATCCTTGTATTCTTATCAAGAATTGCTCTTTTTACAGTAGTGCCTTCACCTACTCCAAGCGGTGTTCCGCCTCCTTTTCTTAATTCAATCCTCTCTTCAGGTGATTCAAAGAAATCAGCACCCATAACAAGAGTGTCCTCAAGAACCGAATCACTTTCAATCCTGCTTCTTACACCTAAAACACAATGCAAAATACTACATGACTTCAAGATTGTACCTTCACAAACTATTGAATCAGTAATTTGAGCATCTACTAGTTTAGAAGGGGGAAGAAATCTTGGTCTTGTATAAATTGGGAATTTTTCATCATAAAAACTAAATGGGGGTTTTGGTTGCTCAGTCAAGGCAAGATTTGACTCAAAGAATGCCCCAATGGTACCGATATCTTCCCAATAATCATCGAAGACATAACTTTTAAGAGTATCGCCCCTATTAAGGGCTTCAGGAATTATGTCCTTACCAAAATCCGTATAGTTAGGAAATTTATTTAAAAGATCGAAAAGAGTATTTCTGCTAAAAACGTAAATACCCATAGAGGCTAGATAAGGTTTTTCGGTAGCTGACTCTTTACTTAATCCAAATTTTGAAGTATCTACTGCCATTGCCTTCAACTTCTCTCCAGATGGCTTTTCACTGAATTCTTTTATATTTCCTACATCGTCTGTTCTCATGAGGCCAAAGCCCTCTGCTTGAGCTTCATCAACAGGTAAAGCTGCAACAGTTAAATCAGCATCATTATCTCTATGATGTTGAACAAATAAACTGTAGTCCATTCTGTAAAGTTGATCGCCTGACAATATTAAATATTCATCAACGTCCCATTCTTGAAATAACCATTGGTATTTTCTTACAGCATCAGCAGTACCTTCAAACCACTTAGGACTATCAGGGGTCTGTTGCGCGGCAAGAACCTCTACAAATCCTTGACCGAAAGGACCATTTAAATTATAGGTTCTTCCTATATGTCTATTTAGAGATGCACTATTGAACTGGGTCAATACGTACATTTTTTCAATACCTGAATTTATACAATTACTAATTGGAATATCTATTAAACGATACTTACCTGCTAACGGCACCGCAGGTTTAGCCCTCATTTTTGTTAAAGGGTAAAGTCTAGAACCTTTTCCTCCTCCGAGGATTATGGCCAACACGCGCTTCATTCAATCTTATGGAGGTAGATATACAACTATTTAAAGTAACTGATTATGGGCATATTTAGAAATACTAATGGCCAGTTTACGAAGGTATTTCGATAAATCACTAGAAAAACTTAATATAAATGAGAAAAATTAGTTATTTTTTTCCTCTTCTACCAAAGAAAATAATTTTTCAACGATTTTCAAAGAAACTTGTCTTTCTTCTCTTGATTGAGGACTTCTCAACTTGGTAACAGGCGTGTGAAGTATTTTATTAATAATTCCTTTAGTAAGCGCTTCCACAACTTTTCTTTCTCGAGCTGAAAAATCTGGTCCCATTCTGCTAAGTGCTTTTTGCAATTCCTCTTTTCTAATTAATTCCAAATCTGATCTAAGTTTATTAATTACTGGAACAGCCTCTAAACTTGCCCACCATTCTAGAAAAATGATCCTTTCTTCTTCAACTAAAGATTCCGCTTCCTTAGCTATTTTCTGTCTAAATTCTTGATTTCTTGAAACGACCTCTTGTAAGTCATCAACATCAAATGATTTTACAAATTCATGCTGTTTAACATCATTAGATATATTTCTCGGTACACCAATATCGATAAATTTAAGTCTATCACTCAAATTTAATTTTTCAATTTTCGCAAGATCAATAATTGGCTCTTCAGAAGCAGTGCTGGTGAAAACAAGGGAAGACAGTGATATGTTTTCCTCTAATTCGTTTAACCCTCTACAAACGATCTCTAAATCAGGGAAATCTTGAGAAAGATTTAATGCTCTATCAATATTTCTATTTATAAGGATAAGTTTATGACATCCTTTTGATTTTAAATGAGTTATTAAAAGCCTACTCATTCGTCCAGCCCCAACCACAAGAACGTTCTCTAATTCCAAACTTACAAGAGTATCAAAACCCTTTTCTTGTCCAATTTTTAATTGGGCAAGTTCTACCGCTGCCGAACTAATTGATACTGCTCCAGTTCCTAAATTTGTTTCAGATCTTACTTTTTTGCCTGTACTAACTGATTGAGTTAATAATCTATTAAGAATTGGTCCAGTAGATTGATTCTCCTGACCTAATCTCATCATTTTTTTTACCTGCGAAAGGATTTGTCCTTCACCTAAAACGAGGCTATCGAGTCCTGCCGAGACTTTCATCAAATGCAAAACTGCTTCTTCCTGCCTAAAGCAAAAAAGATGTGGATTTAAATCTTCAAAAATAATTCCAGAATATTCTGATATAAATTCTTTTATAGATGAAATTCCAGTATTTTTATCCTTTACTAATGCATATATTTCTAGCCTATTACAAGTACTTAAAATTGACACTTCCAATATATCAGAGGAAGCTTTTAATGCTTTCAATGATTCTGTTATAGATTGGTCAGGAATACTTAACTTCTCACGCACTTCAACAGGTGCCGTGCGATGACTTAGTCCGACGACAACAATATGCATAATATCAACAATAAATTTTTAAAGGCTGATACTCTTAGCACCATCTTTTATATGAACAGTATTTGTGAACCTTGCAGTACTATCTAATGTACTAATTACTAGACTACTTGTTCTAACACAATCCCTTTCAAATTTAACTCCATCAAATAATAATCCATCAGTTATTCCACTTCCAGCGAAAACAACATTTTCTCCCGATGCCAACTCATTCGCTTCATAGATTTTATCTATATCAGTTATGCCCATTTCATTAAGACGTTTTATATTCCCTTCTTTTGTGTAATCAGCCCATTCAGAAGTTTGAGCTATTGCTGGATCATAAACTAGTTGTCCTTGGAAGTGTCCGCCAAGAGCTCTCATTGCAGCAGCTGAAATAACACCCTCTGGAGCTGCACCTATACCCATCAAACAATGTGTTCCAGTACCTGCAAAACCACATGCAATCGCAGCTTGAACATCACCATCAGAAATCGGTTGTACTTTTGCACCACATCCTCGAATCTCTTTAATTAAATCTTTATGCCTAGTTCTATCCATTACAACAACAGTAAGCTCGTCAATAGAAAGACCCAAGCAATCACTAAGTATCTTCAAATTTTCAGTAGCTGAATTTCTAATATCTACTTTACCTTTGGCAGCAGGAGGGGCAGCTAATTTGTTCATGTAAAAATCAGGAGCATTGAAAAGACCCCCAGTATCAGAAGCAGCCAAAACCGCCATAGAACCTCTTTGATTATTTGCACAAAGATTAGTTCCTTCACAAGGATCTACTGCAAAGTCGACTCCTGGACCACTTCCACTACCGACCTCTTCACCTATATAAAGCATAGGTGCTTCATCTCTTTCACCTTCTCCAATAACTATTTTCCCTTTCATTTCAATTTTGCCCATTCGCAATCTCATTGCTTCTACAGCTGCAGCATCAGCTTCATCTTTTTGACCAAGTCCTGTTAGTTTTGCTGAGGCAATAGCAGCTTGCTCGACAACTTCGAGAATTTCTTGAATTAAAGTTTGATTCACAATTAAATTTTGAGGATTTTCTTAAAGGTTTTGAGTATGATCTCATAAAAAATGCCATTTTTTATGAGAGTTATTATGCTAGTAAGCTTTTTTTAACTCTTTACAGCTGTTACTTTATCAGGCCGTGACTTGAAATTAGGAATAAACAACTAAATATAGTATCTTTATTAAATATTTTAAAAATTAAATGACTGAGTCAAATCAAACAAATTTAGCTGGTGTTAATAGACCAATTCAAATAATTCCTTCAGTTTTACCAGCAGATTGGGCAAATATGGGGGGATGTGTTAAAGAGCTCGAGGAAGCTGGGGTAGATAGAATTCAATTTGATGTAATGGATGGGAATTTCGTACCAAATCTTACATTCGGTCCTGAAATGATTGCTGCATGTAGGAAATATTGCAATGTCCCTTTTGAAACTCAATTAATGGTGAGCCAATATAACTGTGAAACCATGCTTGAATCTTATGTAAATGCCACAAAAGGGGCGAATGGAGAACCAGGAGTAGTAATAGCTCATGCCGAAGCGAATATTCATTTGCATAGAGTTCTCGGAAGAATAAGAGATTTAGGAGGATCTCCTTCTGTTGCATTAAACCCTCATACTCCTTTTGAAATGATTAAAAACATTATGGATATGGTTGATCATGTTTTGGTTATGACAGTTAATCCAGGTTTTGGAGGACAAGCTTACATACCAACAATGCTTAATAAAATCAGAGAAATAAGAAACTTTATTATCGAAAAAAACTTAAATATCGACATTGAAGTTGATGGGGGGATAAAAGCAAATTGGACTATTTCACAATGTGCCGATGCTGGTGCTAATTGTTTTATTGCAGGTAGCGGAATGTTTGCTTACCCAACATTAAAAGAAGGGTGTGATGACTTGAGAAAAGTTGCACAAGAAGCACAAAAAGGGAAAGTTCTTTCAGAACCTCAATAAATATTCTGGATGATTAAGAAATCACCCAAATATCCATCCATAACTATGCAACCCTATTCCTAAAAAATTAACTCCTAAATAACATACTAAAACAACTAAAAAGCCTGTAGATGCTAATAATGCTGGTTTACGTCCTTGCCAACCCTTGCTTATTCTCATATGCAGATAAGCGGCATAAAACAACCATGAGATAAATGCCCATGTTTCT
Organism: Prochlorococcus sp. AG-347-G22; assembly: GCA_003281635.1. Lineage (GTDB taxonomy): Bacteria > Cyanobacteriota > Cyanobacteriia > PCC-6307 > Cyanobiaceae > Prochlorococcus_A. Next base: position 97,755 of record QCBK01000003.1, read on the forward strand.
TTAGGATCCCAACTCCACCATGTACCCCAGGCCTCATTAGCCCAAACTGCACCTGAAATCAAACCGAGAGTCAAAAGGACAAAACCTATTAATATAGAACGATAACTTAATGTATCTAATTCTTCTGAATGAGAAAATTCAATAGGTTCAACTAAATCATTTACAGGATAGCTGTTTGAAAGTTTAAATCCTCCTATACCTGTAGAACTACTTCTGATTTGAAGCGGCTCACTTTTATTAATAAACAAAACGGAAATTGAAAGTAAAGAACCTATTATTAATGCTGCATAACTAAGCATTACGACGCTTACATGCATTACTAACCAACTAGACCTTAAAGCTGGAACTAAGTTGGATGATAATTTCAAATCCTCAGGTAAAACAAAACAAGCAAAAGACACAGTAAGTAACTCAATAGGTATAGCAATTGAGGGGATTATTGGAGCTTGGTATTCTCTTTCAACCAATAGTTGTCCTAATGTGATACCCCAAGTAAGGAAATAAAGAGATTCATACAGATTGCTAATAGGAAAGTGCCCAGAAATTGACCATCTAAAAAGTAACTGTAATGTTATTAATAAGTTCACTAAAATCGTAATAAGTCTTACAGCAGAAGAAGACTTTTTTTTAAAAACTGCACCCAAAGATATTGGTAAGTTAATTAATAAAAAATAAAAAACTAAAAGACCTAAAACTGAAACTGGTTCATATATTAAATTTTTAAAAAAATTATCTAGTATCATTTCTAGAAATTTCTCAAGTTTTAATACTCCATAACAAACAAATAATAATTAAAATTGTACTTATATGAGTAAATATTTAATAATAAAGTTTTAATTTATTTTTTAAAAAGCATTTCAAAGTTTGAAATCATCTCCTAGATAATACTTCTTAACTATTGGATTATCAGCCAATTCACTTGATGAACCGTTTGCTAAAATTTTCCCTTCACTTAATACATATGATTTGTTAGTAATCAGGAGGGTTTCCCTCACATTATGGTCTGTAATGAGAATGCCCACCCCATCACTACTTAATTTAATAATTAGTTTCTTCAGATCATTAACAGCTAGAGGATCAATCCCAGCAAAAGGTTCGTCTAATAACAAATATTTAGGTCCTTTTCTACCTACAGTAAGAGCCCTAGCTATTTCACATCTCCTCCTCTCTCCTCCCGAAAGTTGATAACCATAATTATCTACAAAGTTATTCAAATTAAAATCATTAATTAATTGTTCTCTTCTATTTCTAATTGCCGCTCTACTATAAGTTGAACTTTGCAAAGCCAAATCAATATTATCCTTAACAGTTAGGTCTCTGAATATACTTGCTTCTTGAGTTAAATAACCCAACCCAAGTCTTGACCTAATTGGGAGAGGAAGATTGGTTATATTTTTTCCATTCATTAAAATTTCTCCTTTATCAGGTTTTATATTCCCAACAGCAAGATTAAAAGTAGTAGTTTTCCCAGCACCATTGGGTCCCATCAAACCAACAACTTCCCCTGGATTCACAGTTATGGAAACATCATTTACGATTAATCTTCCTTTTATTGAAAGGGATACATTATGAATCTTTAGGTTCATTTTTCTTGAGATCGATTAGTTTTCTTTATTTCTTGAAAAAAAAATGGGATAGAAAATAATAATTTAATTGAAGATAAAGATATACTCATATTTATGAAAGAGGTTTCAAAAAAGGCTTATCGCTCTCATTTAATAGCTCTTTGCATTGTAATTTCCTCAATAAATCTTCCAAACATCGGCAGAAGGATTCAAGATCAATCCCTAAATCAATCTTGGTTCTAGTTTTTATTCTACCTAAACCCTCTCCAAGCAAAATAGTAGCTCCATTTAAATTACCCTTACTTAAGTGAAACTGAGAAACAGATACTTGTAAAATTCCCTGGATAACTTGTCTTTCGTCACCATCAACGGTATTCCATATTTCTTCAAAAGCATCATGAGCCTCATACCATTCATGATTGTTAAAAAGATTTAAAGCAGTAAAAAGGGAATCTCTAAAACTTTTTGTACTTTCTCCGTTCATGATACTAATTATTAATTTTTTTTCTTTTTATTTATTTTTCTCATTCTTATTGAATCTGGTGTTACCTCTAGCATCTCATCTGGACCTATATATTCGAGTGCTCTTTCAAGGGTAATATCAACAGGCGACTGCAATGTATCAAGTTCTTCTGCCCCTGCAGACCTCATATTAGTCAACTGCTTAGTTTTACATATATTCAACTCAAGATCTTGAGGTCTATTATTCTCTCCAATTATCATTCCTTTGTAAACTTTAACACCAGGCTTAATAAAATAAACTCCCCTATCTTCAGCATTCTTTAATGCATAAAATGTAGCCACACCTTCCTCAAAAGCTATAAGAACTCCATTTCTCCTGGTTTCAAAATCTCCTGTTTTGGGTTTATATTCATAAAAAGAGTGACTCATGATACCTTCACCTCTCGTAATACGAACAAATTCACCGCGAAATCCAATAAGTCCTCTTGATGGAACGAGAAATTCTAATTGAGTTCTCCCATCTGAACTTGTCTGCATGTTTTTCATTTCTGCTTTTCTCGATCCAAGTTTCTCGATGCATGAACCAACGGATACTTCAGGTACATCTAAAACCAAAGTCTCAATAGGCTCACATTCAACATTATCAATTTCTCTAAAAATTACTTGAGGTTGTGAGATTTGAAACTCAAACCCTTCTCTTCTCATGGTTTCAATCAAAATACCTAAATGTAATTCTCCTCTTCCTGAAACTGAAAATCTATCAGGAGAATCAGTTTCTTCGACTCTTAAGGCAACATTTGTTAAAAGTTCCCTTTCCAATCTATTTTTGAGTTGTCTACTAGTAACAAATTTCCCTTCTTTACCCGCAAATGGCGAATCATTAACAACAAAAGTCATATTTAAGGTAGGTTCGTCAACTTTGATTAATGGAAGTGGATGGGGAGAATCAGGACATGCTATGGTCTCACCAATATTGACGTCATCGAACCCAGATACGGCAACGATATCTCCTGCAAATGCTTCATTTATATCAATCCTTTGTAATCCTTCGAATCCTAGAAGTTTACTAACTTTACCTTTAATAGTTTTTCCATTTTCTTTAATTAAACTAGCTTGTTGACCATTTTTTATAGTTCCATTATGAATTTTCCCAATTACAATTCTGCCCAAGAAATCTGAATAGTCCAAGGTAGTTATTTGTAGCTGAAGAGGCTTATTAGCATCACCTACTGGAGGTGGAACATGTCTGATAATAGCTTCAAAAAGAGGCATCATATTGTCACTATTAGATTCCATCTCTTCTTTTGCAAAACCAGATAGGCCGCTTCCAAAAAGATAAGGGAAATCACATTGGTCATCATCAGCTCCTAATTCTAAAAACAAATCCAACACCTTATCAATTGCTATTTCTGGCACTACCCTTGGTCTATCAATTTTATTGACAAAAACTATGGGCCTAAGTCCTTTTTCTAATGCTTTTTTTAAAACAAATCTTGTTTGAGGCATCGGCCCCTCATTTGCATCAACAATAAGCAGACAACCATCAACCATGCCCAAAACCCTTTCAACTTCTCCTCCGAAATCTGCATGTCCCGGTGTATCTATAATATTAATTCTTGTATCTTTGTAGTTAACTGCAGTATTTTTTGAGAGTATCGTTATCCCTCTTTCTCTTTCAA
>QCBK01000004.1 GCA_003281635.1 Prochlorococcus sp. AG-347-G22
TATTGAAACCTACAAAAATTTACAATAATGTGATTAACCAAATCTTAACTGAAAATATAGAAATTAAAGCAATGTCTCATATAACTGGAGGAGGAATTCCAGAAAATTTACCAAGATGCATACCTTCTGATTTTATCCCTTATATCAATACCAGTTCTTGGGAAATACCTATTTTATTTAAATTCCTAAAAGAGAAAGGTTCTATTCCTGAAAAAGATTTTTGGAATACTTTCAATCTTGGAGTGGGATTTTGTTTAGTTATTGATAAGCAATTCAAGGAGGCGATATTAAGTATTTGTAAAGACTATGCTATAGATAGTTGGGAAATTGGAAAGATAGTTCGAAAAAATGAAACAACAATTAGTAAATTTTTACCAGAAATTTTAACTTAAATTTTTTTATCTTTTTTAAATGAGTTTTAAAAAATAATTTTTTATACACAAATGAAAAAGTTAGGTGTAATATAATAAAATTACCGCCGAGTTATATCGGAAGTTTAAGTATTAAGATTTAACCTTTATTCAATGCCCTTTGCAAATAATCAAAGAATTACACGTAGACGTAGTTCAGCTGGCCCTACACCTCCAAAAAGACCAATAGGTAATAATTCTGAATCAATCGGTAGACAGGCTCAAGGCCCAAGACCAACTTTCTTGACACTAAGGGATCATGGGAAGGTGTTTGTCGCTGATTTACCTAATTTGTCAGATGGTCAATTAGCGCATATTAGTAAAGAAGCTAATGAAGTTTTAAATAGTTTAGAAAAAAGACTTAGCGATCTCGAAAATGAACCTAATGCTAGTAATCCGGAAAATGATACTCTGATAAAAGCTTCTACCAAAAGAGATGTCACACTGAGGTTTATTAAATCAATAGAAGAAGAACAAGAACATAGAAAGAACAATCCTGCTTTACGAGATGCTGCATCTGAATCTTTACCAAGAACTTTTCTTGAGGTTGCTAGACATAGATTGCCTGGAGCAACATTTGATTCACTACTTCGAGAGGCTCTTGAAGCTTGTGCAGTTGATGAAAGTACTGAAGAAAATCAAGTTATTGATGAACCTAAAGAAACTGTAAAAATTATGGATTTACCCTCTTCCAACACTAATGCTTCACTTGTTGTTAGTATCGACTCAAATGATAATTCCAAGAATGACTCTATTTGACTCAACACAAGAGTTAATAAGTTTTAAAGAACAAAATAATTCAAAAATTAACCTTACCTCAGAGAAAGATCCCATTTTATGTAAACATTGCAAAAGGACTGCAACAAATGGTGTTAGATGTTTAGGAATGTGTGTAGCAGATAATGATTACTAAAATAATTCAAATTTTTATATAAATAATCTGATGAAAATAATTTATAAATCAATTAAATTTTATTTATTAATAAACATCAGGTATTATTATCAATAATAAAGAAAAGATTATTTTTCTTAAGTAATTGAAACTTTATACCCTTTATTTGAAATTGAAGTTCTTAGAAAACTTCATAATTAAATGCGTAAAAAAATTAAATAAGGCGGCACCCAGATTCGAACTGGGGATAAAGGATTTGCAATCCTCTGCCTTACCACTTGGCCATGCCGCCGAAAAAGATTCGATTGAGTCTTTTTATGATCTTAACAGTAAGGTGTCTCATTCTCTATTATTTATTTGCAATGGTCATGGAGAAGATGTAATCGCATCGGAGATAATAAAAAGATTACTAAAAAAAATAAAAAATAAAAATATTGAAGTTTTGCCGTTAGTAGGAAATGGAGATGTATTTAATTCCATAAAATCAAAGAATTTTCGTAAAATAGGGTATTTAAAAGAGCTTCCTAGTGGAGGTTTTAGTAATCAAAGTCTGAAGGGATTTGTGCTTGATTTGTTTGCAGGATTTTTAATTGATAATTTAAGAAATTTTCTACTTGTAAAACGGAAGTCAAAACATAACTGCAAAATTATCGCAGTAGGCGATTTCTTGCCATTACTCTACGCTTGGAGTTCAGAATGCGAATTTAGTTTCATTGGAACTCCCAAAAGTGATCATACTTGGAGTAGTGGGCCAGGTTGGGATTTAAGCGATTTTTATCATAAGTTCAAAGGTTCCGAATGGGATCCATGGGAAATGTTTTTAATGAAATCTCCAAGATGTAAAAATTTAATTATGAGAGATAAAATTACAGCTAATAATTTGAATAGAAAAAATATTGATGCAAAATACTTGGGTAATCCAATGATGGATTTTGTTAATGCAACAAACGAAAATATATCAAATATTATTTCTTTTAAAAGGATAATTTTATTAGTTGGAAGTAGATACCCTGAAGCTCTTAAAAATCTTGATAATTTTCTAAATTGTTTGCAAGATTTTGATTTATCAATGGATTTGATAATACTTTTGCCTTTGAGCATTAATGCGAATGTCGTTCAAATTCAAAGTTATTTAAATAAATATGGTTTTATAAAACAGAGGAAAGTTAAATTTCTAATTGATGAAGATTCAGTATGGAAAAAGAAAGATCAATATGTTGTGATTGGAAAAGGTAAATTCAATTCATGGGCCAATATGGCAGAAGTTGGCTTGTCTAATGCAGGAACTGCTACAGAACAAATTGCTGGCCTTGGAATTCCATCTCTTTCTTTCCCGGGATCTGGTCCACAATTTACAAAATCATTTGCAAAAAGGCAATCAAGATTGTTGGGAGGTAGTGTTTTAGTTTGCAAGAACAAAAAAATTCTTTTAAAACGTTTAAGTTTACTTTTGAAAGGGAAAGTTGATAGGTTAGAACAAGCAAAAATTGGAAAAAAAAGAATGGGGGACTCCGGAGCAAGCGAGAAAATTGTAGATGCCATAAACCTTCATTTGTTATCTTAGTAAATGGCACTAGCTAATTAATTATTAATTCTTTTATGTATCCAATAAATGATCGGCAATATCTAAAAATTTGTGCAGAGATTGCAAAAATTATGAGTATAAGCTTATCCTCTGCTAAAAAGAAAGTAGAAATTCAAATTGCAAAAGAAGGCTCGAAAACTATTCAAGAAAAAATACAAGTTGCGCAATATGTTTTAAAAATTTGTGAAAAAAATGATGGAGATGAATTAAGTAATTCAAGAATACTTGATAAGCTTATGGAAACTCTTGATAGTGAAGATAATTTTTTAACTGAAGATTGATTCTTAATGTTCAAATATATTTGAGAATTTTAGTATGTCTAAATCAGCATGTACAGAAACTGTTTCGAAACATTTTTGAGCTAATTCATATCTATTTTCTCTTTCTAAGATAACTTTTAATTTATGCATAGCTTCAATTAAATATCTAACATCATTTGCTGCATAATCTAATTGATCTTTTGTTAAATCTTCGTTGCTACCCCAATCACTACTTTGCGAGCTTTTGTCCAGTTCTATGCCTAACAATTCATTAATTAAATCCTTTAAACCGTGTTTATTTGTATAAGTTCTTGCCAACTTACTAGCAATTTTTGTACAAAAAATATTTTTTGTATTAATTTCAAGATTGCATTTTAGAGCTGCTACATCAAATCTCGCATAGTGAAATATTTTAGTAATTTTATCATCTTCAAGAAGTTTTTTTAAATGAGGTGAAGAAGATGTATTAAGTTCGATTTTTATACAGGATGTTCTTTTAAATTCATTGCAAATTTGTACTAAACAGAGTCTATCTCTTCCATGAATTAAACCCATTGCTTCAGTGTCAATAGCTAGGTAGGATGACTTTTTATAAAGATTGTATAAATCTACTGTTAGATCGCTATAAAGAAGATCAATAGTTTTATTTTCAATAGTCATTTTTAATAAGTATTTAAGGAAATTTAAGATTTAGAATATTAGTTAAGATTTTATTTAATTAAGAATTTTTATCTAATAGGAATATTTTACAGAATAATTCTAGAAAATTATAATATGATGTAACTTTAATTTTTATTCTCGAGTTACTAGAAAAAATTATTTAATGTCATATTCCTTAAATTCAACATTATTGCTGACAATTCTCTTGGCCATAGGATTATTTTTTTTTCTTAGGGCTTCCAGTAAAGATAGAACAACCATCGTTGAGATTTCATCTTCTCAGCAGCCAATAAAGGTTTTAAATGGTTTATGTGAATGGCTTAATTTGAGGGGATGGAAGCAAACAGGAGGAGATTTTGAACAAAGAATTTTAATATTCAAGGGCCAAGTTGTTTCTAGTAAATTTTTAGCAATTTTTTTGGGTTTTCTTGGCGGTTTTGGTTCTTGTGCTTTGGGATTAGTGATTATTCAAATATATCCTGAATTAGGTTGGTGGCCTATTCTTTTAGGATTAGTTGGCGGCCCTTTTTCAGGCATTTTCTATTTTAAGAAATCAGCAAGGGAAGAGAAATTTGAATTAAGGTTGATCAACGAAAATGAAAATGATACAACTTTCATGAGATTAAAAGCGCATAGGGATGAATTAATTTCTTTAGAAAATGAACTTGGAGAAAAACTTCAATTGAAAAGTGACGGTTCTTTATTTAAAACACCTATTTGAGATACTTTAAAATTTTATTAGATAATTTTTAATCAAAAATATTATTTTCTACACAGAATTTCTCTAACTCTTTATCATTTAACCAATCTTGGGGTTTTGTAAAAATTGATGTTAGAAATTCCTCTCGAGTACCCTTTTTAGCTTTATATCCATATTCCCATCTAGCTAAAGGCGGTAAGGACATTAATATAGATTCAGTTCTTCCATTTGTTTGTAGTCCAAAAATGGTCCCTCTATCCCAAACTAAATTGAATTCTACATATCTACCTCTTCGATATAGTTGGAATTCCCTTTCTTTGGATGAATATGTTTGAGAAGCTCTATTTTCAATAATGGGCAAATATGAAGGAAGGAATGCCTGCCCACAGTTTTCCGCTAAAGAAAATAAATTATCCCAATTTAAATCAGATTTGCTAATACTTTGCGAAGCTTTTGATGCCTCTCCATCTTGATTATTTCCTTTATAAATTTTACCTGAACCATCTTGATAATCATAAAAAATACCTCCTATGCCTCTAGATTCATTTCTATGCTTCAAAAAGAAATATTCATCACACCATGGTTTGAAAACTTTATGCAAATCTTTATCAACTTTCTCACAAGCTTTTTTATGCTCTTTATGAAAATTTCTTACATCAGAAAGATAAGGATAAAAAGGGGTTAAGTCTGCACCTCCTCCAAACCACCAAACAGGACCAGCTTCGAAATATCGATAATTCAGATGGACTGTAGGAATATAGGGATTCTTAGGATGCAAAACCATAGAAGTTCCCGTAGCAAACCATTCATGACCCTTTGCATCGGGCCTTTGAGAGATTATAGATTGAGGTAATTGTTTCCCCTGCACTTCCGAAAAATTTACGCCTGCCTGCTCAAAAATAGAACCATTTTTCAATACTCTTGATCTTCCACCGCCCCCTTCGTCTCTTAGCCAAGATTCTTCTGTAAATTTTTCTTTGCCATCTACATTTTCAAGTTCTGAACAAATTTTGTCTTGTAAAGTTAATAAGAGATTTTTAGTTTTTTCTCTCGAGTTTTTAGGAGGTTCTTTCAACATGTATTTAGTAAATCTTGAAGAAAAAAATTTTTTTTGGTTAATTATAAGTTTCTCTTTATAATTTCTCTTAGGGGGTCCTTATTGCCTATTATTTGATAGTTCGACATAGTTCTTAATCTTTTAAACTGTCGACTACCTTGTCAAAATATTTAAAAATTTAATGACCACAATAGAAGATGCGAATTTTGCTTTACAAAAAGTTCTAGATGCTGGATCACAGAGAAATGTAATTGAATTAGCTTGGATTAAAAATGTAAGAGTAACTATACCGAGAGTAATAGTAACATTATCATTACCATCGTTTGCAAATTCTCAGAGAAATAGAATTGTACAAGAGGTTAAAGAAGTACTACTGAATTTTGAAGATATTGATGATGTTCAAATAGAGCTAGATAATAATCCTTCCAAAACAGAATCTCAAAATCAAAGTAATGCGCCTGAGTTGCAGAAGATTGATGGAATTGCACATATCATAGCTGTTAGCAGTGGTAAAGGTGGAGTTGGGAAAAGTACCATTGCAGTTAATCTAGCTTGTTCTCTAGCTAAATTAGGCTTAAAAACTGGTTTGCTGGATGCAGATATCTATGGACCTAATACTCCCTCAATGATGGGAGTTGCCGAACAGAACCCAAAGGTTACAGAGGGTAGTGGCAGTGATCAAAGGTTAATACCAATAGATAAATATGGAATTTCATTGGTATCAATGGGTTTCCTCATAGAAGAAGGTCAGCCAGTTATATGGAGAGGACCAATGCTTAATAGTATTATTCGACAATTTTTGTACCAAGTTGAATGGAATAATCTTGATTTTTTGGTAATTGATTTGCCTCCAGGAACCGGAGACGCTCAAATATCTCTTTCTCAATCTGTGCCTATTTCTGGAGCTATAGTTGTCACTACTCCTCAACAAGTATCCTTGCAAGATGCAAGGAGAGGATTAGCAATGTTTAAACAACTCGGAGTCCCATTACTGGGAATTGTAGAAAATATGTCAGTATTTATTCCGCCAGATATGCCAAGTAAAAAATATGAAATTTTTGGTAAAGGTGGGGGAGAAAGATTAGCTAAAGAAAATGACTTACCATTATTAGCTCAAATCCCCATTGAAATCCCTCTCGTTGATGATAGTAATAAAGGTATACCAATCTCAGTAAGCCAGCCCAATAAAGAAAGTTCTTTAATATTTGGTAATTTAGCTCAATTTATTAAGAATCAATTCGTTAATAGTTAATTGATGTTTAAGAGAACTTTTTTATTAAACAATAGAGGATTTTTACAAAAAAAAGACAACTTTAATAGAGGTTTTTTATTTTCTCAACTACTTATAATTCCACTTTTTTTAGTTATTATTTCTGGCTTATTAATAAAAAGTATTCAGGGTGATCATTTAGTATCCAACTATTTAGGTCATATCCTAACTGGTTTTTTAGGGTATTTTTTAGCATTTTTTATTTCTTATATACCTTTAGAGAGAATTAGAAAGTATGTGGTTCCATTTTATTTGTGTACTTTATTATCCTTATTACTAATTTATTTTTTTGGGATTTCAGTTTCTGGAGCTCAAAGATGGCTAAACTTGGGCATCTTTTCTTTTCAGCCTTCAGAAGTAGCTAAAATTAGTACTGTATTAACTCTTGCTTTAGTACTCGAAAAAAAAATAATTCTATCAATAAGAGATTTAGTATTGCCCTTATTTGTAGTGGTTATTCCTTGGTTATTAATTTTCTTTCAACCGGACTTAGGTACCTCTTTAGTTTTACTTGTTTTGACAAGTATGATGCTCTATTGGTCGCAAATGCCCATAGAGTGGGTTTTAATATTAGTTTTTTGTATTTTCACTTCTATATTATATCTAACCTTACCAACTCTTCTTATTTTCTGGATTCCTGTTATTGGATATCTTGCTTATAGATCTTCAAAAAAGAAAATTATTTTTTCTGCTCTTGCTATTTCATTCCATTTATTAGTGGCAAAATTGACACCAATTTTGTGGCAATATGGCTTAAAAGAATATCAAAAAGATAGATTAGTTTTATTTTTAGATCCAAATAGAGACCCATTAGGTGGTGGATATCATTTAATACAGAGCCAAATTGCAATTGGTTCTGGAGGATTATTTGGCACTGGTTTGCTACAAGGTAAGCTGACTAATTTGCAATTTATCCCAGAACAACATACTGATTTTATATTCAGTGCTTTAGGCGAAGAATTGGGTTTTGTGGGGTGCATAGTAGTTTTATTTTTGTTCTTTTTTTTGATTAAAAAGCTTATTAATACTGCAACAATTGCTAGGACTAAATTTGAATCTCTGATTGTTATTGGAATAGCCTCAACTTTTTTATTCCAAATAATTATTAACTTATTCATGACTATTGGGTTAGGACCAGTTACTGGAATTCCACTTCCTTTCATGAGCTATGGTCGAACGTCCTTGGTGACTAATTTTATGTCTATTGGATTTGTTATATCTATATTAAAACGTTCAAGATCATTAAGAAGTTGATGAAATCACAAATAACCATAAAAAAAATTCAAGAGCTCTTAAATAAACGAGTTCAAACCATATACGTGGATGATGATACATCCAGAAGAATGTGGTGGGCTTCTTTAGAAGTTATTCAAAAAGATTTCTTATCTCAGAATTATAAACAGGGGGGGATCTGGGTTGCTTCGCCTTTGCCAGCTTTTAATGATAAAAAATTTTTAAATCAACTTCATGGATGGCTTTGGTCTCCTGAAGGGTTTCCATACTTTCAAAATGAAAATGCAGGTTTTTTACCAGTCAATAATTCAGAAAAGATAAAAAAAGATTACGATTTAGTTAGTAATTATAAAGTCTTAAATCTTTGTCAGGAAGATGGCTATGAACCTTTTCTGATGGTAGTCACCCCAAATTTTCAATGCTTATTATCAATTGTAGGAGATAAAGATAAGAAAATTCTATTAATGAAGTGTGATGAAGAAAGCCTAAAACTTTCAATTGAATTAATGCACGCAAAATTAAATCAAGAAAATTATGAGGAAGGAGTGAAATTTCGTAATGCAATCAATAATTTAGGTAACCTTAATATTAACAATCAATTTGAAAAATTATTTTGGCCAATATTATCGGCAAAATTAGCAAATAATACACCAAATCATAATATACAGAATTCTGTGAAAAATGATGAAAAAAATGTGCAAATAACTGAAGCAAAATTATTACGTGCAATTTCTCATGAAGTAAGAACTCCTTTGGCAACTATAAGAACTCTAATTAGTTCTACTTTAAAAAAATATAAAATGGACGAATCAATGAGAAATCGTTTAATTCAAATAGATAATGAATGTAATGAACAAATTGATAGGTTTGGTTTAATCTTTAATGCAGCAGAATTAGTTAGTAATGAAGAACCATCATTGAATAACTTGGCAAAAATTAATTTAGCCGAAATTTTCAAAAAGCTTTCTCCTTTATGGAATAAACAATTAAATCGACGTGGAATTTCTTTGAAGATAGATATCCCCAAACAACTTCCACAAATTTTGAGTGATTCTGAGAAATTAGAATTAATGTTAAGAGGATTAATTGATAAAAATACTAGAGGATTAAAAGAAGGTAGTACATTGATTTTAGAATTAAGACCAGCTGGTCAAAAACTTAAACTTCAACTCAAAGTACAAAAATTAGATAATAATCAAAAAGAAATTCAAAAAAAAGATAATGGTTCTGATATTGGTCCTGTTTTAAATTGGAACCCTCAAACTGGAAGTTTACAACTTAGTCAAAATGCCACACAGAAGTTGTTAGCAAGTTTAGGAGGGCATGTCACACAAAGACGTGATACTGGTTTAACAGTATTTTTTCCGATTTCAGATGCAAAATGAAATGAGAATAAAGTTATACATATATTAAATAATGTAGAAAATTTCCTATTAATTTTGAATTTTGCAAAATATGAATGCTAGTTTCTTATTAGAAAATAACTTAAAAATTAGGATGACTGAAACTTTAGTTGGTCAATTTCCAAAGCATATAGGAAGTACTGGGGGTTTATTAAACTCAGCAGAAACCGAAGAAAAATATGCAATTGTATGGAAAAGTTCAAAGGAACAAGCATTTGAATTGCCAACCGGTGGAGCGGCGATTATGCATGAAGGTGATAATTTAATGTATTTTGCAAGAAAAGAACAATGCCTTGCATTAGGGACACAATTAAGGGCCTTCAAACCAAGAATTGAAGATTTTAAAATCTACCGAATTTTCCCTGGTGGCGATATTGAATTTTTACACCCAAAGGATGGTGTTTTCTCTGAAAAAGTAAATGAAGGCAGAGAGAAAGTAGGTCATAATCCTAGAAGAATAGGTGAGAATCCTAATCCAGCTGGTTTGAAATTTACAACTAAGAATACTTTTGATTAACTTCCCTAAAGTTGATATAAAAGAAGAAAATAATTATAATTTGGGCTGACATTATTAATATGATCAGCTCACAAAAAGATAGTTTTTTCAAGGCTTACAAAGAAGGTAAAAATTTTATACCTATCATTGAAACTTGGCCAGCAGATTTAGAGACTCCATTATCGACTTGGTTAAAATTATCTTCAAAAGATTACCATGGTGTTTTTCTTGAATCTGTAGAAGGTGGGGAGAATTTGGGTAGGTGGAGTATTGTTGCTACTAAACCTCTTTGGGAAGCCGTTTGTTATGGAGAAGAAATAATTAAAACTTGGAATAATGGCAAAACTGAAACACATAAAGGTGATCCTTTTGATATTTTAAGAAGTTGGACAAAGGAATATAAGTCAACCATGCTTGATGACTTTCCATCAATTGGTCAGTTGTATGGCTCTTGGGGTTATGAGTTAATAAATCGAATAGAACCAAGTGTTCCAATAAATGAAATTCCTGAAAACAATATCCCCTATGGTTCCTGGATGTTTTTTGATCAGTTAGTCATTTTTGATCAAATAAAAAGATGTATTACTGCAGTGGTTTATGCAGATACAACTTCTTCAAAAGAGTGCTCAATTGAAGAGTTGTATCTAAACTCAATTTCTAAAATTCAGAAAACTAGAAATTTAATGAGGGTTCCTCTAAAAGAAAATGAGTTTTTAGATTGGAATGAAAATGAGAATTTAAATTTAGATCTAGAAAGTAATTGGGAGAAAAAAGATTTTGAGGATGCAGTTCTCTCTGCAAAAGAATACATAAGAAAGGGAGATATCTTTCAAATAGTTATCAGTCAGAGATTTCAAACGCAAGTCAATAATGATCCCTTTAATTTATATAGAAGTTTGAGGATGGTAAATCCATCTCCATACATGTCATTTTTTGATTTCGGCTCATGGTATCTCATAGGTTCAAGTCCTGAAGTAATGGTTAAAGCAGAAAAAAATAAAAATAGTCAGATTGTTGCAAGCTTAAGACCAATAGCTGGCACAAGGCCTAGAGGTATTGATAATCAACAAGACTTGGAATTAGAAAAGGAATTATTAAAAGATCCAAAAGAGATAGCTGAGCATGTCATGCTAATTGATCTTGGGAGAAATGATCTTGGAAGAGTTTGTGAAATTGGTACTGTCAAGGTCAAGGATTTAATGGTTATTGAGAAATATTCACATGTTATGCATATAGTCAGTCAAGTTGAGGGAATCTTAAAAAATAATGCTGATGTATGGGATTTACTCAAAGCATCCTTTCCCGCTGGGACAGTAACTGGCGCCCCAAAAATAAGAGCTATGCAATTGATTAAGCATTTTGAAAAAGATGCTAGAGGACCTTATGCTGGTGTATACGGATCTATTGATATTAATGGTGCATTAAATACAGCAATTACGATAAGAACCATGATAGTTAAACCCTCAAGAGATGGAAAATATGATGTATCAGTGCAAGCAGGAGCTGGAATAGTTGCTGATTCTTTTCCTGAAAATGAATATCAAGAGACGATAAATAAAGCAAAGGGGATACTTAAAGCGTTAGCCTGTTTGATAAATAAATGACTCAAAATAATCTTTATAAGGGTTTTGAGGTGGAACTTTTCACAGGTTCTTTAAATTCTCATATTGGTGTTTCGGCTGAAATTGAGAGAAAATTTCCTGATTTTGTAAAAGAGCCAGATAACAGAAACGTTGAATACATAACAATACCTGAAAAAGATTACGGTTCTTTATATGAGAAATTAATAACTCCAAGAAAAAAGTTAAGGAAGTGGCTAAATTCTAAAAATTTAACAATCATTCCTTCATCCACTCTTTGTTTTAAACACGATACTCAATTTCAAAGATCTGATATTGACAATGTCTATCATCAATTTATTCAAGAGAATTATGGAATATCTATTGCAACTTCAAGTGTCCATATAAACATAGGAATAGATGATTTAGATAAACTTTTTACAGCTGTAAGACTTATAAGATCTGAGGCTGCTTTATATCTATCATTAAGTGCAAGTTCACCTTTTTTAAATAATAAAATTACGAATAATCACTCCCAGAGATGGATCCAGTTTCCTAAAACACCAAGTAGAGTACCTTTTTTTGTAAATCATAATTCTTATATCGACTGGATAGAGGAAAATATATCTAGTAAAAACATGCAAAATATTAGGCATTTTTGGTCGTCAATACGACCAAATGGTCCCCAAAGACCTTTAATTCTTGATCGTTTGGAATTAAGAATTTGTGATTTTGTTCACGATATTAATCTGCTTTTAGGAATAACAGCCATGATAGAACTAAGGATTTTAAATCTTTTTGAAAATATAAATACCTTAGATCCTTTGCATGCTAGTTCTTTTTCTATGGATGAGTTGTCAGAAATATGTGATCAAAATGAAATAAATGCTGCTAAAGATAGTCTGAATTCAGTGTTAATTCACTGGCAAGATGGCAATAGAGTTATTTGTAGAGAATGGATTCAAAACTTATTATCAGATTTATCATCCACAGCAGAAAAGTTTGGTATGAAACCTCTTTTAGATCCTATCTATAAAGTGCTTGAAGAAGGAAATCAATCTATGAGATGGATAAATCAATATGAAAAAGGTCTTTCTATTGAGCAGATAATGAAAATTTCTATCGAAGATATGATTAGGAGTGAGGCCTAAAATGTTTGATTATTTAAATAAACATTTGATCTGAACATTTTCAATTGTGACATAATGATTATATGGAATCTTTTCGACAGATAAAAAATAATAACGTGGATCTGATAAGTAACAATGATCCACTTGATAAAAATCGTCTTTTAATTGAAGATCTCTGGGAATCTGTACTCAGAGAAGAATGCCCAGATGATCAAGCAGAGAGGTTGATACAGCTTAAAGAATTAAGTTATTCAAAACAAATTGATGGTGAAAGTTCAAAAACTTTTAAAAATGAAATAGTTGATATTGTAAATTCTATGGATTTAGCAGAATCCATAGCTGCAGCAAGGGCGTTTTCATTATATTTTCAACTTGTGAATATTTTGGAACAACGAGTTGAGGAAGATAGATATATTCAAAGCTTTACCAATAAGGATGTTCAAAAATCGCCCGATAATCTTGATCCTTTTGCCCCAGCGTTGGCTAGGCAAAATGCTCCAGTAACTTTTAGAGAATTATTCTACAGGCTGAGAAAATTAAATGTGCCACCAGGAAAACTAGAGGAGTTATTACAGGAAATGGATATTCGTTTAGTTTTTACTGCACATCCGACGGAGATAGTAAGACATACCATTAGACATAAGCAAACAAGAGTAGCAAATTTGTTAAAAAAAATACAAATTGAGCAATTTCTAACAAAAGAAGAAAAAATTTCTCTAAAAACCCAATTAAAAGAGGAAGTAAGACTTTGGTGGAGAACAGATGAATTGCATCAATTTAAACCTTCAGTTTTAGATGAAGTTGATTATGCTTTGCATTATTTTCAGCAAGTTTTATTTAATGCTATGCCTCAATTGAGGGGCAGGATCGCTGAAGCTCTTACCGAAAATTATCCAGACGTTCAGTTGCCCTCAGAATCTTTTTGTAACTTTGGTTCTTGGGTAGGCTCTGATAGGGACGGTAATCCATCAGTAACTCCGGAGATAACATGGAGAACTGCTTGCTACCAAAGGCAGTTGATGTTGGAAAGATATATTATTGCGACGTCTAATCTTAGAGATCAATTAAGTGTGTCGATGCAATGGAGTCAAGTAAGTTCCTCCTTATTAGAATCACTCGAAACTGATAGGGTTAAGTTCCCTGAAATATATGAATCTAGAGCTACAAGGTATAGATCAGAACCCTATAGATTAAAATTAAGTTATATCTTAGAGAAATTAAGGTTAACACAAGAAAGAAATAATTTATTAGCTGATAGCGGGTGGAAATTTGAACTGGAGGGAGAAATTGACAACAAAAATCTAGATAAAGTTGAAGGCTTATATTACAAGTCAGTAAACGAATTTACTTATGATCTAGAACTAATTAAAAATAGCTTAATTAGTACAGATTTAACTTGTGAGTCTGTAGACAACTTACTTACTCAGGTTCATATTTTTGGATTTTCTTTAGCAAGTTTAGATATTCGTCAAGAGAGTACAAGGCATAGTGACGCTATACAAGAGCTTACGAATTATCTTGATTTATCTGTTCGATATGACGAAATGTCTGAAGAACAGAAAATTAAATGGCTTATTGACGAATTAAATACAAAAAGGCCTTTAATTCCATCTGAGGTTAACTGGACAAAAACTACAGAAGAAACCTTTTCAGTTTTTAAAATGGTTAAGAGACTTCAGCAAGAATTTGGAAGCCGCATTTGTCATTCTTATGTAATTTCGATGAGTCATAGTGCATCTGATTTGCTTGAAGTTCTCTTACTGGCAAAAGAAATGGGACTTCTTGATCAAAATTCACAAAAGTCAAAATTATTAGTTGTTCCTCTTTTTGAAACTGTGGAAGACCTTAAAAGAGCACCAGAAGTAATGGAAAAGTTGTTTAAATTAGATTTCTATAGATCATTATTGCCAAAAGTAGGAGAATCTTTTAAACCTCTACAAGAATTAATGCTTGGATATTCTGATAGTAATAAAGATTCTGGATTTGTTTCTAGTAATTGGGAAATTCATAGAGCGCAAATAGCTCTTCAAAATCTCTCAAGTAGAAATAACATATTGCTAAGACTGTTTCATGGAAGAGGTGGTTCTGTAGGGAGAGGAGGAGGACCAGCCTATCAGGCAATATTGGCTCAACCAAGCGGCACTTTAAAAGGACGAATAAAAATAACGGAACAAGGTGAAGTTTTAGCTTCTAAATATAGTCTACCCGAACTTGCTTTGTACAATCTTGAGACTGTAACTACAGCGGTTATTCAAAATAGTTTGGTAAATAATAGACTTGACGCTACTCCAGAATGGAATCAATTAATGTCTAGGCTGGCAGAAACATCAAGGTCTCATTACAGAAAATTAGTGCATGAAAATCCTGATTTGTTAAATTTCTTTCAAGAGGTCACTCCAATAGAAGAAATAAGTAAATTACAGATATCTAGTAGGCCTGCTAGAAGAAAAAAAGGTGCAAAAGATTTGTCAAGCTTAAGAGCTATTCCATGGGTATTTGGTTGGACACAAAGTAGATTTCTTTTGCCAAGTTGGTTTGGAGTAGGCACTGCATTGTCATCTGAATTAAATTCAGATCCACAACAAATTGAACTATTAAGAGTTCTGCATCAAAGATGGCCATTTTTTAGGATGCTTATATCTAAGGTGGAAATGACATTATCGAAGGTTGATCTTGAAGTTGCTAGATATTATGTTGATACTCTTGGCAGTAAAGAAAATAAAGATTCTTTTGATGATATTTTTGAAGTAATTTCTAAAGAATATAATCTTACAAAATCTTTAATACTTGAAATTACTGGTAAAAATAAGCTCCTAGAATCTGATAGAGACTTGAAATCATCAGTAAGCTTGAGAAATAAGACCATTATTCCTTTAGGGTTTTTGCAGGTTTCACTTCTAAGAAGATTAAGAGACCAAACAAGACAACCTCCAATAAGCGAATTTCTTATAGATAAAGATGAATCTAGAAGAGCATACAGCAGAAGTGAACTATTGAGGGGGGCACTTTTAACTATTAATGGGATAGCAGCTGGTATGAGAAATACAGGTTGATAATTGCAATATTTTTCTAAAAAAAAACTTGTTCTTCCAGAAGGTTATTTTGTTAACTCTTCTCAAATCCCATCAGCAAAAGAAGTTAACAAACTTTTAGCGAATTGTGGTTGTGAGACATTTCCAATAAAGCCTCTTTCAGAGGCAATTCAGAAAAGTAATTTCTTTTTTACTATACAAAGTGAATTAAAAAATAAATTATTTGGCTTTGTAAGGGTTACGTCCGACAGGGGATTGAATGCTAACTTGTGGAATTTAAGCGCGTTGCCGGGAAATAATCAGCAACTTTATTATTCAATATTGCTTCAAGTAACTCTTGAGAAAATAAATAGAGAAATGCCTGGATGCAGTATTTCTGTACAGGCTCCAGTATCTTCGTTTATGAGTTTAGAGGAAAATGGATTCATACTAGATCCAAATGGAATAAGAGTAATGGGATATAAACTTTAAAAATTATTTTACGAGCATGGAGGGATTCGAACCCCCGACTCTCAGAACCGGAATCTGATGCTCTATCCAACTGAGCTACATGCCCTTCAATTTTTTCAATTTCTTTAAAGAAAATCTAAATATTTTAAACTTAGCTAATTTAATTAATGAATGCACAAAAAAAATTTTTTTAAATAAATTAAAAATTAAAAATTTTCGGAACTATAAAAGTTTTGAAATTGATTTAAAAGAGCAAAGAGCAATTGTTCTTGGCCGCAATGGTATTGGCAAGTCAAATTTACTTGAATCGATTGAATTTTTAAGTCAATTAAAATCTAATAGAGCATTAAGCGATAAAGATTTAATAGAGAACGACAGTGATATGGCTGTAGTTATAGGACAGATAAATTTTGAAGACGATTTAAAGTTAAATTTATTCCGAAAAGGTCCTAAAAGAATTTATGTCAATGAATCAATCTTGAAAAAACAGAGTGAGATAAAGAATTATATCCGAAGTGTATGTTTCTGTTCCAATGATATAGACATTGTAAGGAGTGAACCCAGTTATCGAAGAACATGGATTGATAAAGTCGTATCTCAGCTTGAACCAGTATATTTAGACCTGATAAGTAGATTTAATAGGCTTTTAAAACAAAGAAGTCATTTTTGGCGTTCGGAAAGTTTCTTAAAAACCCAATCCACAGATATTATTGAAAGCTTTGATATTCAAATGTCAATAATAAGTACAAGAATTTTTAGGCGCAGAAGAAGAGCTTTATTAAAAATAAAACCATATGTTGAATATTGGCATAATCATTTAAGTAAATCTCAAGAGCAAATAGACATAAATTATCTTTCGGGGATACAAAATATAAGTCCAGAAGGAGAAGAAGAAGAAGTTATTAAAAAAAAAATATTAGAACAACTATTAAATCAGCGATCAATAGAAGCGTTGACTGGTAAATGTAATTTTGGACCTCATCGTGATGATGTTGAGTTTCTAATCAATAATGTTTCAGTTAGAAAATATGGTTCCTCAGGACAGCAAAGAACTTTTATCTTGGCTTTAAAGATGGCTGAACTTGATTTATTAACTAAAACATTAAATGTTCCTCCAATACTTATTTTAGATGATGTCTTGGCGGAATTAGATTTAACCAGGCAAAATTTGTTATTAAATTCTGTTGGTAAGGATAGTCAATGTTTTATAAGTGCGACACATTTAGATAAATTTAATCATTCTTTCCTAGGCTCTTCACAAATGATTCACTTATAGTTTAAAAAGTCATTATTTTTAGCTAATCTTGATTTCATATAAATTTATTGAATGGAAATCTACAAAAAAAGTCAAATTTTAAGTTCGTTAAGTGATGAGCAAAAATTAAGTCATCAAAGTAAACACCTTTTGTTGGAACTTTATAGATGCGATCGCGAAAAATTAAATGATGAATCCTTTTTGCGCTGTATTTTGAATAGAGCTGCTAAATTAGCAAATGCAACCGTTTTGAATTTGATTAGTAATAAATTTGAGCCTCAGGGGGTTACAGCAATTGCATTACTAGCAGAATCTCACATTTCAATACATACTTGGCCTGAATCTAATTATTCGGCAGTCGATATTTTTACATGTGGTCAAAATATGATGCCTGAACTAGCTAGTCAATATTTAATTAAATCTTTGATTGCTAAGGAACATTCTTTACGTGTCATTGAGCGAAATCCACCTTCAGCAGTCTCTAAACAGATCAGAACAGTTGTTTAACAATTTTTACCTATTTAATTTACCGCTTACTAGTCCCTCAAGATCTAAACTTGTGCAGTTAAATCCCAAATTAGAAAAATATTGAACTAACTCACTAAAATTATATTTGTTAAAAAAATGCTTTAATTCATCTTGGGGAATTTCTATTCTTGCAGTAGAGCCTTGGCATCTAACTCTAACCTCCGATAATCCGCATTCTTTAAGATATTCTTCTGCTTTCTCAACCATTTTTAGTCTTTCACTAGTTATTTCATGGCCATAAGGAAATCTTGATGATAAGCAAGGTTGAGCAGGTTTATCCCACCAAGGAAAACCCAATGCTCTTGATATATCCCTAATGTCTTGTTTTGAGACTTTAAATTTTGCAAGGGGGGAGATAACTCCTGCTTGTTTTGAGGCTTGTATACCTGGTCTGTAATCTTTAAGATCATCCAGATTGACTCCATCTAAAACAATCTTATAATTAAGTTTTTGAGAGAGGTAGGTTGTATGTTTGTGAAGCTCTTTTTTGCATGCAAAGCATCTATCCTTAGGATTTTCACTGTAACTTGATTGGTCTAATTCTGATGTTTTAATTTCTAAATGTTTTACTCCTATCCATTTTGCTTGCCTTCTTGCTTCTTCACGAAGAGTATTAGCTAATGCAGGAGAAATACCAGTTATAGCAATTGCTTTGCTACCTAATTGCTCGAATGCTAATGATGCTACTAATGTACTGTCAACTCCTCCGGAATAAGCAATACAAACACTATCAAGATTCTTAATGTATCTTCTAATTGTATAAAGCTTTTCACTTTGTTCATCAGAGAGAATTTCTAGTTGATTGAACATGCTAATTACTTTAAAATTCAAATTACCTATGAATAGGTTGAATTTATTATTAAATCTTTAATAATATTCTTATCTATATCTTAGATTAAATTTACTAATTTTGTTCAATTGACGAATACGAGTAGAAATAGAGGAATTGGAATTGTCACAGCAAGTGACAGTCAAGAGAGATCAAAAGGTCAATTACATATTTATGATGGAGAGGGTAAGGGAAAAAGCCAGGCTGCATTGGGAGTGGTTCTCAGGACAATAGGATTAGGAATATGTGAAAAAAGACAGTCGAGAGTTTTACTTCTAAGATTTTTAAAAGGTCCTGAAAGGCCTTATGACGAGGATTCAGCTATAGAGGCTTTGCAAAGAGGCTTTCCACATTTAATTGACCATGTAAGGACAGGAAGATCTGAATTCTTTAATGCTGATCAAGTTACAAAGTTTGATGTTGGTGAGGCCGAAAGAGGTTGGAATATTGCTAAAGGAGCAATTGCTAGTTCTCTTTATTCTGTAGTTGTCCTTGATGAGTTGAATCCAGTTCTTGATTTAGGAATGCTTGATATCAATGAAGTAGTTGATTCTCTTCAAAATCGTCCAGATGGATTAGAAATAATTATTACTGGAAGGGCAGCCCCGCCCTCTTTGGTAAGAATATCTCAACTCCATTCAGAAATGAGACCACGTTTGACAGGAGACTTATCAGAACTAAGCAGACATAGTAGTACTAGTGGTGGAATTGAGATTTATACAGGTGAAGGAAAGGGTAAATCCACAAGTGCACTCGGTAAGGCTCTTCAAGCTATCGGTAAAGGAATATCTCAAGATAAAAGTCATAGAGTTTTAATATTACAGTGGTTAAAAGGTGGAAATGGATACACCGAAGATGCTGCCATAGAAGCTTTGAGAGAGAGTTACCCTCATTTAGTAGATCATTTACGTTCAGGCAGAGATGCAATCGTATGGAGAGGTCAGCAACAACCAATTGATTATGTTGAGGCTGAAAGAGCATGGGAAATTGCTAAAGCTGCTATTTTGTCTGGCTTGTATAAAACAATCATCTTAGATGAATTGAATCCAACTGTTGATTTAGAGTTGTTACCTGTGGAATCAATACATCAAACGCTCTTAAAAAAACCAGCAGATACAGAAGTTGTAATTACTGGGAGGTGTAAAAATGAACCTTCATACTTTGAACTAGCTGATGTTTACTCTGAAATGGTTTGTCATAAGCATTATGCAAATG
This sequence comes from Prochlorococcus sp. AG-347-G22, assembly GCA_003281635.1. Taxonomy (GTDB): domain Bacteria; phylum Cyanobacteriota; class Cyanobacteriia; order PCC-6307; family Cyanobiaceae; genus Prochlorococcus_A. Next base: position 19,965 of record QCBK01000004.1, read on the forward strand.
TGGGAGTTGATTTGAAAAGAGGTGTAGATTACTAACTATTTTTAAAAATTTAATTGCACAATATTTTTTTTACCTTTTCAATGCCGCCTTCTATAGATCTTGACTGAATTTTGAATTTAGATAAGATTCTTGAAGCTTTTGCAGAACGTTTCCCCGATTTACAGATAGTGAAAACCTCTTTATTTAAACTTTCTTTTTGAATAAATTTTAAGTCAGATTCTTGGCTCAAATGACTTAGGGGAATTGAGATAGATCCCTCTATTGCAGATGTAGAAAATTCTTCATTTTCTCTAACATCAATTAAAAGAATTTTGTTGGGTTTTGTTTTGTATAAACTATTAAAGTCATTAGCATTAATACTGTTAACTTCATCATTTTTCTCACAATATTCATCACTAGCATAAAAGCTCTTAAACTGAGAAAGATTTTTTATTCGTTTATTTAACTGATCACTTTTTAGATGTAATTTTTTTATATTCATATTCAAAAGATCAAAAATTAAAATCTTCCCATCTAAAATTTCACCTTTTTTCAAAATGATTTTGATAATTTCATTAACCTGAAGAATTCCTATTAAACCTGTTGAAACGCCCACAACCCCGTATTCTGCACAACTAGGGGCAGCATTTTTTGAAGGTGATTCTGGAAGTAAGTCTCTTAAATTAGGACTATTTTTACATAAATTGAAAACACTCACTTGCCCTTCAAAGCCTTGTACACTTCCAAAGACTAGGGGTTTATTTAATATCAGGCATGAATCATTTATTAAATATCTTGTGCCAAAGTTATCCGAGCAATCGCAAATAACATCAAACTCCTTTATTAATTCAAGAGCATTTTTAGGATTAATTCTCTTTGAAAAGGTAAATATTTCACAATTAGGATTGAATTTTTTAATTCTTTCCCTAGCAGAATCAATTTTAAGATTACCAATAGTTTTTGTTTCATGAATTATCTGTCTCTGGAGATTAGACTTTTCAACTTGATCGTTATCAACTATTCCAATTCTCCCGATTCCTGCTGCAGCTAAATAAAGCAAAACGGAAGACCCAAGCCCACCTGCACCAATGCATAATACCGAGCTATTTTTAAGATTTAATTGACCCTCATAACCTATCTCTTTGAGGGTGAAATGTTTTTGATATCTTTCTTCTTCATCAGAGTTTAAGAAATTCAATTTGATATCTTTCGACATTTCGATCCCTTAATGTTTGTGAGATAAACTATGAAAACATAATAATTAAAATAAAAATTTTAGCCTTTTAAATTTTTCTTATTACCATGATTTATTAATGTTTTTGTTAGAACTAGACGATAATGTGAAGTTTTTATAAATCAATTTTAAGTTTAAATATCTTCAGAAACCATACATATCAACGCCTCTAAAAAAATACAAAATGTTTCGGTTCGGAATTTTGCACAACAAAAAGGTAGTCAACAGACGTTTTTTCCGATACTGTCTGGTTCATATATTAAGTTTACTGAATTCATGAGTGATAACACTCCAGAGTCAAACCAAGACCCCGGCTCCGATACAAGCTCAGAAACCAAAAGTTTTTCAGAGAAGTACTCTGATGTTATGGGAAAAGTCAACGAAACCCTTGGTAATGTTGATTGGACCCAAATGGGTAAGTACGGTAAGGCGGCAGGCATAATTGCTGTTGTCGTAATAGCTCAGATAATAATTAAAGTTGTCATTGACACGATAAACTTTTTCCCAATTCTCCCTGGTTTACTAGAACTTCTTGGAGTAATTGTTGTAGGTCAATGGAGCTGGCAAAATCTTCGTACCAGTGAAAATCGTGAAGCTGTTTTAGATAAGGTGCAAAATCTTAAGAAGACATATTTAGGCTAGTTAAAATTACATATTGAGTATTGCTTGTACGTAATCTTTAACTTGTTTTAAGTACCCTCCCCCAAACATATTGGCATGGTTTAATATGTGATAAAAATTATAAATTATAATTCTTTTTTCAAATCCGTTTTTTATAGGAAAAACTCTATGATATTCTTCATAAAATTCTTTTCTAAAACCTCCAAATAATTTTGTCATAGCTATATCTACTTCATTATCTGCCCACCAAGATGCCGGGTCAAAAATAACCCCCTTTCCACTTTTGTCCATTCCCGCATTGCCTGACCACAAATCTCCATGAACTAGAGCATTTATTGGCTTGTGATTCAGTAATTCTGATTTTATTTTTTCTTTAACTTTATTTATGATTTCTTTATCTAAAGTCGTTGGTTTGAGAATTAATAGTTGAGGTATTATCCTTAAGTTTAAAAAACAATCTATCCAATTATCTTCAAAGCCCATTTTCTGATCTGTTGTTCCGATAAAACCCTCAACTGGAAACCCAAACATTTTAGGATTTGACTCAGCTGATTTTAAATGCAATTCACCTAAACCTTTTCCAAGCTTTTTTTGGTCAAAGTTATGCATATCTATCCATTCAATTAAAAGAATCTCTGTATTTTTTATATTTTTATATGCAATAACTTCAGGTATTACTAAGTTTTCTTGATTTATATATTTCCTCAAATTTTGGAGACAATATTTTTCAAATTCAAGCAATTTTTTGTTTCTAATATTTCTTTTAAGGAATAATTTTTTGTTTGAGAATTCTATTCGCCAAGCACTATGAATATCACCACCATGAACTTCTTCAATACTTTTTGGATAGGTTTCACCTAATTCTTCACAAATTTCGTTAATTTCAATAGGGGATAATTTTTGCATTTTAATGAGAAAGTCTGAAGTTATTGTTGTAGGTGCCGGTATAGCAGGACTAACTTCTGCAGCGATTTTATCAAAACAAGGCTTATCAGTGACTTTAATCGAATCTCATTCTCAGGCCGGAGGATGTGCCGGTACTTTTAAAAGAAAGAATTATATTTTTGATGTTGGCGCAACTCAGGTTGCTGGTTTAGAGAAGGGAGGAATACATTCTAGAATTTTTGATTTTTTAGATATTCCATCCCCAGAAGCCACAGTTTTAGACCCTGCTTGCATTGTTGATTTAAATGATGGTGGTAAACCTATACCTATTTGGTATGAAAAAAGTAAATGGATTGCTGAACGAGAAATGCAGTTTCCTGGGAGTCAAAGATTTTGGAAGCTTTGTACCCTAATACATGAAAGTAATTGGATATTTGCTAATAATAATCCTGTATTACCAATAAGTAATTTTTGGGATTTTTCTCAACTTCTCAAAGCACTAGTACCTTCAAACCTTGTCACAGGTATCTTACTTAAATCTACTATTTTTGATCTATTGCGGATATGTGGATTATCCAAGAATGAGCGCTTGATTAAATTCTTAAATCTTCAACTAAAACTTTATTCTCAAGAGGACGTTTATAGTACTGCAGCATTATATGGATCTACTGTTCTTCAGATGTGTCAACAGCCACATGGTCTGTGGCATCTTAAAAAATCTATGCAATCTTTAAGTGAATCATTAGAAAGTTCATTAATTAAAACTGGAGTTAATTTAATTTTTGGGCAAGAAGTTAATTCTATAACTTTTGATGACGTAAATATGTGTTGGCAACTATCTGCTAATTCGAAAAAAAAATCATTTATTTATCAAGCAAAAGATGTGATTTATACCGCACCTCCACAATCTTTGCTCAAGCATTTGAAAGATCCTTTAGAAAGAAAAAAAAATTATAAAAATCGACTTAATAATTTGCCTGATCCAAGTGGAGCTGTAGTTTTTTATTCAGCATTAAAAAAGGAACATATTAAAAAAACATCCTCCAATCATTATCAATTTGTTTCAAAAGAATTTTGTTCGTTATTTGTATCAATTAGTGATGATGGTGATGGAAGAGCGCCAAAAGGTGAGGTTACTTTAATTGCGAGTATCTTTACCAAAACTAAAGATTGGTTTGATCTAGATAAACAAACTTACTTAGAGAAAAAAAATGGTTTCATGAAAAAAATATCCCTTGAATTGGAAAGTCAATTTGATATTGATCCTGAAAAATGGCTACATAGAGAGCTAGCAACTCCATTGGGCTTTGAAAAATGGACAAAAAGACCTAATGGAATAGTAGGCGGGCTTGGTCAAAATCCAGATATTTTTGGTTTATTTGGATTATCAAGTAGGACACCTTTTGAAGGTTTATGGTTATGTGGAGATTCGATTTATCCAGGAGAGGGGACTGCAGGTGTTAGTCAGTCTGCATTAATGGTTTCAAGGCAAATTTTAGCTTCTAGAGGTATAGAAAATTTTAGTTTATAAAATTTTGTCTGTTTTCTTTTGCTTCAGCAAGTTTTTTAGAGAGTAAATCCCAATTTTTTTCTTTAATGAGAGATTCCAGTATATTCAGCTTATTTTTAAAATTATTTATGGAATTTAAAACATTAATCTGATTATTAATAGCTAAATCTAGGCCTAGTTGTTCATTGCCTCCGCCAACTCTCGAAGTGTCAGCAAATCCTGTAGCAGCTAATTTTTGCGAGAGATCTAATAAAGATTGATTATTTTTTGTTTGCGCTGTTTCTATGAGGGCAGAAGCTAAAAATATAGGCAAATGAGAAATTAGAGATACTGCTTCATCATGCTCTTTTGGCGAAGCTTGGCAAATTTCACAATCCATTGATTTTATGAGCTCGGAAATAGTTCTGACTGAATTTGAATCACTATTTTGTGTTGGGGTAATAATCCATTTTGCATTTTTAAAAAGACCTTCAAAACCTGAATCAACTCCTTTTTTTTCTGTGCCTGCCATTGGATGAGATCCAATAAAAAGAGGATGTGAATTTTCCCATGTATTTACAATTGGTTCTTTTACAGACCCTACATCGGTTAGTATTGTTTCCTGAGGTATTGATGCTACTAATTGTTGCGACGGACTGATCAAATCTTTGATAGGCAATGCCAAAATTATTAGCTCACATTTTTTTAATAAGCTCAGATCACAGCTAACAAAATTTGCAAGTTTTTTATCCTTAGCTTTTTTTTCATTAAATTCATTATTTGCTATTCCATAAATTGTATGATTTAGACTTTGGAGTTTTAATCCTAAAGAACCACCAATTAATCCTAATCCTACTATTCCAATTTTCATAAATTAATAAATTCAAGAGCCTCTTTTATTGATACCAATTTTTTGTATATTAGGTTCATAAATTTTGCATGTTTTTGGAATTAAATTAATTATAAATGCTTGAAATTTTAAGTCATCAATATTTGAAAAATTTTTTGAAGGATCAAAGTATTAATTGGGAACATATATATTCTTTTGGGAGGATAGTTTCCAAATGTATTGAAAATGATTCTACCTATCTAATTAATTCAGAAATTTTCTCTAGCTATGATTGGTTACCTCCAATTTTGATTTCTTTATTTTTAAAGGAAGAGGATTCAACTTTTATTTTATCTAAAGAAAAAATCCAATTTATAAGCCAATTTCATATTGATTCATTGAAAAATCTAGGTTTTAATTTTATTTTGAAAAATGATCAATTTATTTTTGCAAATCATCATGTTCACTTGATAACTATCCAAAAATTTCTTAATGATCCAAATTCTCGTAATCTTAGAAATCATCGAATTGTTTATTCAGGCATTGAGGATATAAAACAGGATTTAAAAAATCATTTTAGGATTTCTTTAGTCAAAAAGGATTGGACAAAAAATTTTAAAGAATTTGAATTAATCAATCAAAAATTTATGAAAGTATATGATTCGTTGAAGAAAAAGTTCTTCTTGAGAAAGGTCTTAGGAAATAGTTATATCAAATTAGATGAAAAAGAAATTAGTTTCTTGTCAAACTTTTTTTATGAAAATTCTTTTTTTTCTGATAAATTTTTAAGCGTCAACAAAGCATTATCTCAAGGTTGGGCATGCTGGGTAAAGTTAAACGATACAAATTTAGATTGGAATTTGTATTTACAGCCAATAGATGAACTTTTTCAAATTAAGGAATTTTTTTCAAATAATAAATTTGTTTTTTTATCAGCATTGAGAAAAGATAATTTTTTCCAAATGTATTTTAAAAAGCATAGTTTAGATATTGACTTGGTTATTAATTTTAAGAGTAATTTTGAAGAGAAAAAGATTTCTTTATATATACCTTCTAAACAGTTGCTTCCTAATAATCCTCTTTTTACCAATTCAATCTTGGACAAATGCAAAAAGTTAATACTTTTTAGAAAGGGTTTAACTTTAGTGTTGTCTGATGATATTGATTTAAAAACTAATCTTGCTACAGAATTAGCTTCTACTTATGGGAAGAGAGTATTGCTAGAGACAATCCCCTCAGGTAGAAATGAAATCCTTTGCTCTAGTTTTGACTGGTGGATTATGAATTCTTATTTAATTCAAATTCCAGAACAAATTATCATTCCTTTACTTCCGATTCCGAATATGTCAGAACCCATTAATGCAATTACTGTCTCTCATAAAAAGAAGCTTTCTCAAGATTGGTTTAGAGACTTCTTTCTTCCTCAAGCTAAAATTAAACTTGAAAGATCTATTTCTCCTTTAAGAAGAAATTCAGGTAAGTTAATAATCTTAGATGGAAGAGCAAATAAAAGAAACTGGGGAAGATTACTTTTGCAAAACATTAAACCCTCAAAACAAATTAACTATATGCTACCTTTTGATTAGGTTATGATTTTGTAAATAACTAAAGAAATATGGGAGAAGCAAAAAGACGTAAAACACTTGGTTTACTTCCAAAAAAAAATAATACTAAAACTAAAATTGATGAGTCTCCAAGATTATTTGAATGGCTTCCCTTTACAATCAATCAAAGAGATAATCTAATTAAATTAAGTATTAAGGCCAGTTGGTTTGGAATCGGAGGGTTAGTAATCTTATGGATTGTAGTGAGATTTATAGGCCCTGCTGCTGGGTGGTGGACTTTAGCTGATTCTTTATAAATCTAAGCTACTGTTTTTATATCATTAACAGCGATTGTATTAGCAGGATTGCTATTTAATGCTTTCATTGAATTAGAACTGACTTCAGTTCCTTCTGTTAATTTCTCTTTAACCATAGATTCTACTTTATTCCTGATTTCTAAGTTTTGATCAAGCCAAATAATTGTATTATCTCTGCCTTGTCCAATATTTTCTCCTTCATAACTATACCAAGCACCTCTCCTTATGATGATATTAGTCTCTTCTGCTAAATCTAATAAGCATCCTGTTGTACTAATACCTTTCCCAAAGAGAATATCAAATTCTGCAATTCTAAATGGTGGTGCAACTTTGTTTTTTGCTACTTTCACTTTTGCTCTTATGCCATATTCCTCAGTACCTCTTTTAAGAGTTTGAATTCTTCTGATATCAAGTCTTACTGAGGCGTAAAATTTTAATGCATTACCTCCTGTGGTTGTTTCTGGATTGCCGTATGTAACGCCAATTTTTAGGCGTAATTGATTCAGGAATATTACCGTACATCCAGATTTGCCAATATTTCCTGTTATTTTCCTCATTGCTTGGCTCATTAGCCTTGCTTGGCTTCCAATTACGTGATCTCCCATCTCTCCTTCTATCTCGGCTCTTGGGGTTAGTGCTGCGACCGAGTCAACAACTACAAGATCTACCGCACTCGATCTTATAAGTTGGTCAACTATTTCTAGAGCCATTTCACCAGTATCTGGCTGTGAAACTAACAAATTTTCAACATCAACACCTAAGGAGGCCGCATAAACTGGATCCAGTGCATGCTCAGCATCTACAAATGCAGCTACCCCTCCATTTTTTTGGACTTCCGCAATCGCGTGAAGAGTTAATGTAGTTTTTCCTGAACTTTCTGGTCCGTAAACTTCTACTACTCTTCCTTTTGGATAGCCTCCTCCTAATGCTAAATCTAAGGTGAGCGCTCCAGTAGATATTGTTTCTACTTTCATTCTTGAGGCGTCACCAAGTCTCATTATTGAACCTCTTCCAAAATTTCTTTCTATTTGACCTAAGACAAGACTTAATGCCTTGTCTTTTTCTTTTGATTCAGTTTTTTTCTTTTCTTCAAGGCTCATTGTTTGATTTATCGGTTAAAGTTCTTGTAATTATTCTAAATTTGGAAATTTTTATTTAAACCAAACTTCATAAATACAAACTATAGTACATCTGTACTCTAGCTGATTATCTTTAAATTGCAACTAATTCTCCAAGGTTTCCTAATTTTAATAATTTGATTTCATTACTTAACTTATTTTTATCTGATTCTTTCAAATATCCCCAATCAGCTAGGAAGCATGGAATGTGAGAAGTTTCTGAATTTCGTTTAATATCGATAAGAGTTTTTTTTCTATCTTCTATAAATCCTAAAATTTCATAAGTTTGTGTAAGTTTTTCAGCTATTTTGATTTTTGTTCCTGATTCATAACCAAAAATAAATTCTGGAAAAATACTTAATTGTTTAAGGATTTTTTCTGCAAATATTTTACCTTTAGTTGTTATAACTCCAGTTTTTATTCCTCTTTTGCTTAATTCTTTCATAAAATTTATAATTTCAAAAAAAGGTTTATGTAAATTTACCCACGATTTAAAATCTTTATCAATTTGGTATTTGCGAGACTTATCTAACATTTTTTGTATATCTTCTGCTACCCAAGAATTTTCATTTAATATCCTCTGGCAATTTTGATGATAATTATTAATGAAATCATCTTTATTATCACTTTTTAATGGATTTTCTGTTTTTATAATTTCGTGAGTAATTAGAATCATTTCCCAACCATATTTAACCCAAGGCCTAATTTCTTTGAAAGAATTTGGTACTCCTTGATAAAGTTTTTGATCAATAGTGATGTTGGGTGAATTTAAATATCTTTCACAGGCCAGCAAGGAGCTATGCCAATATTCTCGCATTCCGTCAACTATTACTCCATCAAAATCAAATAGAAAAATTTTTTGAGAAGACACCAATTGAATATTAGAACTGGGCCGCTAGGATTCGAACCTAGGAATGTCGAGACCAAAACCCGATGCCTTACCACTTGGCGACGGCCCATTGAACTATTATTTTAATACATGAAAAGATTTTTTTCTATCCACAAAATACAAATTTTTTATAAACATGGCGCTAGTTTTGAAAAATAAAAATATTATTTGAATGAGCTCGATTTCCATGGCTCTAGAAATTTCTGAGCTTTTTTGATCGCCAAACCCATTATTTCAGGATATTCATAGAGTTTTTTGTTATTTTTGTGAGCAAATTCAATAAGGGGCTGCATAATTTTTCTTGCAGCACTTCCAAATGCTATTCCATCTGGGAGATTATTCGAATTCAATAATTCATGAGTTTTTTCATTTGTTCCTCCTGCTAATTGAATTAATCCTGGTGGAAGATCTGAACCGATTTTTTCAAACAACTTAACAGCATCTCTACTTGTTGTAGGAGCGAGATCTCCAGACATTGGTCTTCCATCTAGTTGCCAAATAAGGGGAATATCTAGCTCATTCAGAATTTCATATCTTTCCCAAAGAGCTTTTAAAAGATCTTCGGGCTCTTGGGCTTTTTTGAAAGATTGATTTAATCCACAACTAATAGATATCTTGTCTAATTTTATTCCAGAACTTTTAAGGATACTTACAACTTTTGTAAAAGAATCTAGACGATTGATTTCTGTATGAATTTCTACTGCATTAGGCCTTATTTTTTGAAGTGTTGATGCTAAATCATTTTTTGACAGATTATATTCATATTCACTAATTAGATTTAGAGGACAACTATTTAAACATCTTCCACATCCATAACATTTACTCTCTCTAATTCCGAAATTATCAATTGCAAAGGTGGGGCATACTTTTTCGCATGGTCTTGGACAAGTAGGGGGACATTTTAATGGATCAAATTTTGCTTTTCGAAAGTGGATATCATTACCATCACTAATACTTATCATTAATCCAGGGGAATTTTTAAAGACTTTTTTTGCCCAATCGATTCCTTTTTTTGCTGCATAAACTATAGATTCTTCTGCTGCAACATCTATGTAGTCGACACCAGCAGCAGTATAAATTGCACATAAATCTTCTATGGCGACAATATCTTCATTACTGGCACCACAAATTAACTTAATCCATTTATCATTTTTATTTTTGGTTTTAATCAAACAATTTAACTTTCAAATTCATCCAAAATATAATTACTTAATGGTTTCCATTCAAGTTTTCTTGAACCCCCCATTTCAACAACTATTGTTAGTTTATTATCGTTAGTGCAAATCTCTATTAAGCTCTCTAATTCAGATTGAGATAATACTTGACCTTCTAATAGCCAAAGTAATTTATTTTTATCATTTTCATTAAATAACTCAGAAGCTTGTGGGATTACTTGTTGAACTTCCCCAAGCGCTCCGTTTCTTCCTACACTTTGATGACCAAGGTGAGGTGGTCTAACGCCATGCAATTTGAGCAAGAAAACTTCTGGATCTCCAAGCCCTCTTGCTGAAGTTATAAAAGTTTTAAAGCCTTTGGCCCTCATTCTCCTCAAAAGACGAGTTTCATAACCACCTTCAAGAGGAGCAAAGATTGCAAGACATTTGTTAGTTTTTAGATCGTTATGAAACTTTTTCCCTGTGAGAAGTAATGGCATAAAAATTTCCTTTATTTATATTTTATTTTATTTTATGGTACTTGATGATGTACAATTGTAACTCAGTGAATTTTTATGCTCGCAAGCTAGCCGAGCCTCTGCAAAATTTCACATTTTTTAGCGTTTCGTTAAAAAATTTCAGGTGGGTTTATCTCATGAGAAACTGTCTAGATTTTTAGATAAGTCTCAACCTAACTAATTGTTTTTTTTTACTTTACCTCAATAACTGAAGGTTTTAGATAATTAAAAAATTATTACGAGCTAGCCTAATTTAGTCTTATGTCTATAGGAATTTTAGGAAAGAAATTGGGCATGTCCCAAATTTTTGACGACAAAGGTAATTCGGTACCAGTTACTCTTATCGAGGCGGGTCCTTGCCGTGTCACTCAATTGAAAACAACTGCTTTGGATGGTTATACTGCCGTCCAGATAGGTTATGGCTTGTCCAAAGAAAAGCATATAAGTAAACCTGAAAAGGGACATTTGTTGAAATCAGGTGAAGAACTTTTAAAGCATTTGAAAGAGTATAGGGTTGAAGAAACTTCATCCTATGAAATAGGAAATCAAATAACCGTAAAAAACTTTGAGGTTGGTCAAAAAGTTGATATCAGTGGCAAATCTATGGGTAGAGGTTTTGCTGGTTATCAGAAAAGACATGGTTTTAGTAGAGGTCCTATGAGTCATGGTTCAAAAAATCATAGAGCGCCTGGATCTACAGGAGCAGGAACAACTCCAGGAAGAATTTACCCGGGAAAAAGAATGGCAGGAAGATACGGAGGAAAACAAATAACTACTAAAGGATTATTAGTTCTAAAAATTGATGATCAGAAAAATTTGCTTGTAGTAAAGGGTTCTGTCCCAGGTAAGCCAGGCTCAATTGTAAACATTAAGCCAAACAATGTTGTAGGCAAAAAAGGAGGTGAAAAATCATGACAACACTTGAAACTCTTAAGTGGGATGGTAAAAAATCTGGCAAGGTTTCTCTTGATTTAGCAGTTGCCAAAGAAACTTCTTCGGCAGACTTAATCCATAGAGCAGTCCTTAGACAGCTAGCAAATAAAAGACAAGGGACAGCATCAACTTTGACAAGATCTGAAGTGCGCGGGGGCGGCAGAAAGCCATACAAACAAAAAGGTACAGGAAGAGCTCGTCAAGGATCAATAAGGACACCCTTAAGACCTGGTGGCGGAATTATTTTTGGACCGAAGCCACGTTCTTACAATCTTGATATGAATCGTAAGGAACGTAGATTAGCTCTTAGAACAGCTCTTATGTCTAGAGTATCTGATATGAAAGCTGTTGAAGATTTTGGATCTACTTTAAAGCAGCCTAAAACAAGTGATATCATCAATGGCCTTGCTCGATTAGGTATACAAAAAACTGAAAAAGTTTTGGTTATTCTTGATAGCCCTTCCGATATTATAAAAAAATCCATTAATAATATTGAGAAAGTAAAATTAATCGCCGCTGATCAATTAAATGTATTTGATATTCTTAATGCCAATAAATTGGTAATAGGTCAATCAGCGATAGATAAAATTCAGGAGGTTTATGCATCATGAGTAAATTATTCGATTCTCGTCTAGCCGATGTAATACGGAAGCCAGTTATTACTGAAAAAGCTACAAATGCACTAGATCTTAATCAATATACTTTCGAAGTTGATCATAGAGCGGCTAAACCACAAATAAAGGCAGCTATTGAGGCCTTGTTCAGTGTTAAAGTCATAGGAGTTAACACTATGAATCCTCCTAGGAGAACAAGAAGAGTCGGGAAATTTTCCGGAAAACGTTCTCAGGTCAAGAAGGCAATTGTACGTCTTGCTGAAGGAGACAAAATCCAATTATTTCCAGAATCTTAAGGAGTTTTAATCATGGCAATACGTAAATTTAAACCTTATACACCTGGCACTAGGCAGAGAGTAGTTACTGACTTTAGTGAAATTACAAATGCAAAACCTGAAAGATCACTAATAGTTTCAAAACATAGAGTTAAAGGCAGGAATAATCGTGGAGTTATCACTTGTCGTCATCGTGGAGGTGGTCACAAAAGGCAATATAGATTGGTCGACTTTAGAAGAGATAAAAGAAATATCAACGCTAAAGTTGCAGCTATACACTACGATCCTCATAGAAATGCAAGGTTGGCACTTTTATTTTACGAAGATGGAGAGAAAAGATATATTATCGCTCCAGCAGGAGTAAAAGTCGGACAAAATGTCATTTCTGGAGAAAGTGTTCCAATTGAAGATGGAAACGCAATGCCGCTTTCTGTTATGCCATTAGGATCTAGTGTTCATTGTGTTGAGTTATACGCAGGTAGGGGTGCTCAAATGGTGAGATCCGCAGGAGCTAGTGCTCAAGTTATGGCAAAAGAGGGAGATTATGTTGCTTTAAAACTTCCATCTACTGAGGTAAGACTCGTAAGAAAAGAATGCTATGCAACTCTTGGTGAAGTAGGTAATTCTGAAATAAGAAATACTAGCTTAGGTAAAGCAGGAAGAAGAAGATGGCTTGGAAGAAGGCCTCAAGTAAGAGGTAGTGTAATGAACCCATGTGATCATCCACATGGAGGAGGAGAGGGAAAAGCACCAATTGGTAGAGCAGGCCCAGTTACTCCATGGGGTAAGCCAGCTCTTGGACTTAAGACACGTAAAAAGAACAAACCAAGTAATAAATTGGTTGTTCGAAGACGCCGTCGAGTTTCTAAGAGGAGTAGAGGAGGAAGAGACTCTTGATTACTTCATTTATTATTTCAATTTCTATTACATAATCATGGGACGTTCACTAAAAAAAGGACCTTTTATAGCAGATAGCCTGCTCAAGAAGGTAGAAAAACAAAATACCGATAATGACAAGTCTGTTATCAAAACTTGGTCAAGATCCTCTACGATTTTACCTTTAATGATCGGTCACACAATCGCTGTACATAATGGCAAGACTCACATTCCAGTATTTATTACTGAACAAATGATTGGTCACAAACTCGGTGAATTTGCTCCTACACGCACTTACCGAGGTCATATAAGAGATAAGAAAGGAGCAAAATCATGACAAAAACACCTGAAACAACAAAAACAGCAATTGCTCATGGGAATTATGTTCGCGGATCAGCCTCTAAAGTGAGAAGAGTTTTGGATCAGATAAGGGGTAGATCTTATAGAGATGCATTGATTATGTTGGAATTTATGCCTTACAGATCTACAGACCCCATTACTAAAGTTCTAAGATCTGCTGTTGCTAATGCAGAACATAACCTTGGAATGGATCCATCTACCTTAGTTATTTCCTCTGCATGGGCTAATAGTGGTCCAGTAATGAAAAGGTATAGACCCAGAGCTCAAGGTCGAGCTTTTTCAATTAAAAAACAGACTTGCCACATCAGTATTTCTGTTGAGTCTGCTCCTACTCAAACTAATGCGGAGGTACAAAACTAATGGGACATAAAATACATCCTTCTGGACTAAGATTAGGAATTACACAAGAGCATCGCTCTAAGTGGTTTGCTACTTCTAAAACATATCCAATTCTTCTTCAAGAAGATTTTAAAATTCGTACTTTTATACAAAAAAAATATGGAGCAGCAGGAATTAGCGATATTTTAATAGCAAGAAAAGCTGACCAACTGGAACTTGAATTAAAAACAGCAAGACCAGGAGTTATAGTTGGAAGACAGGGAAGTGGTATTGAAGAATTAAGAGCTGGTATTCAAAAAACTATAGGGGATAGAACCAGACAAGTAAGAATAAACGTAGTTGAAGTTGAACGCGTAGATGCCGATGCTTTTTTACTAGCTGAATATATTGCGCAACAACTAGAAAAAAGAGTCGCTTTTAGAAGAACTATAAGGATGGCCTTACAAAGGGCTCAAAGGGCTGGAGTCTTAGGTCTTAAAATCCAAGTAGGGGGAAGGTTGAATGGTGCTGAAATAGCTAGAACTGAATGGACTAGAGAAGGAAGAGTTCCATTACATACATTGAGAGCTGAAATTGACTATGCAACACGTGAAGCTAATACAACTTACGGTGTTCTAGGCATTAAAGTTTGGGTTTTCAAAGGTGAAGTTCTCCCTAAAGAAGAACAAACAATCCCTGTGGGTGCGAGCCCCAAAAGGAAAGCTAATAGAAGACCTCAGCAATTTGAGGATCGTTCAAATGAGAATTCATAGGAGGTATAAAAATGCTTAGTCCAAAACGTACTAAATTCCGTAAACAACATAGAGGCAGAATGAGGGGTGTAGCCTCAAAAGGCAATACTATTGCATTCGGTCAATTTGCTCTCCAAGCTCAAGACTGTGGCTGGGTAACTGCACGTCAGATTGAAGCAAGCAGAAGAGCTATGACCAGATATATCAAACGTGGTGGTCAAATTTGGATAAGAATATTTCCTGATAAACCCGTAACCATGAGACCTGCAGAAACCAGAATGGGTTCTGGTAAAGGTAATCCAGAGTTTTGGGTCGCAGTTGTAAAACCTGGAAGAATACTTTTTGAAATGGGTGGTGAAGATATCACTGAGGAAACTGCAAAGGAAGCTATGCGTCTGGCTCAATACAAACTTCCTGTAAAAACTAAATTTATCTCCATTGATAAAAATCAAGAAAATTCCTCCCAAGAAAATTCAAAAAATAGTAAAAAATCTCAAGAGGAGGTTAAACAATGAAAAACTCAGATTCACTTAAGGAATTTAAAAAATTAAATTCTGAACAAATTACTGAAAAGATTGACCAATTACGAAAAGATCTTTTTGACTTGAGATTCAAGCAAGCTACCAGACAGCTTAATGAAACTCATAAATTTAAAATCATCAAGAAACAAGTTGCGCAATTACTCACTCTCAGTAAGAGTCAATCTGCTTCTAAAACAACTTCTGATTAATTATTAGTTATGGCACTTAAAGAAAGAATTGGTACTGTTGTCAGCGACAAAATGGATAAAACAGTTGTTGTTGCTGTTATTAACAGATATCCACATCCCACTTACAAAAAAATTGTAAGTAGAACTACACGATATAAGGCGCATGATCCAGAAAATACGTGTGTTCTAGGAGATCGAGTCAAAATTAGAGAAACTAGACCGCTCAGTGCTCATAAAAGATGGGCAATAGAAGAGATTCTCAATAAAACAAGTGAGGCTAAGGAGGTTAAAAAATGATTCAACAAGAAACTTATTTAACAGTTGCCGATAATAGCGGAGCAAAAAGACTCCAATGTATTAGGGTTTTAGGTTCTAATAGAAGGTATGCACATGTCGGAGATGTAATCGTAGCAACTGTAAAAGATGCTCTTCCTAACATGGGAGTTAAGAAATCTGAAGTTGTTAAAGCTGTTATCGTCAGAACTAAAGCAACATTAAGAAGAAATACTGGTAATTCAATCAGATTTGATGACAATGCGGCAGTATTGATCAATGAAGATAAGAATCCAAAAGGTACTAGAGTCTTTGGTCCTGTAGCTAGAGAACTGCGGGATAAAAATTATACAAAGATTGTTTCTCTTGCTCCGGAGGTTATTTAAATGTTGGATTCATTAAAGCAAAAGAAAAATTACCAGAGAATAAAAATGAGAATCAAAACTGGAGATTTGGTAAAAGTAATTAATGGCAAGGACAAAGGCAAAACTGGTGAGGTTTTAAAAACTATTCCTCTTGAAAATAGAGTAGTTGTTAAGGGAATTAACCTCAGGACTAAACATGTAAAACCAACTCAGGAGGGAGAAACTGGAAGAATACTTACAGAAGAAGCATCTTTACATGCATCAAATGTAATGTTCTTTTCGAAGGATAAAAATCTTACAAGTAAGATTGAATACTTTATTGATAAAGAGGGGGTAAAGAAAAGAAGATTGAAGAAAACTGGTGAAGTAATTGATTAATTTTTCATCAGAAACCAGATTTCAACTTTTTCTAATTTATCAATTCTGACAAAGACCAGAATTAACAAAAAATTATGACTCTAAAAAATCGCTACAAAGAATCAATAAGACCAAAACTTTTAAAGGATCTTGGTCTTAAAAATATTCATCAAGTACCTAAAGTTGTCAAAGTCAACGTTAACAGAGGTCTTGGTGAGGCAGCCTCAAATTCGAAAGCTCTAGAAGCCTCTTTAAACGAAATGGCAACAATTACAGGACAAAAGGCCCTTGTAACTAGGGCTAAAAAAGCTATCGCGGGTTTTAAAATTCGTGAGGGCATGCCAATTGGTTGTACTGTTACTTTGAGAGGAGAAAGGATGTATTCCTTTTTGGAGAGATTTATAAATCTAGCTTTACCAAGAATAAGAGACTTCAGAGGAGTTAATCCAAAAAGTTTCGATGGGAGAGGGAACTATACCGTTGGAGTGAAAGAGCAATTGATTTTTCCTGAAATCTCTTTTGATAAAATAGATTCAATAAGAGGTATGGATATAACTATTGTCACTAGTGCAAAATCAGATCAAGAAGGTAAAGCTCTTTTGCAAGAGCTAGGAATGCCTTTTAGTAAGAATTAAATTAAAACTATGTCAAATCACGATCCTATTTCAGATATGCTTACTCGAATTAGAAATGCGAGTCAAAAAAAGCATACAACCACAACAATCCCAGGTTCAAAAATGTCCTTAAGTATCGCCAAAGTGCTTCAAAAAGAGGGATTCATTTCTGATATTAATGAAGAAGGTGAAGGTTATAAATCACAAATAATACTAGGTCTCAAATATAGTGGTAAAAACAAATTTCCTACTATCCGATCTATGCAAAGAGTTAGTAAACCTGGTTTGAGAATATATAAAAATACTAGAGGTTTACCAAAAGTTCTTGGAGGCCTTGGAGTTGCCATAATTTCAACTTCTAAAGGCGTTATGAGTGATCGCGATGCTAGAAAGCAAGGCATTGGCGGCGAAGTCCTCTGCTATGTTTATTAAGGAGAATTAATCATGTCAAGAATCGGAAAAACACCAGTACTTATTCCAGAGAAAGTTACAGTTGATTTTGATGGATTAATAGTTACAGTAAAAGGCCCAAAGGGTGAGTTAAAACGTCTCATGCCTGAGGGAGTTAGTTTTGATAAGAAAGATAATACTGTTGTCGTAAGTCCTACTACAACCAAAATATATTCAAGACAGAGACATGGTTTATGTAGAGCCTTAATTGCAAATATGGTTGAAGGGGTTACTCAAGGTTTTTCAAAGAAACTAGAAATTGTTGGCGTTGGATCAAGAGCACAAGTAAAAGGTAAAAATCTAGTTGTAAGTGCAGGATATAGTCATCCTGTAGAAATGATCCCCCCCGATGGTATAACATACAAAGTTGAGAGTAATACAAATGTTACCGTATCTGGAATTGATAAGGAAATTGTTGGCAATGAAGCAGCAAAAATCAGATCAATTAGACCTCCAGAGCCATATAAAGGAAAAGGAATTAAATACCATGATGAGAGAATTCTCAGAAAAGCTGGCAAATCTGGCAAAAAATAATTTGAATTTAAAAAAATGACCAAACTTTCCAGGAAATTACAAACCCAAAAAAGACATAGAAGATTAAGGAGATTCTTAATTGGGGATGCAACGCGTCCAAGATTATCTGTCTTTCGCTCTAATAACCATATTTATGCCCAAGTCATAGATGATAGCGCTCAAACAACTATTTGCTCAGCTTCAACTGTTGATAAGGAACTGAGAGGAAAATCTGAGAAATTATCTGCTGATTGTAATTCTTCTTCCATTGTTGGAAAATTATTAGCAAAGAGAGCGATAAACAAAGGTATTAAGCAAGTAATTTTTGACCGTGGAGGTAACTTATATCACGGCAGAGTAAAGGCACTTGCAGACGCTGCTCGTGAAGCTGGCCTAGAATTCTAACTCTTAAATTTTTTACTATGACTGACACTCCAACAAAACAAGAAATTCAATCCAAGAACGACAAAGCTCCTGGAGCTATGCCCGTAGAACAAAAAAGGAATAATCGAAATGATCGAAAAAGAAATAGAAGAGGTGATTCAAAAAATCTTGAGAGAGATTCTGATTGGCAAGAAAGAGTTGTTCAAATTCGACGTGTTTCTAAGACTGTAAAGGGTGGAAAAAAAATGAGTTTTAGAGCAATTGTTGTTGTGGGTAATGAGAAAGGTCAAGTTGGAGTTGGAGTTGGTAAAGCAGGGGATGTCATTGGTGCTGTGAGAAAGGGAGTTTCAGATGGTAAAAAGAATCTTGTAAGGGTTCCCTTGACCCCAAATAATTCAATACCGACTTTATCTAAAGGGCGAGATGGTGCTGCTAATGTATTAATTAGACCAGCTGCCCCAGGTACAGGTGTAATTGCTGGTGGTTCAATAAGAACAGTTTTAGAATTAGCCGGCATAAAAAATGTCTTAGCAAAAAGATTGGGTAGTAAAACACCTTTGAATAATGCAAGAGCTGCTATGGTAGCTCTTTCTCAATTAAGAACACACAAATCTGCCTCAAGGGAGAGAGGCATCTCACTTGAACAGCTCTATTCTTAAAATTATGACTTCAACATTAAATACACTTAAATCAAACTCTGGCTCTAGAAAGAAAAAATTAAGAAAGGGAAGAGGAATTGCAGCTGGTCAGGGTGCATCATGTGGTTTTGGAATGAGAGGACAAAAGTCACGTTCTGGAAGACCTACACGTCCAGGTTTTGAAGGTGGTCAAATGCCTCTATACAGAAGAGTTCCAAAATTAAAGCACTTTGAAATAATTAATCAAAAGAATTTTTCCATAATTAATTTAGAAAAATTAAATGATTTCAAAGATAACGATATAGTTAACCTTGACTCGCTAGTGAAGAAGGGATTAATCTTCAAACCAAAATTTCCTTTAAAAATCCTTGGTAATGGAACAATTAATGTAAAACTAAAAGTCCAAGCTCATGCATTTACAAAAGTTGCAAAACAAAAAATTGAGGACGCAGGTGGATCCTGCGAGCTTATAAATAATAAATAAATTTATTAAAAATTTAGGTAAGCTTCAAAATGTTTGTCAACAAAAGTAGAAATCCTAGCGCTTCTGAAATACTTTCCCAATTATTTTTAAATAAAGAGCTAAGAAGTAGAGTTTTAACAACTCTAGGTCTTCTCCTTTTAGTAAGACTTGGTATTTATATCCCCATGCCTGGTATTGATAGGGTTGCTTTTAAAAGTTTTATAGATCAAGGGGGTCAATTAATAGGTTTTTTAGATATTTTTACTGGAGGAGGAATTTCAACTTTAGGAATATTCGCATTAGGCATACTTCCTTTTATCAACGCATCAATTATTATTCAGCTTCTCACAGCTTCATTGCCTGTGCTTGAAGATTTACAAAAAAATGAAGGAGAAGCGGGAAGAAGAAAAATTGCTCAAATAACGAGATATGTTTCATTAGGATGGGGCTTTTTGCAAAGTATAATTTTTTCCTTAATTCTCAGACAATATGCTATTGAGGGGATAAGTGAGACTACTTTTGTTTTACAAACCTCCATTGCCTTAGTTACTGGTTCAATGTTAGTAATGTGGTTTAGTGAAATTATTACGGAGAAAGGGATAGGTCAGGGGGCTTCACTGGTAATTTTTTTAAATATTGTCTCAACTTTACCTAAGGCTTTAAGTTCTACTATTGAAAAAGCTCAAACTGGCGATAGAGGAGATGTTTTAGGTATAGCAGTTTTACTTGGAGTATTCTTACTGACAATTGTTGGAATAATTTTTGTTCAAGAGGGAGCAAGACGCATTCCTATTGTTAGTGCAAAAAGGCAGATAGGAAATTCAACTCTACTTCCTACAAGGCAAAGTTATTTACCTTTGAAATTAAATGCAGGAGGAGTCATGCCTATTATATTTGCATCTGCTTTAATCTTTTTACCTATAACTATTGCAAATGTGACTGGAAATCCAGTCTTAATCAAGTTAGCGAGTAGTTTAAATCCTGGATCTTCTAATCCATGGCCATATGCTCTTACATTCTTCTCCTTAATTTTGGGGTTCTCCTATTTTTATGCATCTCTTACTATCAATCCTGTTGATGTAGCTTCAAATTTAAAGAAAGGAGGGGTAGCCATACCAGGAGTTAGACCAGGTACTAATACAGCAAACTACCTTTCAGGAATACAAAATAGATTGACACTATTGGGAGGACTATTTCTGGGTTCAGTAGCTATAATCCCAGCTGCAGTAGAAAGAGCTACAAATGTGCAGACTTTTCAAGGTTTAGGAGCAACTTCATTACTTATTCTTGTGGGTGTTGCTATAGATACTGCGAAGCAAATTCAAACTTATGTTATTTCTCAAAGGTACGAGGGATTAATTAACAATTAATGAAGAAACATTTACTATTTTTAGGAGCTCCTGGAGCAGGGAAAGGGACTCAAGCGGAATTGCTAAGTCAAACTAATTCTTACTTACACCTTTCTACTGGTGAATTATTAAGAAAAGAAATCGAAATGAATAGTATCCTTGGTATTCAGGTAAAGGATATTATGAATCGAGGGGAACTTGTTAGTGATGAACTCGTATTAAAGATAGTAAGACAAAATTTAGTCAAAGCTAATAAAGGTTGGATTCTAGATGGTTACCCAAGAAATTTATCTCAAGCAAATTCATTGAATGAGGTTTTAACTGAAATAAATCAACCTTTGCAAGTTGTTTTTTATTTAGATATTCCAGAAGAAGTGCTAATTAAGCGTTTGCTTTTAAGAGGAAGAATAGATGATACGGAAGAGACAATTAGAACAAGAGTAGACATTTATAAAAAAACTACAGAACCATTGATTCAATATTTTAAAGATCTCTCATTGTTAGAATATATTGATGCTGATAGAGATTTAAAAACTATTTCCTCTGATATCAAACAAAAAATGGCTTGATGATGATGTAGAATATAGAATTAACGTTCCATTTGTTAAACCCCTATGAAGGTCAGATCTTCAGTCAAAAAAATTAGTCCTGACGATCAGATCGTGAGGAGAAGAGGTAAAATCTATGTTATTAACAAGAAAAGACCTCGCAATAAACAACGTCAGGGTTAAATTACAACCCTTAAATTAAAACTTTTACTTATTCAAAACACGTGGCCAGGATTGCAGGAATTGACATACCTCGCGAAAAGCGAGTTGAAATTGCACTTACATACGTCTATGGAATTGGTTTGACGAGATCAAAGCTTATTCTTTCTAATGCTGGTGTAAACCCAGATACTCGTGTCAAAGACCTTTCAGATTCTGATGTGCAGAAACTTAGAGGTGCCACAGAAGAGTTCACTTTAGAAGGGGATTTGAGAAGAAAAGAGGGAATGGCTTTAAAACGTCTACAAGATATTGGGTGTGTAAGAGGAAGAAGACATAGAATGAGTCTTCCTGTAAGAGGCCAAAGAACCAGAACCAATGCAAGAACAAGGCGAGGTTCTAGGAAAACAGTTGCTGGAAGAAAAAAATAATTAACTAAATCTATTTACAAATTGAAGTATTAAATTAAAACATCATGGCAGCTCCAGTAAAAAAAACAGGTTCAAAGAAATCTAAACGTAATGTACCTAATGGTGTGGTACATATCCAAAGCACATTTAATAATACTATCGTCTCAATTACTGACACCTCTGGCCATGTGATTTCTTGGTCTTCTGCAGGCGCAAGTGGATTTAAAGGCGCTCGTAAAGGGACGCCATTTGCTGCTCAAACAGCCGCTGAAGCTGCAGCTAGAAGAGCACTTGATCAAGGGATGAGACAAATAGAAGTACTAGTTAAAGGCCCTGGCTCAGGTAGGGAAACGGCCATAAGGGCTTTACAAGTGGCCGGATTAGAAATAACTCTAATAAGAGATGTAACTCCATTACCTCATAATGGATGTAGAAGACCTAAACGGAGACGCGTTTAGGTTTTTACCATTCTCACACCCACCCCAAAAAAACCTTTAACCTCATTATTTTCCGTGTTGCAATACCAGATTGACAGAATCGATCATCAAATAGCAGATGATCGCTCCCAAACAGGAACTTTTTTAATTGGCCCTCTTGAAAGGGGACAAGCTACAACTTTGGGTAATTCTCTCAGAAGAGTCCTTATGGGAGGACTTGAAGGGAGTGCAGTTACTGCAGTAAGAATAGCAGGAATTAATCATGAATATGCTACTATCCCTGGAGTTAGAGAAGACGTTTTAGATATTCTTCTCAATTGCAAGCAGCTATCAATAAATAGTTCTAATCCAGAGCTCGAAATCGGTAGGTTAGTAGCGAGCGGTCCGATGGAGGTGAAGGCGAATGATATTCAATTTTCCTCTCAAGTTGAAATTGTTGATGGCGAAAAACCGATCGCGACTATACAGGAGGGTCATAATTTAGAGTTGGAAATCCATGTTGAGAGAGGTGTTGGATATAGACCCGTCGATCGTAAGAGTGAAGAAACAACTGCTATTGATTTACTTCAAATAGATGCTGTTTTTATGCCAGTCAAGAGAGTGAATTTTACGATTGATGAAACTGCTGTAGCAGAAGGAGGAACAGGAAGAGAAAGATTAAAAATGGAAGTAGTAACAGATGGCTCAACAAGTCCTGATGATGCTATTGCTGAAGCTGCAAATCAGTTAATAGAACTATTTCAACCCCTAGCTACTGTAACAATGGTTGAAGAAATTCCTGAAGAACCTGAACCATCTCCTGAAGCTCAAATTCCTCTTGAGGAACTAAACTTGTCCGTTAGAGCATATAATTGTTTGAAAAGAGCTCAAGTTAACTCAGTTTCGGATTTAATGGGCTTCAGCTATGAAGATCTTCTTGAAATTAAGAACTTTGGTTCTAAATCTGCAGATGAGGTTATTGAAGCTCTTGAGCGGATAGGCATATCTATTCCACAAAGTAGAACATCTGTTTAACCATTTTTAAGATTATGAGACACCAACTTAGAATTCCATTATTAAGTAAACCTGCGGACCAGAGGAAAGCACTTTTAAGAGGTCTAACTACACAATTAATTAGGGAAGGTAGAGTAACGACAACAAAAGCTAGGGCAAAAGCTTTAAGAAATGAAGCTGAAAAAATGATTTCACTCGCTAAAGAGGGAAGTTTGGCTTCTAGGAGAAGAGCAATTGGATATATTTATGATAAGAAATTAGTTCATTCATTGTTTGAAAAAGCAAAGGAAAGATATGGAGACAGAAAAGGTGGTTATACACGCATAGTCAGAACCGTATCTAGAAAAGGTGATAACGCTCAGATGGCAATAATCGAGCTTGTTTAAATTTTTTAATAAAGGTGCTTTAACTAGAAAATAACTTTTGAAACGGGTAGCTTTACTAGTCCAATATGATGGATCTCATTATTCAGGTTGGCAAAAACAAAAAAATGCAACTACAGTTCAAGAAATTCTAGATAGAACTCTCTTAAAGATTACAAATCATAAAGTAAAGACTTTCGCCGCAGGTAGGACTGATGCTGGGGTTCATGCATCAGGTCAAGTAGTACACTTCGATATTGATTTTGTTATCCCAGGAAGTAGTTATTCTGATGTCTTAAATAGTCTTTTACCCTCAACAATTAGGGTCTTGGAATCAGTTGAGGTTAAAGATAGTTGGCATGCATGCTACTCAGCGATTTATAGACATTATCGATATGTCATTAATAACAGTAAATTCCCTAACTTGTTTATCAACAACTGGTCATGGCATAGATATCAAAAAGTATTAGATGAAGTTTTAATGTTAAATGCATCCAAGACAATGGAGGGCCAACATGATTTTTTTGCTTTTCAGAAAAGCGGAAGTAACAGGACAAACTCTATTACAAAAATAAAAAATATTGATATTAATAGAGTAGAAGATTTAATTTTAATTGATATTAAAGCTACTGGCTTTCTTTATGGAATGGTACGTTTAATTGTTGGTCAACTAGTGTTAGTTGGAGAAAAAAAAATATCCCCAGAAATTTTTAAAGATAGATGGGTAAATAAAAAGAAAAATGATGTTAAAGAATCTGCTCCAGCTAAGGGGTTATGCTTTGTAAATGCTGTTTATGAAGAAAATGTTTTTAAAAAGATTAATAACAATGATTTTTTTCCTGTATTTTTAATTAAGGGTTTTTCTTAAGTAAATTTTAATTAATCAAAATTTTTGTGTAAATCATTCAAAACTATTGTTTAATTTTCCTCTAATAAGGTAGAATTTAAGACTAACTTTAAATTTATTTGCATAAATTCGGTAAATGAATAAAACAATTACTCCATCTTTGGAAACCATTGAAAGAAATTGGTTTTTAGTTGACGCAAAAGATAAGACACTTGGAAGACTTGCTACCGAAATTGCAACTGTATTAAGAGGTAAGAATAAACCAACATTTACTCCTCATTTAGATACTGGAGATTTTGTCATTGTTGTAAATGCTGAAAAGGTTGAGGTAACAGGTAAAAAAGTATCACAAAAGCTGTACAGAAGACATTCTGGCAGGCCAGGAGGAATGAAAATTGAAAAATTTGAGTCATTGCAAGAGAGAATTCCTGAAAGAATCATCGAGCAGGCTGTTAAGGGTATGCTGCCACATAACTCTTTGGGAAGACAGCAATTTAAAAAATTAAAAGTTTATAAAGGCGCTGATCATCCTCATGCTGCTCAGAATCCTGTATTATTAAATAGTTAATTTATCAAAATGAATAGTCAAATAAACAACAAAGCTGTGTATTGGGGAACTGGAAGAAGAAAAACTTCAGTTGCTAGAGTTCGGCTGATTCCAGGGAATGGGCTAATCAAAATTAATGGTCGTTCAGGAGATGATTACTTAAACTTTAATCCTCTACATTTAAATTCAATAAAAGCACCTTTGCAAACATTAGGACTTGAAAATTCTTATGATATTCTTGTAAATGTGTTTGGTGGTGGATTGACAGGTCAAGCTGACGCTATTAAGCAAGGTGCCGCAAGAGCACTTTGTGAATTATCTCCTGACAATAGGAAACCGCTAAAAACTGAAGGCCATCTCAGTAGAGATCCTAGAGCTAAGGAAAGAAGAAAATATGGTCTTAAAAAAGCAAGAAAAGCTCCCCAATTCTCTAAACGTTAAAGGAATTTAAATCATGCCAAAATCAGAAATACACCCAAAATGGTATCCAGATGCAAAAGTTATTTGTAACGGAGAAATTGTTATGACTACTGGTTCAACACAACCTGAATTACATGTTGATGTATGGAGTGGTAACCATCCCTTCTTTACTGGAACTCAGAAAATTCTTGATACAGAAGGTAGGGTTGATAGGTTTATGAAAAAATATGGAATGGGCTCAGCTAATTCAGCCACATCAACAGAGCCAAAAGAAGAAAAAGAATCTAAAAAATAGAATTTTCCAAAATTAAGCACAATTTCAATTGGAATACTCAACATTAATTGCAAGGTTGAAAACTGCTTCAGAAAGTTTCGAAAATTTGGAAGTTCAGCTTGCAGATCCTGATATAGCTAATGATCCCAAAAAATTAGAATCAATTGCAAGAGAAAGGTCAAAATTGGAACCTTTGGTGATTGATTTTAATAAGTTGCTGGATACAGATAAAGAAATCGAAGATTCAAAAAATCTACTCAAAGATAATAGAAATGATAAAGAAATGGAATCTTTGATAAATGAGGAGTTAATAAATTTAGAGGAATGCAAAAATGAATTGATTCAAAAAACCACAATTGCCTTATTGCCTAAAGATCCGAGAGATGAGAGAAGTGTAATGTTAGAAATCAGAGCAGGTGCTGGAGGTAATGAGGCTTGTATCTGGGCGGGTGATTTAGCAAGAATGTATGAAAGATATGGACAAAAAATTGGATGGTCTGTTAAACCTGTTAGCGCTTCAGAGTCAGATATGGGAGGATTTAAGGAGTTAGTTATCTCTGTTAAGGGAGATTCAGTATATAGTCAACTTAAATTTGAGGCTGGTGTACATAGAGTCCAAAGAGTTCCAGCTACAGAATCTCAAGGTAGAGTTCACACCTCAACTGCTACAGTAGCCGTTATGCCTGAGGCCGATCCCGTTGAGGTTAAGATTGATCCAACAGATCTAGAGGTTGGTACAGCAAGATCAGGAGGTGCAGGTGGGCAAAATGTTAATAAGGTAGAGACAGCGATTGATCTTCTACACAAGCCTACAGGAATACGAGTTTTTTGTACTCAAGAGAGATCACAATTGCAAAATCGAGAACGAGCAATGGAAATTTTAAGAGCTAAATTATATGAAATTCAATTAAAAGAAGCTAATGCAAAAGAACGATCGCAAAGGCTTTCTCAGGTTGGAACAGGTGACAGGAGTGAAAAAATTAGAACCTATAATTTTAAAGATAACAGGACAACGGATCATAGATTAGGTTCTAATTTTTCACTAGAGCCAATTCTTGCTGGTCAACTAGATGAAGTGATTGATGCATGCATAGCGCAAGAACAAAAAAGAATGATGGAAGATTTTAATAACGAAGTAAATTAAGGTTTGATTATATTAGATTGCAATTCCTATTACGTATTTACTCCATTCTTTATGTTTGCCAGAGTCAATTTGTCTTGTAGCCTCAAAATTAAGATTACTAAGTGGACGATAAGGCTTGCGTTTTAAAGGCATATTTGCCTCTTCAGGGGTTCGGTTACCTTTTTGTACATTACACCTGAGACATGCCGTAGTAACATTTTCCCAGTTATCTGTTCCACCCCTGCTTCTCGGTAAAACATGATCTATTGAAAGGTCACTACCCCTGTAGTTACAGTATTGGCAAGCATTGTTATCTCTCAGAAGAATATTTTTTCTTGTTAAAGAAACCTCTCTGAAAGGGACCTTAACGTAGTAACGAAGTCTTATGACTGTCGGCAATTTTCTACCACAATGTATTGAATATGATTTATCTTCCTCTAAGCTTTCTGCTTTACCTTTGATCATCAAAATGACAGCTCTTCGCCAAGAAGTGATGTTTAAAGGTTCATAAGATGCATTTAAAACTAGAGTCTGGCCCATGCCAAAATACAATTTACATGTCATGCTAACTGTATATTTCAATAAGCGCATATAATTGTGCAAAGTTAATGCAAATTCGGCAAACAAATCAGCGATTTAATTTTGATAAATATTCAAATTTTGATAGAGATATAGATCCTAAACAAAGAGCATGGATTGAAGTCAATGGTCAAGCAATAGAAGAAAATGTAAGGCAGTTAAGGTCTAAATTAAGTAGAAATTGTCAATTTATGGCGGTTGTCAAAGCTGATGGATATGGACATGATGCAAAGTTAGTATCTGACTATGCTATTAAAGGAGGAGCTTCAGAATTAGGTGTTGCCACTCTAAAAGAAGGGATTAAGCTTCGTTCTTCTGGAGTTAACAAACCAATTCTTGTTTTGGGAAATCTGTATACGAAAAAGGATTTAATATTAGCCTTTAAAAATGATCTTATGCCAACTATCAGTTGTCTTAGAGAGTGTTTAATTTGCAACAATATTGGTAAGCAGTTTGGGTTGAAATTTTCTTTACATCTTAAGGTTGATACTGGAATGTCAAGATTAGGATTTGAATCTGATAAGTTTATTCAGGAATTTGAAAAAATAAAATCTTTTGAAAACATTTCAATAGAAGGAATATATAGTCATTTATCATCTGCAGATGAAGATAACTCATTAGATCCTAAAAGCAGTGCTCAATTACAAAGACTTAAGTTTAGGGAATTATTAAAGCAAATTAATGTTGATAGTGATCCCAATATCAAGATTCATTTGGCAAATTCTGCAGGCATGCTTCTCAATAAAGATTTTCATTTTCATATGGTAAGAGTTGGCCTTTCTATGTATGGATATAGTCCTCTAGCAAAAATAGATAAAAATTTATTACTTAAACCAGCTTTATTTTTGAAAGTTAAAGTGGCTTTTACAAGAGTTATCGAACCTGGTGTAAGGGTAAGTTACGGAGGAAAGTTTGTAAGTAGTAAAAAAACTAAGTTAGCTGTATTAAGTATTGGCTACGCAGATGGAGTTCCAAGAAATCTTTCAGGCAAGATATATGTTATTCATAATAATAAACTTTATCCCCAAGTTGGATCTATAACAATGGATCAAATGATGGTGGACATAACAGGTTCAAATGAAATTAGAATTGGTAGTACGATGGTATTACTAGGATCTGAGGGAGATAAAACAATTTCTCCTCTTGAATGGGCAACAATATCTAATACTATCCCATGGGAAATTCTTTGTTCTTTTAAAAATAGATTACCGAGAGTTCAGGTTGATTAGACATTGCGATTAAATAAAAAATTTTGAATGTTTGCAAAAAAATTGATAATGTATAAGAACTGGAGAGGTGGCTGAGTGGTTGAAAGCGGCTCCCTGCTAAGGAGTTACAGGAGGTAACTTTTGTCGAGGGTTCGAATCCCTCCCTCTCCGTAATTATTTGGTTCGTGGAAGTTTATAAGAGTTCGCTGAGGTTCCAGATCCAATGATACGACTATAGATGCCAGAATTGAAGGTGCTTACAGGTTCGCACAAGTTCAATATTACGTCATCCAATTGGTGGGTAAATTGGTGGGTAAAATGTATATCTGGAGTAAAAATGGTGGGTAGAGATAACGTAGTCAGAGATTACGTTCTAAGCGATTGCGGTGGGTAAAAATATTATTTTAATCGTAATTTATACAAATGAAATATTTAAAATTAAGGTGGTATACTACTAAAAAAATTTATATGTCCGAAGAACTTTTATGTTCAAAAAAATTGAGATTTGGATACTTTACTTAGTTTTGCTTTTAGGTATACCAATAACGATTAGTTTTGGTGTGCTTGTAAGACAAGAATTAGATGGAAGCACCAAATTAGGAATGGTTTCTAAAACTGCATTATTTCTCGCGGAAACACCTCTAAACATTATAAAAATATTGAGAGCGAATCAAAATCTTAAAGTTGAAGATAGGTTTCCGTTATTAAAAGGTTTTCAAGGAACTCCTAATTCAATTGAATCTTATCTCCTTCTCTCAAGGTATGACGGAGATTTAAAAGAGGGAATAGTTGAACTTGTTGATTTAACCAATTTTAAGGTTTTGCATACTTGGAATCCTGATATAGATAGATTTAATACATCGGTTGAAAAGATTAATGAGTTTAAATATTTAACTAGAGATTTAAATAACTCGAGATATCTGCTTAGGCACCCAATCTTGCTTGAAGATGGTGGTTTATTGTTTCAAAATACTTCTCCTTTAAAAAAGATTGATTCCTGCTCAAATTTGATCTTTCAAAATACAAATGATAAGTTTCATCATTCCATAGAAAAAGATGCTGAAGGGAATATATGGGTTCCTTCTCACATCTACCCACAATCTCTACCTATTGAAAAAGTTGGCAGGAATATTATTGAAGAAAAAGGTTATTACGATGATGCGATTGTTAAAGTATCTCCTGAAGGAGAAGTTCTATTTGAAAAGTCTGTTTCACAAATATTTATTGATAATGGACTCGAGTATCTTTTATTTGGTGTAGGTGATAGAAGATTTACAAAAGATCCAATTCATTTAAATGATATTCAACCGGTTGATTTTGATGGAGAGTTTTGGAAGAAAGGAGACGTATTTTTATCTTTGAGACATCAATCAATGGTCTTATTGTTTAGACCTTCAACAAATAAAATTATTTGGAAGGGAACAGGTCTATTTTTTCATCAACATGATGTAGATATTTTAAATGACCACAAAATATCAGTTTTTAACAATAATTCTAAGGATTTTGCAAGTGGTGATGTTGTAGATGGAAATAATGAAGTGATAATTTATAATTTTAAGACAAATCAATACTCTTCTTATCTAAGCGATAGTTTAATAAAAAACGATGTAAGAACAATAACAGCGGGGAGAAATCAAATTCTAGAAAACGGAGACCTTTTTGTAGAAGAGACGAATTATGGCAGAAGTTTATATTTTAATTCAGATGGTTCTTTGAGATGGAAACATGTCAATCGTGCAGATGATGGGAAGGTTTATGTTATTAGATGGTCTAGAATCTTGTACGAGAAAGAGGATATTCAGAATGTAAGTAACTTCCTAGTTTCAAGAAAAAAATGCAATGACTGAATCTATTTTTATTTCTATAATCTTCTCAAATCTTTCTGCATTATTTGCATATATAGGACCTGGAATGGGAGGTGGAGTTATCGCTGCAATTTTTGGAATAATCGCAGCATTCTTTTTAGGATTATGGGGGATCTTATATTATCCAATCAAACGAGCATTTAAAAATAAGAAAAAGAAGAATACATTATCAAAAAATAAGAATAATAGTAATAACAGAAGGTGAACCATTTAATTCTTTTATTGATTTGTTTTTTGTCTGTTGAAGTATTGATCAGGTCAAATTATTTATCCTTTGTCAAATCGATATTTAAGGTAAGCAAGAAAGCAATTTCTATCATACTGAACAAAAATATTAGTGATCACTGGAAAGAATACATTATCCCCAAATATTCATTGCAGATGATGAAGTATTCAATGCAAATGATATTAATTCTATTTTTGATTATTTTTATTTTTGTTATTGCAGATAACTTGTTTAGCGGGTTTCTTGCTTTCACATTGTCTTGGAGTGGAATAATTGAATCTATACTGCTTGCATTTAGTTATGTCTACATGAGAAAACTAATTTTTAGATGAATAATTATTCTTGGTTGGAACAAAAGTTGCATAAATTTGCTCTTTCATCGCAATTTATGCGAGAAGTAACTTTTGATTTTGAAAGTACTAATATCGCTCCTTTAAGTGAGACTGGAGACCATGTTTTTATTACAGGACTTGCACGTTCAGGGACAACGATATTATTAAATGCACTTTATAACTCGAATACTTTTGCTTCTTTATCTTATGCTGATATGCCATTTGTTCTCGCTCCTAACCTTTGGTCCAAAATATCCTTTAATAAGAAAAATTTAGAGTTAAAGGAAAGAGCACATGGAGATGGAATTAAAGTCTCTACAGAGTCACCAGAAGCATTTGAGGAGGTATTTTGGAAGACTTTTGCTGAAGAAAATGATAATGAATTAGCAGAAAAGTTCAGGGTTTATGTAGGTAATATTTTGTATAAGTATAAAAAGGAGAGATACCTAAGTAAAAATAATCAAAATATCAAGAGAGTTGAATTAATTAATTCTATTTTCATTAATTCAAAGATACTTATTCCTTTCAGAGAACCAATACAGCATGCATATTCTTTACTAACTCAGCATAAAAAATTTATTGAGGACTCAAAAAATGACAAGTTTATATCAAAATATATGAAATGGATTGGACATACAGAATTTGGTCCTAATTACATACCTATTCACAATCAAAATCTAAATTTTGATAATGATTTAGAAATAAATCATTGGATTGAACAGTGGTATATTACCTACAAAAATGCTTTTCAATCTCTAAAAAATAAGAAAAACATTTATTTTATATCTTATGAAAAACTTTGCTCAACGAAAGATTACTGGTATAAGATTCAAGAAATTGCAAAAATAGAAGAATATTATGATTTTGAATTTAGAGAATCTAAAAAAGATATTTCATTAAATATTGATAAAGAATTAAGAGGTAAAGTATTGTGTTTATATTTTGATTTAAATGGTTTAAATCTCATGTAAAAAAAGATTAAATATGCCATATGAAGAAAACGTTAGCAGAGAGTACGTTTTAAGCGATTGTGTTGGGTAAATTACCTTCATTTGGGGTCATGTTAGTTCGTATTCGTGCATCTAGGTTCTCTAGAGTTCTCTTTTTAGTGACTCCCTCTCCGTAATTTGTTCAGAAAATTTTTAATTAATATTTGTTTTAAAACAAGTCAAAATTAATATCTTTGAGGTCATAAATAGAATTTAAAATCAAGTCTGCGCCTGCATTTCTAAGATTTTTTTCATAAGAATCACGTTCTTTTAATCGAGAATTGACATGTAAATGAGGGGGAGCTATTCCAATACTTATGAATTTCTGAGATGGTATTTCCTTTCTAGCGTTTATAACTGTATATATATCTGCAATAGTATCTCCTACATATGCGATGGGTATATTTGATTCGCCAAGTTTATCTCCAATAAGCTTTTTTGATAAGTTAATAAAACCCTTAGGGTCAGGCTTGTCAGGGGCATCTCCCATAGATATTAATGGTGGTGATTTTAGTCCAAGTCTTTTTTCTAAAACAAATTTTGCAGAAGCAGACTCTGCACCACTAACAAAACCCCAGATTATTCCATTGCTTCGAATTAAATCAAAAAAACTTTTATCAACTAATAACTCCTCATTTGTTATGTATCCAGACCAATATTTACTATCTTGATTTGGATCTCCACCAAAGTAAAACTCTTCAAAACATTTTACTATTTCCTCTCTTGCAGGAATTTTAAAGTTTAAGTTATTTTTTTTTATAAATCTTTTTATAAGTTCTAAACTTAAATCCCAATCATTATTCCAGATCCCTTCGTTTTTTGCATTATCAATATCTATGTAACTTGGCTCCCATCCGGAGAATTTGTAAACTGTTTTTTTTAATGAAAGTCTGTAACTATTTTCTACGCTGCGGATTACCCCATCTATGTCAAATAAAATTAATCCAATATTTTTCAATTAATTTTCTCAATCATTATTTTAAAAGATTAGTATTCTTATAAAAAAAAAGCAAAGAAAAATATTCTATTTATTAAATTTTGGATTATGAAAATTTAATTTTGTAAATACCCTCTGGGAGTGAGAAATATTTCATCAATTAAAGTTGTTTGAGAATTGCCAATAATAATGATTGATAACATATCAATATCTTTAAAAGGAATGGTGTTTAAAGTAACAAATTTTTTGGATTGACTTTCTCTCCCTACTTGTCTAGCCACTAAAACTGGAGTATCCCCATGCCTAGTTTGCAAACATATATTTATTACATTTTTTAGCTGCCAATTTCTTTCAATGGATTGAGGATTAAATAAAGCCATTACAAAGTCACCCACAAGAGCTCCTTCAATTCTTTTTTCAATTAAGGACCATGGAGTTAATTTATCGCTTAAGCTTATTGAACAAAAGTCATTCATTAGTGGTGCGCCACTAATCGCAGCAGCTAATTGAACACTACTTATACCTGGATGTACTTCAAAGTAAGGTCTCTCTTCTTTTTTGATTTTTTGAAGTAATTCTAAAAGTAAACCAGCCATGCCATAAAATCCTGATTCACCTGAAGAAATTAAAGCCACTTTTATTCCTTCCTCGGCTAATTTAATTGCTTTACTGCATCTCTCTTTTTCTTCAGTAAGTTTACTTTCAATTAAAACTTGATCACTCCTTTTTAACGGTTTAATTAAATCTAAATACATTTTGTATCCTATCCAAACAGAACATCTTGAAAGTGCTTTTTTTGCATTATTGGTTAGGAAGGAGATATCACCAGGTCCACTTCCAATAATGTGTATTTCGCCATGGGTTGGGTTATATTGATTTTTTGATTCTGCTATAGCAATAGTTACTGCCCCAGATTCATTTTTAAAAATTCTTTTTTCTTGTAATAATTTTGATTCTTTTCCTGCTGCGAGTAAGCAAGAGGCTTCTGCTACCGAAGGAGTGCCAATTTCCTTTTGCACGATATTTGATGGATTTGGAACGATTATTTTTGAAAGATCTTCTCTACTAAAAAATTTTATCGGCAATTTTTTTTCTTCAGCAAGTTCTAAAATTCCTTTCTCATCTTTTTTAAGATCAATAGTTGCAAATCCCGCAATTGATTGTTGTGATAAATTTCCTGATTCTAAAAAATTATTTAAAGAATTTGCTATTAATTCTTTGCTTGTTTCTCTTTCACACCCGATGCCAATCCATAATACGGGTGGATGCCAATTTCTTTTATTATTTGCGAATATACCGACATGAAATGTTGAATCTGGTTTTTCAATTTCTTTTTCATTAATTTGATTAATAATCTCCCCTGATTTTGAAATTTTCCATAAGCTATTACCAGATAATTGTTTGCAAAATATTTCTTCATTCTTGGCTTGTTTAATTACTAGTTTTGACCAATCCTTTATGTTGCCAGATCTTTTCCAACCCCATTGATTTCCAAATGCATCAAGATTTAAGAAGCTTTGATCATTGGAATTATTTGTTTCTACTATTTCGCCACCAAGAAAATTAGCAATTTGAAATGCAATATTTTGGGTATTTGACTGATGTAAGCCAATTAAAGGAACTATCTTGGAACATTTGTTATCTATAACGATTACACCTGGATCTTGATCTTTTGAGGTTAAAAAAGAATTTATTATGCGAATTGATGCAGCAATTGAGCCTATAAAAATTATTAAATCTATTTCCAGCCATTTTTTAAGTAAGATTTCTCTAGGTTTTTGTACTTGAATACATTCATCTTCCTCTCCATCATCTTTTGAAGAACCTGCAATATATATATCTTTGACAAATTCTGTTTTTTTAAGCCTTTTTAAAATTTCTTTTGAATTATTAGATAGACCTATAGCAATTCCTTTCAAATCAGAAACTATTGATAGTTATGTTGAAATTATATCCTGTCGCTGGATTAAAAAAATTCTCCTTGAAATATAAAAAAAAATTTAAGAAATTTACATAAAATTTGAGTAAAAATACTCATAATTTAGTCATAGACTAGAATTTAACAAAATATTCATATAGTAACAATCATTAGAACATTTGTTACGTTAATGCATAACGAAAGAATCTTTGCCTTATTATTTTTGAAACGAATATCTAAAGTTTCGAAGGATTCGTTTTCTTGAACATTATCATTAAATGTAGGTTCAAGATCCGATCAATCGGCTTTAATGTCAATTATTTTCGAGGTGCTAGATGACCATCAGCCCACCAGAAAGTGGAGAAAAAAACAAAAAAGTTTTGGAGGATCCTGTTAAGGCCGATCCAAGACCTATTGATTTTGCCAAATTAGATAAGCCAGGTTTCTGGTCAAGTAAATTATCTAAAGGTCCAAAAACTACAACTTGGATCTGGAATTTGCATGCTGACGCACATGATTTCGATGTGCATACAGGCGATGCTGAAGAAGCAACAAGAAAAATCTTTTCAGCTCATTTTGGACATCTTGCAGTTATTTTTATATGGATGAGTGCTGCATTTTTCCATGGAGCAAGATTTTCCAACTACTCAGGTTGGTTAGCTGATCCAACTCATGTTAAACCCGGAGCTCAGCAAGTTTGGGCAATTGTTGGTCAAGAAATGCTTAATGCTGATCTTGGTGCTAACTACAACGGAATTCAAATCAGTTCAGGAATATTTCACATGTGGCGAGCATGGGGAATAACTAATGAAAGCGAACTTATGGCCTTGGCAATAGGTGCTGTAGTAATGGCTGCACTTATGCTTCATGCTGGAATTTTTCATTATCACAAAGCAGCTCCAAAAATGGAGTGGTTCCAAGATATTGAGTCTATGCTCAATCACCATATAGCTGGTTTAGTAGGGTTAGGATCATTAGCATGGGCTGGTCATTGTATTCATATAGGAGCTCCTACTGCAGCACTCTTAGATGCTATTGATGCGGGTACTCCGCTAGTAATTAATGGTAAAGAAATAGCAACTATTGCAGATATGCCTATGCCGCATCAACTCTGTGATCCACAAGTTATCGGTCAAATTTTTCCAGGATTAGCAAGTGGTACAGGTAATTTCTTTAGTTTAAACTGGTTAGCTTTCTCAGACTTCCTTACTTTCAAAGGCGGACTTAATCCTGTTACAGGAAGCTTATGGATGACCGATGTTTCACATCATCATTTAGCTTTTGGTGTAATTGCAATTATTGGTGGTCATATGTATAGAACCAATTACGGTATCGGTCATAGTATGAAAGAAATATTAGATTCACAGCAAGGAGACCCAATATTATTCCCTGCTCCTAAAGGTCATCAAGGTCTTTTTGAGTTCATGGCAGAAAGTAGACATGCACAGCTTGCGGTAAACCTCGCAATGCTTGGATCAATAAGTATACTTGTATCTCATCATATGTATGCTATGCCTCCTTATCCATATATAGCTACTGATTACATGACAGTTCTTGGATTATTTACCCATCACATGTGGATAGGTGGATTGTTCATAGTAGGAGCGGGTGCACATGCTGGAATTGCAATGGTTAGAGATTATGATCCAGCAAAACATATTGATAATGTATTAGACAGAATTTTAAAGGCAAGAGACGCTTTAATCAGTCATTTGAACTGGGTATGTATGTGGTTAGGATTCCATAGTTTTGGACTTTATATTCACAACGATACAATGAGAGCTTTGGGAAGACCCCAAGATATGTTTAGTGATACTGCTATCCAACTTCAACCAATTTTTGCTCAATGGGTACAGAGTATTCAAGCATCTGCTGTTGGCACTTCTCTTTTAGCAGGTACTGCAGAAGCTTTACCTCACAAAGCTTTAAGTGAAGTTTTTAATGGAAGTTTAGTAGAAGTTGGTGGAAAGGTTGCTATAGCACCAATTCCATTGGGCACAGCTGATTTAATGATTCATCATATTCACGCTTTCCAAATCCACGTAACTGTTTTGATACTTCTCAAAGGTGTACTTTATGCAAGAAGCTCAAGGTTGATCCCTGACAAGGCTTCTTTGGGATTTAGATTCCCTTGTGATGGCCCTGGAAGGGGTGGTACATGTCAAGTCTCTTCATGGGATCACGTGTTCTTGGCACTTTTCTGGATGTATAACTGTTTATCAATAGTTATCTTCCACTTCTCTTGGAAAATGCAGAGTGATGTTTGGGGACTTACTGGTGGTAATTTCGCACAAAGTTCCATCACTATTAATGGTTGGCTAAGAGATTTCCTTTGGGCTCAAGCTTCCCAAGTATTAACAAGTTATGGTCAATCCATAAGCATGTATGGTTTGATGTTCTTAGGAGCTCACTTTATTTGGGCATTTAGCTTAATGTTCCTCTTTAGTGGACGCGGATATTGGCAAGAATTATTCGAATCAATTGTTTGGGCACATAACAAACTTAAGGTTGCTCCAACTATTCAACCAAGAGCTTTATCTATCACTCAGGGTAGAGCTGTAGGTGTAACACACTTCCTTGTCGGTGGTATAGCAACTACATGGGCTTTCTTCCACGCTCGCCTTTTCGGCCTGGGCTAATTCACCTGAACTTCACCTTTTTAATTCAATGGCAACAAAATTTCCATCATTTAACCAGGGTCTAGCTCAGGACCCTACAACCCGACGAATTTGGTACGGAATAGCTACCGCTCACGACTTTGAAAGTCATGATGGTATGACCGAAGAAAAGCTTTATCAAAAGCTTTTCTCTACACATTTTGGTCATCTAGCGATAATCGCCCTTTGGGTAGCTGGTAACCTATTTCACATTGCTTGGCAAGGTAACTTCGAGCAATTTGTACTTGATCCAACTCACGTTCGTCCTATTGCTCATGCTATTTGGGATCCTCATTTTGGATCTGGCATCACAGAAGCAATGACACAAGCTGGAGCTAGTGGTCCAGTAAATATAGCTTATTCAGGTCTCTACCATTGGTGGTACACAATTGGAATGAGAACTAATGAGCAACTCTTCCAAGCTTCAATATTCATGAGTATTTTGGCTTGTTGGACTCTTTTTGCAGGTTGGTTACATTTACAGCCAAAATTCAGACCTTCTCTAGCTTGGTTTAAAAATGCAGAGTCAAGATTAAATCATCATTTAGCTGTTTTATTTGGTTTTAGTAGCATCGCTTGGACAGGTCATTTGGTTCATGTTGCAATACCTGAATCAAGAGGTCAGCATGTGGGTTGGGATAATTGGTTAACAGTTCTTCCACACCCTGCAGGATTAGCTCCTTTCTTTACTTTAAACTGGGGAGCTTATGCTCAAAATCCTGATTCCTTAGACCAAGTATTTGGAACAGCTGAAGGAGCTGGAACAGCAATCTTTACTTTCTTAGGTGGTCTTCATCCTCAAAGTGAAGCATTATGGCTTACCGATATTGCGCATCACCATATTGCTATTGGAACAGTTTTTGTAATTGCTGGTCATATGTATAGAAATACTTTTGGTATTGGTCATAGCCTAAAAGAAATTACAGAAGCTCATAACACAAGACACCCTAATGATCCTCATAAAGGTAGTTTCGGAATTAACCATGATGGAATATATGAAACTGTAAATAATTCATTACATTTCCAACTTGGATTAGCATTAGCATCACTTGGTGTAGCCACTTCTCTTGTAGCTCAACATATGGGTGCACTTCCCTCTTACGCTTTTATTGCCAGAGACTATACTACACAATCTGCTTTATATAGCCATCATCAATACATAGCAATGTTCTTGATGGTTGGTGCATTTGCACACGGAGCTATTTTCTTTGTAAGAGATTACGACCCAGAATTAAATAAAGATAATGTATTAGCAAGAGTTCTTGGAACAAAGGAAGCTTTAATAAGTCACCTTAGTTGGGTAACAATGTTGCTTGGATTCCATACCCTAGGAATTTATGTTCATAACGATGTTGTTGTAGCTTTTGGTAATCCTGAAAAGCAAATTCTAATAGAGCCAGTATTTGCTCAATTTGTTCAAGCTGCTCAAGGTAAAATGATGTATGGCTTTAATGCCTTATTATCTGATCCCACAAGCTCAGCAAGTCTCGCTGCTAACTCATTACCAGGTAATCATTACTGGATGGATCTGATCAATAGACAAGATGCATTAAGTGCTTTCTTACCTATAGGTCCTGCAGATTTCTTAGTTCACCATGCTATCGCTTTAGGTCTTCATACAACCGCTTTAATACTTATCAAAGGTGCACTTGATGCTAGAGGAACAAAATTAATTCCTGATAAGAAAGATTTAGGATATGCATTCCCTTGTGATGGTCCTGGGCGTGGAGGTACTTGTGATAGTTCATCTTGGGATGCTATGTACTTAGCAATGTTCTGGGCGTTAAATTTACTAGCATGGGTAACCTTCTACTGGCATTGGAAACACCTAGCAATATGGCAGGGTAATGTAGCACAATTTAATGAATCAGGAACTTATCTTATGGGTTGGTTCAGAGATTATCTCTGGTTGAACTCTGCTCAGCTTATTAACGGATATAATCCATTTGGAGTAAACTCTTTATCTCCTTGGGCTTGGATGTTCCTATTCGGTCACTTAGTTTGGGCAACTGGTTTCATGTTCCTGATATCATGGCGTGGTTACTGGCAAGAATTAATTGAAACATTAGTTTGGGCACATCAGCGTACTCCAATAGCTAATCTTGTTGGCTGGAGAGATAAGCCAGTTGCACTCTCAATTGTTCAAGCTAGGTTAGTTGGACTAGCACATTTCACGATTGGAAACATTCTTACATTCGGTGCATTTGTTATTGCTTCAACTTCAGGTAAGTTTGGTTAAATTTTTCTAATATAATTTAAATCACCACATTTGTGGTGATTTTTTTTGTTTAATTTTAATGTTCTAAATTAAGTTAAAATTATATAAATATTATCAACTATAAATGTCAGATATAAAACAATTGATTTCTATTATTATTCCTGTTTACAACGAAAGTGAGAGTATTGGTTTTTTATTAGATGAAGTTATAAATGTAATGTCATTTCATGAATTTAATTTTGAATTGATTGTTGTGAATGATGGTTCTAAAGATAATACTTATCAAGTATTGAAAGAACTAACTCTCAAAATTAAAGAATTGTCAGTAATTTCCCTTCGCAAAAATTATGGGCAAACTGCAGCAATGTCAGCTGGCTTTGATAATTCTAAAGGAGATATTATTATTACTTTGGATGGTGATTTACAGAATGATCCAAATGATATTCCTACATTAATTTCAGAAATCAATGATGGTTATGATTTGATTTGTGGGTGGAGGTTTGATAGAAAAGATAAATTAATCAATAGAAAGATACCATCAAAAATAGCGAATAAATTAATAGCTCAAGTAACTGGTTTAAAATTGCATGACTATGGATGCTCCTTAAAAGCTTTTAGGAAGGAAATCATAGATGATATTAAATTGTATGGTGAACTTCACAGGTTTCTGCCAGTGTTAGCAAATATTGAAGGTGCAAGAATCAAAGAAATTAAAGTAAATCATAGAAGCAGGCAATATGGATCTAGTAAATATGGAATTGATAGAACTTTTAGAGTTTTAATGGATTTATTAACTGTTTGGTTTATGACTAAATTTTTAACAAGACCAATGTATGGATTTGGTTTTGTTGGAATTATAAGTATTTTTATTAGCCTTGCGATGAGTTCTTATTTGACAGTTTTAAAAATAATTGGTGAGGATATTGGAAATCGTCCGTTGTTAATCTTTGCATTAATATTAGGAATTGCTGGTGTTCAATTATTTAGCTTTGGATTATTGAGCGAACTTTTAATTAGGACATATCATGAAAGTCAAGGTCGTCCAATTTACAGAATTAGATCAATAAGCAGTGCTAATCAAAACTGATTGTTTACTTGAACTTTATTATTAATAAAGCTGAAATTTCAACGATTTCAGGAGAAATATCTCTTAAGCCTTTTCGTAAAATTGGTAATGTTGATTTATCAGCCAATTCTTCCGCAATTTTTAACGCCTTTAATTTATTTTCTTTATTACCCTGGAAAAGACTAAACATTTTATTTCTTTGAGAATTTTTATAAAATACTGAATACTTTTTTTTCTTCGTGATTGTATAAAAAACTATTTTTATTAAATGAATATTTATTATTTTTGTTTAATTTAATAGAATAAAAGTTGTTCTTATTTATATAGTTTTTAAAGCTTCTTTTTTTTAAAACTAGAAGTAATATTCCTACGAAAATAATAATTATAATTGCGAAAAAATTTAACATGTAAAAAGTTAATAATTTTTATATCATACAGTAATAAAATTAACACTATTTCGCAGATAAATACTAAAGTATTTAAAGATGTTTAAAGAACTAT
Organism: Prochlorococcus sp. AG-347-G22; assembly: GCA_003281635.1. Lineage (GTDB taxonomy): Bacteria > Cyanobacteriota > Cyanobacteriia > PCC-6307 > Cyanobiaceae > Prochlorococcus_A. Next base: position 61,401 of record QCBK01000004.1, read on the forward strand.
GCCATCTGATTTACCAAGTCTTTTACCCTCAATTTTTGTTCCATTAATCGGTATAGCAATGCCTGCTGTTTTTATCGTATTGATTGGAAGATTAATTACAGCAACTGAATAAATTATCAAACACTAAACTATTAAAAAAATGAGCGACTTTCAAAAATCATTCTCAGAATCAACAAGTTCTATCAAGTTTGATGAGAAATACATAGATACTTCTGTACAACCAAATGATATTGGCGTAGCAGAACAATGGGCAGTTAAAACAGTTGCTGATCCTTGTGTTGGTAATTTAGCAACTCCAGTTAATAGTGGTTATTTTACAAAAGCCTTTATAAATAATTTACCTTTTTACAGAGAAGGTATTTCTCCTAATTTTAGAGGTTTAGAAACTGGAGCTGCTTTTGGATATCTTCTATACGGACCTTTCACTATGACTGGCCCATTAAGAAATTCTGAATTTGCTCTAACAGCTGGACTTCTCGCTACTATTGGAGCTGTACATATTTTGACAGCACTTTTTGTTCTATACAATGCACCTGGTAAAGCACCTAATGTTCAACCTCCAGATGCCACTGTTAATAACCCGCCAAAGGACTTATTTACAAGAGCTGGTTGGGCTGATTTTACAAGTGGATTTTGGTTAGGAGGCTGTGGAGGAGCTGTTTTTGCTTGGCTACTTGTTGGGACATTACACTTAGATACCATAATGCCAATTATTAAAAATATTTGGACTGCTGGTTAATTCCTAAATAAAAGAATAAGAGATATTTAAATTTAATTTAAAATTAAAAGCTGAGATTTTTTAATTAACGTATAGTTCTGTCCCATCTATAATTTCTAACTACTCGCCCTGCCGAAATTAGTTTAGATTTATAATGAAATGAGATTTTGTCATTAGACTGTTTTAGGGTATCTAATCCTATCCCATTTCTGCCAAACTCCTTTCCAGAGCTATGGTAATACAATCCATCTCCCTTATAGATTCCAATATGATCACATTTTTCTTCATTTCCAAAAAATAGAAGATCTCCAGGTCTCAGAGTCGCATAAGATTCTTTGTAATAAAAAAGGTGTTTACAAAAACTTTTTATTTGAAAAGAGTCTCGAGGTATATGAATTTGATGCTTTAAAAAAGCAGTCTGAATTAATCCAGAGCAATCAAAATTGGGTCCTAATGTTCCTCCCCAAAGGTATTCATTATTTAACTCAGATTGATCCTTGATCCATTTTAAAATTAAGTTAACTTTATCTTTTATAAAGAAGTGTTCATTTTCTAAACTGTTATTTTTTTTGAATTCGTATTTCTCAATAATTAATCCATCTAAATTAATCCAACAGACATAACCATCTTCATATAGTTGAACTAGTATTCTTGAAAATTTATGGTTTTGATAAATATTTGGATAAATAAGCCTAAAAATTCTATTTTTAAATATTTCAGTAACTAATTTATCTTCTGTTTCATTTTGATATCCCGAAATATTAACTTTTAATTTCCACCAAATAGTTTTTGAAAAATTAGTTTGTTTTAATAGTGAGATAGGATTTTTATAATTTTCCATACAATGTCCTTTTACTATTTAAGTGAAGAGATGGGTCTAGCCTTAAATGATATTTTAGGGAGAGTATGCTCTTATAATAAAAATTTTTCAAAAGAAGATATTGCCATAACTTGGATTAATTATAAAAGTAGAAATAAAAGTGTATTTAAAGGTTTTGGCACTGGCATAAATAATAAAAAAATGGTTTACCCTGCCAGCATAGTCAAGTTGGTTTATGGTCTTGCTACATATCATTGGATTAAAAAAGGAAGTTTATTATTATCGGATGAAATTATTGATGCTGTAAGGAAAATGTTATCTTTCTCAAGTAATAATGCAACAAGCTTCTTAATTGATTTACTTACTGGAACAACAAGTGGACCTTGTATTGAGGGTGAATCATGGGAAAAGTGGAAATATCAAAGAAGTATAATAAACGATTGGCTACATGATTTACATTGGGAGGAATTGAGTGGTTTAAATTGCTGTCAGAAGACCTGGGATGATGGACCATTTGGTCGTGAAAAAGAATTTTATGGTCATAATAATAAAAATAGAAACGCTATGAATTCTGATTCGGCTGCAAGGGTCTTGGAGGAAATTATGATTCATATTGATTATCAAAAAAATGATTTAAATTTACGAAGTTTTTTAAAAAGAAATTTAGATAAAGTAGTTCTTGAAAACGATTCTCTTAATCAAATAGATGGTTTTTTGGGTGCTGGCTTACCAGAAAGCATTAATCTTTGGAGTAAAGCAGGCATAATGTCAGAAGTTAGACATGATTCTGCTTGGTGGACTAATAGTCAATCCCTACACACTTTATTAGTTGTTTTTTGTGTTGGTGAAAAATATTCTAAAGATTCTTCTTTCTTACCATTAATATCAAAAGAAGTATATGAATTTAATAAAAAATATACTATTTAGGACTAAATTGAATCTTCTAAGAAATTAGAATCTAATCTGTCAGTATATGCTTCATAAGGCAACATCATTACTTCTTCAAAATCTAAATCATTCATAATCCATTCTCTATATTCAGCTAATAAACTTTTTCTATCTTCATTATCTAATTCATAAATACGCAATGCTGTATCTTTAAAATTTTCTTTAATTAAATTTTCAATTTCTTTCTTCTTCATTTTATGTTAGTTCTCCTTCCAAAATTACTCTTCTTATTGTTGATAACGCAATTCCTGTTTGTGATCTGATTGATCGATAAGAATATCCTTCATTACGCAATCTGATTACTAAAGATTCTTTTAGGGGACTAATTTTGGGCCTTCCTCCCAAATTATTTCCAGATAATTTTCTGCGTAATAATTGTTCTTTTTTTCTTTCACCTAAACTTTTGACTTCTAAATTATCTAATTCATGTAAAATCTTAAAAATTGAAGAATTTGCATTAGAAGATTCATTAGCAGCAAAAAAACCAGTCAAAGTTCGCAATTGAATATCCTTATTAATAAGTTTATTTATTGTTATCAAACATTCTTTTTTATTTTTAAATGCTCGATCAAGCTGAGTTATTATTAATTGATCGCCTTTTGATAAGGAATTTATAGCTTTATTGAGTTGGGGTTTGATTTCTTCATCTAAACTTATAAATTCAGAGAACACTAAACTGCAACCCTCGTCCTTCAAAATTTTTATTTGCTCTTCTAAATATTCATATTCCTTATTAGTAGCTCTAGCATAACCTATTGCTTTAGAGTTTTTACTTTTTTCCGATAATAAAATACGTTTTCTTTTAAATTTAAAAGTCAATGTTTTATTACATATATTTTTTACTGTATCAAAAAATAATTAAAAAAACACTTTTTAGTACAATAAGGTTAAATTATAGATAACTTCTAAGCTTTATTTTTAAGATAAGTACGTTCTGATATCTGTATTAAAAATAACGTTATGAAATCTGATTTAATTTTAGTTAATGAAACAAGAATGATGTGTAACACGTAAATTTCATTAAGATTTTCTAAATTGCAGAAGGGTCAGTTGAATTCATTTATTTTTTTACTTCTGTTGAATGAGCTTCGTCTTTGAAATTATAAATAGTTAATTCAGCTTGTTTTTAGTAAAATAAAATTACAGGTCAAGAAGGTTTAATGTGAATCATAATCCTAATAGTTTAATTTCAAAACCTGAATGGTTAAGGGTCAAAGCTCCACAGGTTGAGCGAATTGGTAATACTGCAAATTTATTAAATGATTTAAATCTCAACACCGTATGTCAAGAAGCAAGCTGTCCAAATATCGGTGAATGTTTTGCTAGTGGAACTGCAACTTTCCTCATAATGGGTCCTGGGTGCACTAGGGCATGTCCATATTGCGATATTGATTTTGATAGATCTAAGAGAGACTTAGACCCAACTGAACCATATCGTTTAGCCGAAGCTGTTTTTAGATTGAAGCTTAAGCATGTTGTAATAACATCAGTTAATAGAGACGATCTTGAGGATGGTGGCGCATCTCAATTTTTTCAATGTGTTCATAAAATAAGAGAAAAATCTCCTGAAACTACTATTGAGCTTCTAATACCTGATCTTTGTGGTAACTGGAAAGCGCTTGAAAAAGTTCTTGATTCAAATCCAAACGTTTTAAACCACAATATTGAGACTGTGTCTTCCTTATATAAAAAAGTGAGACCTCAAGGCAAATATGAAAGAACTCTTGAGTTGCTTAAAAGAACCAGAGACTATTCTCCCAAAATTTATACAAAGTCAGGCTTCATGCTTGGTTTAGGGGAAAAAGACGAGGAGGTCTTAAGTCTGCTTAAGGATTTAAAAAGTAATTCCGTTGATATTGTTACTATTGGCCAATATTTATCACCTGGTCCTAATCATTTACCTGTTAAAAGATTTGTAAGTCCTTCAAAATTTAACTACTTTAAAGCATTCGGGGAAAAAGATTTAGACTTCATGCAAGTAGTTAGTTCTCCTTTAACTCGAAGTAGCTACCATGCTGAAGAGATTCAAAAACTTATGAAAAAGTATCCAAGATAGTTATATTTATTTATTTGGATCTACCCACTCATTTAATTTCCATTCAACTAGATTATTTTTAATCATTGGATCATTCTTAATTATTTTCAGTGCATTTCTATAATTATTCATCTCAAGAATAAGTAATCCGCCGTCACCTGGCCTATTTAACTCATCTACCAAAAAGCCACTTTTTATATTAATCCCCTCTTTTTTTAATTTTTTTACCCAATCAATATGTTCGTTAATTATTTTTCTTTTTAAGTCATTATTAATCAAGTATTCTTTTTTTATAATTTCAGTTTTTACAAAGAAAGGCATTTACATTTTTTTTATACCAAGCATCTCTTCTTCGCTTGGGGGAACAATCAATTTGAAAGTACTCTTGAAATGAGACCAATTTTCAATTATTTTGGCAGCCTTTAAGCTATTTGTTTTTGCTTGATATTCTCTAATAATTTCCAATAAGATATTTTCCTGCTTTGATGAAGTTATTTGATGAATGCTTACTATTTCTTTATTTACTTTATTACTTAAATCATTATTTTCATCGATTATAAAAGCTATTCCACCAGTCATGCCTGCACCAATATTCCTTCCTGTGGAACCTAGAATAACAACTTTCCCACCAGTCATGTATTCACAACAATGATCACCTGCTCCTTCTGTTACCGCTGTAGCACCACTATTTCTAACCGCAAATCTTTCTCCCGATTTTCCTAATGCAAATAATTTTCCACCTGTTGCTCCATAAAGACAAGTATTTCCTAGGATGACTTGTTCGGAGGAGATTGCATTTATTTTTGGTGGAATTATTGTGAGTATTCCTCCATTCATTCCTTTACAAACATAATCATTAGCTTCTCCGATTAATTGAACATTCATTCCTTTCAATAAAAAGGCACCAAAGCTTTGTCCTGCATATCCTTTGAAATTTAAGTTGAGTTTGCCATTGAAGCCTGTATTGCCGTGAAGTTCTGCGATTTCGCCTGATATTTTCGCACAAACACTTCTATCTGTATTTTTTATCTCAATTTCTTTGGTTAATATTTTGTGATTTTTAATTGAATCTATAAATTTAGTGTCAGATAAAAACTCGTCTTCTAATACAGAACCATTACTATGGGCAGTTTTTAAGTGTTTTAACCATGATCTATCAGGGGTTGGGTGTTCATTTACTAAAGAAGAAAGATCAATATTAGAAGTTTTTGGAAGATCGATATTTCTTGCAGAAAGAAATTCTTGATTACCAATCAGTTCTTCCATATTAGAGACACCGATACTACTCATTATCTGTCTGACTTCTTCAGCAATGTACAAGAAAAAATTGACGACATTTTCTGGAATACCTTTAAATCTTTTTCTTAATTCTTCTTTTTGAGTGGCAACTCCAACAGGACACTTGTTTGTATGACAAACCCGAGCCATTATGCATCCTTCAGCAATCATCGCTACAGAACCAAAACCGTATTCTTCAGCACCTAGTAATGCTGCAATAACTACGTCCCAGCCTGTTTTAAGACCTCCATCAGTTCTCAAAATTACTCTTTCGCGTAAGTTATTCTCTAAGAGAGATTTATGAACCTCAGCAACACCAAGTTCCCATGGTAAACCTGCATGTTTAATAGAACTCAGGGGTGAAGCACCTGTACCTCCGTCATGGCCTGATATTTGAATTACATCTGCATTAGCTTTGCTTACTCCAGCAGCAATAGTGCCTATACCAATTTCAGAAACAAGTTTAACGCTTACTTTCGCTTTTGGATGAACTTGGTGTAAGTCGTGGATAAGTTGAGCTAAATCTTCAATTGAATAAATATCATGATGCGGGGGAGGAGATATTAAAGCTACTCCAGGTTTACTATTTCTTAGTTTTGCAATGTAAGAATCTACTTTTGGACCAGGTAATTGTCCCCCCTCTCCGGGTTTTGCACCTTGAGCCATTTTAATTTCGAGTTGTTTACCACTTCTTAGATATTCAGGTGTAACTCCAAATCTTCCTGATGCTATTTGTTTAATAGCAGAGCATGCGGTGTCTCCATTCTTTAAGCCTTTAATAAATGGCAATGTCGCTGACTGAGTATTTTCATCGATATCATTTAAAAAATTAAAACGAGCTGGATCTTCTCCCCCTTCTCCACTATTACTTTTTCCACCAATTCTATTCATTGCAACTGCTAAAACTTCATGCGCTTCTCTGGATAAAGCACCTAAACTCATTCCTCCAGTACAGAACCTTTTGCAAATTGATTCAACACTTTCAACTTCCTCTAATGGAATACTTTTTCTTTTTGAATTAATTGTTAGTAAATCTCTAAGAGATGTTGTTGGTCTATTACTGATAAGTTTTTTGTAAGTTTCAAAATGGTCGTATCCTGGTCCTTGTTTTACTGCCGAATGTAAAACTTTGGACATCTCAGGGTTATTGGAATGATATTCTCCATTATTTCTAAATTGTACAAATCCTAAAAATTCTAATTTCTTCAAATCGATCTCTGGATAGGCTTTCGTATGTATTGAAAGTGTTTCATTAGTTAATTCTTTTAATGTTATGCCTGCGATACGACTTGTTGTACCATCAAAAGCAATTTTTATTAAGTCAGATCCAAGGCCTACAGCTTCAAAAATTTGTGCACCATGGTAACTAGATAAAAGTGAGATGCCTATTTTTGAGAGAATTTTTCGCAGACCGTCTTCTAGAGCTTTTTTAATATTTTCTTGAACATTAACTATTGATAATGGATTTATTTTTTTGCTATCAATGAGTTTTTGTGTTTTTGGATGTTTTAACCAGTGTCTACCTGCTTCGAAGGTCAACCAAGGGCAAACTGCACTTGCTCCATATCCAATTAAACATGCTAAGTGATGTGTACTCCAACATTGACCGGTCTCAATTATTAGAGAAGCTTTTAGCCTGATTTCTTTTTTAAGAAGATAATGATGAATTGCTCCAACAGCAAGTAAAGGAGGTATAAAAGTCTTTTTAGGATTAATTCCCTTATCAGAAATAATAATTAAAGAGCAACCCTCTTTTATAGACAGCTCACTCTGTTTGCAGATTAGTTTTAATTGGTTCTCTAAGCCTTGAATACCTTCCTCTAAATCAAACAAACTTGAAATTGTCTGAGATTTAATTTTTGATTTTTTGATGGAAATGAGATCTTCCTCATTTAGAATCGGACTTTGTAAATGAATAAAAGATTTAGCATCTTTGATTTCAAATGGTGTACATCTTTCTCCTAGATGCATCTCTAAACTCATTACAAGTTTTTCTCTCAGAGGGTCAATAGGAGGATTAGTAACTTGCGCAAATCTTTGCTTAAAGTAGTCGTATAAAATATGTGGCTTAGATGAAAGAACTGCTAATGGGATGTCGTCGCCCATGCAATAAGTAGGCTCTTTAGCTAATGAAGCCATTGAATCTAAGATAAGGTCATTATCTTCAGCTGAAAACCCGTATGCAGTTTGTTGTTGCAACAACTCAAGGTCTTTTAGTTTGCAGTCTTTAACCCATTCATTATTTTCAATTTTTATAGTTCTATTACTGAGAAGATTTTTATAATCATGCCTTTGAGCGGCTTCAGATTTTACTTCCCAATTTCTTAGGATTCTATTCTGATGAAAATCAACTGCCAACATTTGTCCCGGTCCTAATCGACCTTTTTCTATTACTCTTTCCTCATCAAGATCCACTACTCCTGTTTCAGAACCCATTATTACAAAACCATCATTTGTGATTGAATATCTTGCTGGTCTTAGGCCATTTCTATCAAGCGTTGCTCCGACAAAATTTCCATCAGCAAATACAAGGAGTGCTGGACCATCCCAAGCTTCTTGTAGGCTTGCAGAATATTCATAAAAAGCTTTTATATACTCTCTCTCCTCAAGTTCTGGTTGATCTCTAAATGCTTCAGGAACAAGTTTTAATAATGAGTCAGTAATGGGCTGACCTGAACGAATATTGATTTCAAGGGTTGCATCAAGATTTGATGAATCACTTTTGTTTACATCTACAATGGGCTTAATTTCATTAGATAACTCTCCCCAAAAATCATCTATATGTGTTTCTGAAGCTTTAGCCCAATTAATATTGCCTAAGAGAGTATTTATTTCGCCATTATGACCCAAAAATCTCATGGGCTGAGCTAGTGGCCATTTTGGCAGTGTATTAGTACTAAATCTACGATGATAAACAGAAAATGAAACTTTAAAACTCTCTTCTTTTAGATCTTGATAAAACTCGGATAATATTTCAGAGCGAACCATACCTTTATAAACAACTGTTTGAGAACTTAGTGAGGCAAAATAAAATTCACAGTCCCCAACATCGTTTTTAAAAGTTTCTCTTATTTTTTTCTCAATTCTTTTCCTTAATTGAAATAAAAGCCTTTCAACATCCTTATGATCTTTTTTATCTATATATAAAATCCACTGACAGATGAATGGAGCATTTGCTTTAGCTAAAGGACCTAATATTTCATTATTAACGGGTACTGTTCTCCAAGATGTTTTGTTGACTTTTAATTTTTCTGCTTCTTCATCACATATTGATTTGCATATTTCAATTTTTTCTTTTTTATTTGGCATAAAAACCATGCCTAAACCTCTATTAAATTCTTGAGTATTTTTTAGATTAATTTTCTCTTCTAGATATCCCCATGGAATTGAACATAAGATGCCTGCTCCATCTCCTGAGTCACTATCTCCTCCACAACCTCCTCTATGTTCCATGCAGTTGAGGCCCTTTAGAGATTGTTTAAGGATCCAGTTGCTCTCTATACCTTCAACATTTGCTACGAAACCGACCCCACACGCATCTTTCTCCCCAATTATTCCATTTGGGGAATAACTATCTTGATATGGACCAACGACTCTTTTGATACTCTCTCCCATAGATTATTTAGTTCTATTTTGTTATTTATGTATTTCTATTATAAAAATAAATATCAAAATAAATCTAAAGATAATGAATATTTACCAAATAATTTTAATTTAACAAATTTAAAAAAAACTTTTAGTTAGTGCTCTTAAAAGGTTATGATAGTTAAATGTTTATTTTTATCTAAGTTTTAATAGATGCCCACCATCTCACAATTAGTAGGTTCAGAAAGAAAACGTCTGACAAAGAAAACAAAATCTCCTGCATTAAAAGCTTGCCCTGAGAGAAGAGGGGTATGTACAAGAGTCTATACATCAACACCTAAAAAACCTAATTCAGCTTTGAGAAAAGTTGCTAGAGTTAGATTAACTTCTGGTTTCGAAGTAACTGCTTATATTCCTGGTATTGGTCATAATTTGCAAGAACATTCTGTAGTACTGCTCAGAGGTGGAAGAGTGAAGGATTTGCCAGGGGTTAGATATCATATAATTAGGGGAACTTTAGATACGGCTGGAGTCAAAGATAGACGTCAATCCAGATCTAAGTATGGAGCAAAAGCTCCAAAAGATTAATTTGTAAACATTACTTTCAAAAAAATGTCACGTCGTAACGCAGCAGTAAAGAGACCAGTTCTTCCAGATCCCCAATTTAATAGTCGTCTTGCTTCAATGATGATTTCTCGATTGATGAAACATGGTAAAAAATCAACAGCTCAAAGAATATTGTCTGATGCTTTCTCTTTAATAAGTGAGAGAACAGGTGGGAATGCAGTGGAATTATTTGAAACAGCCGTCAAAAATGCTACTCCTCTTGTCGAGGTACGAGCTAGAAGAGTTGGTGGTGCAACATATCAAGTACCTATGGAAGTTCGACAAGAGAGGGGTACAGCTATGGCACTTAGATGGCTTGTTACATTCTCACGTGCAAGGAATGGCAAAAGTATGTCCCAAAAACTTGCTGGTGAGTTGATGGATGCAGCAAATGAAACTGGTAGTTCAGTAAAAAAAAGAGAAGACACTCATAAAATGGCTGAAGCTAACAAAGCTTTTGCACATTACAGATATTAATTTCATCAAAAAGGTACTTAAGTAGTTTATTATTATTAAAGTTTGCTTTTAAGGTGAACTATACATATCAAAAATTTATTTATTTGGAGCTTTAAAAGTGGCACGCGACTTTCCCCTAGAACGAGTAAGGAACATAGGTATAGCCGCTCATATTGATGCAGGGAAGACTACAACTACTGAAAGAATTTTGTTTTATTCAGGTGTTGTTCACAAGATAGGAGAAGTACATGACGGTGCTGCCGTAACTGATTGGATGGCTCAAGAACGAGAAAGAGGAATAACTATTACTGCTGCTGCAATATCTACTAGTTGGCAAGATCACAGAATTAATATCATTGATACTCCTGGACACGTTGACTTTACTATTGAAGTGGAAAGATCAATGCGAGTCTTAGACGGAGTCATAGCTGTATTTTGCGCAGTTGGTGGAGTTCAGCCTCAATCTGAAACAGTTTGGCGTCAAGCAGATAGGTACTCTGTTCCAAGAATGGTTTTTGTCAATAAAATGGACAGGACTGGGGCAGATTTCCTAAAAGTTAATAAACAAATTAAAGATCGACTAAAGGCAAATGCACTCCCAATTCAGTTGCCAATTGGAGCTGAAGGTGATCTTACAGGAATTATTGATTTAGTCGCCAACAAAGCATACCTTTATAAAAATGACTTAGGTACTGATATTGAAGAAGCACCAATTCCGTCTGAAATGCAGGAAGAGGCTTCTGAATGGAGATTCAAGTTAATGGAGAGTGTCGCAGAAAATGATGAAGAGTTAATTGAAGTTTTCCTTGACACAGGTGAATTATCAGAAGAACAACTCAAAAAAGGTATCAGGGAAGGTGTTTTGAAACATGGATTAGTTCCTGTTCTGTGTGGATCGGCTTTTAAGAATAAGGGAGTCCAACTTGTACTAGATGCTGTAGTTGATTACTTACCAGCTCCAGTCGATGTGAAACCAATACAAGGTGTTTTACCGAGTGGCAAAGAAGATGTTAGACCTTCAGATGATAATGCCCCTTTCAGTGCTCTAGCTTTCAAAGTAATGTCAGATCCCTATGGGAAATTAACTTTTGTAAGAATGTATTCAGGTGTTCTTTCAAAGGGAAGTTATGTAATGAATTCTACTAAGGATGCTAAAGAAAGAATTTCTAGATTAGTGATTCTCAAGGCTGATGAAAGAGAGGAGGTTGATGAATTGAGGGCTGGAGATTTAGGAGCTGTATTAGGTCTAAAGAACACAACAACTGGAGATACTTTATGTAATACAGAAGATCCAATAGTTTTGGAGACATTGTTTATCCCTGAACCAGTTATCTCAGTGGCTGTTGAGCCCAAAACTAAGGGCGATATGGAAAAATTATCAAAAGCTTTAACTGCTTTATCTGAAGAGGATCCAACCTTTAGGGTAAGTACAGATCCTGAGACAAATCAAACTGTTATTGCAGGAATGGGTGAGTTGCACTTAGAAATACTTGTTGACAGAATGCTAAGAGAATTTAAAGTTGAAGCTAATATAGGAGCTCCTCAAGTTTCATACAGAGAGACAATTAGGTCTAGTTCTAAAGGGGAAGGTAAATATGCAAGACAGACTGGAGGAAAAGGTCAATATGGGCATGTAATTATCGAAATGGAACCTGCTGAGGTTGGAAAAGGTTTTGAATTTGTAAACAAAATTGTTGGCGGAGCAGTTCCAAAAGAGTATATTGGACCTGCATCTAATGGTATGAAGGAAACCTGTGAATCTGGTGTTCTTGCCGGTTATCCACTCATTGATGTAAAAGTAACACTAGTCGATGGTTCATTCCACGATGTAGACTCATCTGAAATGGCCTTCAAAATTGCAGGTTCTATGGCTTTTAAAGATGGGGTTAAAAAATGCAATCCTGTCCTCTTAGAGCCTATGATGAAAGTTGAGGTCGAAAGCCCTGACGACTTTCTTGGATCTGTAATTGGCGATCTCTCTTCTAGAAGAGGTCAAGTAGAAGGACAATCTGTTGATGATGGATTGTCTAAGGTACAGGCCAAAGTGCCCTTAGCCGAAATGTTCGGTTATGCCACTCAACTCCGATCAATGACTCAAGGTCGGGGCATATTTTCAATGGAGTTCGCAAATTATGAGGAAGTTCCTCGTAATGTTGCCGAAGCTATCATTTCCAAGAATCAGGGCAACTCCTGATCTCTAAACTCAAACACTCTTAAACCCTCGATTCTTTAATTCAAAATGGCTCGCGAGAAGTTCGAAAGGAACAAACCACATGTCAACATAGGTACTATTGGCCATGTTGATCATGGAAAAACAACATTAACTGCTGCTATTACAAATGTATTAGCCAAAAAAGGTCAAGCTCAAGCTCAAGACTATGGAGACATTGACGGTGCTCCTGAAGAAAGGGAGCGTGGCATTACCATTAATACAGCTCACGTTGAATATGAAACTGAAGGCAGGCATTATGCTCATGTCGATTGCCCAGGACATGCTGACTATGTGAAAAACATGATTACAGGGGCCGCCCAGATGGACGGAGCTATCCTAGTTTGTGCAGCCACAGATGGTCCTATGGCTCAAACAAAAGAGCATATTCTTTTAGCTAAACAGGTTGGAGTTCCTGCTCTTGTAGTAGCACTAAACAAATGCGATATGGTCGATGATGAAGAAATTATTGAACTTGTCGAAATGGAAATTAGAGAACTGTTAGATAGTTACGACTTCCCTGGAGATGATATTCCTATAATTCAAGTTTCAGGTTTAAAAGCTCTCGAAGGAGATTCTACTTGGGAATCAAAGATTGAAGAATTAATGAAAGCAGTTGATGCAAGCATTCCTGAACCAGAAAGAGAAGTTGATAAACCATTCTTGATGGCAGTTGAAGACGTTTTCTCTATCACTGGTAGAGGAACTGTTGCTACTGGAAGAATTGAGAGAGGTAAAGTTAAGGTTGGAGAAGAAGTAGAAATAGTTGGGATAAGAGACACAAGATTGACAACTGTTACCGGAGTTGAAATGTTCAGGAAACTTCTTGATGAAGGTATGGCTGGCGATAATGTTGGCTTACTTTTACGTGGCGTCCAGAAAGAGGATATTGAGAGAGGAATGGTACTTGTTAAGAAAGGATCTATAACTCCTCATACTCAGTTTGAAGGAGAAGTTTATGTTCTTAAGAAAGAAGAGGGAGGAAGACATACTCCTTTCTTTGCAGGATATAGACCTCAGTTTTACATCAGAACAACTGATGTGACAGGTCAGATAACCGCATTTACCTCTGATGATGGCTCTAATGTTGAAATGGTTATGCCAGGAGACAGAATTAAGATGACTGGAGAATTAATTTGTCCAGTAGCTATCGAACAAGGTATGCGTTTCGCCATCCGTGAAGGTGGCCGTACTATAGGAGCTGGAGTTGTTTCTAAAATACTCAAATAATACATTTGAATTTTAAGAATTTAACCTCAATCATCTAATATAGATAAATGGATAAGGGTCATTGTAATCAATGACCCTTCACTAGAAGTTATTTGAAACTATGAATGCATCAATAGCACAACAAAAAATAAGAATAAGACTGAAAGCATTTGATAGAAGAATGCTCGATCTATCTTGTGACAAAATAATCCAAACTGCTGATACAACTTCTGCATCAGCAATAGGTCCAATACCTCTACCTACAAAGAGGAAGATTTATTGTGTCTTAAGATCTCCACATGTTGATAAAGATTCTAGAGAGCATTTTGAAACAAGAACACATCGTAGAATAATAGATATCTATAGCCCTTCTGCAAAAACTATTGATGCTTTAATGAAGCTAGATCTCCCCAGTGGTGTAGATATAGAAGTTAAACTTTAATAAATCCCGAAACCGCCTTAAATTGATTAATATAAAAAAAAAGAAATGAGGTTTAAATGGGAGAACTCTCAGTAAGGGAATTACCTTTATTTCCTTTGCCAGAGGTAGTCCTTTTTCCTCAAGAAGTATTGCCTTTACATATTTTTGAATCCAGATATAGGATCATGCTCCAATCTGTTCTTGAGAGTGATTCTATGTTTGGTGTTGTTAAGTGGGATCCAACCACTAAGAGTATGGCTAATGTTGGATGTTGCGCACAAATTTTAAAACATCAAACTGCAGAGGACGGAAGAAGTAATATTATCACTCTCGGACAACAAAGATTTCAAGTCTTAGAAATTACCCGTTCGACGCCATTTTGTTCCGCGATGGTTAGTTGGATTAGTGATGACAATATTGATGACTTTCAAAAATTAGATTCTTTAAAGGATTCAGTAAAAGAAGCACTCAGTGATGTTATTAAACTAACAAGTAAATTGACTAATACTAAGAAAAATTTACCAGATAAATTACCTGACAACCCATTGGATTTATCATTTTGGATAGGCGCACATTTGGGCGGTCCTGTTGCCGAAGAACAGCAAAGACTTCTCGAGGAAAGGAATACTTTTACCCGTTTGCAAAGAGAATATGAAATGCTTGATCATACGAGAAAACAACTTGCTGCAAGAACTGCATTGAAAGAAAGTTTTCCTGATATAAAAGAAAATTAAATGTTTGAATTATTGTTCCCTTTTTTTTTAATATTTTTATTCTCTCTAGTGCTATCTATTATCTGGAGAATTAGTGCTAGAAAATATATTTCATCCGGTACAGTGGCTTCTGCATATGATGCTTGGACTAAAGATAAATTACTTGAAAGATTGTGGGGAGAACATATACATTTAGGTTTTTATCCGTCAGGAACAAAAAATATTGATTTTAGAAAAGCTAAAGTTCAGTTTGTTCATGAATTAGCCAAATGGAGTGGTTTAGATAAATTGCCCAAGGGATCCAGAATACTCGACGTAGGTTGTGGAATAGGGGGAAGTTCTAGGATTCTTGCAGAATATTATGGGTTTAATGTCACTGGTATTACAATTAGTCCGGCTCAAGTTAAAAGAGCAAGAGAACTAACTGCTAATGGAGTAAATTGCAATTTCCAAGTTATGGATGCTTTGGATTTAAAATTTGAGGATGGTTCATTTGATGCCGTCTGGAGTGTTGAGGCTGGTGCACACATGAATGATAAAAATAAGTTTGCAGATGAAATGCTTAGAACTGTGAGACCTGGAGGATATTTGGCCTTGGCTGATTGGAACTCAAGAAACCTCGAGGCATACCCCCCATCATTTTTTGAGAAGTTAGTTCTTAAACAACTTCTTGAACAATGGGTCCATCCTAATTTCATTAGTATTAATGAATTCGCTAAAATTCTTAAAACTAATAAAAATAGTTCAGGAAGAGTTATTTCTGAAAATTGGAATTCCTATACAAATCCTTCATGGTACGACTCTATTATTGAAGGAATTCGAAGACCCTCTGCAATTTTTTCACTTGGACCAATCGCGATAGTTAAGTCTCTTAGAGAAATTCCTACAATACTTCTTATGAATTGGGCATTCAAGAAAGGTTTAATGGAGTTTGGAGTTTTTAAATGTAGAGGATAAATTAATCTAGTTCAACATTTTCAGAAAAATAATTTCCAAAATCTACAAAATCTTTGCAGAGTGGCTTTAACTTATGTTTCAGTTCAAGAAAATTTTTAATGTTATTTTTAGTATTTATTTCTAAATCGATATAAATTACATATTCGCCAAATTCTCTTTTTGATGGTCTAGATTCAATTTTACTCATATTAAATCCAAAATCTGCAATATTATTTAAAGCTTTAAGTAAAGCACCAGGTTTATTTGATATTAATGAAAACGCAAAACTGGCAATATTAGCTAAATTTGAATTTGATTCTTTGCTCAATAAGACAAATCTAGTGCAATTACCTGAAACATCATTAATAGGAAAGGCTAATTGCTTAAGTCCTTCGATTTGAATTAATGATTTTGAACCGATAGCGGCTCTGAATTTACTCCCCTTAACCATATTGACAGCTTCTGATGTTGAATTTGTAGGGAGAGGTACTGCATTTGGAAGATTTTCTGATAACCATTCTGAACATTGAGCTAATGCTTGAGGATGAGATAAAACTTCTGAGATGTTTGAAAGTTCTCCATCACTAATTAATGCATGTTTTATAGGTAAAACAATTGCTCTATTTATAAAAATTTCAGGAAATTTCCAAAGGGCATCTAGAGTGGCTGTAACTCCCCCTTCTACAGAATTTTCTATAGGGACTACTGCAGCATCACAATTGTTGTACGCTATTGATTTAATGACCGAATGTAACCCATTACATGGTACAAATATAGGTGTCTGAAAATTGGCAAGCTTTGATAATATATGAGCTGCTTTTTCTGCGTATGTTCCCTTAGGACCTAAATATGCAACTTGTTTGCGCATGATTAATCATAAAAAAAGAGATCTAATAAGCATTGGAGGAATATAGAAAATGTTATTGTCTTTTAATGCTAAACAGAAACTAAAGCTTTCTGTAACACTTAATAAAGAATATCTTTCTAAATATCTTTTGGAAGAAGAAAGAGTTGTTGGAGCAATGCTTGACTCCAAAAAATTGGTACCAGAAGGTGTAGGTAGATATAAGTATACCGTAACAAGTTTCAAGGTTTTTCAATTAGATATTAACCCTGTAGTCTCAATTGCGGTAGAAAATAAAGATGGAATTTTAAAAATGAGCGCTCTTGAAAGTACATTGGATGGTTTGGGGATGATAGATGATTTTAATCTTATTTTGAAAGCGAATTTGGAAGCAACTGATATCGGGTTAGAAGGTGAGGCGCTTCTAGGGGTATCTGTAAGTCAACCCCCTCTGCTGAAGCTGGTACCAAAGAAGATTTTGGAATCTACTGGTCATTCGGTATTAAATGGGATTCTGTTGGGTATAAAATCAAGGGTTCAACAGCAACTGGTAAAAGATTTTTTAGATTGGTGTGAATTAAATAAGATTTGATTTTTTTAAAAAACTTTTTCTATGAAGTTTAGTTATTCCATTTTTTTTTACTAATAAACAATGCTCTCTGGTACCATAACCTTTATTTTTAAATATCAAGTATCCAGAGTATTTTTTTTCTAACCTCTCCATTAGATTGTCGCGAGAAACTTTGGCAACTATGCTTGCTGAAGCTATTGAGATAAACTTTGAGTCTCCGGATACTATGTTTTTCTGAATCCCCTTCCATGGCCTTAATAATAAGGGACCATCAATTATTAATTTAGATGGCTTCTCTTTTAATTTTTTTATAGCTCTTATCATTGAAAGTTCTGTCGCAACTCTTATTCCTAACTTATCAATTTCTCTAGCGGAAGATTGCCCAATTCCATACTCTGAGGAGAGTTTTAAAATTTCTGGTAAAAGTAATTTTCTTTTTTTGGGAGTTAATTTTTTACTATCTGTTACTCCTAATTGTTTTAATTTTAATTTATTTTTATCAGTTAATACTACGACTGCTGAAAAAACTGGACCAAAAATTGCTCCCCTCCCAACTTCATCTATTCCAACTTCGAATACTTTATTCAATGCTTGCTGATGATCTTCTCCTTTTTTTTCTTGCATTGTTTAGCTCATCTGTAAGTTCAATTTCATCCTTTTTATCTGTAAATATATCTTCATTACTTTCATTAGTTTTATTGTTTGATTTATCTTTAGAATTTGGATTAGCTTCAATTTTAATTTGAATCTTTTCTTCTTCCGATTTTGTGATTTTTTTAATTTGTTTTGATTTTGTTTTTTTATCATCTAAGGTTTTTCCCTTTTCCTTATTACTTTCTTTTAAACGCACAAAATTATTGTTAGTGAGATATTCTTTACCTAACTTTATAAGTGGATTAATACCTAATTGACTGAAAACAATTTTTTCTTCATCAGTAAGATCAACTGTTATTATATTTTTTTCTTTTGAATTTGATTGATTTAAATTATCATTTTCTTTTTTGTAATAAGAATTTTCTTTACTTATGTCTTTGGAGTTTGGTAGTTCATTGTCAATTATTTTTTCCTGCTCATCAGTTGATTGAGAAGTATCTATCTCTAGAGATTTTAGATTATTTGATTGATTAGATTTATTTTCAACATTTTCAATCTTTAAGTTAGAAATTTCGTGATTTAATATATTTTCTACGTGTCCTGTACCATCACATGTAGAACATTTTTTACCAAATAATTCATATATATTTTGACCTTGTCTTTTTCTGGTTAACTCCACCAAGCCTAATTCAGTAAGTTGAGCTATTTGAGGCCTAGCAGAATCATTTTTTATTGCTGAGGCAAAATGTTCAAGTAACTGAAATTGATCTCTTCTGGATTCCATATCAATAAAATCTACTACTACAACTCCACCAATATTTCTTAACTTCATTTGTCTTGAGATTTCAACTGCTGCTTCGCAGTTTGTCCATAAAACGGTTTGTCTTGAGTTTGCAGATCTTGTAAATGATCCAGAGTTTACATCGATAACTGTTAAAGCTTCAGTGGGTTCAATAATTATGTAACCCCCCGAAGGAAGATCTACTCTGGGCTGGAGAGCTTTTTGAATTGTTTTCTTAATTTCATACTTCTCGAAAATATGCTCGTTTAGACTGTTATCGTGAAATTTAACATCTATATCAGATTCATAATTTATTAAAAAATCTTTTGCTCTTGCAACTGAAAATTTATTATCGATAATTATGCTTTTAGTTGATTCTTTAATATGATCCCTTAATATCTTGATAGAGAAATCATCATCTCTTTTTACTAAATTTGGAGGATTAGAAGCCTCAGAAACTTTTAGAACATTTTCCCATTGTTGAATTAAATATTCTAAATCTTCGATAAGAAGTTCCTCTTTTATCTTTTCAGCCTCTGTTCTAAATAACAAGCCCATGCTAGGCGGTTTTATTAAAACCCCAAGAGCTTTAAGACGGCTTCGTTCTGTTTCTGTATTTATTTTTCTTGAAATATTTACTCCTTGGCCATATGGCTGTAGTATCAAGTATTTTCCGGGAATTGAAATATTTCCTGTTAGTCTAGGCCCTTTAGATCCTGTGGGTTCTTTTATTACCTGTACTAGAACTTTTTGTTTTGGTTCTAGTAATTCAGTTATTCCAAATGTACCTTTTTTAAGTCTTAGTGGACCTAAATCTGAAACATGGATGAATCCATTTTTCTCACTTTCCCCAATATTTATGAAAGCTGCATCAATACCAGGAAGAACATTTTCAACTGTTCCTAGAAAAATATCGCCAATTTGATATTGACCTTGTGCGACGATTAATTCATCAACTTGATCATTTGTGAGTAGTGCTGCAATTCGAGACTGCTCAGCGATGATAATTTGCTGAGACATATAATAAATTCTGAATGATATGGATTTTGAAAATCATCTAAATTAAAGAGTTAGATTTTATTTTTTTGTAAAGCAATTGATAGCTATTATGTTTTACTTTTTGAAATTAATAAAGTTGATAATGATTGAATTATGCTATTTATAATGCTTTAAACGATTTTCAAATTAATTGAAATTGAATTCATAGCTATGATTATTTCTTCAATTAATCATAACTAAAATAATATTAACATCTAATCACCACTAAAGCACGTTGATACATTATTCTAATATTGGAGCAATTTTTATCTAAAGTGGTTCAAGTAAACGAAAATTATTTAAAACTCAAAGCAGGTTATTTATTCCCTGAAATTGCGAAAAGAGTAAAAATATATTCTCAATCAAATAAAAGTGCTGAAATTATTAAGCTTGGAATAGGAGATGTTACAGAACCATTACCTAGAGCATGCATTAAGGCTATGGGTAAAGCTTTAGATGATATGGGCACAATAGATGGTTTTAGAGGTTATGGCCCAGAACAAGGTTATTCTTGGCTCAGAGAGAAAATATCTAAGCATGATTTTATTTCAAGAGGCTGTCAAATTTCACCTGAAGAAATATTTGTTTCAGATGGTTCTAAATGCGATAGTAGCAATATTTTAGATATTCTTGGCAAGGATAATTCAATTGCAGTAACAGATCCTGTTTACCCTGTTTATGTTGATAGTAACGTTATGACAGGCAGAACCGGAGTCGCTCTTGAAAATGGTACTTATCAAGGATTGACATATCTGGCCATCAACGAGGGGAATAACTTTCTGCCAGAAATTCCTGAAAAAAAAGTTGATATTTTATATCTTTGTTTTCCTAATAATCCAACTGGAGCAACGATTAATAAAGAAGAATTGAAAAAGTGGGTTGACTATGCTCTTCAAAACAAATCTCTGATACTTTTTGACGCAGCTTATGAAGCATTTATTCAAGATAATGATATTCCACATTCAATATATGAGATAGAGGGAGCAAAGGATTGTGCTATTGAATTTAGATCTTTTTCAAAGAATGCAGGATTCACTGGAGTTAGATGTGCTTTTACAGTAATACCTAAAAATCTCAAGGGTCTGAGCTCAACAAATAAGGAAATAGAATTATGGCCTCTTTGGAACAGGAGACAATCTACAAAGTTCAATGGAGTTAGTTATGTAGTGCAGAAAGGAGCAGAGGCTGTATATTCTTCTGAAGGGAAGAAACAGGTGAGAGGTTTAATTAATTTTTATATGGAAAATGCAAAAATCATGAAAAATAAACTTCAGAGTGCAGGATATAAAGTCTATGGTGGGGACAATGCTCCTTATATCTGGATTAAAGTTCCTGATCAAATGACATCTTGGGACTTTTTTGACTTTCTTCTCCAAAAAGTTAGTGTAGTGGGAACACCTGGGAGCGGATTTGGTTTATCAGGAGAGGGTTATTTTCGTTTGTCAGCATTCAATTCACGATCAAATGTTATTGATGCAATGGAAAGAATAATTAATATATAATTATCAGTACCATCAAAATTCAAAAAATTTAATGCTATCAATAAAGTTAGAGCAAAATGTAAATAATTCAGCAGTGATTGAAAAGAAACCTGCTGAATTAAAAAATAAATCTCCTAAATATAAGGTTTTACTTCATAATGACCCAGTTAATTCTATGGAGTATGTCACTATTTCACTACGAGAAGTTGTGCCTCAATTAAGCGAACAAGATGCTATCGCAATAATGCTAGAGGCACACAATACGGGTGTAGGGTTGGTGATAGTTTGTGATTTAGAACCAGCAGAATTCTACTCAGAATCATTAAAATCGAAAGGAATTTCTAGTTCAATTGAGAAAGAGGATTGATAAGGGTTTAATTCATCTTTTTGATTGAGTTAACTTCCTTTCTGATAAGGGACGGACTTTTAAGGACTCTCTTAACGAAGATTTTCCATATTCTCTCTCAAGAATGTTTATAACTGTTTTACCAAATTCATCTTCAGGATTATCAAAAGCTTCTAAGCAAACCTGACCGAGTCTTTTCCCTAATAAGCCTGGATTCCATAAAAGTTTTCTTGCTGTCCATGGCATCATACTCATTGGATTGTAATTCGTTTTCAATATTCCATGCTCCAAAGCGTACTTCTCAAGCAAAGTGTGAGGTTGCAAACCAATAAAAAATATAGCTGGATCAACTAAGCCTTTACCAAAAATATTTTCCAATTCCCTATGATAAGCAATTGTTTGTCTTATGGTGCTCGGCGTTTCATCAAAAACATTAAATGAATAATTTACTGAAACATGGTTCTTGAAACCTGATTGGACTAGCATTCTGCAATTATTGAGAACAGTTTCTAGGTCATACGCTAATCTCATTTTCCTAACAAGCTCTTGAGATCCAGATGTGATACCTATTTCAAAATAGCTCATACCTGTATCAACCATTAGCTGGGCAAGCTCAGCATCAATATTATCTGCTCTGATGTATGCAGCCCAGTTAATATCGTCCCAGCCTTGATCCTTAATAGCTTGCAAAAGTTTTTTTGCATCTTCAATATGTTTTTTGGCTGGAATAAACTGTGCATCTGTGAACCAAAATCCCCTTACTCCAAGATCATATAGTTGCTTCATTTCTTTGATTACTTCGTTAACAGGATTAACGCGAACCTTCTTCCCCTCAACAACTGTATAAACACAGAAACAACAGTTATGAGGACAACCTCTTTTTGTTTGTACACCTACATAGTAATCTCCTCCTTCTATGTACCAATTAAATTCAGGCCATATTGATTTAATATATTGATAGTTGCAGGCAGTTTTAACTGTGCCTGAAGGTTGTTCATGTATTAATTTGTTTCGAGGTTTTTGTCCAGCAAAATAACATCTTTCTTCCTCTATAGAATCTCCCCTAATTATTTTCTCTATGAGATTTTCTCCTTCTCCAACAGAAATAACAGTCCCCTTTGGAAGAAGACTTCCTAATTGTTCATAGAAGACACTAACAGCCCCACCTCCTAATATTACTTTTATATTCTTGTTGTATTTTTGTGCTCTTTTTAGTCCCATCTTGACTAAAGAAGTATTTCTATATATTTCTCCATAATGAGATGCAATTAATTTTAAACCTCCCCAAGAACCTCTAATTTTTTTAAGGATATTTTTTGAGTAGAAAACTTCAAAAGAGTTTTGCAGTGGATTTCCACTTCTTCCATCAACCGGTGCATAAATTTGTATATCTCTCCATGAATAAATGATTAGATGTGGTCTAAATTCATCAATTTTTCTAGCTAAATATTTGGAAACTTTATTAGATGGGATTATTGCTAGATCAATGAATTGTTGCTCTATATCTGGAAAACATTTATGAATATGATCTGCTAAGTAAATAGGTCCTATTGGAAAAATTGGATTACATGGAAGTCTCACAGTAAGAACTTTCCCATAATGCTTTCTGCGATAATTTTTTTTATTTAATTTTTCTATCTTCAAATTAAAATTCATATCATGAAATTTAATGAATTTATTCTCTTTACGAATCTAACTACTTTATTACTAATTCGGAGAAATTAAAAATTATAATAAAATACTCACGAAAATTTTCTTTAATTCAGATACTTGAAATCATTTAAATCAAGAGTACTTTGTGAGGTTCTTATCCATCTATCCATCAAGATATATTTGATTTTAAATTGCTTTTGAAGTGCCGATAATTGGGATTGAACCAATGACCTACTGTTTACGAGACAGTTGCTCTACCACTGAGCTATATCGGCAATATACAAGATATTGTTATTTTCATATAGAATTAATTTTATGATGTAGTTTATTAATGTCAAAAATAGATCCTGAATTAAAAAAGAAATTATTGAAAGAGTCCCAGTCTCCATTTAAAGGGTTAAGGAGAATATTGTGGATAGCTTTTAGTGGTTCAGCATTTTTAGGTCTCTTAATAATGCTTTTTAAAATTGTAAGTGGTGATGTAGTACCGCAAAATAATCTTTATATACAATTTGGTGCTTGTATACTTTTCTTTACGTTATTGTTCTTTGATAGAGATAAGACTTGATAAGTTAAATATTTTTTTATTGAGTTAATGTCCTCTTTTTGGTGACAAATTTGAATGCTTCGATTATGTCCCCTTCAATCCAAGAAGAAAATTTATCACACCCAACTCCACATTCAAATCCTGTATTTACTTCTTTAACATCATCTTTAGACCTTTTTAGTGAGTCTAAATTTCCTTCAAAAATTACTTTATCTGATCGAATAACTCTAAGCGTGCAATTCCGTTGTAATTTACCAGTTTGTATGTAACAGCCTGCTATGGCTCCTTTACCAACTGAGAAAGTTGCTCGAACTTCGGCTTTTCCTAAAGATTCTTCAACAAGATCAGGTTCAAGTAGTCCTTCCATTGCTAACTGAATATCTTCTAAGAGTTTATAAATTACTTCATATTCTCTTATATCAACGTCATTAGCATCAGCTGCTCTCTTTGCACCAGATGCTAAAGAGGTGTTAAACCCAATGATTACTGAACCAGATGCAGCAGCGAGATCTATATCTGTCTCAGTTATTTCTCCAGGAGCAGAGAGCAGAACTCTGACTTGAACTTCATTTTTTGGTAATTGTTCTAGTGATCCTAATATCGCTTCAACACTACCTTGAACATCAGCTTTGAGAATTAAGTTTAATTCCTTTAGTTCTCCATCATTTGCTTGAGTTGATAAGGATGATAGGCTGACTCTTCTCGAGGCCATTTGCTGAGCTAATTTTGTAGCTCTTGCATCTGTTGCCCTTTCTCCGACAATGGCTCGAGCAGTTTTTTCATCAGGGTAGACTTCGAATTCATCTCCAGCTGTGGGTACTTCGCTGAATCCTAGTGCTTCCACTGGGAATGATGGTCCTGCTTCTTTGATTCTATTACCATGTTCATCAACCATTGCTCTGATTTTCCCGAGGACTGAACCCGCAGCTAAAATATCTCCAGATTTTAAGGTCCCATTTTGTACTAACAAAGTAGCTACAGGCCCTTTGGCTTTGTCTAGGTGGGCTTCAATAACAGTACCTTTTGCGAATCTATCAGGGTTTGCTTGAAGATCTTCTACTTCGGAAACTAATAAAATCATTTCGAGCAATTTATCAATGTTTTGTTTTTTGATAGCACTTACTGGAACCATCACTGTATCTCCTCCCCAATCTTCAGCAATTAAATCTTTTTCTGAAAGTTCTTGCTTTACTCTTTCTGGGGATGCCCCTTCTTTGTCAATTTTATTAATTGCAACAACAATTGGTACTTTTGCAGCTCTTGCATGACTTATAGCCTCAAGTGTTTGAGGTCTGCATCCGTCATCTGCCGCAACTACAAGAACAGCCACATCTGTAACCTTTGTACCCCTTGCTCTCATTGCAGTAAAAGCTTCATGACCAGGGGTATCAAGAAAAGTTAATTTTTTCTTTTTAGATTCATGTTCAAATTCAACTTGATAAGCTCCTATGTGTTGAGTGATCCCTCCTGCTTCCCCCGAAGCTACTCTTGATTCTCTGATGGAATCTAAAAGGCTTGTTTTGCCATGATCTACATGTCCCATCACTGTAATAACAGGTGGTCTTTTTATTAGATTATCAAGATCTTCAGATTCAATCATATCTACTGTTTTCTCAGCAGCCTCTTGAATATCATCTTGCAAAACAGGCACTCCAAATTCTTCAGCTACAGTTTCAATAGTTGCCAAGTCGAGTGATTGAGTAACAGTTGCAGTTATTCCTTTAAAAAAAAGTGATTTGATTATTTCAGAACTTTCAAGACTTAGTTTATCAGCTAATTCCTGAACTGTTAAATTATCCTCGGGCACTATGATCATTTCAGGCCTTACTTGTTTTGCTTCTTTGGCTGCCTTTAACTCCATAGCTCTTCTTTTCTGCCTTTGCCTAGTAGTCTCTTTTTTCTTCTTTTTGAATTGTTTTATAGTTTTTTGCGATTTGGATTCATCAGATTTCTCTTTCTTTGGACGCGCTAAACTAGCTGATAGAATTGAAATTTTTTCGCCTGAATATCCACTAGTTTCAGATGTTAATGAATCGTCATTCTCACCAATAAAATGAACTTTCTGTCTTTGTTTTTGGGGATTTTTGCTTCTTAGTGCTTCAAGTTTTGCGCTATCGTCCCAGTCTGTCTTACCTTGTTTTTTGGGATTATTTGAAAATGTTCTATAGGGTGTTTTTTTTGAATTAGGGGCAGTATGCGGACGATTATTTGGAGCTTTCGCTTTCTGTTTTGTTGTCTCAATATTTTGTTTTTCGTTATTCTTTATAGCTGGTTTATCATTTTCTAATTTGTTAGTTTTTTGAAGTTGTAAGAGTTCATTAGGTGATACTGGCTTTCTAATTCTAGGTGAATTTTGACCGTTGAATTTAGCACTAGGTCTATTAGGCATCCCAGATCTGTTGGGAACACCAGGTCTATTTGTATTAGCTTGTCTATTGAAAGATCCAGGTCTTCCTTGATCTGATGGTTTGCTTCTCAACCCAGGCCTATTGGGCATCCCAGGTCTGTTGGAGCCAGTTTGTTTAAACGAAATGTTTTGCTTACTATTTTGTTGATTGGGTCCGTCTCTTCTTATTGGAGCTCCTACAAGCTCAGGGGGAGATGTTCTGTTATTAATATTTTTTGTTTTAGTTTTATTCGAATTTAGGCCGGGTTTGTTTAATATTTGATTCCCTCCCCTTGAATTGGAGATCTTCTGGGAAGATTCATTAGATTTATTATTATTATTTATATTTTTAGGTTTAGCAATTAGTTGAATAGTGGGTTTTGTAGGATTTTTTATAGGTGGGGTTGCATTATTTCGAAAATTTCTTTTGTCTTGGTTGATATTTTGTGAAGTTTGCCTATTTACATTTTGATTTTTAAGATTTGCTTGGGATTGTGAACTGTTGGCAATTATGGGTTTATTGAGATTAGTAGGTTTATTTGAAATTATTTGTTGATGCTCAGGTTTATTAAGAGGTTTGATTAATAATGGCTTTTTATTTGAATTATCTTTAAGAGGTTTCCCTTTCATAGAAGAGATATCAGAGGATTTATCTTTTTTGATTTGTGTATAATTATCTTTTTTAATTGAAGGTTTCTTAATAGAAAGTATTTTTTTATCAGAATTTTTTTTATTAATAAGAACTTTTATCTTATTCGCATCCTCTGCACTAATTGAGCTGCTATGGCTTTTTACTGAAATTGAAAGTTTTTGAGCGGCATCCAAAATATCTTTATTGTCCAGATTTAAGTCTCTGGAAAGTTCGTAAATTCTGATTTTATCGCTGATAGTCATTTAATCTGATTTGTACTCTTTTTGAAAATAAAAGAGGGTTTAAGTTAATTATATTCCCTTATTGGGATAGTCATCGTAGCTTGTAATTTCTTTTTCAAAAATATCAACAAATTCAGGTCCTAAAGATGTTTTTAAGGCTTTTTGGAGCTTTTTTAAGATCTTGGAATCTGAGTAACATTTTTTTGACTTACAAATGTAGGCTGATCGCCCCATACCCTTTTGCAACATAATACCTTGCTCATGATCTTTAGTAATCTTTATGAGATGTTTCCTGTCGTATGTTTTTTTGCATGAAATGCATATTCGCATAATAGGGGTTTGTAGTATCACCGTTTTCTCTCCTCTTTTGTAGAAATTTCACTATCTTGGACAGTTTCTAATTGATCACTATCAGAGAAGTTCTCTTCTTCATATGTTTCTTGTCCATATTCATCATCATCTTCAGGAAGGGGATAAAGTTCTCTCAATCTTGCATCTTCAGCAGCACGCTCAGCTTGTTCTGCTTCTAATCTAAGCTCAGCTTCTCGTTGGAGATTCTCTTCATCTTCTCTTTGAGTGATTAATTCAGATACAGCAGCATCTTCTGCTTCCTGATCATATTCATGTGAGTTTTTAACATCAATTTTCCAACCAGTTAATCTTGCCGCAAGTCTTACATTTTGTCCTTCTCTACCAATTGCGAGACTCAATTGATCAGGAGGAACTAGTACGTGCGCGTGTTGACCCTCTGGATCAACAAGTCTAACGAGATCGACTTTTGCAGGACTTAAAGAGTTTAAAATATACTGAATTGGGTCAGCTGACCATTTAATAACATCAATTTTTTCTCCTCTTAATTCATTTACAACTTGTTGTATTCTTGCTCCTCTTGCTCCAATACAGGCACCTACAGGGTCAACTTCTTGCTCGACGCTATCAACAGCTACTTTTGTTCTTGGGCCAACAGCTCTTGAAGGAGGATTCGCTTCTCTTGAAACAGCGACAATTTTTACTGTACCTTCTTGGATTTCCGGCACTTCATTTTCAAATAAATAAACGACTAATCCGGCATTTGCTCTGCTTACAAAAAGTTGTGGTCCCTTTCTAGCAATTTCACTAACTTCTTTCAAGAATACTTTGAAAGTTGCATTGGCTCTGTAATTATCATTTGGTAATTGATCTCTTTTTGGAAGTTCGGCTTCTACCTCAGGTCTACCAATTCCCGAACTAACTCCCATAATTACTGATTGTCTTTCAAATCTTATAACTCTTGCCGTCAAAACAGGATCTTCCAAATCTGCAAATTCTTCTTGGATCATTTTTCTTTGTTGATCTCTTAATTTTTGAGCTAAAACTTGCTTTGTTGTTGCAGCAGCCATTCGCCCAAAATCTTCTTTTTCTGGAGTAACGTCTAAGACAACCGTGTCACCTATTTGAGCATCATCAGCTACTTGCTTAACTTCTATTAAAGATATTTGATGATCTTCGCTTTCAACTTCTTCGACAATTATTTTACTCGATAAGATCCTATAGCCTTCTTCATCTAGATCTAGTCCAACATCAAAATTACTAAAGTACTCTTCATCAAATGGATCTTCGTTCACTCCAATGTAAAAAGTTTTTCTATATTTTTCGTAACCTTTTAATAGAGCTTCGCGTAAAGCAGCTTCTACGATGTTAGGAGGTAATTTTTTTTCCTCACTAATATCTTCAATGAGATTGTTTAAACCTGGGAGAATAACTAATGCCATCTATGATGGGGAAAATGGATAATGGTTGAAAAATAATTAATCTTTTAAGGTACAAAGACTAATTTTTAATACTTCATCAAAAGGGATTTTCTTTATCCTACCTTTAATGTTAATGGCTAAATAATCATTAGACTTTTCATAAAGTAAACCATTCAGGAATTTTATTTTTGAATTCTTTTGGTTTAACTCAACATTAACTGGAAAACCCTTAAAAGTTTTGAAGTCTCTTTCTGAGGTTAATTCATCACTGACCCCTTGACTACTAATTTCTAACACATATGAACAATTTAAAAGATTTGATTTTTCTATTTTTTCAGATGCTGGGGTATTAAATTGCGCACAATCATCTAAGGAGATGTCATCTCCATTAGCCTTTTTTATAATTATTTCAATAACAACTGGATTTTGATTGGTTTGTATGTTCAAATCGTAGATTTCTAAATCTTGTTCAATAGCAACTTTTTCTAATAGGGCTTCTAGTTTAATTTTGATTTCTTTATTCAACTTTATTTAAAAATTTATTTAAAATTATTTTCACACATAAAGAATTTTTTTCTATAGAAAAATTTAAAAACTTGTATTTTATGGATGTAAACAAAAAAACAACAATAATATATTTCTTCAATTAGATTTATTTAAATATCAAAAACAACTAATAATATGCAATTTCTCAAGATTAAATTTATAAATTTAATCCAATTATCCATTGTTTGTTTTTGTTTATTCAATCCTTTTCAGGATCCTCAAGTTTTAGCTTTAAATTCTTTTGAAAGTCATAATTTCGTATCATCTGCAGTTAAAAATGTGGCCCCTTCAGTTGTAAAAATTGATACTGAGCGATTGGTAGAGAGGCAACAATTTGACCCTACATTACTTGACCCTTTATTGAGGGATTTGCTCGGTGAACAGGGAATTACTCCTGAAAGAGAGAGGGGTCAAGGTTCTGGAGTGATTATTAATGAAAATGGTTTGGTTCTTACAAATGCTCATGTCGTAGAGAGAGTGGATGATGTTTCAGTTACTTTGGCAGATGGATCCATTTGTGATGGTCAAGTTTTGGGTACAGATTCAGTAACTGATCTAGCTTTGGTGAAAATTGATAAAGATGCTTATTCTGGTTTTGCTCCACTTGGAAATTCTGAAGAACTTGAAGTTGGCGATTGGGCAATAGCTCTTGGTACTCCATATGGCCTTGAAAAAACTGTTACCTTGGGGATTGTTAGCAGTCTACATAGAGACATCAATAGTTTAGGATTTTCAGATAAAAGGCTGGATCTTATTCAGACTGATGCAGCAATAAATCCAGGAAATTCTGGCGGTCCACTCATAAATTCAAACGGTGAGGTAATAGGAATTAATACACTAGTACGAAGTGGCCCTGGGGCTGGTTTGGGATTTGCTATTCCTATCAATCTAGCTAAAAGTGTTTCTGATCAGCTTCTTGAAAATGGGGAAGTTATTCATCCATATTTAGGGGTACAGTTAATTTCTTTAAATCCTAGAATTGCTAAAGAACATAATCGAGACCCTAATTCTCTAGTTCAATTACCTGAAAGAAATGGAGCTCTAATTCAATCAGTAATACCTAATAGCCCCGCTGAAAAAGCTGGTTTGAGAAGAGGTGACTTAGTAATTGCAGCCGAAAATGTCTCTATAAATGAGCCAAAAGCTTTACTTGATGAAGTAGAAAAAGCTCAGATAGGAAAAGTATTCCTTTTAAATGTTTTAAGAGATAATAAAGAGATACAGATAAATATCAAACCCGAACCTCTACCAGGTTTGACATAAATCACCCATTGAAATTTAATAATCTATAAACCTTAGGAAAAAGATTTTGGATTCACAAACTCAAATGAAACAAGTAGTTGCGGATGCTGCAATAAGGGACGTAAAAAGTGGCATGATTCTCGGATTAGGATCTGGATCTACAGCTGCGTTAATGATAAAAAGCCTCGCCGATGAAATTCGTCAAGGAAAACTTAAAAATATCACTGGTGTTGCAACTTCTTTTCAATCAGAAGTTTTAGCACTTGAACTGAATATCCCGCTCATCGATTTATCTTCTGTATCTCAAATTGATTTAGCTATTGATGGAGCAGATGAAGTTGATCCAGGATTTCAATTAATAAAAGGAGGAGGAGCATGCCACGTTAGAGAAAAATTAGTGGCATCTAAAGCTGATCAATTTTTGATTGTTGTTGATGAAACTAAACTTGTACAAAATCTAAATCGATCTTTTCCTTTACCTGTAGAAGTTCTTCCAAATGCTTGGAAGCAAGTTCAGGAAGTGATTTCAGAAATGAATGGCAGTTGTTCTTTAAGAATGGCTACTAAAAAAGCTGGCCCAGTTGTTACTGACCAAGGCAATCTCGTCCTAGATGTGTTATTTGATGATGGTATTAAGAATCCAAAAGACATTGAAATGGCGATTAATAATATTCCAGGAGTATTAGAAAATGGATTATTCGTTGATCTTACAGATAAAGTATTAGTTGGTAAAATTGAAAATAATATGCCAGTGATTTACTCACCCTCAAGAGCTAGCTAATCTTCAAATCTTATTTGTACTGAATTAGCGTGGCTATGTAAGCCCTCACTTTTAGCAAGATTAATAATATCAAGGCTATTAACTTTCAAACTTTCTTCATTAAATTCTATTATTGAAGAATTTTTCATAAAAGTTTCAACCCCTAAAGAACCGCTAAATCTGGAATTTCCTGATGTCGGTAAAGTATGATTTGGTCCAGCAAGATAATCTCCAACCGCTTCTGGTGTCCATTTCCCTAAAAAAATTGCTCCTGCATTTTCTATACCGGAAAGAATTTTTTTTGAATCTACAGTAAGAATTTCTAAGTGTTCAGGGGCAAAGTTGTTGCTCAGTTCAACACACGATTCATAATTCTCGCAAATCACAATTAACCCCCAATTTTTTATTGATTGCATGCAAATTTCTTTTCTTGGATGATCATCCATTTTTTTATAAACCTCTTCTAAAACTTCTTTTGCCTTGATCTTTGATGTAGTTAGAAGTATTGATGAAGCTAAAGGATCATGTTCTGCTTGTGCTAATAGATCAGATGCTATATGAGCGCTTCGAGCTGTTTCATCTGCAATGATTAATATTTCACTTGGTCCGGCTAAAGAATCAATCCCTGTGGAGCCATAAATGAGTTTTTTCGCAGTTGTAACATAGATATTCCCAGGACCTGAAATAACATCAACTTTATTTATTTGATTTGTGCCAAATGCTAAAGCCCCAATTGCTTGCGCTCCTCCAATTCTAAATACTTTATTGATCCCTGATAAGTGAGCTGCAGCTAAAACAATTTTGTTTATTTCTCCTTTTTTATTTCCAGGAGATACCATTATAATTTCCTCTACACCTGCTACTTTTCCAGGTATTGCATTCATTAATACAGTACTTGGATAAGCAGCCCTACCTCCAGGAACATAAATACCTGCTTTTTTAACTGGTCTCCATCTTCTTTGGACAATATCACCATGTTTACCCTTAATTGTGAAAGATTGAGGAATTTCTTTTTCATGGAATTTTTGAATTCTTTTGTGAGCTGCCTCAAGTGAACTCTTTAAATTGTTGTCAATTTCATCCCATGCATCCTTTATTTGATCCGCACTCACTTGCATAGGGTCAGGGTGGAAACCATCAAATTTTTTTGTATATTTTTCTACTGCTATATCTCCAGAGATTTTTACCTCTTGAAGAATTTCTTCTACTATTGCTTTAATCGTATTATTGTTTTCTGAATTAGTTCGATTAGAAATCCTTTTTAATTCATCAATAGCTTCTTTTTTATTATTTAGGATCTTCATATGCTTAATTTTATCAAATTCAAATGATCAAAACCCAATTTAATAACCTTCTAAATTATATATGATTGATTAGTTGTCGATTTGTTTGTTATGATGAGAATCTTATATTTCTATACTCTCTGTGGCCAATAACAAATCAGCAAAAAAGAGAATACAAATTGCCGAAAGAAATCGTTTAATAAACAAGTCATATAAATCTACCGTTAGGACTTTAACTAAAAAGACTTTAGAGAATTGCGAAAAATATAAAAAAACCCCAAATGAGGATAATAAAAATTTAGTGAAAACAAGCCTAAATAAAACTTTTAGCTTAATCGATAAAGCAGTCAAAAAAAATGTTCTTCACAAGAATAATGGAGCTAATAAAAAATCAAAAATTAACAATTTTGTAAAGCATACTCTTACCTCAAAGTAAAAAGCCAGATCATAATTATGAGTGATATAGAACTCATCGACTCACACTGTCATTTAATATTTGAAAATTTCGAAAAAGATCTTGAAAATGTTGTTTCTAGATTACGTTCAAGAGGTATTAAAAAATTAGTTCACGCTTGTTGTGAATTAACAGAAATACCAAAGTTGAAAAAAATATCTCGTGAATTTAATGAAATTTACTATTCAGTAGGATTACATCCGCTAGAGGCAAAAAAATGGGAACAAAGTTCAAAATCTCTTTTAAAAAAATCAGCTCAAGAAGATAGAAAAGTTGTAGCTATTGGGGAATTAGGTTTGGATTTTTTTAAAAATGAAAATAAAACTCAGCAAATTGAAGCACTTATTCCTCAAATGGAGTTAGCTTATGAGCTCAAATTGCCTGTAATTATCCATTGCAGAGATGCTGCAAATGAAATGATTGAGATATGTAATGATCTTTCTAATAAAGGGAAATGTCCTGATGGCGTACTTCATTGTTGGACAGGCACTCCAAAAGAAATGAAGCAATTCTTGGATCTTGGTTTTTACATCAGTTTTAGTGGGATTGTAACTTTTCCAAAAGCTCATGAAATTCATGAGTGTGCCAAAGTAGTGCCAAATGATAAATACCTAATAGAAACTGACTCACCATTTTTAGCTCCTGTCCCTCATAGAGGTAAAAGAAATGAACCGGCATTTGTTGAAAATGTTGCAAGTTTCATGGCAGATCTAAGATCTACAGAATTAATTACAATTGCTAAAGAGTCATCTAAGAATGCTGAAGATTTGTTTAAATTTGACTTGTTAATTTGACGTTTTAGCTGTTAGGATTAGGAATTACTGGAAATTTTTCTTAATTTTTAGCTTTAACTTACACAGATAATGATTTATCAGCATTAAATAAAATTTAATTCTCTTTTATTAAATTGTTTTTTTGTTGAAATCGAGATTAAAAAATTGATCTTATTTAAGTAAAAAGTTAAAGAGCTAGAATATTAAGTAGATTAAAGTAAATAGTAAATCTCACAAAATCGCAGGTTTTCTTGGATGAGCAGTAGCGTTTTACAGGTAGCAAAAACAGCTACTTATCTACCAGATTTAGTAGAAGTACAAAGAGCAAGCTTTAAATGGTTTTTGGAAAAGGGTTTAATAGAAGAACTACAGAATTTTTCTCCAATTTCTGATTACACAGGTAAGTTAGAATTACATTTCATCGGTGAAGAGTACAGGTTAAAAAGACCTAGGCATGATGTTGAGGAAGCTAAAAGAAGGGACGCTACATTTGCATCTCAAATGTATGTAACTTGCAGGTTGATTAATAAAGAGACAGGAGAAATTAAAGAACAAGAAGTATTTATTGGCGAACTTCCATTAATGACTGAAAGAGGAACTTTCATCATTAATGGTGCAGAAAGAGTTATTGTCAATCAAATTGTTCGGAGTCCTGGTGTATATTTTAAAGATGAACTAGATAAAAATGGTCGAAGAACTTACAATGCTAGCGTTATTCCTAATAGAGGCGCATGGTTAAAATTCGAAACTGACAAGAATAATTTACTTTATGTCAGAGTTGACAAAACTAGAAAAATTAATGCTCATGTTCTTATGAGAGCGATGGGTCTCTCAGATAATGATGTGGTCGATAAACTGAGGCATCCTGAATTTTATCAAAGCTCAATTGAGTCAGCTAATGACGAAGGTATAAATTCAGAAGATCAGGCATTACTTGAGCTTTACAAAAAGCTGCGTCCTGGTGAACCACCCTCCGTTTCTGGCGGACAACAACTATTACACAGTAGATTTTTTGATCCCAAAAGATATGATTTAGGGCGAGTTGGTAGATATAAAATAAATAAAAAATTGAGACTTACCGTACCAGACGAAGTGAGAACACTTACCCATGAAGATGTTCTTTCTACAATTGATTATTTAATTAACCTAGAATTGGACATCGGTGGCGCTAGTTTGGATGATATTGACCACCTTGGTAATAGAAGGGTTAGATCGGTAGGAGAACTTCTTCAGAATCAAGTAAGGGTTGGACTTAATCGTTTAGAGAGGATTATCAAAGAAAGAATGACTGTAGGGGAAACAGATTCTCTAACTCCTGCTCAACTAGTCAATCCTAAACCTTTGGTTGCTGCTATAAAGGAATTTTTTGGTTCCAGTCAATTAAGTCAGTTCATGGATCAAACTAATCCTCTCGCTGAATTAACACACAAAAGAAGAATCTCAGCATTAGGTCCAGGAGGTTTAACTAGAGAAAGAGCAGGCTTTGCGGTAAGAGATATACATCCCTCACATTATGGAAGACTATGTCCTATCGAGACTCCTGAAGGTCCTAATGCAGGACTTATAAATTCTTTAGCTACCCATGCAAGAGTTAATGAGTATGGTTTTATTGAAACACCTTTTTGGAAAGTTAATAACGGTAAAGTTAATAAAGAAGGAAATCCTGTTTATCTTTCTGCTGATTTAGAAGATGAATGTAGAGTAGCTCCAGGAGATGTCGCAACTGACAAGGATGGCAATATAATTGCAGGTCTAATACCAGTGAGATATAGACAGGATTTTGAAAAAGTCCCTCCTCATCAAGTTGATTACGTTCAGCTTTCTCCTGTTCAGGTAATTTCAGTTGCTACTTCACTGATTCCCTTTTTGGAACATGATGATGCTAATAGAGCTCTCATGGGATCAAATATGCAGCGCCAAGCCGTTCCACTGCTTAGGCCAGAACGTCCTTTAGTTGGGACAGGTTTAGAATCTCAAGTTGCTAGAGATTCGGGAATGGTTCCCATAACAAAAGTAAATGGAACTGTATCTTATGTAGATGCTAATGAAATTGTCGTTAAAGACGAGCATGGTAATGAACATTTTCACTATCTTCAGAAGTATCAAAGATCAAATCAAGATACTTGCCTCAACCAAAGACCAATAGTGAAAATTGGGGATAAAGTTATATCTGGTCAGGTTCTAGCAGATGGATCTGCATGTGAAGGAGGGGAAATAGCCCTTGGCCAAAACGTTCTGATTGCTTACATGCCATGGGAGGGATACAACTACGAAGATGCAATACTTGTGAGCGAGAGGATGGTAACTGATGATTTATATACTTCAGTACATATTGAAAAATATGAAATTGAAGCAAGACAAACGAAGCTAGGGCCTGAAGAAATAACGAGAGAGATTCCTAATATCTCGGAAGAAAGCTTGAATAATCTTGATGAGATGGGCATTATTAGAATTGGCGCTTTTGTAGAGAGTGGAGATATTCTTGTGGGAAAAGTGACCCCAAAAGGGGAATCAGATCAACCACCTGAAGAAAAACTGTTAAGAGCTATTTTCGGTGAAAAGGCTCGAGATGTGAGAGACAATTCTTTAAGAGTGCCCAAAACTGAAAAAGGAAGAGTTTTGGATGTTCGTATTTATACAAGAGAACAAGGTGATGAACTACCTCCAGGTGCCAACATGGTTGTTAGAGTTTATGTCGCTCAGAGAAGGAAAATCCAAGTGGGTGACAAAATGGCTGGGAGGCACGGAAATAAGGGAATTATTAGCAGAATCTTACCCAGAGAAGATATGCCTTATTTACCTGATGGGACCCCTGTAGACATAGTTCTTAATCCTTTAGGAGTTCCAAGTAGGATGAATGTTGGTCAAGTCTTTGAATTATTAATGGGCTGGGCAGCCTCCAATTTAAATTGTCGGGTTAAAGTGGTCCCATTTGATGAAATGTATGGACCTGAAAAATCACATCAAACCGTTCAAGCATTTTTAGAGGAAGCTTCAAAACAGCCAGGCAAAGCATGGGTTTACAATCCTGATGATCCTGGAAAGTTATTACTTAAAGATGGTAGAACAGGAGAACCTTTCGATCAGCCAGTTGCTGTCGGATACTCTCACTTCCTCAAATTAGTCCATTTGGTTGATGATAAAATTCATGCTAGATCTACTGGTCCTTACTCTTTGGTTACACAACAACCATTGGGTGGTAAAGCTCAGCAAGGTGGACAAAGGCTTGGAGAAATGGAAGTATGGGCTCTTGAAGCTTATGGAGCCGCTTATACTCTTCAGGAATTGTTAACAGTTAAATCTGATGACATGCAAGGAAGAAATGAAGCGCTTAATGCAATCGTAAAAGGCAAACCTATTCCAAGGCCTGGCACTCCTGAGT
>QCBK01000005.1 GCA_003281635.1 Prochlorococcus sp. AG-347-G22
TCCATAATCTGATTCCGTCATATCTATGAGCTAAAAAATAACTAATCAAGATAATTGCAGATGGCAAACTTAAAAAAACAAAACATAACCGCCATAATCTTGGACCCATAATAGATTCTGCTTTGATTCTTAAAGCAGCTCCCCCACTATGAATGACTGCAAAAATCAAAATCAAAATTAAGATGATTAGCGAAGTTTCATGAGTCTCCATATATTTAAATTGTTCAAATAATTTTTGTTCTTAACAAGAATGCTCTTAAGCATTAGAATTATAAGAAATTGTAGGCATAATAGATGCCAGAATTACCATTTACACTCGACCAATTAAGAATATTAAAAGCTATAGCAGCTCAAGGAAGTTTTAAAAAAGCTGCAGATATCCTATATGTAACCCAACCTGCCGTAAGTTTACAAATACAAAATTTAGAAAAACAACTTGAAATCACAATTTTCGACAGAGGTGGAAGGAAGGCTCTATTGACTGAAGCAGGAAGGCTATTACTTGAATATTGCGAACGAATTTTGAATCAATGCGACGAAGCTTGCAAAGCTATTGAAGATTTAAATAGCTTAAAAGGTGGAACTCTTGTCATTGGAGCGAGCCAAACAACGGGTACCTATTTAATGCCGCGAATGATAGGACTATTTAGACAAAAATACCCTGATGTATCCGTTCAACTTCAAGTCCATAGTACGAGAAGAACTGGTTGGAGTGTAGCCAATGGACAAATTGACTTAGCTATTATTGGCGGACAATTACCCGGAGATTTGGAAAATTTGCTACAAGTAATTCCATATGCCACTGATGAATTGGCATTAGTTTTACCATCTAAACATCCACTTTCGACCAAAAAAGAGCTTCTGAAAGAAGACTTATACAAATTAAATTTTGTAACATTAGACTCACAATCTACAACAAGAAAAGTTGTTGACAAACTTCTACAAGATTCTGGGCTTGATATTCAAAGATTAAAAATTGAGATGGAACTTAACTCTCTTGAAGCAATCAAGAATGCAGTTCAATCAGGTTTAGGAGCCTCCTTTTTGCCTGTTGTTTCTATTGAAAGAGAATTATCGGCTGGGACAATCCATAAAGCATTCATTGCTGATTTAGAGGTAAAAAGAGAACTTAAATTAATTACTAATCCCTCAAGATATACATCAAGAGCATCAGAAGAATTTAAGAAAAACATTCTCCCACAATTTGCTAGTTTAGAAAGCCCTTTGAGGCATATATAATTTCGATCAAAACTGAATTGCTTCTCTGTTAATACCTACCCCGCCGTCTTCAGCTTGTCCTTCACCTTTTATTATAAATTTATTTTCATTTACATCAGTCTGATAAACGCACTTAACGATTGGTTTATCTCTTATAGAACCAATATAAGCAAAAGTATTCATCCTTTGCTTACATTCTCTTACATCTTCATTACTTATTGCGCCCTCTTTTTGTAGCACTGTCCAATTCTCTCTTCTAATAACACACCCTGGCTGAAGAGCTGGTTGCGTTACAAAACTCGTAGATGGATTCAGAGTCGTATACATTTCAACATCAATAACAAAAGCACTTGCACCCCATTGTCTGCAAAATTCAGGATCTGGAACAGCCATATCTAATTGTTGTTGACTTGCTATATTTCCCTGCCCGCCATCAGTTGTACTGGTAATAGCGCTCCCGATACCAACTCCTAAAATTAATACTCCAGCAAGTACGGCAATGGTTCCTGTACTAAAGTTGATCTTTTGTTCAGAAGAAGCAGGCAATCTGTTGCTTCTTTGACCATACGGATCCATTTCCTTTGGATTGGAGGGGTAATAACTTCTATTTGAGCCTCTTCTTGGCCTTCTATTTGAGGATGATCTATTCACAGCACTTCATTTGTCTTTGGTAAACCCATTGAATAATTCATCACTCTACAATCAGGGTTATAGCTAAGCTGACCATTTTGAAGCAATAACTTAATCAAACCTTCAATTTCTGATCCTATTTTTCGAAGTTCATAATCATCTAAATCCTTTCCTGCTCTCTCTTTTATTAATTCATTGAATTTTACATTTATTTTGTTTAGAGAATCTTCGTTCCAAATAAATTCGTTATCAGGATCTAAATCAAGAGTTAGTTTATTGG
Organism: Prochlorococcus sp. AG-347-G22; assembly: GCA_003281635.1. Taxonomy (GTDB): domain Bacteria; phylum Cyanobacteriota; class Cyanobacteriia; order PCC-6307; family Cyanobiaceae; genus Prochlorococcus_A. The sequence continues at coordinate 2,129 of QCBK01000005.1, forward strand.
GATGAAACTTTAATTCCTCGTCTACCACTTCGGCAGTAAAAATTCTTACATGCCTAGTAGTCGATTTTAAAAGCATTTTTTCCATAATTTTACGAAATAATCAACGAAAAAAACTATTATGTTCTAACTTTAATGTAGCTTATTAGTAAGTGTTAATTTATTTCTTGATTTAATAATGCGTGTTGTAATTGCTGGTGCTGGTTTAGCAGGTTTATCTTGCGCTAAATATTTAGTTGATAATGGACACATTCCGATTGTACTTGAAGCCAGAGACGTTTTAGGTGGGAAAGTTGCCGCATGGAAAGACGAAGATGGAGATTGGTATGAAACTGGGTTACATATATTTTTTGGAGCCTATCCTAATATGTTGCAACTTTTTAAGGAATTAGATATTGAAGACAGACTTCAATGGAAAAGTCATTCAATGATTTTTAATCAGCCATCAGAGCCTGGAACTTACAGTAGATTCGACTTTCCCGATATACCCGCTCCAGTTAACGGTGTATCAGCAATACTAAGCAATAATGATATGCTTTCATGGAATGAAAAAATACTATTTGGATTAGGCTTAGTGCCTGCAATGCTTAGGGGTCAAAAGTACTTAGATAAATGTGATGCAAAATCATGGACAGATTGGCTAAAAGAGCACAATATTCCGGAAAGAGTTAATGATGAAGTATTTATAGCGATGAGTAAAGCTCTTAATTTCATCGGACCGGATGAAATATCATCGACAGTTTTATTAACAGCATTAAACAGATTTTTACAAGAAAAAAATGGTTCTAAAATGGCTTTCCTTGACGGAGCTCCTCCAGAAAGGCTATGTCAGCCAATGGTTGATTATATTACTGCTCGTGGTGGTGAAGTTCACATGAATAGTCCATTAAGGGAAATCAATCTTAATGAGGACAGCACTGTTAAAAGTTTTACTGTCGCTTCTTTAGATAAAAACGAAAAGAAAGAGCTAACGGCTGATGCTTATGTAAGTGCAATGCCCGTAGATCTCTTTAAATTAATGATCCCAAAACAATGGAAAGGGTTAGATACATTTTCTAAATTAGATGGTTTAAATGGTGTGCCAGTCATTAATATCCATTTATGGTTTGACAAAAAATTAACAGATATTGATCATTTATTATTCAGCAGATCACCTCTCCTCAGTGTTTATGCAGATATGAGTATCACCTGCAAAGAATATGAAGATCCAAATAGATCAATGCTTGAATTGGTTTTTGCACCAGCAAAAGATTGGATAAATAAGAGTGATCAGGATATTGTTGATGCAACTATGGAAGAACTCAAAAAATTATTCCCAACGCATTTCATGGGAGACGATAAAACAAACTTACGAAAATATAAAGTAGTCAAAACTCCAAGATCTGTTTATAAAGCAGTTCCTGGATGCCAAGAGTTCAGACCTAGTCAAAAATCTCCTATAAAAAACTTCTTTTTAGCAGGTGATTATACTATGCAAAAATATTTAGCATCTATGGAAGGAGCTGTTTTAAGTGGCAAATTATGCGCGGAATCAATCAATAAGGAGTATTCCAAAACTCCTGAAAATGTTTCTTCATGAGATTTACATTCCAAAAAAATTCATCTAAAACTTTTTGAAAAATTCAATTTCTCAACTAGATCAAGCATACGAGATATGCAGAAAAGAAACCCAAAAATGGGCTAAAACCTTTTACTTGGGAACCCTTCTGCTACCTGTAGAGAAAAGAAAAGCTATTTGGGCTATCTATGTTTGGTGTAGAAGAACAGATGAAATAATGGATAGCCTAGAAGCTTCAACAAAATCGCAAGATGAACTTGCAGAAAATTTAAATGCATGGGAAGAAAATACAAAGAATGTTTTTAAAGGCAACATTAAATCTGAATTAGATGCCGTTTTACTAGACACCATCGAAAAATATCCACAAAGTATTCAACCTTATCTAGACATGATAGATGGCCAGAGAATGGATCTTAATAAATCTAGATATAAAGATTTTGATGAATTAAAACTCTATTGTTATAGAGTCGCAGGGACAGTTGGTTTGATGACTCAGAATGTCATGGGGATTGATAGTGCTTACACATCCGCTCCATGGAGTGCCAAACCTGACCCCTCAGAAGCCGCTATAGCATTAGGTATAGCTAATCAATTAACAAATATACTTAGAGATGTAGGCGAAGATAGGCAAAGAGGTAGAATTTATCTTCCTCAAGAAGATATTGAAAAATTTAATTATTCTGAAGAAAAACTTTTAAAAGGTGAAATAAACAAACAATGGAAAGCACTAATGAAATTTCAATTAACCAGAGCTCGCGATTGGTTCCAGAAATCTGAAGATGGAATCAAATGGTTATCTTCTGACGCAAGATGGCCTGTTTGGACATCCTTACGTCTTTACAGAGGAATATTAGATTCGATAGAAAGGCTAGACTATGATGTTTTTAATAATAGAGCTTTTGTAAAAAATTCAGTAAAAGCCTTTGAAATTCCTATATCTTTTTTAATTTCTCGAATTAAATGACTAAGCAGGAGTCTTCTGATTAGCCAACAAATCTTTTAATTTAGATAGTTCTCCTGCCCATCTTGGATCAGGCGCTTCTAGATTAGGAGCATCACTATGAACAATTTTCTTAAAGTCTTTCCTCTTCTTATTCTTATTTGATTTTCCACTATTTCTCTTATTTGAGGCAGAATCTTTCTTTTCTGATAGCTCTACTCTTAATTTAGAACCATTAAATTCAAAACCATTTAATTTTTGAATTAATAAATTTGCATTATCTTCATTATTGGAAGTCGCAAAACCAAACCCCCTGCATTCCTTAGTTTCCTTATCTAAAACTGCTTTAAATCTAATCGAGTCAGAAACTGACTTTAAAAGTGTATCAAATTCTTTTGGATTAAATCCCTGTGGTAAGTTGCCAATGTAAATGCGAATACTCATAAATTTTTAAAAATGATTTTGAAGTCTAAACTTCTAAACAAAACTAAGCTATGTGTATTTAATCACATTTTGGCGCATTTTGTTCAATCCATTGCTTTGCTTTATAAATAGCTTCATCAAAATTATTCAATCTTTTATATGCAAGTTCTTTAGAAAGATACTGTAAAAGCTCTCCCAAGATGGGTCCATCCTTGATTTCCAAATTTTTTTTTATTACATCACCATTAACTAAGTTTGAGGGATGAAATAATTTATCATTGTTGTCACGCCATCTATGGAGCCAATCTAATTGTAAGTTTTGAGGTAAATAAAAAATAAAAGATGGCAGAAACATTTCTAATTCTTGATGTAATTTAAATCTATCCAATTCATCTAACTGAGAGATATTTTTGTTTTTCAAGAAAAAGTGCCATTTTCGCAATAACTTAGTTTTTGCAATATCAGCTTTACTAAATTGAAGTTTCTCTAAAGTTACAACATCTAAGATTTGAGCAATAAAAAATGATGGTAAATATTTATCTTTTTCTTCCTGATCAAGTTCTTCATAATTGATTTTCTCTAAATCCAAAAAAAAAGAATCTTCAAATAAATTTTCAGTATCAAATATATCTAATTTTTTTATCAACAATACTGCATCAAGAGCATTTGCTCCATTTACTATTTTCTGTATTTCATAAGTAATTCTCTCTTTGCTGACAAGATATAAGTTCCCTTTATTTTTTTTTATAAAATCGACTAATCTTAAATCAATTTTAAAATTCAACTCTGAAACAAATCTAAAACATCTTAAAATTCGTAAAGGGTCATTTAATAAATTGTTTTCGGAATGGGTTCTAAGCATAGAAATCTCTAGATCTTCAATACCATTTAATGGATCAAACAAACAATTCTTGTCAAATAAAAAAGCAATTGAATTAATCGAAAAATCTCTAGAATATAAATCTCCCTCTATCGTAGATGAAACCTGATTAGCAATATCAATATAAATATGATTAAGAATAATTCTTACAACTTCTCTTTTTTCATCTAAAATTATTAACTTTGATCCAATATTCTCTGCAATCTTTTTACCAATTTCAATTGCATTTAAAGGAACCACAATATCAACATCTACTTTTTCAGTTTTTCTTCCCAAAATAATATCTCGTATGAAACCACCAACTAAATATGATCCTTTAGGTAAAAAACCAAATATTGAATCCAAATCATGAGATTTTATACTTGTTTCTAATTCATCAATTATTAGTGTATGATCTGTGTGAATGCTACTTTTCATTTTATTTATTTATTATGTGCATTTGCATCAACTGTAAGTGGGTTGATAGATGTATCACATATCATGATGTGGAGAATAATCATGGTGTTGATCATATTTGTGATCTACCTAATTTTAAAGCAAAAAAACCATTCATTCATGTCAGTATAGTTAAAGATAATAATGGTGATTATAAAACCGATTGGGATGTTCAATCTTGTGAAAGTTTTGAAAATGAATTTGGTAAATGGTCTAAGTGTAATCCAGGTATGGAATTACCTGCTTAAAGATAATAGATGACAAATAAAATCAAACTAAGAGAAAATTACCCTACATTAGTTATTCATAGCACAGACAATTCTTTTGGCTTTGGGCATAGAAAAAACAACAACTTTGAATCTGATGAATTATTTATCAAAAAATTTGATAATGATCTTTGCAACAACTTAATTGATGATCTTAATAAATTCATTTCCAAAGAAAATTTGCAAAAAATAAATAAGTTATCTGTCAGCGTAGGGCCAGCAAATTTTAATGCTTCACGACTAATTGTCGTTTTAGCAAGAACTATCTCTCAACAAATAAATTGTCCTATAGACAGTTTTAGTTCATTTGAAATAATGGCAAAAAGAATTGCATCAAAAAATAATATCTCTACAAATAAAAAATCATTCTGGATTTACAAAAAATTAAAAAGGAAGGGTTTTATTGCAGGTAAATATGAAATTTGTCATGAAGAAAAAAACTCCTCGGATCTAGTCATTCGAGAAACAGTTTTACCAAAATTTGTCAAAGAAATTGAGAGTAAAGAACTTTCTTTTGAGGCTTCTTATGATGACAAAGAAGATTTAAAAGAACTATTAGATTTATCAAATAAAAATTTATTTGGTTCAAATGTAGATTCCTGGAGAAAAGTTTTACCTCTTTACCCTATTTCTCCAATCAACTAAATATTCATCCAATCAAATTATTAATTTTATCTTGAAGGTCCAATGTTACAGAATTTAGATCATCTTTTGATGAACTTTGTGGAGGTTGAACAGGATTTCCCACTTTAATAACTATTTTTGAAAACAAAGGAATAAAGCTTTTAAATCTTATTAATCTATGAGAATTAATTATAGCAACAGGCAATAATAATTTTTGATTTTTAAAAGCTAGTAATGCTGCGCCTTGTTTGGGCTTATTCACTCGACCATTTTTTTGACGAGTGCCATCAATAAAAATTCCAATAGAATTATCATTTGATAATTTTTTACATGCTGTTTTAATTGTATTTTTATCAGCAATACCTCTTTTTACAGGATATGCTCCACAAGCCCTGATAATAAAGCCAAGTAAGGGAATTTTAAAAAGCTCTGCCTTGGCCATAAAAGATATATTACGTCCAAGGGCATGGCCTAACAAAGGAGGGTCAAGTAAAGAACCATGATTAGAAACCATGATAAAAGAATCTTTTTGAGGAATATTTTCTCTACCGATCAAATGACCTTTAAATACAAATTTATAAATAGGAAATACAAAAAGCTTGCTAACTAATTCATAGATTAATTTTTGGAAAGTATGATTTTTCATACAAATTAATAAGATATTTGATCACTAGATGAAACTTGAGAAATTTTTACATCCTTAAGATGTCTTTTTACTAAACCGCTTAGTACATTAGAAGGGCCAATTTCAACAATATGAAGATCACTATCTTTTGCCATTAAATCCATAGTTTCACGCCATCTAACTCCATTACACATTTGCTTTTCTAGTCTAATTTTAAGCTCATTTGAATCACTACAGAGTGAGGGTTCAAAATTACTTATAACTGGGAAAGAGGGATTGTTAAATTTAATCTGTTTTAAATACTCAGAAAATTTTGATGAAGGTTCATTCATAAATGGTGAATGAAATGCACCTGAAACATTTAATTTTAAGAATCTTTTACAAGAAATTTCTCTCGATAAATTATCTAAGGCTTCAGTAGATCCTGATAAAACAACTTGGGAAGAGCTATTATCATTGGCAATTACAACATCATCAATTTTTTGCACTAATAGATCAAGTTGATTTCTATCAAAACCAATTACTGCTGCCATAGATCCTTTCCCAGCATTTACCATTAATTGAGACCTTTCTTTTATAAGAGAAACACAATCTTCGAATGAAAAAACATCCGCACAATATAGTGCAGTGATTTCGCCAAGACTATGCCCAGCAACATAATTTGGTTTAAATCCATTTTCCTTTAATGCATCTAATAAAATTGATTCAACTAAAAAAAGACAAATTTGTGTATTTCTTGTGTTATTTAAATCAATAAGAGGATTTTTTGGTTCAACATTTAACTCACAAATTTCAAATAAATTCCTCTCAAATATCTCAGATGCATAACTAAACCTCTCTTTTGTGTTGGGCAAATTTTCAATTTGTTTTGCCATTCCAATTTTTTGTGAACCCTGTCCAGGGAATACCCATGCAATTGTCATAATGCTCCTTTTTTTTAACCCCATTTTATGAGGGCAGCCCCCCAACTTAACCCAGCACCAAAACCACTTGTGGCAATAATATCATTTTGTTTAATTTTATTATTTCTAATAGCCTCATCCATAACTAGTGGAATTGTTGCTGCTGAAGTATTACCATATTTTTCTAAATTGCTAAGAATTTTTTCTACTGGAATTTTTAACCTATCACCTACAGAATCCAATATCCTTTGATTAGCTTGATGCAACACAAGCCAATCAACTTCATCGGATGTATAATTCATTTTTTTAAACAACTTTTCAAGAACTATCGGAACTTCTCTAACTGCAAATTTATACACTTCCTGACCATTCATCTGAATTGAAGAAAAAGTTCCATTTGAAAATTCTATGTTATCAATTATTGAATCCGCATTATTTTTTGAAGGAAGATTAAGAAAAGAACCCCTTTCTCCATCAGTTCTCATATCAAAACCAATTAAATTATCAAATTCATTAGTGGCTTCAATTGCTAATGCACCTGCACCATCTCCAAAAAGAATACAACTTCTTCTATCATTCCAATCAACAAAGCTTGATAGTTGATCTGCTCCTATAACAATAGCCCTCTTAAAACTTCCCCCTTTTAAAAATTGTGAGGTTGTAATTAGGGCAAATAAGAACCCACTACATGCTGCAGTTAAATCAAAAGCAACAGCATTAGTTGCCCCTAATTTAGCTTGAATGGATGGCGCTGATCCAAATAAATCATGCGGAGTAGAAGTAGCCAAAACAATCAAATCAATCGTTTTAATATCCCAATTAGCCATTTCTATAGCAGTTAGAGCAGCCTTATAGCCCATATGAGTAACATTATCTCCTAAGCTAGAAATTCTTCTTTCAGAAATGCCCGTTCTAGATTTTATCCATTCATTGCTTGTATCAACCTTTTGACTAATTTTTTGATTGGTCAGAATTTGATCAGGTACATAACTTCCGCTTCCCTTAAATGATACTCCAATCTGATTAAAGTTTATTACTTCCAAAAGAGTTTTTTAGTTACTTATATTAGTCAAACATAAATTTGACTCAATATGTTTTATGAATTTAAAACTTGAAGCTTTTGCAGTTGATTTAAATTGTCCATAACACCATGATTCACTGCGGAGTGAGCCAAGCGAAGTGCACTAACTACTGATAAAGATTTGCTACTTCCATGACCAATGACACATATTCCATTCACCCCAAGTAATAAAGCTCCTCCATGTTCGGCATGATCTAACCTTTTCTTAATTCTAAGTAGATTACTTTTTAAAAAAGCAGAACCAACTTTCCCCCGCCTTCCGCGTGGCAGCTCAGATCTCAAAATATCTAATAAAACCCCTCCAACAGATTCAAGAAATTTCAATAATATATTTCCAGTGAATCCATCACAAACTACTACATCGAAACTACCTGATAATACATCTCGGCCTTCACAATTACCTCCAAAATCAAAACTTTTTTCAGAAGATAATAATTCAAATGTTTTTAGGGATAAATCATTACCTTTGCATTCCTCTTCTCCGATATTCAAAAGGCCAATTCTTGGTTTTTTTACTTGTAATACATCTTTTGCATAAACATTACCTAGAAGAGCAAATTGGTGCAGATAAGATGGCTTACAATCAGTATTTGCTCCGACATCTAAAACTAATACCGGGCGAGTTTGATCCCTTGTTGGAAATAATGCTCCTATAGCTGGCCTATCAATCCCTTTCAATCTCCCAATTCTGAATATTGCAGAAGCCATCATGGCACCTGAATTACCCGCTGAATAAACTGCTTCAGCTTTATTATTTCTCACTAAATCCATAGCAACGTTTATACTTGCATTTTTTCTTTTTCTTACTGCAGTAGCTTCTTCGTTCATCCCAATAGGCTCTCCACTTTCAATTAATTGAAGACGATTATTGCCTATCTCATTTTCTAATAATTCCGCTAAACCAATTCTATCTGCTGCATCTTTAACTTTTTCAATATTGCCGACAAACTTTATATTTATTGGAAATCTACTTATTGCTTCTAGGCAACCCTCAAGAATTGGACCAGGAGCATAATCTCCACCCATCCCATCAACTGCTATCCAGATTCTTTTAGAGTGAGAATCCTGCACGCTATCTAAAACATTATCGTTATTTTGTAATCTTTTTAATGGATCAAAAACTAATGGCTGTAATGTATTTTTAGCTATTGAACTAGCACTTGAAACAACAGTGCTGGCAGTATTCACTACAGATTCAGCGCTTGAAACTACATTACCTGCAACATTACTCGCAACATTACTAGCAGTGCTCACAACAGAACCAGCACCAGACACTACATTACCCGCGACATTACTAGCAGTTACAGCAGAACTAGCAGCAGTATCTACTATAGAAGTTACTGCCGAGTTTCTTTTGTACCAAATAACTAATCTTCTGATAGCTCTGGGCTGATTACTTTTTTGTACACTTTCTTTTCCCATTTATTTACCGTCAAAAGGTGCAATATCTACAATCCTTTGGAAAAGATATCCTGTGCCTCTTGCCGTTAATATCAATTCAGGATTTGCTGGATCAGCCTCCAATTTTGATCTTAATCTAGATATGTGAACGTCGACTACTCTAGTATCTACATGTCTCTCAGGTGTATATCCCCAAACTTCCTTCAATATTTCTCCTCTACTAAATGGCTCGCCTGACCTGCTTACCAAAAGCTCTAAAAGACTAAATTCCATACCAGTTAATCTAATTCTTTCATCGCTTTTAAAAACTTGTCTTCGATTTGTATCAATTTTTATATCAGTAACCAAAATTAACCCTGAATTAGGCATTCCAGGAATTTGCTCTTTGTCAATTCTTCTTAGAACACATCTAATTCTAGCTTCTAATTCCTTAGGACTAAATGGTTTCACAACATAATCATCAGCCCCTAATTCTAAACCTGTTATCCTATCTGCAACATCTCCTAATGCAGTTAACATAACGATTGGAACATCAGAATCTTTCCTTAATTCTTGACACACTCCATAGCCATCTAATTTTGGCATCATAACGTCAAGTACGACTAAATCAGGCTCATAATCTTTAAATAATTTTAGTGCTTCTTTACCATCACTTGCAGTTACGACTTTGTAACCAATCATGGAGAGGCGCGTCTCCAGAATTCTTCTAATACTTGCCTCGTCATCTGCGACAAGAATTGTTTCTTTAGTTTGACTAGATAGAGCCATTTGTTTCTATTAGCTAATCAGTAAGAGAATTACTTATTATCCTAATCTAACTTGTAGAGGGGCAATATCCCAAACATTCTAGTTCTAATCCTTTATTCGAAAACTAAATGTCTAGCAAATTGTCGACTTTTATTTGTCAAAATTGCGGAACCGAAACTTCTCAATACTTTGGGAAATGCCTTAATTGCAACTCATGGAATTCGATTGTAGAGGAAATTAAAAGCAAGAGATCTAAAAATAAAGATACTAAAAATAATAAGAAATCTATTCCTTTTAAAGAAATTTCATCAAAAAAAATATCAAGATTTACTAGTGGTTTTAGAGAATTTGATCGAGTTCTTGGAGGTGGCATAGTCCCTGGATCTGTTGTCTTACTTGGAGGAGAACCAGGTATAGGTAAAAGCACAATAATTCTTCAATCAGCAGGAAAAATATCTCTCAATGAGAAAGTTTTATACATAACTGCAGAAGAATCCTTAGAACAAGTAAAAATTAGGTGGGAAAGATTAAATCAAAACAGTATTGATTTAAAAATTTTTGCAGAAACTAATTTATCCCTAATTATTGAAGAGATCAAAAGTGTAAACCCAAGTTTCGCAATTATTGATAGTATTCAAGCCATCCATAATCATGAAATGGAAAGTTCACCAGGATCGGTTTCTCAAGTTAGAGCATGTTCGTCTGAGTTGCAAAATCTAGCCAAAGACAATAATATTGCGCTTCTAATAATTGGTCATGTAACCAAAGATGGTGCTTTAGCCGGTCCTAAAACTCTTGAGCATTTAGTTGATACAGTAATAAACTTTGAGGGAGATAATCTTTCATCTCATAGATTACTAAGAAGTATAAAAAATCGATTTGGATCAACCTTTGAAATTGGAATTTTTGAAATGCTTGAAGAGGGTTTACGAGAGATAAAAAACCCAAGTTCAATTTTTACAAATAAAGAAAATATTGCAGGCGTAACAACTACTATTACAAATGAAGGTACTCGACCATTAGCAGTTGATATACAAGCACTAGTAAATAAAACTTTCTACAGTAACCCAAGACGTACTACAACTGGAATTAACATAAATAGATTGCATCAAATTCTTGCTGTTATTGAAAAACACGTAGGGATAAAATTATCTGAATTTGATTGTTATATTGCTACTGGTGGAGGATTTGAGATTAATGATCCCTCATCTGACTTAGGTGTAGCGATATCAATTTTATCAAGTTTGAAAAATATTCCTCCTTTGGCTAGTACCTCATTTATTGGAGAATTGGGTTTGAGTGGTCAAGTTAGAAAATCGAATAATCTTCGGACGAAAATAGAAGAAGCTGTAAGACTAGGGATCAAAAATATCGTAGTGCCAAAACTGGAAGAGGAAATAAATAATAATTTTCAAAATTTAATACATATCAAAGAGATATCCAATATTAAAGAAGCAGTTGATTATTCTTTATCAAAATAAAAAAATCAAAGATACATATCAATTGAGCTTCTGCCTGAGTTTTTCAACCAATTCTCAATATCTAGATATCCACCTGGATAAAGTCTTACTGCTTTAGACCAGACTTCAGCAGCTTTATCGAACCATATATCCCTCTGGTCTAAATCACCATTTTGCTCAGCATATCTTCCCCTTTTTTCATAAATTAAACCTATATTTTTCAAGCATGATGGCTGTTTGGGATTTTCTACTAATGCTTTTTCGTAAGTTTCAATAGACAAATCCTCTTCACCATTACTCATATAAATAATTGCCATATTTTTTAAAGTCTCACCCCTATCAATTTTATTTTCTTCAAGTAGTAAACTCTCTTTGTAATACTCTAATGCTTCAGAATAATCCCCATTATTTTGTGCAGCTAAGCCATCTCTATAATAGATATATGCCTTTTTTTCTTTTTCTGCAATAGGCATTATTTTTACTATAGATTCAGCAATTACAGTAAAAGCTTTATCAATAAAATTGTCTCTGTTTTGATTACTAGGCACTGCTTTAAATCTAATAAGATTAATATAGTAATTTAAAAAATAACTATTTAAAAAGTCTATTACATTTATTATTATAGTTAAAAATAAAGTCAAGCATTAATTCGCTTCTATCGAGAAAAATATGGAGAGCATTCAATTGAGCATTACAGGAATGAAGTGCGGAGGTTGTGTTAGTACTGTTGAAAAAATTTTGAATAATTCTGATGGTATTGAAAATGTTTCTGTTAACTTACTTACTGAAAGTGCATATTTTGAAATCAGCCAGAAACATATAAAAATAGAAACAATTCTCGAAAACTTAAAAGAGAATGGTTTCCCATCAAAAATTTACATAAATGATTTTTCAAAAAAAATAAATAAAGCAGAATTAGAAAAAAAAAAGAAGTGGAATAATCAATGGAAAAAACTAACTTTTGCTCTATTACTGTTTTTATTATCAGTTTTAGGTCATCTAGCAGAAGGAAGATATATAAAATTTCCAATATTAGGTAACATTTTTTTTCACGCTTCATTAGCAACATTAGCTCTATTATTTCCTGGCAGAAGAATAATCATTAATGGATTTCAATCATTTATTAAGAACCGTCCGGATATGGATTCTTTAGTAGCTCTTGGAGTAACTAGCGCATATACAACTAGTCTTCTATCATTAATATTCCCTATCACTGGTTTTCCTTGTTTTTTTAATGAACCAGTTATGCTTTTAGGTTTTATACTAATTGGGCGTTTTTTAGAAGAAAGAGCAAGGTACCAAACTGGTTCATCCATTGGAGAGTTATTAGATCTTCAACCTGAGATGGCAAATATCTATACAGAAGATAATAAAATAAAGTCAATAAGAGTAAATACTTTAAGACCTAATCAAGAGATTCAAGTTTTAGCAGGAGATAGAGTACCTGCTGACTGCATTGTTATTCAAGGTAATTCATATATTGATGTTTCTCATATTACTGGAGAATCAAAACCGATCGAAGTAAAAGAAGGCGAAAATCTATCTAGTGGATCTTTAAATCTTAATTCAACTCTTAGACTTAAAGTACAAAAGGTCGGCGGAGATTCTTCTCTTGCAAAACTAGTCAGTCTTATTGAATCTGTAAACGCTAGAAAACCTCGCATTCAAAGAATTACTGATAAAATTGCAGGAAAATTTACTTATTTTGTACTTATTTTTGCTACTTTAACCTTTTTCTTTTGGTGGAAGGGGGCAAAAAATATTTGGCCTGATTTACTAACTCATAATCATCAATTTTTAACTCACTCTAGCCATACGCTTCATAGCTCACTTGGTAGTAATGCTGAAAATTTTCTTAGTTTAGCAATTCAATTATCAATTGCTGTTTTAGTCATAGCTTGTCCTTGTGCATTAGGTTTAGCCACCCCAACTGTAATAACTGTCGCATCAGGTAAAGCAGCAAAAAAAGGGGTTTTGTTTAAAGGTGGTGATCAAATAGAAATGGCTTCGAAAATTAATCACATTATTTTTGATAAAACAGGGACCTTAACAAAAGGCAAGCCTTTCATTGTTGATTATAAAAATAATAATGATCATTCATTTTTATTAAGAATAGCTGCCAGTCTAGAAAAGGAAAGCAGACATCCAATTGCAAATGCCTTGATTGAAGAGGCAGAAAAACAGAATTTAATTTTATTTCCAATAAAAAAAATTTTCACCCATTCAGGTAGAGGTATTTCTGGAGAACTTGATTCAATTGATGGACTCATTAATATTGGAAATATTGAATGGCTTCTAAGCGAAGGAATATTTATTGATAGTGCTGCAAAAAAAATCATTGAAAATGAAGAGACTAAAACGAACACTATTATTGGAGTAAGTATAAAAGATAAGTTATTAGGATTTATCTTGCTAGGAGATTTACTCAGAGATGATTCAATTACAACAGTTCAAAATTTGAGAGAAAACAAATTTAAAATTAATATTTTAAGTGGAGATAGAAAACAAACAGTTTTAGCTCTAGCAAAAAAAATTGGTTGTAAAGAAACAGAAGTAAAATGGGATCTTCTTCCTCAAATGAAACTAAAGATAATAGAAAGTTTAAAAATCAATAACAAAGTAGCAATGATTGGTGATGGTATCAATGATGCCCCTGCCTTGGCATCCTCAGATTTAGGAATTGCTGTTGGTTCAGGGACTCAAATAGCCAAGGCAAATGCAGATGTAGTATTGATGGGAGATCAACTAAATGGATTACCCTACGCTTTAAATCTTTCAAAAAAAACTATAAGAAAAATAAAGCAAAATCTAACATGGGCTTTTGGTTACAACTTGCTCGCTATACCTATAGCCGCCGGCATTTTATTCCCTAAATACGGTATTCTTCTTACTCCCTCAATAGCAGCATTATTGATGGCTACTAGTTCTATTACAGTTGTAATTAATGCTTTATCTTTGGAATAAATGAAAGGAAAATTTATTGTTATTGAGGGGATTGATGGATGCGGTAAGACTACCCAGATAGATAAACTTTCTAAATGGCTGCCTAATAGTGGTCTAATACAAGAAGGGTCCAAATTAATTACAACAAGAGAGCCAGGAGGCAGTCATTTGGGGAAAAGACTTAGAGGACTAATTCTTGATAATAATGAAAATAACAAGCCTTCATCGCTTGCGGAATTATTACTTTATTCAGCGGACAGAGCTGAACACGTTTCCAAAATTATTTCACCTGCTTTAAATAACAATGATTGGGTAATAAGTGATAGATTTTCCGATTCCACTTTGGCTTATCAAGGGTATGGAAGAAATATAAATTTAGAAATAATAAAAAATATTGAATCTATTGTGTGTCAAGGAGAATCTCCTGATCTAACTTTCTTCTTAGAAATTTCTCCGGAAGAAAGTATATTCCGAAGAAAAAATGAAATTCCAGATAGAATAGAATCAGAAGGCATTAAATTTTTAGAAAAAGTAAATGAAGGCTTTAAAATAATTGCCAAAGAAAAAAACTGGACAGTAATATCTGCCTCACAAAATATTAAAACTATTTCTAATCAAATTAAAGAAACTCTACTAAACAATTTTTCTAATAACAAATGATTAAGGTTAAAAAAAATAATTTTTTATTTAATGAAGAAGTCAACACTTGCCTTAAAAATATAATAAAAAACAAATCATTTGCTAATGGTTATATATTTTATGGTGCTGAAGGAGTCGGGAAAAAACAAACTGCTTTTAAATTTGTAAAAGAGATTTTTAAACAATCTTCTCACAGCGAGAATGTTGAAGAGAAAATCACCAAAAATAACCATCCTGATTTTCTAATTATCGAACCTGATTCTCTTTTGGGATCAAAAAATTCAAGAAGTTCAGATCTTGAAAAAACAATGAAGAGTGGATCTGAGATTATTAAAATTGCTCAAATACGTAATATCAAAACTTTTCTTGGGCAGAAAGCAATAGACTCAGAAAAAAAAATTGTTTTAATTATTGATGCACACCTCCTCAACGAAGCAGCCTCAAATTGTCTCTTAAAAACTTTAGAAGAACCTAGTAATGGCATCTTTATTTTACTAACATCTAAACTAAACCTTCTCTTAGATACGATCATCTCAAGATGTCAAATAGTTAGATTTAGATCCTTTTCTAGTAAACAAATAAAGGCTATTTTTGAAGATAACTTAGATTCGTCTAAATTAAAAATTAATACAAAATTAAAATTTGAAGATTTAATAAACTCTGCAAATGGATCTCCAAATCAATTATTGAAAAATTTTGAAATTTGGAATGATTTTTCAGATGAAATTATAAGTGCATTAGATTCTCCAATTAAAAATAATCTGGAAATATTAGAATTATCTAAATTAATATCTGAAAAATTTGAAATTTATCAACAAATTTTTTTAGTCAATTTGATTCAAACTATCTGGTGGCGAAAAACAAAAAATACCCGTATAGTTAAAAAACTCGAAAATTTAAAATTTCTTTTAAAAAAAAATATTCAACCAAAGTTGGCGTGGGAAACTACTTTTCTAAGAATTTCAATTGAAGATTTATGAGGTTAATCTAAAGCAGAATTTATCAAATCAGGATTTCTTGCTTGGATAAACTCTTGCCTAGCAGTTTCAACTTGTGAACCAATCGGTAATTCAAGACAATACCCTGCACCGTATACGGTTTTTATATAGGTAGGCTTACGTGGATCAGGTTCAAGTTTAGTGCGCAAATGTCTAATGTGAACTCTTATTGTTTCAATATCATCATCAGGTTCATATCCCCATACTTCTTTGAGAATTAATGCTGGCGATACAGTTTGCCCATGTCTCTGCAAAAGACAGTGAAGTAACTCAAATTCAAGATGCGTTAATCTAACAGGAGATTCAAACCATATAGCTTCAAATCTTTCCGGAACAAGCGTTAAAGGGCCATAGTTTAATATCTCTTGCTGGTTACTAGAATTCAATTGTGCTCTGTTTGTTCTTCTAAGTAGCGCTTTTATTCTTACATGTAATTCCTCAAGATCGAATGGTTTAGTAATGTAATCATCTGCTCCAGAATTAAATCCAGTTACCTTATCTTTAAGGCCACCTAATGCAGTTACCATCAAAATTGGAATATTTGATGTTCTTTCATCTCTTCTAAGTCGCTGACATAAAGTTAAACCATCAACATTTGGCAACATTAAATCTAAGAGTATTAAATCGGGTGAGTATTGAAGAGCCAATGCTTGTCCTTTAATGCCATCTTCAGCTTTTTGGACATCGAAACCTGAATGTTCTAAGTGCCTAGCCACCAAATCACGCATATCACGGTCATCTTCAATTAAAAGGATTGAAATTTTCATATTGATAGACTATTAAATAAAAATTAAGTTTTAGTATTATGATTCTCTCAAGAATTTATAAAGATTGCTGAATTAGTGTAAACAATTTTATCAATGAGATTTATCCAATAACTCATTAACAGCAATGGATTAGGCCGAATTTACAAATTTTCAAAAAATTTAAACTTTACAATTTCTTTCGATTCTATTTAGTTTTTCTTAATAATCAAAGATGTATTATATGAATTAACTTCTAGATTTGAAAACAACTAATTAAGAATGCCACTGTTCGTTATCTAAAAAAGAAATTAAAAAGAGATGCTCAGTTACCAAAAATAATTAACTTACTTTAAAAGTTCAAATTTATACTGAGTGTTTAAACTAATAATTTTGTCTGTATTAAAAAATTTAATTATCTATGAAAAAGAAGCCTATTATCTTCTCTGATTTATCAAAAAAACAACTAGAAAATCTTAAAGAAATTTACATTCAAAAAAAAGTTGAATCGATGAGTCATCAAGAACTTAGAGAATATGTACTAGAAATTATTTCTCATCAGATAAACGAAACTATCGGCAAAGAAGAGGAAATGGAGGCATGGAGAGAAATGTCAGACTTTTTTGGGGAACAATTTGAAATAATTATCTTAGAAATACAAACAAAATACAATGAGGATAAAAATGCACTTAAAACAGAAATAGATCCTCAGAAACAGCGATTAGAATTACTTGAAAGGAATAATTTAGAACAAGAGAAAAAAGACATGTGGGATGACTAGAATTTTCTAAATGATTGGTGTAATTCAAAAGAGAAAAATTATATCTTAATTTTTTAGAACGTAAAATCAACAAAAGAACTTAATTTTTTGTTTCAGTAGAAAATTTAGTATGTGTTTAATTTACTGTGATTGAGTTATTGAGTATTTATCTTGAAAAAAATATTTTTAGAAACGATATTTAGCTAGTTTGGATATTGGTTCTAATATTTCTTCATTAATAGATTTAATAGGGAAGTAGGAAATAAAATAACCGTATTCATTTTTAGACTTTTTGTCAGAGCTAAGATTTTGATTTTTAATTGATTTTTTCATGGGATTTGAAAAAACTCTAGGCCCATGATCACTCATTATTACAAGGTCATCTATATCTTTCTTTAAAATAAGTTGCCCTATAAGAGATCTTAATGAATTCGTTAGTTGTCTATCAATCTCGGGGTATATTGAAAAATTATTGTAATGTTGGTGAAAATAAAAGTCATGAAAGATTAGCAAATTAGAATTTACGTGATTAATTTTATTTTGAATCCAAAGAGGTATTTCTTGGACTACTTTTGGATTTACTAATGAACAATGCTTTACTGCTCGATCGTGAATTTCTATATATTTTTCCTTTAGGTTATCTGATAAAAAAGGCATCTCACTAGCGATTTTAAAAGGAGCTATTTTTACAAGATCTTTGATAGATTTGAATCTGGAATCACAAAGTGTTGACTCTTGACTAAAAAATTGACCTGAGTTTATAAATTCAAGGTAAGAATTATTTCCAAAATAGGGGTATGTACATCCAGATCCTTCATAATAAGTATGCCCTGCTAATAGGTAAGCTAATGATTTTGCTGTTCTCTCATATTTAGAATAGTTTGAACCGTAAATTAAGCTATTAGATTTTAGATATTTATGCAGTTGAGACTCATCAGAGGTTAAATCATAATAAATTGAATTTACTGGGTATGCATCAATAACAATTAGAAGAGTTTTTCTTTTGCTGTTATTTATAATTGAAAGAATTGAATCTTCCATAGGTATACAGCTTTTATCAACAAAGTATCTAGAACCAACAAAAGAAACATTTCTACCCTTATGCTCGGAATTGAATATGTACAAATTTTGCAGCAATCTAGAAAAAGATGTAAGTGCTAGAAAAAATATAAAATAACCTATATAAATTTTGAAGTTAAGTTTCATATTAGTTTCTCTTTTTATTTAACTTCAAATCACTTACCAGAGTTGAAATAAATAATATTAATTGCAATATAAGAAAATCTAACGAGTAATACTGATGATCAGAGGAAAATAATAAAACAGAATTAATTAAACATAACAACCAAATAATCCATGATATTCTTTCGTTCTTAATTTTGTATGAATGTTTTACGACTACTATTATAAAACAACAAATTATCTGAAAAGGTATTAATTGATTACCATAATTAGATTCAGCAGGAAAACGAATTGTACTTATATGGGTACTATGAAAAAAAAGATTATTTATTAATTGTGTAATCAGAAAAAGATAACCTATTATGGCTGATAGTTTTATTAGTCCTTTATTTTGTTTTTTTAATGAGTTCTCAATCATTTTTCTTTTCTAAGTGAATAGCGAATCTAGTTTCACTTAAAGTCTCTTTATGAATTATGTTGAACCAATTTTTGCAGGTTTTATAATGCAGATCTTCCCAAGACCAATCTATAAATTCATTTTTCTTTTTCATTAATGTTTTCACCATAGGGTCATTTTTTAATGGAAATTCCAACAAAATGTCATTAAATAACAAAGATAATGAATAATATAGAGCATCTACATTTAGTCCTGAATCTATAACAATATGATGTATTAATCCCATTATGATTGCTGCATCTGCATAACCATTGCAATTTAATCCCATAAAATCCATATGGTTTTTTTGAGTTAAAGCTTCTGCAATATCTAGCAATAAAGTTATATCATTTTCAGAAGATTCTCTGTAAAGTTCTCTGCAAACACTTATATCTTTATCTATTCTAATATCAATCCTAGTGTTATTAATTGTAGTAAGATTAGATCCTAAATCTACTATTTTTCTACTCTGATTAATTTTAGAAAGAAATAGATTAATTGCTTTATTCTTATTCTTCAGGTACGAATCATCATGAAAATTTTGATAATTTATCCATTCGCTATTATGATTTAAATTTGGTTTTACCTTCTTCAATAATTGTGATTGAATTAAAGATATTCTCTTTAATAATTTCTTAGAGGGTGTTGAATGTTTTTTGGTATGAGAAGAGTATAAAAATTCTATAAATTCAGGAGAAGAATTTAATACTTTTTGAGATATAAAGTTATTAATATAATCTCTGATTGATTGTATTGATATTGTTTTACTAAACCAACTATTTATCAATCTCATTGGTAATATATTGAATTTGTAGAGTTCTCCTTTGAAGCTTGCAGAAACAGGAATATTCATATATTTCTCTAACAATAGTGGATTAAAAATGTATTGACTGAAATCACTCCTAAAAGATTCAATATTTTGTGAAGTTAGTGGCTTAATGCTTCCTAAATCAACCAATGAATAAGGCTTTGAAGCTAGCCAATAATTTTCGGGTCTACAATCAACTAAGCATAATCCATTCTTAACTAGTATTTCTTGTTGCTTTAGAATGTTATTTGCTAAATCATATAACATTTGACCTGTGATCCACTGAGGATATAACCACGGCCTCTTTATTTCTTGAATATAAGTTAATTTTCGTCTAAGGCTTTTAAAATCTTTCTTTGGCGAATCAATTATTTCAAGAGGAGCTAAAACTGATTTTGGATCATATTTAAGTAAAATTTTTAATCCATTCTTTAATGCATTTTCCTCAAGATCATTATTAAAAAATATGGTCTTTCTGATTACTTTTCCATCAGTAGATATCTCCGAGGAAGAAGTTCCTGTTTTAAATAATAACTTTTCTATATTAGGCATAAGACCTATTTTATTTTACGATTTTTTTTCTCAAGATTTTTTGTTGCTATCTTAGAAATGATTCCATGAAATGGCTTAGTAATAAAAGTTAGGATTTTATTTTTTTTAAACTTTTTTCTATTTAAGTAAATATAAACACAAATAGTAGCTATTAAGGCTCCCAAACTATTAAAAGCAATAGTTGCAATTATAGGCCCTGCATATCCAAAGGTGTACAAATAATTCACCAATCATTTATTAGAAGATATCATAAATTGTTCTTAAGAGTCCGAAAATTTAATTTCTAGAATCTTTATTTATCTATATGAATATTTAAGATATTTCGAATGGACATAAAAAATAATGAATTTTAAGAATATCCTCACCATATTCCCACCATTTTCGTAAATATAAAAATTCATATAAACAAACCTCAATAAAAAAGACCCCAACGGGATCTTGAGGAATCTTTTGAGATTTAAATTGAACTCCCCGGGCGGGATTCGAACCTGCGACCAATCGATTAACAGTCGATCGCTCTACCGCTGAGCTACCGAGGAATATAAAGTGAATTTAGCTCTTTAAAGTACCTTATGACAAGTAGGGATTTTAATTATATCGAAATTTTGATGGTTCTTGCCAGCTAGATAAAAAACCATTTTTCAGCTCTGCTACTGCATCAGCATAAGTTAATTCTTCATAACGATGAGTAATCCACAAAGCAGATAGAGGTTTTTTATGGTTACTTGTAAGATTTTTGATAGTTTTTAAAACTTTTAATTGGCTGGTTTGATCAAGTAAAGCTGTAGGCTCATCCAAAACAATAAAATTTCTATCACCAATAAGAGCGCATGCAATAGTTAAGCGTTGTTTTTGTCCACCGCTTAATGTATTAACTGGCCTTTTTTCAAAACCTGTCATTCCTACTTGATCAAGCACATATTCAATTTTTCTGTTAATTTCATTTTGACTTATATTTTGATTTATATTAATCAGTAGTTCACTCCTACAATTTGGCATCAATATTTGATGATCAGGGTTTTGCAAAACCGTACCAATATTTGCCTTAAGGTTTATTACTCCAGTTTTGGGTTTAATTATTCCATTAATTAATTTTATAAGAGTACTTTTCCCGCTACCATTTCTACCTACGACCATCCAAAATCCAGGTTTTTTTATTGTGAAGTTACATTTAAAAATTAAATTTCCTTTTTTACCAGGATATGAAAAAGAAACATCTTTAAATTTAATATGAGGTATTTCATTTTCTAGAGAATCTCTCATTAATCCTATCAATCTATATTGAGAGAAAATCCTGGCTTTTTAGCTCCTCCTGCTACTGACGATTTTTCGTATATCTGAACAGAAATAATCTCTTTTATTTTGACAGCAATTAATTTATCTTGCACTTTGTCGCACCTTAATTCGATCAAATTTGAGGATTCTAAAGTGTCATTCATAGAACTTTTTATTTCATCATAAATTCGTTTAACATCATCAAACTCTTTCTTTTGAATTGAAAGTGGAAAAGGTGAATATCTCAGACTTAGTTCCAAGGTGTACATAAGCATTATAAAAACTACCTTTTATCATAGTAAATATATTTACGCAGAAAGTTATTTTAAATTAAATTCTTTTGAGAAAATCATATAAAAGATCTTTAAATACAATTAATATATAGGTAAGAAATTTTATTTTTGCAAATTAAAAAATCATTTCATGGAAATAGCAAATGATATTACTTCTCTAGTTGGAAATACCCCGTTAGTTAAATTAAATCGAATTAGAAAGTATTTTAATTGTTATCCAGAAATAATAGCCAAACTAGAAAGTTTCAATCCATCAGCATCCGTTAAAGATCGCATCGCTTATTCAATGTTATGCAAAGCTGAAGAAGAAGGATTAATAACACCAGATAAAACAACGTTAATAGAAGCAACGAGTGGGAATACTGGCATCGCATTAGCAATGGTTGCTGCAGCAAAAGGCTATAAATTGATATTAACTATGCCTGATACGATGAGTATCGAGAGAAGGGCAATGTTGAGAGCATATGGAGCTGAATTACAGCTAACACCAGGACAAGACGGAATGAAAGGAGCTTTAGATTTAGCTAATGAGTTGTCTTCAACTATTGAAAATAGCTATCAATTTAATCAGTTTGAAAACTTTGCTAATCCAGATATTCATGAAAGAACGACGGCTCAAGAAATATGGTCCCAATCCAATAACAATTTAGATGGATTAGTTACAGGAGTAGGCACAGGAGGAACAATCACTGGATGTGCACGTTTTTTGAAAAAAGTTAATCCAAATTGCAAAATTTATGCCGTAGAGCCCAAAAAAAGTGCTGTGATTTCCGGAGAAAAAGCAGGATCTCATTCGATTCAAGGCATTGGCGCGGGTTTCGTACCAAAAGTTCTTAATACTAAATTAATTGATGAAATTATAAAAATAGATGACGATGAAGCATTTTATTATGGGCGTTTACTAGCTAGATTGGAAGGCCTTTTATCTGGCATCAGCAGCGGTGCAGCTTTAGCAGCAACTATAAAAATCGGCAAAAGAAAAGAACTAATGAATAAAAGATTGATAGTTATTCTTCCAAGTTTTGGAGAAAGATATTTGTCAACAGCAATGTTTGAATCTAATACTTCAATTCAAGCGAGAAAAGACGGTTATCTTTAATGCATAATTTATAAAAATGGAAAAAAATTTATATGAAGAATTAGGTCTTAAACAAAATGCAACCAGAAGTGAAATTAAATCTGCATATCGCTCTTTAGTTAAGCAACATCATCCAGATGCAGGTGGCAAGAAAGAGAGATTTCTTGCAATACAAAATGCCTGGGAAACTCTAAATGACCCTATCAAAAAGAAACAATACGATAGCAGTTTTTCCTTTTCCAGCTCATCATTTAATTCATTAAATGAAAATTGGGAAGAGAAATTTAATTCAAAAAAACATAATTCTTCAACTAAGGACAAAGAAGTTGAAACATGGATTAAAGAAATTTATAGTCCGATAAATAGATTAATTAGTCAAATCATTAAACCTTTAAATAACGAAATAAAAGAACTATCCGCGGATCCATATGATGACGAACTAATGGAAAATTTTTGCAGTTATATTATTCTTTCACAAAAGAAAATAGAAAAAGTTGAAAAAATTTACAACAAAAAAATAATTCCAAAGTCTATTTCAGCTTTAGGCCTCGATCTTTATCATTGTTATTCACAAGTTAAAGATGCGCTATCAGAATTTGATAGATATACACAAGGATACGTAGATAATTACTTATTTGATGGCAAAGAAATGATCAAAGAAGCAAAAAGAATACAATCAAAGATGTCTATAGAGAAAAAAAATAAAAACTTTTAGATATAAAAATTTTATTGAGTATATTCTTTAAGTTGATCTAATTTCAACCAAACATCTGGAACAGGTCTGCGCCATCGAACCTGAGCATATTCGTCTTTAAGTGAAAGAATCTCTCCAGGACCTTGAAAGACATAATTAGGTAGATCATTATCACTGGCTAGCGCTTCGATACTTTTTATATAATTTTCTCTATCGACAAAAACTAAGCTTCCTTTCTTGAGAGGTTTCTTTGGAATAGAATCTGTCATAATAAATTCAAGAAAGTTATTTGAAATTAATTATACAAAAACTTGTTCGAAAACTATTGAAAAAAATTTATACCGGAATAATAATTACAAACGTCTAAAAAATTTAATAGCCTTAAATGATAAATATTTATAAAATATGCGTCTTTTACTACTTGGCTGCACTGGATTTGTTGGGAAAGAATTAGTTCCAACACTTCTCAATGAAAATCATGAAATATACATTGTAAGTAGAAAACCCATTAGTAAATTAAAGCTTGATTTAGATTTCAATAAGTTTAAATTTTTTCAAATAGATTTATCAAAAGAAAAAAACTGGAATAACGAAAATCTTCTAAATATTTTAAGAGAGACAGATGGAATTATTAATTTGATGGGAGAACCCATAGCAGAAAAAAAATGGACTTCTAAACAAAAGCGTGAGATTGAAAATAGTCGTATTAACACCACAAAATTTATGATGAAGACCCTTAAAAATTCAAAAATAAACCCAAAAGTCATTATAAATGGATCAGCTATAGGTTATTACGGTACAAGTTTGTCTAGTGAATTCACTGAAAATAGTCCTGGAGGGAAAGATTTTTTAGCGAATCTTTGCAAAAAATGGGAAGCGGTCGCCGCTGAAAAACCATTTTTCTCAAGGTTAGTTATTTTTAGAATTGGAATTGTGCTAGAGAAAGACGGCGGAGCATTAGGAAAAATGCTCCCTATATTTAAAGTTGGATTAGGTGGACCAATTGGAGATGGTAAGCAATGGATGAGTTGGATTCATAGAACTGATTTATGTGCGTTAATTACTCAAGCATTAGTTGATAAAAAGTATTCGGGAGTATTTAATGCAGTTGCACCAAATCCAGTATTAATGAGAAAATTTTCTCAGACTTTAGGCAAATGCCTGAATAGACCTAATTTACTTCCAGTGCCTGGAGCGGTTTTAAAAATATTGTTAGGAGATGGCGCGAAAGTTGTTTTAGAAGGACAAAAAGTAATTAGCAGTAAAATACAAAATTATAATTTTAAATATCCTCTTCTTGAGAAAGCAATTTACGCCTCCACCAAGAATTAATACCGTTTACTAAAGCACCAATAATAAGAATTGTTATCAATGGAACTACAAGAGGATTCCAAACTATCTGAACAAAATTAATAAAAATAAATATCCCATTAAATTGCATTATGATTGCAAAAATAAAAAATATTGCAAAAAAAATGACTGTAAATAAATTTATTAATAACAAATTATCGATAATTTGTTTTAACTTATTTTGATTATTCTCCTTAGTCATTTTTTATAACAATGTTCATATCATCAACCATTTTAAGACAAGCTTTGTTTTCACCCATTCTTTTTTTAGCATTTTCATTACATGAGATCATAAACTTCTTATTTAGCTGTATGAGGTATATTATTTTTATGATCAATTTAATTGTCTGATTGATTTGATCATTTTTGTCTTTATAGTTACTGGCACAAAAAACATATTTCCCAAGTAAACGTCTTTGCGCTTCAGCAAAAGTTTTTGTAAATTGTGGACCTTTACCTTCAATCTGGATAACCGGTTTTCCTAATCCAATCGCTTGCTCTGCTGCTGTTCCTGCCATGCTAATACAGCATCTACTTTTCAATAATATTTTGTCAAAATTATTCCAATATATATTCACTTCTAAAAATTTATATTGGAATTTCAAGAGATTATTATCTTTTATATTTTCTATTTTTAACCATCCTCTTTTTTGAAATATCTCCTTTATTTTTGATGAAGATAGAGTATTAACTATTGCAAAATTAAACTGAATTTTTTGAAAATATCTTAAATCTGACAATGCCTCTAATACCTCTAAAATCAAAACAAAATTATCTAAAATCTCAGGAAATCTACTACCTGGAAATAATCCAATACTAAATTCATCTTTATTTAATTCTTTGTTTCTAGGAAAAAACTTATCCATAAATGGGTTGCCTAAAAAAGACACTTTCTTTTTTAACTGCAAAGTTAAATCATTAGCTGTAAGGGAATCTCTTGTATATATTTTTTTTGTTTTTTGTGAGAGTAAGAAAAATTTAGAAGGCCATGGTAATTTCAACTTCCCTTCATAATGGCTGGAATAAGCAACTAGATATGTAAAAAAATCTTTCTTACAAACCCATGCAAAAAAAACTGGCACAATATCTCCAACTACAAAAAAATAATCATATTTTTTTTTTATTTTAATAGTTAAATATAATCTTTTTAAAAGATAAAATATTTCTCCTCCTAATATCTCAGTAAGTCTTCCCCTCAAAGAATTATAACCAATTCCTCCAGTTCTAAATTCCTTAGTTTTACCGATAATCTTAATTTTTTCTTTTTCGTAATGGTTTCCCATACCAACAATTGGCAAAGCATGAACAGAATAACCACTTTTTACGAGTTGTTTAGCTATTAGACTGCCAGATAAATCTTCTCCATGCCCATTACTTAAAATTAAAATCTTAAACAATTTAAAATTCCAACCATTTTTTTACTTTGGTTAACTCAGGCCAATCTGGATATCTACTTAATCCGTCTTCAACAGATTCTTTCAACTCACTTTTCACATCTGGCATCATCATAGACATTTTTTTTATTAACTCAATATGATCCCTAACACCTTTATTATTGGTAGCCAAAAGAGCTAAAGACAAATTCATTCTTGCTTGTGGATCTTGCTGATTTAATCGAACAGCTTGTCTGGCAGCTGACAAAGCTTCTTCATTATTTTTCAAAAGTAATTGAAGCCATGATAAACAAGTCCAAGCCGCAAAATGATTTGGAATTTGCTGTATAATTTTTTGAAAATCTTGAACGATTGGAATTAAATCTTGCCCTGCTTTATATCTTGATAAAGCTGCATTAAAATCCTCTTCGATGGGATTAATTTCGTTATTCATTATTTATTAAACTGCAAAAGAGCTTCCACAACCGCAAGTTTGAGAGGCATTGGGATTTACAAAATTAAAGCCACCTCCAATTAATTCCTTACTAAAATCTAACTGCATCCCATAAATATATAAAAGACTTTTAGGATCACAAACAACTTGAAAGCTTTGATCAGCTTTTAATGAATAATCATAAACTTTATCATCGGGGTTTATTTCATCAGTTCCTATAAAATCCATCGTATAACTCATCCCACTACAACCGCCAGATCTTACTCCTACCCTTAGTGCTTTTTTGTCACTTTGGCCCTTCAATAAATTCGAAATTTGTTCTATAGCATCATTCGTAATTAAGATACCTTTGCCATCATCAGAATTTTTAATTTCCTGTTTAACTTCTACATTTTCCATAAACAAGGGATTTCTACTATTTATAATATAAAAACTTAATCAATAGGATGCATAGAACAAACGTTATCCAAACTTGATTTGTTATAATTCTAAGAAAAAGTGAAAATTGCAATAGTTGGTTCTGGATTAGCTGGTCTTACAGCGGCAGTCAATTTAGTTGATGAAGGCCACGAAGTTGAAATTTACGAGAGCAGGTCATTTTGGGGAGGTAAAGTAGGTAGTTGGGAAGATAAGGATGGCAACCACATAGAGATGGGTTTACATGTATTTTTTTACAATTATGCAAATCTTTTTCAATTAATGAAAAAAGTGGGAGCGCTAGATAATTTACTTCCGAAAGATCATACTCATCTATTTATCAATAATGGTGGTAATTTAAAATCGTTAGATTTCAGATTCCCTTTAGGTGCTCCATTTAACGGACTTAAAGCTTTTTTTACCACCGAACAACTTACTTGGGTAGATAAGTTTAGAAATGCCTTAGCTTTAGGGACAAGTCCAATCGTTAGAGGATTGATAGACTATGAAGGTGCAATGAAAATAATTAGAGATCTAGATAGAATTAGTTTTAAAGAATGGTTTTTAAACCATGGTGGAAGTGAAAAAAGTTTAGAAAGAATGTGGGATCCTATCGCATATGCATTAGGTTTTATTAATTGCAAAGATATTTCAGCAAGATGCATGCTAACTATATTCATGATGTTTGCTTCAAAAACAGAAGCCTCAAAACTCAATCTTTTAAAAGGTTCTCCACATAAGTGGTTAACGCAACCTATCGTCGACTACATCACAAACAAAGGTGCAAAAATACATCTTAACCATAAGGTGGAAGAAATAATTTATGAAAAGGAATCTTCCTCTTATTCAGTAAATCAATTAAAAATATCTTCTCCTGAAGGAATTAAGGCAGTGTTTGCAGATAAATTTCTAGCTGCCTGTGATGTTCCTGGAATAAAAAAAATAATTCCAAAAGAATGGTATCAATTTAAAGAATTTGAAGGTTTGAAAAAACTTAGAGCTGTAGCTGTTGCCACAATCCAATTAAGATATGACGGTTGGGTTACTGAATTGCAAAAAGATAATACTGGAAACGAACCAATTGGACTAGATAACCTTCTATATTCTGCTGATGCCTCTTTCAGTTGTTTTGCTGATTTAGCACTAGCAAGTCCAGCAGATTATAGAAAAAAAGATATGGGATCACTTCTCCAATGTGTTTTAACTCCGGGCGATAGATGGATGGGAAGATCTACAGAAAGAATTACAAAAGAAATAGATAAAGAGGTTCGCTGTCTATTCCCATCCTCAAAAAACCTTAAATTGCTTTGGAGTAATGTAGTACAAATTCCACAATCACTCTATAGAGAAGCTCCCGGTATGGAACCTTTCAGACCCGATCAAAAAACATCTATATCTAATTTCTTTATGGCTGGTAGTTATACAAAACAAGATTATATAGATTCTATGGAGGGAGCTACAATGAGTGGGCATTTAGCTGCCGCCGCAATTTTAGAGAAGAAAGCCGAATTAGCAAAAAATCTTGCAGTAAGTTAATTAATGGGTACTTGGCTAAAACATAACGTAATAACAGTTGTTAATGCGCCTCTTGAAAATGTATGGGATACATGGAGCGATTTAGACTCAATGTCACTTTGGATGAGCTGGATTGAATCTGTAAAAACAGTTGACGAAGAAACTAATACGTTACCAGATTTAACAGAATGGACTTTGGCTGCAAATGGCTTTAGGTTTAAATGGAAAGCTCAAATTACAGAAAGGGTTGAAAAAAGCAAACTTAAATGGAAATCAATAGGAGGTTTACCAACTGAGGGATCAGTAATTTTCGAAAGTAAAACTGATCAAATCACAACGGTAAATTTAGCAATAACTTATGAACTACCAAAAATGATTGCTCGGTTTATGGAAGAAAATATTTTAGGAAAAATGGTTACAAACGAATTACAGACCAATATTGATAGGTTCAAAGATTTAGTTGAAAAGAACTATACAAAAAATTTTTCTAATTAAAAATATTAATTGCTACATCTAGTAATCCTTCAAAAGTATATTTTTGTGCCTGACTATCAACTCTTCCAAAAATCTTGTTACATATTTTTGTTGTCTGAGGTCCAATAGTTAATAACTTAATTTGATCAAAATATTCTAACCATTGTTTACCAAGGTTTTTTTCTAGTAAAAAAGCAGCATTTACTACGGTTTTACCGCTTGAGAAAATAATTGCATCGACTTTTCTATTAGAAATAATATCAATTGTTTCTTCTGGAATTGATTCAGGACATCTAGTTTCATATGCAGCAACCTCAAATACACGAGAACCAGCCTTTCTAAATTGATCTGCAATTAAATCCCTACCACCTGTTTGAACTCTTGGTACAAAAACTCGAAGTCCATAACCAGATACTGGGAAATTATCAATTAAACTTTCAGCAACAAATTCTGGAGGTATGAAATCAGCCTTAATCCCAAGATCATCAAGAGTTTTTGAGGTTTTTTCTCCAACTACGGCGATTTTTGTTTTTTTTGAACATTCTTTTAATGAACTATTAAAGTATCTAAGTCTTTTATCCACAAATTTGATCCCATTACTACTGGAAAAAATAATCCAATGAAAATCATTTATTTGATTTAATGCTTCATCAAGAGGATTCAAATCATCAGGATCAGCAATACTTATTGCAGGTAAATCAAATACATTAGCGCCTTTTCTCATGAATATCTTTTTTATATCCAAGATCCCTTCTTTTGATCGAGTAATAATTATATTTCTTTGATCAAGGGGTAGATCAACTTTTGGCATCCTTATCCTCAACATTATGATTTTGATTTTTATTTTTTAATTCATCGAGAAGTTTCAAGACTGATAATCCTTTATCAAGAACAACATCTTCTTTAAAAATTATCTCTGGAACTCTTCTCATCTCAATTCTTTTTCCTAAAATATGCCTTATAGAGCTTTTAGCAGTATTCAAGTTTGATACAATTTCTTTCCTCACTTTCTCTTGAGCAGTTGAAGTTATATAAATTTTACAGTGTTGCAAATCACCTGATAAATCAATCTTAGAAATATTGACGAAATGATCTCTAATAAGATCATTTTCTAAATCATTCTGCAAAATAAGGGTTATTTCTTTCTTCAAAAGAGAAGAAACTTTTGCAAGACGGTAATTATTTGGCATTATAGTTATAAATTTATTGGGTTTGTCATCGCTTGCAAGACAAAATAAACAGTTATGAAAGCACTTAAGAAAGAAGATATCAAACCTACTATTGTGAGTGGATTTGATCTATTCTTGAATAAAGGTTCAAGCAAAGCAACAAGTCCCCCAACAATGATAGATATCAAATACTTTGGATATCTCGCTACATTAGAGAAAAATTCGCCCATCAGCTCCACAAATAGATTACTTTTTTAGCTAAGTTTTAACAAACATTAAACAGCATGATTACATTATATCAATTTAGGCATAGTGCTTTTTGTTTAAAAACAAGAATGGCTCTTCATGCAAAAAAACTACAATATAGAGTTGAAGAAGTAACACCTGGAATAGGCCAATTTGAAATTTTTAAATTATCAGGACAAAAACAAGTACCTGTAATAGTCGATAGTAATGATCAGGTTATTAATGACTCTTCAACTATTTGCGAATATATAGATAAAAAAAATGAAAACAATCGACTTTTTCCGGAGGATCCAATATTATTTGCACAATGCAAACTAATTGAAGACTGGGCAGATACTACAATGGCTATAACTTGTAGAAAAGCTTTAATAAAATCTGCAATAGAAAATCCACAGCTAAGAACTGCATTACTTCCAGATGAAATACCTTCTTCAGTTAAAAGTATTGTTGATAAATTACCTTTTGAAAATCTTAGTAAAATTTCTAATGTAGTTTTGTCTTCTAAAGATAATTTAGAACTCCAAAAATTACTGGAAGCTTTATCAAAATCCTTGATCAACAAGAAATATTTAGTTGGAGATAGTTTATCAATTGCAGATATTTCAATTGCTGCTCAATTATCCCTTATTAAATTTCCAAAGTCTGCAGGACCAATACTTTCAGGAGAGGGGAGCCAAGAATATATAAACAACCCTTATTTAGAAAATCTTTTCATTTGGAGGAACAACTTAGAAGAATATCTTTTTAGTGCTAACTCTCAATAAATTCAAACTTCAATTTATATTGATTTGTTTTGATAGCATGAATAGAAGGATCACCAACTTTTGAACCATAAGAAGCAACATATTGCACTCCACAAATTGATGGTTTGATTGAATTATCAACTTCCAATATTTCTTCGGGACATTTTTGAAATTTACTAATGGTCTCTACCTGATTAATCCTTGAAGCACCTGGCTTATGTGCTGTTTGTATAACTAGCTCATCTGCGAAAAAAATATCATTATCTTGGATCTGATTTCTCCCTGTAATTCTTGAATCAATATAAAAATCATCTTTTAAATAAGTAATTTGATTATTAATAGATTGGGGATCATTTACAACCTTGATTAAGGTATCACCAAATATTGCTTTTCCAATAGATTCAGAATTTTTTGCACGATTACCAACAATTAAATCTGAATCATTCTTAAAGAAATTTACTTTATAAATAACTGGCTCTTCTGAATCATTCACTATATCTTGAGAAGTAACAAGCCAATTCCCCTCGAACCACTTAGGATAAATTAAATCCTTAGAAGTATCCGATAATTTAAAATTTGGCAAATATAATTCTGGCCATTGATTTACACGATTTTCCAAAAACTCTCGTACGTTAGAATCTACTAGAGCAAAAGAACTTTCTAAAAAAATTCCTTGAAAAATCAAGCAAAGAATTAATCCAAGAAGAATTTTCATTATGTCAAATCCACTAATAAGAGCATCAGATCATTACGTACTATTAGAGCCAGATTCAAAGGAAAAAATTGTATCAAAGCAAGAAGCAATTTTATGGTTGAAGAATTGGCTTAGTAAGAAAGAAACACAAACAATATATCAAAATATAGAAGATTCTGATCAAGATTTTTTTGAAGAATTATTGGAAAGCACTTATGAATTAGAAATAAAATTAGGATACGTTATCAAATGGTTTGCAGTAAGAATTGAACCAGATTAACTGATTATTTCTTTATGAATTGCATTAATTATTTTCATAGCAACTTCTTCAATATTTTCTTTTTTTACCTGAATTCTTAAATCTGCTTGAGAATACAAATTTTCTCTAGATTGAAAAATGCTCATATATAGATCATTTAGATTCTTTCCCTGAAGAAGTGGCCTATTTTCAACTTCATTTTTCAATCTTTCAATTGCTATATCTTTGTCGAGATCTATCCAAGCAATTATTCCCTGTCTTAAAATTCCCCAGTTTTCCGATTTGGAAACTATTCCTCCCCCAGTGGAGATTACTAATGAAGGAATTTTGATAGTTTCTTTAAGGCAGTTTGCTTCTAATTCGCGGAAATTATCTTCTCCTTCATCCTTAAAAATTTGATTGATAGATTTTTTTGCCAACTTCTCTATTAATGAATCTAAATCAATGTATTTATACTTCAATAATTCAGCCAGCTTCAAACCAGTTTGTGACTTACCTGAACCCATCATTCCTATTAAAAATATGCTTCTACCCTTAATAGCATGAACTGTTTTTTCGATAATGGATTGTTCCATAAAGACAAAAGCGTATTTAAAACCTTAAGATAGTATTATCGCAGACAGATATGACTTCTACACAATCCAAACCATCTCATGGAAAAGGACGTGAATGCGTCATAACTCGACGTGCCTGCTTTAGTTCTAGTCACCGTTATTGGCTCCCTGAAAAAAGCCCAGAAGAAAATTTATCTCTTTTTGGAAAGTGCAGTATTGCACCAGGTCATGGTCATAATTATGAACTTATTGTTTCAATGGGCGGAGAACTAGACTCTGATGGAATGGTACTTAATCTCTCTGATGTAAAACACTCTATTAAAGACAAGGTTACCGGACAATTAGATTTTCGTTTTTTAAATGATGTCTGGCCTGAATTTAATGTTAATAATCAAGAGGGTATACTTCCCACAACTGAAGCATTAGTTAAGGCCATTTGGAGTCGTCTGAAGGATGATTTACCTCTTACAAGTCTAAGACTTTATGAAAACCCAAATTTATGGGCAGATTATTTTGGAAAAACCATGGAAGCATTTCTAACAGTACAAACTCATTTTGCAGCAGCTCATAGACTTGCAAAAGAAGAGATATCCTTTGATGAAAATAAAAAAATTTATGGAAAATGTGCCAGAGTTAACGGACATGGTCATAACTATCTTGTCGATATAACTGTAAAAGGAGACATTGATAAAAGAACAGGAATGGTTTGCGACTTATCTGCCCTCCAAGAGATAATTAACGACTTAGTTGTTGAACAACTAGATCATACTTTTCTTAATAAAGACATCGAATTTTTCCATACTTGTGTTCCAACTGCTGAAAATATAGCTTTATATATTTCTGATATTCTTAAAAAACCAATACATAATCTTGGTGCAACATTACACAAAATAAGACTTCAGGAGAGTCCAAATAATGCTGCAGAAATTTATGTTGATCAAAAGTTAACCAATTCGTTGAAGTTGACATTGGAAAATAGTTTAGTCACACAAACTTGAATATCCCGAGAGTAATAATTGTTATAGCATCAAGTCTTGATGGGAGAATTGCATTTCCTAGAGGTGGAGAATCGCATCTTGGAAGCGATGAAGATAAAAAAATATTAAATCAAAACTTATCAATGGTTGACGCCACCATTTTTGGTTTAGGTACTTTAATAGCTCATCAATCAACTTACCTAGTTAAAAATCTCACTGATAACGACGAAGTAAATATATCAAAAAGCCAACCAATTTCTATAGTTGCCTCAAATAGCAAAAAATTTAACAGTAATTGGAAATACTTTCGTCAACCAATTAGAAGATGGCTAATAAGCTCAAGTAAAGTTGATAATTCGTCGAATAATGAATTCGAGAAAGAACTCTTTTTCGAAGATTCATGGAAAAAAACTTTAATTTCACTTAAAAAACAAGGGATAAATGATTTAGCTCTGCTAGGAGGTGCAAAACTTATAAATTCATTCATAAAAGAGGATCTAATAACAGATATAAAAATTACAATAATTCCACGAATTATTGGAGGTATATATACATGGGTCCCTCCAGAACAAACAAATGCGATTTTTAATCTCAAAAGGCTATGGGAAATAAAATCAATTAAAAATTTAATGAATAATGAAATCCATGTTCATTACAAAAAGATTTGAAATAGTTTCAATAATAAATGAACCAAAAAATACATAAAGTTGAAGTCAAATTGTCAATTAAGGAAATCTCCAAGGAGATATGGAATGAATTAGCAAATGAAATTAATAATCCATTTTATGAATGGAATTGGTTTAAAAACCTTGAGATCTCTAAAAGTGTTTCAAGAGAAACTGGTTGGCAGCCTCTATATTTTGTTGCTTATAAAAATGAAGAAATATTAGGAATTGCCCCACTTTTTTTAAAAAATCATAGCTATGGAGAATTCATTTTTGACCAATCATTTGCAAGATTGGCTCAAGAGCTGAATTTAAATTATTACCCTAAATTAATTGGAATGAGTCCTTATAGTCCTGTAAATGGATATCAATTTCTTTATAAAAAAAATAAAGACAAGAAAGAAATTACAAATTTACTTATAAACCACATCGAAAGCTTTGCGATTACAAACAAAATTCTAAGTTGTAATTTTTTATATATTGATGAAAGCTGGGGCAACCATCTTAAATCTTTGGGATACCATGAATGGATAAATTCCAGCAGTGAATGGAGGAGTAATGGAGAAAAAACATTTAATGATTTTCTTTCTAGATTTAACTCTAATCAGAGAAAAAATATAAAAAAAGAGAGGAAATCAATTACTAAACAAAATATTAAAGTAGAAATTTTTAATGAAGATGATATCAACCAAGAAATCCTCAAAAAAATGCATAATTTTTATGAACAGCATTGTTCCAGGTGGGGAGTTTGGGGAAGTAAATATCTAACATCTACATTTTTCGAAACACTGGTTGATAATAAAAAAAATCTTTTACTTTTTAGTGCATCAAAACATGATTCAAATGAAATTTTTGCTATGTCGATGTGCGTTAAAAATCAAAACAACTTATGGGGTAGATATTGGGGTAGTCAAGAAGAAATATCTAATTTACATTTTGAATTATGCTATTACCAGCCAATTGAATGGGCAATAAAAAATAGTATCCATTTGTTTGATCCCGGAGCGGGTGGTAAACATAAAAGGCGGAGGGGTTTTTTTGCAAAAAGCACCATTAGCTTACATAAGTGGTTTGACGAAAAGATGGAAAATATAATTAGTCCTTGGCTAAATGAAGTGAATAAACAAACGGAGATGGAAATTGATTTTGAAAATAAATCTATACCCTTTAAATAAAAAATTATTCGGCTTTACCTAAGATTATATTAGTAATATAGTTTGAAATTAAATTCCCAAAATGGATTCAAGTCAAAGTTTAGATGAAAAAATAAAGATTGATAATAGTCTATCCAACCGATATATAGACTTAGATCCAAACGGTTATTTCATTATAAAAGTAGATTTAGAAGATAATAAAATAATTTTAGAGCACTTTCTAAATAACATCGATGAGGAAGGCTATGCGCTTGACCCAGAAACAAATGAACCAATTAAATGCGACTCTCAAAATAAAAGAGTTTGTAATGAAGTTTTTGAAGGAATTAGTGCGAAACAACTTGGAATATTGATCACTGAAGAAAGAAATGACTTAATAACAAGATTCGATCATGCTCTATATTTAGGCCGGGAACTACAAAAAGCAGAAGAATGTTTATACAAAAAATTACCATATATCCAAGATTAAGAAATTAAACGAAAAAATCTAATCTTTTCATCTGATGTTAAATTAAATAAAAATAATAAAATTAATGAACATCATTTTCTATTTTGCATTTATCGGTTTTGGTTTTGGAGCTGCTTTCGCATTAGATAAGCTCTTAAGAGCAGTTAAATTAATTTAAAAACTAAAAAATTTTAATAATCTCTCCATACAAATCATATTCATCAGCAAAAGAAATATTTGCTTCAACAAATTTACCAATATAGTTTTTCAAATCATTTTTAGTATTAGTAGATAAAATAACATTTCCGTCAATTTCAGGAGCGAAATTGTAGGACCGACCTATTAATTCGTTATTATCTGATATTTTTTCTACCAAAACTTTCATTTTTGAACCAACATATGCCTGATTTTTATCTTTAGAGATATTTTGTTGAACTGAAATAACATTATCTTTTCTTGCCTCTGAAACCT
This sequence comes from Prochlorococcus sp. AG-347-G22, assembly GCA_003281635.1. GTDB lineage: Bacteria > Cyanobacteriota > Cyanobacteriia > PCC-6307 > Cyanobiaceae > Prochlorococcus_A. Next base: position 38,832 of record QCBK01000005.1, read on the forward strand.
CTGGTAATACTCTATTTGGCAAATCAAAAGCTGCAGTTCCGTCCTCAGGAGAAAAAATAAACACTCCTACATGATCAAATTTGTGCCTATATAAAAATTCCAGAAGATGTTCAAAATGTTCTTTTTTTTCTCCTGGGAAACCAACAATAAGACTAGTTCTTAATACAGCAGATGGAATTTCTGTTCTAATTTTCTCCAAAATTGATTCATTCAAAGAAGCTTGCCAAGGTCTATTCATACTCTTCAACACATCTGGATGACTATGCTGAAGTGGCAAATCAAAGTAAGGCACTATATTCTCTGAATCTTTGAAAGCTCTAATAACTTCATCAGTTAAACCCGTTGGATAAGCATAATGTATCCTGATCCAAGGAATTGGAACTTTAGAAAGCTCATTCAAAAGTTTGGCTAATGATGGTTTTCCATAAATATCTTGACCATAATTAGTTGTTATTTGACTAATTAATATGATTTCTTGTATCCCCTGCTTTGCAAGACTTTTGGCTTCTGAAACTATAGATTCTATTGTTCTACTTCTTTGGGGACCTCTCAATTTAGGAATAATACAAAAAGCACAATTATAGTTGCAGCCTTCAGCAATACGAAGATAAGCGACAAATTTGTTTTTATCTACAAAACGAGGTATTTCCTCATCTGCAATAAATTCCGGTATTTTTGAAACTTCATTAACGATTTCCCCTTGTTCTACTCTTTCTAAAACCTTGGCTATCTTTTGATAATCTCCAGTGCCAACTAAACCTTTTATTTCAGGGATTTCTTTTATAAGCTCATCTTTAAAATGCTGAGCCATACAGCCTGCAACTATTACTTCCTTTCCTTGATTAGTATATTCTAAAATTTTTCTAATAGATTCTTCTCTAGCTGTTTCAATAAAACTGCAAGTATTTACAACAACAACATTTGCATCATTTATATTGCTGTCAACTTCATAACCTTCTTTATCCAATAAGCCTTGCATATGTTCAGTATCAACAAGATTTTTCTCACAACCAACATGACTGAATGCAATCTTAGATATTTTTTTTTCTTTTACATTGAGACTATTTTGTTTCACAACTTAAGAAATAAGAATTAAAAGATTTAAACAGCATTTCGTATATAACTCTCATGCCAAGATAATATTAGGATAGATAATGTAAATAACAAACTTTCTTTTTGTATGGCTCTTAAGACTTTAAACAGAAGAAATAAAAAAGATTTGAAATGGCCAAAAATCATAATCGCAATTCTTAGCACTATAGGCATAGTTGATACAGGTTCAATTACTTTAAAAAACTGGGGATTATTTACTTCGCTTTCATGCCCAGGGATACAAAATGGTTGTGAAACAGTTTTAAATAGTCCTTGGGGTACTTTATTTGAAAATAATCAAGTTAATATACCTCTCTCATTAGCTGGATTCATAACATATTTATCAATATTAGTTATCACAATAATACTCTCACTTAATTTAATTTCCCCAAAAGAAAAACTAAATAAGTTTTTATGGTGGTTAGTATTTCTAATATCTTGTACGTCATCAACATTTAGCTTTTTATTGATAAATATAATGTTTTTTAAAATTCAAGCATATTGCTTTTTTTGTATACTTTCAGCAATTTTATCGTTTTCTATCTTTATAATTTCTATGATTGGAGCAAAGTTTGAAAGTAGAGAACCTATGATTTTTAGAGGTTTCATTGTAGCCATTAGTGTCCTGCTGGGGGGCCTAATTTGGTCAACAAACGTTGACCCCTCTAAAGCTATCGATGTTGCAAACCCTACTGAAAATGTATCGCCTTTAATAACCACTTCAAGCTCTCCCCAGAGGGTAAAGTTTGCAAAATTTTTAAGTGAAAACAATATTGTTATGTATAGTGCATACTGGTGCCCGCATTGCCACGATCAGAAACAATTATTTGGTAAGGAAGCAGTTAAAGAATTAAAAGTAGTTGAATGTGCTAAAGATGGTAAAGATAATGAGTATGAGCTATGCCAAACAAAAGGAATCAGTGGATTTCCATCTTGGGAAATAAATGGAGAAATTATTAGTGGTACGCGAGACTTAAAAGAATTAGCAACAAAAACAGACTATCAAGGAGATCTTAATTTTTAATAAATCTTTTTTGAATTTTTTGATCTAACTGTTGTCTAGTATGGCATTCCCAATTTTTATCTTTATCAGGGAAATCATCTCTATAATGCCCTCCTCTACTTTCTTCTCTAAATAGACAAGCTTTTAATAAAGTTATGGTGGTTATTTGTCTATTCTTTAAATCAAGTAAAAGATTTAATGCTCTCCTATTGCGTTCACTAAGTTTTATTTTTTGATCAAATTTTATTTTTTCAAGACTATTTAATAAATCATTTTTATTTAATTTATTTATATCATTTTGAATGTAATTTAAAAATTTACTCATATTTACCTTATTTCTAGATACACCTAAATTTAACCAACATAGTTTTCTTAGTTCATCAATTTTTTCAGCAATTATAGAAATTTGATCTTCCTTAGGATCTTCAATATCAAACTCTTGAAATGATCTATCAAATTTTTCAACTTTAAAAAGGTCATTCAAAACAATTGAAGACATTTTTCTTGCGAAAACAAGACACTCCATCAGTGAATTACTTGCCAGTCTATTAGCACCATGCACACCTGTAGAAGCAACTTCTCCAACGGCATATAATCCTTTTCTTGTTGAAGATGCATTTAGATCAGTTTTAACACCTCCCATCCAATAATGAGCTGCAGGAGCTACGGGAATAACCTCATTTAAAGGGTTAACTCCATAATCCTGACATCGACTTAAGATCGTGGGGAAGCGCTCTACAATTTTTTCTGGGTCAATATAACGAAGATCTAAGCCAACATGGTCTACATTATTATCATGCATATTTTTCATAATTGCTCTACTCACTTGATCTCTAGTAGCTAGATCACGATTTTCAAGATTTTTAACTGGACTTTCACCATTTTTATCAACTAAAATCGCTCCTTCCCCTCTAAGTGCCTCAGAAATTAAGAAGCAAGGTGCACCATAAAATTTTAAAGCTGTTGGATGAAATTGCACGAACTCTAAATCTTCGATAGCAGCTCCTGCTTTCCATGCAAGAGCAATCCCTTCACCAGAGGATTGAGCAGGATTCGTTGTATTTGTAAATAAGTGCCCACCCCCACCTGTAGCCAAAACAACAGCTCTAGATTTGATCCAATATAAGTTTGCTCCATCAAGAACCTGAACTCCTCTACATTCTTTATTTTCGATGAGAAGTTCAGTTACTCTTACACCCCTGCAGTGAAGAATATTTTTTTGATTCTCAATATGATCTTCTAGAACTTCAACTAATGCTCGTCCAGTACGATCTTTAACATGTAAAACTCTTCTTCTTGAATGGGCTGCTTCCAAGGTAGTAGCTAGTTGATCAGAACTTTGATCAAAAATCATCCCTAAATTCTGCAACCTTTCTACACAACTTGGAGCTTCTTTAACTAGCATTTCTACAGCTTGAAAATCACATAGTCCATCACCTGCTTTTAAAGTATCATCAGCATGAAGATCAAATGAATCATCTTGTCGAACAACAGATGCAATTCCTCCTTGAGCCCATCTACTGGAAGATACCTTACTAGTATTTCTATTTAAAAGAAGCACTTTTAAATTTGAGGGTAATTCGAGACAAGTCATAAGTCCAGCAGCTCCAGCACCTATAACGATGACATCCCAATTATTTATTGGTATCGGCTCTTGCGAAAATGGAGGCCTTAACATTAAACCAATCCACTAAAAGTTGGTTGCAGAATTGCTAAAACAATAAAAATACAATCAACAATTAATGTCGTTTGAATTACATAACCAGCAACTAAGAGTGCTTTACCACTAGAAGTATTAATTGTGCCAGAATTTAAAATTTCTTTTGAAATAAACCAAAGTATAAGAGCAACAAAAACAATAATAGATAATGATTTTATTTGAATAAGACTCTCTGAAGTTTTTTGAAGAATCATGGGTGCATTTTCAGAATCTGCTTCAATAACCTGCCTCCATTGATCCATGATTCCGATTAAAAATATTGTAATGTCAGTAACTGCGGTTCCAAATAAAGAAGATATATAAAAACTTGAACCTATTTTCCAATTAGTACCAAATCCAATTAAAGCTAATGGGAGAACTACAGCTTCTACAGGGATGTGTAGGATAGGAAATGGGCTTAACCATCCCCAGAACAAACATCCACCCAGCCAACTACCTGATATACCAAGTAATAATGAACTGACAATAAACCACTTATTTGATCCTTTCTGATTCAAAACAATTGCCACAAAGACAATAACAAAAGTAAAACAAAGAGCACTTATTGGTTCAAATCTAACCCAAGGAGCTTGAACAAAAATAGGTAGAATTACAAAAAAAGAAGACCACAATCTTAAAGATATAGGATTTGATAAAAAACTATTTTCGTATGAATCAACTGTCTTATGGGATTCATAGTTGAATTTATCTTTTACTTCTAAATTTTTTGTAATTAATTCTTTCAATGAAAAAGGTTATTTTAATTAATCTAAATCGTGTTTTTAAAAACTGCGAATGCCATATTTTAATAAATAAAAGGCCCATAATTTCACACCTATATTTAGTTTTTTAAAAGTATTTAATACACTTTGAGTCATATATAAGTTTAGAATAAATATAAATATAAGTATTTGGCCTTAAATTGTGTGGCAAGAAATTAATTACACGAAAGATCCTATTGATCTTTTGGTTCCTAATATTACTTATAAAATAAAACCTGCGGAAATTGAAAGTATTGAAGCTAATTCTATTGCTGAAGAAATAGGATTTGAATCAGGTGATTCAATTATTAGTATTAATGGGAAAAAGCCAAGAGATTTAATTGATTATCAGATTCTGATTAGTGAAGAAATTTTAGACATATCAGTTTTAGATAAAAATCATGAGGTTCACAATATAAATATTGAAAAAGATCAAGACGTTAATTTAGGTATCAATTTTAAAGATGCATTATTTGATTCAATCAAGCAATGCAATAATAAATGTCCATTTTGTTTTATTGATCAACAGCCAAGTGGTAAAAGAAAAAGCCTATATGTAAAAGATGATGATTATAGATTAAGTTTCCTATATGGCTCTTATTTAACACTTACGAATTTAAAAAAAGAAGACTGGGAAAGAATTGCTATGCAAAAACTGTCCCCACTTTTTATTTCAGTTCATGCTACTGATCCCGCCACAAGAGAAAAATTATTAAAAAATAAAAAAGCAGGAGTGATACTTGATCAAATTTCGTGGTTTGAAAAAAACTCTATTCAAATACATGCTCAAATTGTAGTTTGTCCAGATATAAATGATGGGGATATTCTTGAGAAATCAATTTTGGAACTTGCTGCATACTACAAAAAAACTACTCAAACAGTACTTTCAGTCGCAATAGTTCCTGTAGGTCTTACAAAATTTAGACCTGAAAATGATGGATTGAAATCAATCAGCCCAGAATACGCAAAAAAAACCATTAAACAAGTTGAGAGAATTCAAGCTTCTCTACAAATTACTCTTGGAACTCGTTTTTGCTGGCTAGCAGACGAATGGTATTTAATTGCTGGTGCAAATTTACCAAGTTACAAAACCTACGAAAATATGCCACAAGAATCTAATGGAGTTGGGACTATAAGAAACTTTCTAGAAGCATTAAGAGAGAAGACTCAAAACCTACCCAAAAAAGTAAAGAAGCCAAAAAAAGTTAGTTGGATTGTTGGTAAATTAGTTTATGAGGCCCTAATTCCTACAGTTAAGAAATTAAACTTAATTAATGGATTAACAATTAATTTATATGGTTTGCCAAGTATTTATTGGGGTCAAGATCAAGTTGTTACAGGTCTTCTTACTGGAGAAGATCTAATTTACGGGCTGAAAAATAAGGATTTAGGAGAAGCGGTTTACATACCATCTATTATGTTAAAAATTAATACTGATTTATTTTTAGACGATAAAAATATTAAAGAAGTTGAGAATCAAATAAATACTAAAATTCACGTTCTTGATGATTCAAATGATATTATTAATACTTTGATTGGTTAATCGAATATTTTCGATACTATACAACATGCTTAGAAGAGTAATAAATCCTTTCTTATTATTGCCGCTTACCCTAAGTATGAATACCTTTAATGTTCTATCGAGCGAAACAAAAAATTACATTGATAATGTTTTAGAAGAAAAATCAAATATTACTTTTGTTGATTATCAAGAAATAGAAAAACTTGTATTAAATAATCAAGAATTAAAATCATTACAAAACCTAGTAACCTCTACAAGCTTTAATCTTTCCAGCCAAATTTCCAAAAAATATCCATCCTTAGATTTTCAAGCCAATGGCTTACCAAAATATGTTGCAGGTAAAAACTATAATAGCAATTCATCTACTTTAAAAACATCACAATTTACGGCTAATCCCTCCCTGAATATTAAATGGGATATAATTGCCCCGCTTAGAGGATCTGAAATTCAAATTGCCAAAACAAATTACAAAATTGCAGAAAATAATTATGAAATAAAGAAAAAAGATTTAATTCAAGAAGCAAGAATAAGGTATCACAAATACACAAAGTCATATCAAGATATTCAAAATAAAAAATTCACACTTGATTTATCAATTACAAGTTTAGAAAATTCTAAAGCGAAGCTAAATGCTGGAATTGGTACAAAATTTGAAGTTCTTGAAGCAGAAACTCAATTATCTCGAGATCAACAATCACTTAATGAAAAGAAAATAGAACATGAAATTAATAAAATTTCTCTTAAAGAGATTCTTAATATTAAAGGAGATTTCGAAACTAATAAAGAGCAAAATCTTATAGGGTTTTGGAATCATAAACTGAATAAGAATATTAATGAAGGTTTGGATAAAAATCTTTCCTTAAAAAACCTTATTCTTCAAAAATCAATCAAAAAGACCCAAGCAGAAAGTTTTTTAGCTCAAAATAAGCCAACTATCTATATCAGTAATTCATTATCTAGTACATTTTCAAAGGGTGACTCTCTAGCAACTAATATCGACTCTGAAAAATCTGGATCTAATTATACAAATACTATAAGTCTAAATTTTGCATGGAGTATTTTTGATGGCGGACAAAATAAGAACTCCTACAAATCAAAAATAGCAGATGCAGAAGCCGAAAAATATGCTTATGAAAATCTAAAAAATGTTTTAACCACAAGTATTAGTAAAGCATATTTAAATCTTAAATTAAATGAAGAAAAAATAATCTCTTCTCTTAAAGAAATTGAATCTAGCGAAGAGTCTCTAAGGCTTTCTAGACTTAGATATGATGTCGGAATATCAACTCTAAAAGATGTTCTTGTTAGGCAAAGCGAATTAAGTAATGCGAAATCAAAAAAGATTAATGCAATATATAATTACAATCTGAATCTAGATGAATTAGAAAGATTAACTTTCCTTGAATTAAGCAAAAATTGTTTAGGTAGTAATAATAGTAAAATTAAAGATGCAGAGTCTATTTGCAATATATAAAGATGAATCCACCAAATTTAACTAATAAGCAACTTAGTGAATTAGATTCTTTATTTGAATTAGTTAGTCAACGTCAGAAAAAAGATTTTGGAAATATTGCTGCCTGCAATAAAGCAGACGGGTCATTATTGACAAGTTGTGATTTATGGAGTGACAAAACAATCGTAGAAGGGTTAGCTTCAATAGCTCCTGGAGAGGGCGTCTTAAGTGAAGAAGGAGAAAAGTTAATTCCAAACTCAAAAGCTTATTGGGTGGTCGATCCACTCGATGGAACAACAAATTTTGCTGCAGGTATTCCTTACTGGTCTATATCAGTAGCAAGATTCGTTGATAATAAGCCGCAATCTTCTTTTTTAATAATTCCTACATTGCAAAAAAAGTTTTTATCCATCAAAGGTAAAGGGGTTTGGTTAAATAACGAGAAAATAAATCCTAGCCAAAATAATCGTCAGAGTGAGTGTATTTCTTTGTGCAGTAGATCTATAAAAATTTTACAAAAAAAACCTACCTCAGTATTTCCTGGCAAAATCAGACTCTTAGGTGTATCTAGTTTAAATCTTACGAGTGTAGCGATGGGACAAACTTTCGGAGCAATAGAATCAACCCCAAAGATATGGGATATAGCAGCAGCCTGGCTGCTATTAGAAGAACTCAATTGTTCTATAAAGTGGTTAGAAAAAGATCCTTTAAATTTTGCGCCAGGAGAAGATTTGAGTGATGTTAATTTTCCATTAATTGCTTGTAGATCTATAGAAAAAATTGAAATTTTAAAGCCATGGGGCAATTTATTATTAGAAAAATAGTTGCATCATAAATATATAATTGCTTGAAAAATTTCTTAATCAGATACAATAAAAAATAAGTAAATAAATAAAATATTTGAAGATAATTAATATGCAGCGAAGTTCAACATGGATACTTAAAAGTTTGTGGGGAGCTTGTGAGCGATGGAGCAAATCTGATTGTGTTGATTTAAGCGCTGCATTTGCATACTACACACTCCAATCATTTTTTCCTATTCTTCTGATTTCTCTTTCAATAGCTTCATGGTTCTTAGGAAAACAAGAAGGATTAGATCAACAAATAATTTCTATTGCGGCGCAACTTTTACCTCCTTCAGTAGTTGAGTTAGTAGAAACAACATTATTTAATTTAATAGATCAAGGTTTTGGAGCAGGTCTTCTTGGAGCTATGTTTTTGCTTTTTACTGCCGGAAATGCATATCTATCTCTTCAAAGAGGTTCAGATAGGCTTTGGGAGGACGAAATTCCTTCTAAAAAAGTTAATGCTGCCTGGAGAGTGCAAGCTTCGAAGTTTCTCCGAAATAGAGTTGAAGCCTTTTTAATAGTTTTTTTTATTGGTTTTTTAATGGTATTAGATCAGATTAGTGCAAATCTTAGGATGATCCCAAATAACGTTTTAGAAAATCTTTCAAAATCTAATAATCTTATTTCTGATTTATTATTAAAGTTGCCGTTATCGCAAGTTGGTCAGTTTGCAATACCACTTATTGGCTTTTCTTTAATGGCTCTTTTACTACAAGCACTTTTACCCAGTAGAAAAGTTCCATTGCAACCACTTTTACCTGGGTCTTTTCTTATTGGAATTGGCCTAACCACTTTGAACCTAGCAGTAAGTAAAAGTATCCTTTCACTTGGAGTAAGATTTCAAGCATACGGTTTTATTGGAGGTTTTCTTGTACTTACTTTGTGGGTATGGCTAGTAGGAGTGATTTTATATTTTGGACAGTGTTGGAGCGTTGTTATTGCTAGCATGAGCTTAGTAAATAAAAAAAGAAATTATAGATAAGAATAACCAAGATGAATGATTTTCTTAAAGCTAATAAAAATCTTCTTACTTACTCATTAATCATACTCATCGTAATTCCAATTTTTGGATTAAACTTTTTCATTAGCTTCGTTGGAAATATCCTAATTCTTTTATTTCTCATTCCACTTTTATTATTAATTTTAGTATTTATAGGTCTTAACTCATTCAAATCTAAAATTAATACATGTAGTAATTGTGGTTCAATATCATTAGGTTCAAGTGAAACCTGCATGAATTGCGGTGCAGATTTAGATAATATTAGTAAGAATAATCAATTAGACAAAAAGCCTAGTGAAAGTACCATTGAGGTGAAAGCAGAAGAAGTAAAATAAAGTATTAACCTATTCCGATTTGTCGAAGAATACTTTGTCCAGTAATTAATTCAGTCCCAAGACCAATCAAAATACCCATCATCGCCATACGCCCATTCCAAGTTTCTGCAAAATTTACGAAGCCAAATCTTTGTTGATTGTCATTATTCATAATTAACTATATTTAACTATCAAATTATCTTAACGTTTTAAGGAAGAATTTATGATAAATAATAAATTATTTATTTAACATGTCTTACACCATCAACAGGTCGATACTCATCTCCAGTCAATTCCTCATACACAATAGCTGGTAATCCTGTATCGAACATTGTTTGCAATGCCTCTTTCAACATAGGGTTCCATCCTCCAGTGCTAACTTTTCCATGTCTTACAGTCCAGTCCCATGTCCCTTGAAGATCTCTGGGTAATCTACCTTCTCTGTCTCTTCGAGCAACTAAATCTAAAGATTCAACTAAACCAACAATCACTGGACTTTTACCGTAAGAAGGAGTAAGGCTCAGTTCGAGTCTAACGGGATCCTCTTTAACCATTTTTAAACGAAACCTTGGTGGTAACTTGAGAGATCTAATTACTGCTGAGACAATTTTTGTTCTTAATTCCAATTTTTTCCTAAATGTAATTTGATTAGTCAGTTGTTGAACCTTTTTCTTCTAATGTAGTGTCATTATCATTCGAAAATCTTACTGTTAATAATTCCTCTTCTGTTATATTTCCTGATTTATCTAAAAGTTCTGGATGTATTGTGTACTTTTTTTGTTTAAAACTGGAGGTACTGAAGCTTTTATTTTTATTATCAGATATACCCCAACCATTGGACATTACTTTAAATGCTTTCCAAACTAAATAAGTTAAAGCCGCAGAATATATGATTGGAAATAGAATAGTCATCAAACTTATAAATTGATTAGTTATATTTTTAATATGATAGCCCGAAAAAATGAAATTTAGCTATTTTTAAGTAAATAAATTATTCTCTAAATTAAATTAATTTATTTGTTACTAATAGTTAAATTATATTTAATAACGTATATCAGATCTCTAGAAAAACATAAAAAAATCAAAATTGAAAAGCTACATCCAAAAGTTATTACTTCTCGCCTCATTAATTACAGTAGGCATAACAAGTACTTCAAAAGTAATATCCCAACCATTAAATAAACCAAAAATTAATGCAATTGATTTATATTCAAACAAATCTTTCATAACTAAAGCTGTAGAAAGAACCGGTGCAGCTGTGGTGACAATTGATACTCAAAGATTCGTTAAAAAAAGAAAATTTCCAAGAAATTCCCAGCTATTTATAGACCCATATTTTGAGAAATTTTTTGGATTAGATTTACCTAATGAGAATCGACCAAGGATAGAGCAAAACCAAGGCAGTGGATTTATATTTGCAGATGGACTTGTAATGACCAATGCTCATGTTGTGAATCGATCAGATAAAGTGATTGTAGGTTTAACCAATGGCAAAAAATTAAACGCAAAACTTATTGGGCAAGACTTTTTTACTGATTTAGCTGTGCTAAAGATTGAGGGAAAAGGACCCTGGCCAAAAGCAAAATTGGGCAATTCGGCGAAAATTAAAGTTGGTGATTGGGCTATAGCAGTTGGGAATCCATTCGGACTGGAAAATACAGTTACCCTCGGTATTATTAGTAATCTAAATAGAAACGTCACTAAATTAGGAATATATGATAAAAAACTTGAACTGATACAAACAGACGCTGCTATTAATCCAGGCAATTCTGGAGGTCCACTATTGAATAGCGATGGAGAAGTAATTGGTATTAATACCTTGATAAGATCAGGTCCAGGAGCTGGTTTGAGTTTCGCAATCCCAATTAATAAAGCTAAGGAAATTGCTTATCAACTTATAAAAAATGGAAAAGCAATACATCCTATGATTGGGATTAGCCTAATAGAAGAAAGTAATTCTGAAAGAAAACCTAATGTCGTAAAAGTTGCATATATAGTACCTAACAGTCCAGCTGAAAAAAGTGGAATCAAGATAAATGATATTTTGATAAAAGTAGGAAATAAAGATATTGAAACCTCATCAGACGTAATAGACGAAATCAGTAAAAATGGTATAAATAAACAAGTCAATATACTATTGGAGCGTAAAAATAAATTTATAAAATTAAAAGTAAAACCAACTGATATAACTAATCTACAAAATAACTAAAAGATTTAATTGTCATTTTGTTTAAGTATTTCCACACACCTTGAAATGCATCTACCGTCTTTAATATCACAGGTAGTAATGCATTCAAAATAACTTTCAATAGGATCATAAATTTGAAACTGATTTTCTTGGAAATCGTAATTTTTCATATCAATTATTTTATTTTTATTTGTGTATTTTTAGATTAATCAAAGAAGGTAAATTATGTAAAGATAAATGAGTGATCTTACTTAGCTAAATGTAAACTTTATCAAAAGTAATCAAATTACTATAACTTTGATTTTTTCTCTAAAAAATATTCATAATTACCATCATATGAAAATAACTTTGAATCTCTAATTTCAACAATTCTATTTGCAACCTTTGAGATAAAATACCGATCATGAGAAATGATTAATAATGAACCTTTATAATTTTGAATTGCTAATTCTAAGTTTTCTTTCGATTGCAGATCCAAATGATTAGTTGGCTCGTCTAAAAGAAGAAAATTACTAGGATTAATAATCATGAGCGCCAATGCTAATCTTGCCTTTTCTCCGCCGCTGAGTTGTTTAATATATTTAAAAACAGTTTCATTTTGAAAGCCAAAACCTCCTAAAAATTTTCTTACTTTTTTTTGAGACCATGTTGGAGACTTATCACATATTAAATCAATAACCCTTTCATCAAGTGAAAGTGCTTCGGCCTGATTCTGTTCATAATAGCTAGTAATTATATTATGTTTACCAAGATTTATTTCTCCAATTTCAGGTGATATTTTTTTCATAATAATTTTGAGCAATGTAGATTTACCGCAGCCATTAGGCCCTAAAACTGCTATTTTTTCCCCTGAAGAAATCTTTAAATTAACATCTAAAAAAAGAATTTTATCCTCAAAACTATGAGATAAATTTTTAATGTTAAGAACTAATTTTCCTGAGCGAGGACAATCTGGAAAATTAAAGACAGGACTTTTTGATTTTGCTATAGGAGCCTCAATTTTAGAAATCTTTTTTAATTGCTTTTCTCTACTCTTTGCTTGAGAACTTCTAGTTGCACTAGCTCTAAATCTATCTATATACCTCTTCTGTAACTCAATTTCTTTTTGTTGTAATTGATATGCCTTATTTTGTGATTCTTCATTTAAAGATTTCTGTTCAACAAAAAAAGAATAGTTCCCATTATATATTTCAGATAGTCCTCTATCTACAAAAATTATTTTTTTACATAATTTGTCTAAGAAATATCTATCATGGCTAATAATAATGACTGCAATTTTAAGCGATGATAGATATTCTTCCAACCAAAAAATAGTCTCTAAATCTAAATGATTGGTTGGTTCATCCAGTAAAAGTAAATCAGGTTTTTGTAAGATTATTTTTCCAAGTGCAACTTTCATCTGCCAACCACCTGAGAAATTGCCAACTAATTTATCAGCATCTTCTGTAGAAAAGCCTAATTTTGGTAATATTTTTTCTACATCAGATTGCATTTTATAACCACCTAAAGCTTCAAATTTTGCTTGATATTTTGCGAGTTGATTTACAAAAATTTCAAGTTCATCGGAATTTTTCTTTATATCCAACGATTTCATTTTATTCTCAATTTCTAAAAGTTTAATAGCAACAATTTGTATATCTTTAAAAGAACTTTCTAATTCCTGTCTCACTGAAAAATTCAAATTACAATCAAACTCTTGCCTTAAATGGGCAATTTTAGGATTTCCCTCTTTGATGATCGTTCCACTTGTTTGCTCTTCCTCTCCAATTAAAATCTTAAATTGGGTTGATTTACCTGCACCATTAGAACCTACTAAGCCAACTTTTTCTCCTTTCTTAATCTCCCAACTAATATTTTTTAAAACAACATCTGTAGAATAAATTTTGCTTACACCTTCAAATCTAATCACTGTTTTAAAATAGAATTTACAAAATCTGTGGCTTATTTACTAAAAAATATTTTGTGGAATAAAATTAAACCATGAAAAGAATAGAACAAATTGTAGTCATTTTCATAGCTGCAGCACTTGCCATTCCAAGTTATTGGTTTTTTTGGACTTTAGCTGGTGGAGGTGGCTACAACAAAAGAACAAAGCCTATTCCTAATCCAAATAATGAATATTCGAAACCTTTTCCTAAAGACCTCCTCGAGCCTTGATTAACCACATTTTAGTTGCCTCATCATCAATAGTACTTAAATATTCAATAACCTCTTCTTTAGTCACAGAAATATTTAACTCGTTGCCAATATCGCATATTTTATCTAAGGCTTTTTTGGGATTAGTTAAGGCTGTCATAAACAGACTTTGTTTCTTTTTGGAATCGTTGGCTATTAACTTATAGAGCTTTTCAGCATTACTGGACATGTTTTTAAAATCTATTTATTAATAGATTATTACTTCAAGCTACATTTTGTTCATTATATTTATTATTAGATAAATCATTATCCACTTCTTTTATCTCTTTTGCAGAGGCATCTGCCATACTTCTTGCGTCTAAACATAAAACTTTTCTCAGTTTCGCAAAGTTAGCTGCGTGAGATTTTCTACCATCCTTTTGGGCATAATACTCAGACTGCTGAAGAATATGGTGAAGATGAGTTAACAAATATGGACTAATTACAGCTGATACCAAAACGTCACTATTTTCATTATCGTGAGAATCAGAATTGACTAATCTTTTTTTCGGTTTATCAATTATCGATCTTTTAGGAGAATCAATTTTTCTTGAATTTTTCATGGGTACAATAAAACAATTAATTGATACGGACATAAATTTCCTTACTAATAATATACACAAAGATAGTATCCTTGACTAACTGTGTATACTAATAAGTAACAGTTATCAACTTTTACTTATGGCTACCCGCCAAACCTCAACTAATGGGAAGCCTAAATCCCCCAGAATTCAAGTAGTTCTTCCAGAATTAATATGTGAGCAATTAACTATTTTGGCCGATAATGAATCTAGGACAGTGAGTAATATGGCAAAAGTACTAATACAAGAAGGTATAAAAAAATATTTCGAAAAAGAAAGTAAATCACCTGTTTCAGAAAATAATTTAAATACCGATAAATTTAGAGATGAACTTGAAAAACAAAGCGTCAGAAGATTAAAAAGAGCTCCTCAAAGGATTAGATACTATAAAAAATCTGATTAAAAATAATTAATTTTGAGGCAATTTCTGTAAATCTACAGTTTTACCCATGACTACCAAAATATTGCCTCTTTCCAAAATATATTTTGCTGGAGGATTAACTGTTAACTCTTCAGCAGGTCCTGCAGCAAGAACATTTACTAAATAATTTTTCCTCAAATTTAAATCTCTTAAAGATCTTCCAATAAATTCCTCTGGAACAGTTATTTCATCTATACCAGTTTGATTATCTAGTTCCAATCTTTCGATTAGGTTTGGTCTTACTAGTTCTAAACCTAATCTTTCTCCTTGCATCCTAGATGGGAAAACAACTTTATCTGCACCTACTCTTTTTAACATTTTTTCATGCAAGTCACTGGTAGCTCTTGCTATTACCCTTTTCACTTTGCTACCTTCACTATCCTTAGCAATAAGAGTTGTAGTTATACTTGCTTCAATAGGTTCACTAATGCCCACTACAACAGTATTCATTTCAAGAATTCCAGATTCCTTCATTGACTCTTCATCAGTACAATCTACAACTCTCGCTTCTATCGAAGGTTCTAATTGCCTTAAATCATCAATAGCTTTTTCCGAATAATCTGCAGCCAAAACATCAGCACCATTACTAATAAGTTCTCTGCAAACTGCGGTTCCAAATCTTCCAACTCCGACAACTGCAAAAGTGAGTGCTTCATTTTCTCTCTTTTGAGACCACTGCCACCAATCAGCCATA
The DNA here is from genome assembly GCA_003281635.1 of Prochlorococcus sp. AG-347-G22. GTDB lineage: Bacteria > Cyanobacteriota > Cyanobacteriia > PCC-6307 > Cyanobiaceae > Prochlorococcus_A. Next base: position 54,583 of record QCBK01000005.1, read on the forward strand.
ATAAAAATCAGTCAATTCTAAACATATAGATCAGCCCTAGGATAGCCAATTCTCTTTTGTCTATCTATTCTACTCTTATAAAGAGCCTGCCAAAGTGCACTTAAAAGCAAAAGGATCCCAAGTCTGCCCACAAACATACCCACAATAAGAATAAATTGACCAAAGTGATTTAATTTTGCGGTTAAACCAATATCAAAACCAACTGTTGCAAATGCAGATATACAAGTGAACAGAATTTCTAGGAATGTGAATGATTCTTTTTTAACAAAAGTATTAGTTGTACTAAGCAACATTGCCATTAAAAGAACAAAAAGCAAAGATCCAACTGTGATTCCAACTGCCTTTAGAATAACTTTATCTGAAATTAATCTATTGCTAATTATTACATCTTTCTGACCTCTTAAAGTTGATCTAGTTGCAGCCATTAAAGCAATAAATGTAGTTGTTTTTATGCCTCCACCAGTACCTCCTGTACTTGCTCCAATAAACATAAGCGTCATCAATAATAAGAGGCCCGTATCTGAGATAGAGTTCAAAGAAATCGGAAAATTTGTAAAGCCTGCAGTTCTTGCACTAACTATTTCGAAGATGGATGACATTAAGCGTTCAAACAAATTTAAATCATTAAAAAATTGACTATTTAGCAATGATTCAGTGATAAAGAATCCTAATGATCCAAACAATATTAGAGACAAACTTGTCCTAATAACTAGTCTGGAATGAAGGCTTAATTTCTTATAAGAAAGATTTTTTTTATGACTCCAAATATCATCAATAACCCGCCAGCCCAATCCACCCATAACAATGAGAAAAACAAAAACACTATTCACCAAATAATTTGTTCTATAGTCTTGAAGACTATTTGACATTAACGAAAATCCTGCATTGTTATATGCAGAAATGCTGTGAAAAATCGAGGACCATAGTCTTTCCCAATTATTATGAATGTCTACAAATCCAAAAGAATATAAGAAGATTGCGCCTAAGGATATGATACTAATCGCAGTAATAGCAATGCTTTGAAAAGTTCGACCAATTCCTCCAACTCCAAATTCATCTAAAGTCTTTCCTTTATCTAATCTAGTTCTTAGCTTTGTCCCCTTTACAACAAACCCTTGTAAAAATGTTGTAATGGCCATTAATCCTAGACCACCTGATAAAAGCATAAAAGCTAAGAAAACTTGGCCAAAGAAATTTAAATCAACACCAATATCTATTATGGTCAAACCAGTAACGGTTATTGCAGAAGTAGATGTAAAAAATGCTTCCCACAAACCAACCTTTGAAGATGAACATAATGGAGAGCTCAAAATTAAAGTTCCAAGGCAAATAATAAACAAGCCTGTAACAATAGTAAATTGAGGTACAGATAGCTTTTTGTAAGCATCTTTTAACTTATAAACCTTATTTGTGAATTTCACGATATTACCCGTAATTTAAAATTATCAATGCTGGTACAGTAAATGACATTATAAGTGTTAATCCAGCTCCATATTTTGCGATGTCAAAAAATCTATATCTTCCAGGACCATAAACCATTAAATTTGTTTGATAACCCATTGGAGTCAAGAAAGATTGACTTGCACCGAATAAAACGAGCATTATTAAAGCGCTTGGTGAAATTTCCAAGACATTTGAGAATTCAATAGCAACAGGCAAAATTAAAGCAACTGAAGCAGCATTACTTATAAATTGAGTAAGAATAACTGTAGATACAAAAATTACGACTAGTGCAAAATAAAGAGGCATTCCGTTAAGGGCGAAGTTTAGATTAACAGCAATTAGATCTGCTAATCCAGTCATCTGCATAGCTACACTAAAACACGATAAAGATCCCAGCAATAAAATGACGTCTAACCTAATTGATTTTTGTATCTCTGCAGGTCTTAAACATCCACAAGCAACCATTGCAATCACGGCCAAAAGAACTGAACCTACTAATGGAATATTAGAAACCGAAGGCAAAACCACCATTCCTAATGCAATTGCAATCGATATAGGTTTTTTTATCAAAAAAGGTAAGTCATCTTCGAATTGATCTAAAATAAGCAAATCATTACTAGCTTGCAAACCTCTTATTGAATCTAGCGGTGCTTGCAATAATAAAACATCTCCAGCCCTTAAAACAGCTTGGCCTAATCTCTCCTGAACAGTTTGCTGACCTCTTCTTAATGCTAAAACTGTTGCATTATGACGCTGCCTAAATCTTAATTCTCTCAAACTTGCACCGGCTAAAGTTGAACCAGCTGGTAACAAGGCTTCAAAAGTCTTAGTACCTTCATCATCTGAGAAAACATTAGACCCATCGAAAGATGTTTTGTTTTCTCCTAACAGAATAGTATGTTCCTGCTGCAACCTAAATAAGTCTGCCCTTGTAACGCGGATTATTAATCTATCATCCGGTTCAATCTTTCTATCAGCCAAAGGAGGAAGAATAACTTTCCCATTTCGTTGCAATTCCAGAACATCAACGTCAAATCGTCTTTGCAATCTACTATTTCTGACAGATTGTCCAACTAATTCTGAAGTTGAGGGAATAGTAACTTCGGTAAAATATATATTCATATCACCATTTTTAATAAACTCCTTATCTCTCCCTCTGTCTGGCAAAAGCATATCAGAAACTAGAATCATATAGGTTGTACCTATTAGCCACACAGGAATTCCTATTGAAGTCAAACTAAATAATTCCAAACTTCCATAACCTAATTGTTGACTAATGTCACTTACAAGAAGATTTACTGAGCTACCTAATAATGTCAGAGTTCCACCGAGTAAAGTAGCAAAAGAAAGAGGTAATAAAACTTTTGATGGTGATATATTTCTTCGCTCGCACCAACTTTCAATTAAAGGTAACAAAGATGCTACTACTGGAGTATTAGGTACAATTCCAGATATTGGAGCAATCAAAAAAGCTATTAAAGAAATTAATTTCCTTGGAGTTCGAATACTTTCAGAAGAAATCAATTCTCTTACTCTGTCTAAGGCACCACTTTTAAATAATGCCGAGGAAACTGCAAATAAACCCATAAGGGTAATTAAAGAAGGGCTACCAAATCCTGCTAAAGCTTTTTCAGGAGAAAGAACCCCAGTAGATATAAATATCCCGACACATAACAAACCAGTCAATTCTGGTGCAATAGTATTTCTAATAAACAAAATTATTGACATTATTAAAACAACTACCGTTATAAACGCATCAAAATTATTACTAACTACTGCAATTAAATTCATACAAAACTTATTTAACTCAATATACCCAAAAACAATATTTCAAAAAAGTTTAATTCGAATAATCTTTTTTAAGAAACTTTTTAAAAATAGATTTTTTTTGGAATATCCATGAAGATGCAGATTTTAAGCTTTCTGTAATATCAGGCAACTTAGAAGCATATATAAGTCTTCTTGCCTCAAAAGCCAATTTCCCAGATAAAGTAACCCCAAGCCCAGAAATTGAAGCCTCGCCTATTCCCAAGCTAATCATTTCACCGTTGTCTTTAAATTCAAAAGGTAAAAGATCTTTTCCTTGAATTAAAAGTTCTAAATTTTTAGCAAGATGATTTCCTTCCTGCATAGCGACCTGAGCAGTTATGGGTAAATCCTCCATTCCTTCAATAACTGAAATATCCCCAATAGCAAAACAGTTTTTATGGTTTTCTATTTGCAAATTCTTATTAACTAAAATTCGTCCAAATTTTTTTGTTATTTGACCAGTGTCTAAGTAAGACAAATTAGGTTTAACACCTGCTGTCCAAATAACAATATCTTTATCCAAGGAAGTTATTCCAAAATTACTAGAAATACTAATCTTAGTTTCTGAGACTTCTTTAACTGTCGAATTCAAAAGAACGTTGATTTTTTTTCTTTCTAATGCATTCTCTGCTTGTTCTCTATTAAAAATTTTATTTTTATTGAGGATTTCGTTTGATTTTTCTATTACATTAATTTCAAATTGGTCTGTAAATATATCTTTAATTTTGCATGCCAACTCGATGCCAGAGGGACCACCTCCAACTATGAATAACTTTTTATGCAACGCAGTATCTTGTGATTTTTTTAAAAAAGAATTTAATTTATTTAAATCATGAACATCATTAAAAAAATAACAATTTTTGTCTACACCTTTTATGAAAAAATTATTTGGAATAGATCCTGTGCAGATAATAAGATACTGATAACTTAATTTTAATTCGTCACTAAATTCAAGAATATTTTCATTGAAGGAAATCTTGGTTAAACAATTTCTTAAAAAAGTTATACCCGCTTCAGAAAAAATATTTGCGAATTTTGGGGTGGCTTCCCAAGTTCTTATTTCTTTACTTAAAACTTCGTACATTAAAGGTTTAAATATAAAGTTAGTTTCAGAATCAACCACAAGAATCGGTAAAGAAGGATTAAGTTTCTTTAAATTCAAAGCAAATGTCATACCTGCAAAACCTGCTCCAACTATTACTATTGGTTTTTGTATTGATTTCATTAGAGAAATATTGTTATGCGTAAATGTATTATTAAACTATACGAAGAATTTTTAAATTGAGCGAAATAAAATTAAACTCATAATAAAACTGAAGAATGATTGAAAAAATTCACAAAGATATTCAAACTAACTTGAGGAAATATAATCAAGAGCTTGAAGATATGAAGCCTGAAGAAATGCTTACTTGGGGTTATGAAAAGTTTGATAATCAATTTGCTATTACAACAAGTTTTGGTATACAGTCTTCAGTCCTTTTAGATATGGTCAGTAAATTATCTCTACAAAAAAAAATTAAAATATTTTGGGTAGATACAGGTTACCTTCCTCCAGAAACATACCATTACGCTGAAAAGCTTATTGATAATTTATCTTTAGAAGTTGAAGTTCTGCAAAGTGAATTATCTCCAGCAAGAATGGAGGCCAAATACGGAAAACTTTGGGAAACAAAAAAAGAGAGTGATCTAGATAAGTATCATGAATTGAGAAAGATAAAACCTCTAGAAATTGGTCTAAAAAAATATGATATTTTCTGCTGGGCAAGCGGTGTTAGATCAAATCAAACAGAAAATAGAAATAAAATGAAATTCATAGACGTAATTCGTCAAAGACTCTCTTTAAGACCTTTATTAAATTGGACAAATAAAGATATTTTTTATTATATGGAAAAGAATAACTTACCTGCCCATCCACTCTTTATCAAAGGTTATTCTTCTGTAGGAGATTGGCATTCAAGCAGTCCCGATGGTATTGAAACAAAAGGCAGAGATACAAGATTTGGAGGGATTAAACAAGAATGTGGAATACACACTAATAATTAAATTGATCATAGAACAATGGTCTCAGATATAAATTTTTTATTAGTAGGCAATAGTAGGCTTCATTGGGCAAAATATTCTAAAAATCAATCTAAATTCTTCCATACCAAAAAAGAGCAAAAAGTTCCCGAAAATATAGATCCTGATCAATTAATTTGGGCTTCTGTAGGAAAACTACCAAATTTTTTGCTGAAAAAAGAAAATAAAATAAAAACTAAAGATATCGAATTATCAAATCTTCCTGATTATTTTGGAGTTGATAGAGCTCTAGCCTGTATTGCAGCTTTAAAAATTATTGAAAACCCTTTCAATAAAGATTTGCTCATTGCAGATTTTGGAACAATATTATCCATAACAAAATTGAATTCCAATGGATCTATTATTGGAGGTCAACTTCTTCCAGGTTTTCTAACACAATTAAAATCAATGGAACAAAATACAAAAAATCTTAAAGTTCCCAAAAAATATGATATTCCGATCAAAGATTTTTTAATTAATACTGAAGAAGCAATCTTAAAAGGAGTAATCAACTCTCTTACTGGCGTTATTAATAGTTTATTTAATCCCGAAAAAGATATTTTAATAATCTGTGGAGGAGATTCTCAATTATTCTCAAAATCTCTAAAGACTCAAAATGAAAATATTATCAATGCTCCTAATTTAGTTATGGAGGGGATGATTATTCACCACCTGTCCAAAAAAAATTAGTTTAATCCAAGGTCTGCAATTATATGATCAGCCATTATTGCTGCTTTTACCTTTAAGTAAATTTTTTCGATGTTTCCTTCACTATCAATTAAAAAAGTATTTCTCATCATTCCCATATATTCTTTTCCCATGAATTTTTTCAGTCCATAGCTATCATAATCAGAGGAAACTTTGAAAGGTTCAGGATCAGTTAAAAGAATAAAAGGTAAATTGAATTTTTCTATAAACTTCTGATGAGAGGATGCATTATCTTTACTAATACCAAGCACAACAATATTATTTTTTTGTAGTAAATCCCAATTCTCTTTAAAATTACATGCTTCTTTAGTACATCCAGGAGTATTATCTTTTGGATAAAAATATAGTATTATTCTTTTACCTTTAAAATCACTAAGAGAAACTTCTTTCTCAAAAGAATCTTTTAATTTAAATTCTGGTGCTTTGTCGCCAACCTTAAGAGCCATTGAAATTATTAAATGAGTATAAATATAAAATACCAAAAATTTGGTTTTATGAGATTAAAGGTGTGCAAGATGTCGCAACTGTAGAAGAAATTAAGACTGCACAAAACCTAACAAATTCAAGATCAAAAATTTTCTTAGAAACAAGAGCTTATTTGCGACAATCACTTTCAGCACTTTTTGATTTAGACCCCCTAAAAATTCCAATTAATGCTCATCCTGGAGAACCTCCAAGTTTACCCTCTGGCATGGGAAATATAAGTTTAAGTCATTGTAAAGATGCCATTACTATAGTCTGGCATAAAGGTAAAATAGGGATAGATATTGAGAGAACAGATAGAGATTTTAACTATTTAAAATTTGCAGAGAAATATTTTTTTCATACCAACAAATCAATCCATAATGATTATTTAACAAAAAATAAAATATTAAATCAATGGTGTGCTGTTGAAGCGGCTATAAAATGGGATCATGGAAAATTAGCTCAAGACATTAACCATTGGCAATTTTTTGAAAAGCCAAAAAAATTAATCCATAAGAAGAAAAACATACATTTAAATTATTCACAGATTAACTTCCATCATTGGACTATCGCTTTAGCCTACGAAGAAAAAACTTCTTTTAATCCTGAGATTATTTGTTGTTCGAAAAATTTTTAGTTTTCTTTTCTTCTAAGCAGTTCTTCATATTGAGTTTTTTCCCATCCATTATTATTTGGTTCCCATATTTGTAAACCTCTTAAAGATTTGGGAAGATATTCTTGTGCGACCCAATTACCTGGATAATTATGAGGATTGACATAACTATTAGAATTATTTTTTAAATGAAGTGGAACATCAAAAGCATTGGTAGATTTGATAGTTTCAATTGCTTTAAAAATACTTTTCGTACTATTACTTTTTAGAGACATAGCTAAATATAAAGAAGCCTGCGTTAAGAAATATAATCCTTCTGGAAAACCAACTCTATCAAAAGCATCACAACAGGATTGTACAACTACTATGGCATTAGGGTCAGCAATTCCAATATCTTCACTGGCAGATATAAGTAGTCTTCTAAAAATAAAATTAGGATCTTCACCAGCCTCCAACATATTCGCAAGCCAGAATAAAGTTGCATCTGGGTCAGAACCTCTTATTGACTTGATAAAGGCACTTATTACATCGTAATGATTTTGACCATTTTTATCGTAAACAATATTTTTCTTTTGAATTGCATCCACTGCTATTGAGAGATTAATCTTGATTTCTTTAGCATCATTTTCAGCAGTTGTTTCTATGGCCATCTCTAGGGCATTGATTAATGTTCTTGCATCACCGCCAGAAAATGTAACTAAATGACTTATAGCATCTTGAGTTAAATTAATTTTTTTTGAATCTTTTTTTTTGGAATAATGAGTTATGACTTTTTGTATTATTTTCTGCAAATCATTTTCTGACAAAGGAAGTAATGTAAAAATACGAGACCTACTAACAAGCGCTTTATTGACAGCAAAGAAAGGGTTTTCCGTTGTAGCACCAATAAAAGTTATAGTTCCATTTTCTATTGAAGGTAATAAAGCATCTTGTTGAACTGATGTAAATCTATGAACCTCATCGATAAATAAAATTGTTTTTCTTTTTGAATTTATTAATCTGTCTTTTGCATTAGCAATTTCATTTCTTAATTCTTTAACACTTGATAATACTGCATTTAACTTAATTAATTTTGAACGCGTATTAAAGGAAATAATTTCAATTAGAGTAGTTTTTCCAACACCAGGAGGGCCAGAAAAAATAAAATTACTAATTTTATCGTTTAATATTGCACTTCTCAAAAGCGAATTCTCATTCAGGATTGATTGTTGACCAAAAAAATCTTCCAAATTCTTTGGTCTTAATTGATCTGCCAAAGGTGCATTATTTTCTATCTGAGAATAATTAGTAAATAAATTTTCTGAATGCATATAAAATCAAAAAATTGCTACTTTCAATTCTATGTAATTACTGTAGGAGTTTCCATTTGAGTAAGTTTTGAAATATTTAATAAAGCATCTAAATCATTTATTAAAGGCTTCAAAGCGATCTGAGGATTTAACGAAAGATTCTGTCGAGGATTGAAAAATTTCTCGAAGTAAAGTCTTAAGGTTGCACCCTTAGTTCCTGTTCCAGAAAGGCGCACAATTACTCGAGAATTATCATCAAGCACCAATCTTAAACCTTGATTGTTACTTGTGGAATTATCAACGGGATCTAAATATGAAAAGTTATCTGCGACTTTAACTAAATGGCCAGCAAATCTATTTCCTTTTAAATTTTCGAGCATAGAAGTTAGGTTACCAAAGATTTGATTAGCAATATTTGAGGGAATTGACTCATAATCATGTCTTGAATAATAATTCCTACCAAATTGTTTCCAATGATTCTGCATCAAATCACTTACCGAACATTTTTTCTCAGATAAAACTTGTAACCAATACAAAACTGCCCATAGTCCGTCTTTCTCTCTCACATGATTACTACCTGTTCCGAAACTTTCTTCTCCACATAAAGTAATTAAATTAGAATCTAAAAGATTTCCAAAGAACTTCCAACCAGTAGGTGTCTCGAAACAAGGTATATTTAATGCTCGAGCAACATTATCAACCGCTGAGCTGGTTGGCATGGATCGTGCTACACCTGTAATACCATCTTTATAACCAGGGACACATTTTGTATTAGCAGTGATAACTGCAAGGCTATCACTAGGATTTACAAAACATCCACTTCCTAAAATCATATTCCTATCTCCATCTCCATCGCATGCAGCGCCAAAACTATAGGATTTTTTATTTAATAACAAATCAGCCAAGTGGGATGCGTAAGTAAGATTAGGATCAGGATGTAAACCTCCAAAATCTTTTAACGGATTACCATTCATGACACAATCATCTGCAAGACCCATTTTTTCAACAAAAATATTTTTTGCATATGGACCTGTAACTGCATTCATTGCATCAAAGATTAACGAGAAGTCTTTTTTTAAAAAATCACTAATTTGATCAAAATCAAAAATTTTCTCCATCAAATTAGAATAATCTGCTAATCCATTGATAATTTCTAAAGTAGTTTCACCGTAACGATAAGTTCCATATTCACTAAAATCAGGTAATTTAATTTTACAAATTTTATAACTAGTTAGTAATTGTGTAGCCTTGAAAATCTTATTAGTAATTATCTCAGGAGCTGGGCCACCATTAGAGATATTCAGTTTGACTCCAAAGTCGCCATCAATTCCACCAGGATTATGGCTTGCAGAGAGAATAATTCCACCAATAGCGTTTTCTTTTCTAATTAAATGTGATGTCGCAGGAGTAGATAATAAACCGTATTTTGGAACAATAATCTTTTGAACTTTATGAGCAATGCATATTTGAACAATTTTTTCTATTGCTTCAATATTGCCATATCTGCCATCACCACCGACTACTAATGTTGAACCTTTTAAATCTTCCAATGATTGTAAAATTGCTTCAATAAAGACTTCTAGATAATGTTCTTCCTGAAACTTTAAGGTACTTTTTCTTAAACCAGAAGTGCCTGGTTTTTGATCTAGAAAAGGAGAATCAATATTAATTACACTAACTTGAGTCATATTTTTTAAAAACTTCCAAAAATCTAACTAAATTAATGAGGCATTTCGGAAGTTCTTAACATAGCGATAAACCAGAATGAAGAAATTAATAATGCACTAAGAATTCCATAGTTAACACCAAATTTAGAAATTGTAATTGGAACTATTATTGGAAAAGTTAATGCCCCAAACAATGGAGTAAAAGCTACAATTTTTTTCAACATAAATTTAATTGATTAAAACCATTCAGTCTCAGCATTATCTTTTTCATTAGTATCGTCAAGTGGTGTAGATCTATCAAATTTCATTGATATACTTTTTTCTTGATCACCAGATACATCAACAGCTTTAATATCATATTTTTGAGTCCCGTCTCTAAATGGAACTTGAATTCTAAAAGTTCCATCCGCAGCAAGAGGTACATTTTCTCCACCTATTGTCAGTTTTGCAGAAGGCTCTGTAGCTCCATAAACAATTAATTCAGCATCAGCAACGAGCCAAAAAGATCTATTTTTGACAATTCCGCTTCCAGAATCATTTAAACCTGAAGACCATTTACCAGCTCCTGAGTCTGTAAGATTATCATTGAGGTTTGTTGAATTTAAATTTTCCATAAATTCTTCAGAACCAACTTTTCTTCTGAGAGGAATGTTAGTAGCTGCTTGGTATAACCTTTCATGCATACCATTTTGTTCTGAAACAACAGGATTAGAAATATCTAGTATTGACTCAGAAGTGGAATCTAAATTAAAAGGAACGAATTTATCAAGGATTTGCTCAGAAGGATGAGATCCAGGAACATGACTGATCGAAGAAAAGGCCAATGACATCCAGTTAAAACCATATTTGTAACCTAATTCAACTTTATAATCTCTATCTGCAAGTGGAATTGGTAAGTACCACTCAGTACTGTAACTATCAACAGCTATCTCCCTTAGTGTTCCCTGATTCAAGTTGCTACCTTCAAAACCAGATGCATCAAATAATCGTAAACATAATTTATTGGCTCCCAAAGATTGTGCTTTTTCTCTATCTGCGTCAGAAATTTGCCAAAAAACATACGCCCAATCTGGATCTCTAGGTAGGAAAACGATATTTGTTTTAACTTCTTCAATACTATTGAAAGCGTTGGACTCAAAAGTTTCTTCAGGTTGTGAATTTGGAAGTGGTAAGTCTATTTTTTTTGTGGATTTTTCTTGATATTTCAGTATTAAATCAACTAAAACAGCTTTTGTTTTGCGACTGTAGAGCGGAACCGATAATTTACTTGCTTCTTGACGTAATTGTCTGAGGGTTAGTGAGAGTAATTGATCTTTATTCATAATCCCATCAGCCACTTTAAATTCTCCGTTTTTGTTTGGGATCAGTATGTTCTTTTTTTTTAGTAATTGTGTGTCTTTTTGCCCTGTCGTCAGGATCCTCTGACTACTAAAAAATTCTCAAAATTAATATTTCTCTTCAAAACAGTTGGTATCAATGAAATTAATTAATTTTCAGATCTTTTTTAAATGTAAATTAATTTTCTTTTTTTTTAAATTTTATTACCTGATTTTGTTAACGACTCAACAAAAATATATTTTTTCTTCGGGATCAATAAAAAAGGAATTCAGCGTTGTTCAACAAGAAGTACTAAATCATCTATCTCTAAATCCTCAATACTTTTACCTATTTTTTTTGAAAAAGTACTTAATTTTTGCGAAGTGGATTCTAACTGCTCATAAAAAATATCACTAAATTTTTTATCATCAAATTTTTTGGATTGGTTATCACACCATTCTCTCAGGGGATTTTTATTTTGATATTCAAAACTATTATCTACATTGATATTTTTTAAAATCTGAAGACAATGAGCGAGTATTCTTATATGATGTTTCTGCATTATGGGTAGATCAAGATTATCAATTTCTCGAATAGTTTTTATGTTTAATGGGTTAGATAAGGGATCAAGATGATGAGACATTAATTTTTAGTTTTAATAAAAGGAAAAAACTCAATATTTGGGGTATCTTTCGTTAAAGTATATAAAGCTAATTGTAATAAGTTATTTTTGATAACATGGTCAAAGAAAATTTAGTTAAAGATGTAGTAAAAGAGCCTTACAAATATGGTTTCGTTACTGATATTGAAACTGAAAAAATTGAAAAGGGACTGAATGAAGATATCATAAGATTAATTTCACAGAAAAAAGAAGAACCAAAATTTCTTCTTGATTTCAGGTTAAAAGCCTTTAAAAAATGGCAAAAAATGAAAGAACCTGATTGGGCAGGATTAGGATATGAAAAAATTGATTATCAAGATATTATTTATTACTCTGCTCCCAAGCAAAAAGAGAAAATTTCCAGCTTAGATGAAGTTGATCCCAAACTGCTTGAGACTTTTGACAAATTGGGAATACCCCTCACGGAGCAAAAAAAACTCACAAATGTAGCAGTAGATGCTGTCTTTGATAGTGTTTCTATAGCTACAACTTTTAGAGAAGAACTTGCTGAACATGGAGTTATATTTTGCTCAATTAGTGAAGCAGTAAAAAATCACGCGGATTTGATTGAAAAATATTTAGGTACAGTAGTTCCAGCTAGTGATAATTATTTTGCAGCACTAAATTCTGCTGTTTTTAGTGATGGTTCTTTTGTTTATATCCCAAAAGGTGTTACATGCCCGATGGATCTATCTTCATACTTCAGAATTAACAGTGGAGATTCAGGACAATTCGAAAGAACACTAATCATTGCTGAAGAATCAAGTTCTGTAAGTTATCTAGAAGGTTGTACAGCGCCTATGTTTGACACAAATACCCTACATGCTGCAGTTGTAGAGCTTATAGCATTAGACGACGCCTCAATAAAATATTCAACAGTGCAAAATTGGTATGCTGGTGATGAAAAAGGTATTGGCGGAATTTTTAATTTTGTCACCAAGAGAGGAAAATGTTTAGGTAAGAGAAGTAAAATAAGCTGGTCTCAAGTTGAAACAGGATCTGCAATTACATGGAAATATCCTAGCTGTCTTCTTTTAGGGGAAGAATCTGTAGGAGAATTTTATTCAGTGGCTCTCACCAATAATCTTCAGCAAGCAGATACCGGCACAAAAATGATCCATATTGGTCCTAAGACCAAATCAACTATTGTTAGCAAAGGTATTAGTGCAGGTAACTCAAAAAATAGCTATAGAGGTCTGGTAAAAATAGGAACAAAAGCTACAGGATCAAGAAATTACAGTCAATGTGATTCAATGTTAATAGGGGATCAAGCTTCTGCAAATACATTCCCCTACATCAAATCTCAACAACCCAATTCTGAAATTGAGCATGAGGCAAGCACATGTAGAATCTCAGAGGACCAACTTTTTTATCTCCAAAGCAGAGGTATAGAATTTGAGGAGGCAGTGTCTATGATGGTCAGCGGTTTTTGCAGAGATGTATTTAATCAATTACCTATGGAATTTGCTGCTGAAGCAGATAAGTTACTGGCACTTAAACTTGAGGGATCAGTAGGTTAATTAATCAATTTCTAAACTGAAATGCAAAGTCAAATGAAAGAATCAGATCCAATTTTAGAAGTTGAAAATCTCTCTGCATCTACTGATAATCTTCCAATTTTAAAAGGGGTTTCACTTGCTGTTTATCCTGGAGAAATCCATGCCATTATGGGAAGAAATGGATGTGGCAAAAGCACTCTTTCAAAAATCATTGCAGGACATCCCTCGTATAATATTACAAATGGCGATATAAAATTTTTAGGTGAAAACATCAACTCTCTAGAACCTGAGGAGAGAGCTCAATCAGGAATTTTTCTTGGTTTTCAATATCCAATAGAAATTCCTGGGGTTAGTAATCTTGAGTTTCTTAGAGTTTCAACTAATGCTAGAAGGAAATTCCTCAACAAAGAAGAATTGGATACTTTTGATTTTGAAGAATTAGTTAAAGAAAAGTTAGAAATTGTGAAAATGGATCATGCATTCCTATCAAGAAGCGTAAATCAAGGATTTTCCGGAGGTGAAAAAAAAAGAAATGAGATTCTGCAAATGGCTTTACTTGAACCCAAGATAGCAATATTAGATGAGACCGATTCTGGTCTAGATATTGATGCCCTAAGAATAGTGGCATCAGGAATTAAAAAAATATCTAATTCACAGACTGGAATTATACTTATTACCCACTATCAAAGATTATTGGATGAAATTAAACCAAATTATGTCCATGTTATGTCAGACGGACAAATCATAAAAACTGGTGAGAGTGATCTTGCTCTAGAACTTGAAAAAAAAGGGTATGAATGGACTGATAACTTTATAAAAGAGACCTAAATAAATGGAAATTATTGAAAAAATAAAAACTAAACAATCGCAAGATAGCCTAACAGAAATACAAAAAATCTGTCTAGATAAATTACAACCCAGTCCCCTCCCTAATCCTAAAAGTGAACAATGGAGACTTTCAAATAAATCAAAATTTTCAAACTTTTTAAACTATCCGTTTAATGAAAAAAATCCAAAATTTGATACACCTTTTCCGAAAAGTTCTCAAAGTACTATTAGGTTGGTAATTGGCGATAGTTGCCAATTTAATTTAATAGAAGAAAATTATTCAATAAAGCAACTAAGTGAAGATAAGTTAGTTAAATATATCAAGGAACAGATATCTTGTTTTGATGAAAACGAAAATTGGAGTGACTTACTAAATCTATCTTTAAACTGTACAAAGAATACCTTGGGATTAAAAATAAACGGATCAGAAATTCCTCCTATTGAAATCTTTAGTCACGCATCAAGTAATTCTTTAAACGCAAAAACTCTCATAATATTTTTAGAAAAGAATTGTGATATTAATTTATTACAAGTCAATCTTGGTAAAGAGAACTCTTCATTATCTCAATCAACGTTCTTTTTTTTAGAAGAAAATAGTTCCGTCAATCATGGCGTTGTTTCTTACGGTGAAAACAAATCAAATCTATTAAATTCTCTGAATGTAATTCAACAAAACAATAGCGAATACAATTTAGGATCCTTACATTTCAAATTTAATTTTGCAAGATTTGAAATTCGTATTAAACAATCTGAAGGAAATGCTAAAACTAATATCAAAAGTATGCAAATAACAAAAAAAGATGAACAAATTTCTACTTTTACAAAAATAGACTTTAATGGACCAAATGGATTTCTAGATCAAATCAATAAATCACTTGCTGACGATAAATCACATGCGATATTTGAGGGTTCAATAATAGTTCCCAAAATTGCTCAGAAAACCGATGCTTCTCAATTAAGCAGAAATTTACTTTTATCAAATCTCGCGCAAATAGATACCAAACCTCAATTAGAAATAATTGCTGATGATGTCAAATGTAAACATGGAGCTACAATTTCACAACTAAATGAAGAAGAACTTTTTTATATGAGAACAAGAGGGATCACGTTAACAGAGGCAAGTAAACTACAATTAAGTTCTTACTTTCAAGAAATAATTTCATTTATTCCCGTTTCAAAAGATAGATGGGATTTGCTTGATAAACTTTTACAAGAAAATTAATGGAAACAATTCAAAATTTTCCTGAAATAACGAAGAAAGACTTTCCTCTCTTAAATGAGCACCAAAAAAATAGTGAGCAAATTATTTATTTAGACCATGCTGCAACCACTCAAAAACCAATCCAAGTCTTAGACAAAATTAATGAATATTATAAAAACTTTAATGCCAATGTACATAGAGGCGCACATCAATTAAGTGCTAAAGCGACAGAAGAATTTGAAAATGCAAGATATTTAATTAGCAAATACATAAAAGCGAATTCAACAAAAGAAATTATTTTCACAAGAAATGCTACTGAGGCAATCAATCTAGCAGCTAGATCATGGGGCGAATCTTCATTAAGAGAAAACGATGAAATTCTCTTATCAATAATGGAGCATCATAGTAATATTGTTCCATGGCAAATGGTTGCTGCAAAAAATAAATGTAAATTAAAATTTATAGGTATAGATAAAAATGGGAAATTAGATATAGACGATTTTAAATCAAAATTAACATCTAGAACTAAGCTTGTTAGCCTCGTGCATGTTAGTAATACTCTGGGTTGCTGTAATCCAATCAAAGAGATCACTAGATTAGCTAAACAAAAAGGTTCTTTAGTTTTAATAGATGCATGTCAAAGTTTGGCTCATCAAAAACTAGATGTGATTGATCTTGATATAGATTTTTTAGCAGGATCAGGACATAAACTTTGCGGTCCTACAGGTATTGGTTTCCTTTGGTCAAGAGAAGAAATCCTAGAAAAAATACCTCCTCTCTTTGGAGGCGGCGAAATGATTCAAGATGTTTTTGAAGAGACAAGTACTTGGGCAGATCTACCACATAAATTTGAAGCTGGAACGCCCGCCATTGCAGAAGCAATAGGTCTTGCAGAAGCAATTAATTATATAAACACTATTGGATTGAATGAAATTCATAAATATGAAAAGTCTATTACTAAATATTTATTTGAAAAATTAAATGAAATAGAAAATGTTGAAATTATAGGCCCATCACCCGAAATAGATCCAGATAGAGCATCACTTGCAACCTTTTATGTAAAAAATATACATTCAAACGATATTGCTGAAATTCTTGATTCAAAAGGAATTTGCATCAGAAGTGGGCATCATTGCTGTCAACCTCTTCACAGATACATTGGAATTAAATCTACAGCTAGAATTAGCATGAATTTTACAACCAACAAGGAGGAAATTGATATATTTATAGAAAAATTAAAAGATACTATTAGTTTTCTAAAAATCAATTCTTAAATATTCAAAGCATTTTTTAAAAATTCATGAGATTTTTGGATTACTACTTTTTTATTTTCAATATTTTTAAACCCATGCCCTTCATTTTCAAAAAAAATAACTTCTGAATATTTATTATTACGGATCAAAATTTCTTGAATTTTTAAAGTTTGTTCATAAGAAATAACTTTATCTTTTTTTCCATGAAAGATTAAGGTAGGTTTTTTTATTTTGTTAATATAATTTATTGGCGATCTATTTATATAATCATCATGATTTGTTGCATAATCTCCTACCAAAGAATTTAAATAATCTCTTTCAAACCTATGAGTGTTGTAATGCATATCCTTCAAATCAATTACAGGATATCTACAAATTGCTGCTTTAAAAATAGACCCATATAATAAACAATTCAGAGCCGTTAACCCACCAGCACTATTACCAAAAATTACTACTTTCTCGCTATCAACCAGATTCGATTTAATTAATTCAAGAGCAAGTGCTTTGCAATCATAAGAATCAACAATCCCCCACTTAGAATTCAACCTCTCTCTATATGCTTTGCCAAATCCTGATGAACCACCATAATTAACTTCAGCAACAAAAAATCCCTTCGTCGTCCAATATTGAACTTCAGAATTATATGATCCATCAAAACATGAAGTTGGTCCGCTATGTGCTCTAACAAGGAGCGGTGGCTTTCTAAAATTTTTAACAAGAGGCTTATAAAGAAAAGAATGAGTAGATTTAGCCTCAAAACCTTTAAACCAAAATGTTTCAGGTTTTGAACAATCTTTTATATGATCAAAAAATATCTTCTCAGAAAAATTTGACAAAACTTTTTTTGCAACATCAATTTCAAATACAATTCCCAAAAAATCAGATCCATACCCTTTAAAAAGAACTTTGTTCCTAAAAACACTGAAATCACTTATTGAGGTAAAAGGAGTAGAAAATTCTTTAACAAATTCAAGATCTTTATATTGTTCCACTACTAATCTATGTTCTTTTTTTGCTAAACAAAATAAATTTTTTATATCCCCTGAAAAGAATGTAATTCCAGTGACCCATTGTGGTGCTCCATATTCAATCATATTTCTCTCGACTCTTTTCCTAATAAAAATATTCTCAATTTCACTAACATCTAAAAACAATAAGTTCCACCATCCAGAACTATCTTCAGAACATACTAAATGTGTTTCATTTATCCAAAAAGGTTGAAAAAAAGAAACGTTTTTTTTTGAATTTATCAGCTTATTTGAAAATTTTTTTATTTTTTGTATATCGCCATCTAAATCTATTTGAGCAAAAAACAGCTCATTTTTCTCCCAGGGCATATATGGAGAATCCCACTCTATCCAAGAAAGTAAGTTTGCAGATGTATTAGAAGATAATTCTCCCACAAAATTTTTAAATTTTTTTATTAGATGAATATCTTGTTTAGTTTTTTTTAAATTTAAAGAAAATAAATAATCTCTATTATTTATTTCGCAAATTCCATACAATAAATTGTTTTCAGAAATGACAAATGAAGAATCAAAATTTCCATCAATTGATTTAGATAATTGATTAGGTTCTTGAACTGAAAAGAGATATTTATTTTGGCTTCTATAAGTTGACGCTGCCTCTTTAAAAATTTGAAACCATACTGCCTTGGTAATCTGATCTATCCATATCAAATAAAAATTATTTTTAAAATCTATACATTTATAAGATTTACCACCATATCCATGAAAATTATTTTTAATATTGTATTTTTTACTTGTTAATTGCTGGGGAAACGCTTCTTTGACATTAAATGGTCTTGCAAAAATGGCATTTTCATTTTGACCTTCACCAACAACATCAATCCAAAAAATTGTATCCCTAACGATAGTTAATTCCTTATAAGCTTTTTTTTTAGATTCAGTTTGACTAACTTTTAGCTTATCTTCATTACTCATTTAAAAAATTACAAAGAACGTAAATTAAAGTGCTAGTATTTTTATAGCTAAACTCTTAATTAAATACTTTTTAACGTGGCAAACCATTTTTCACAACTTGCAAAAAAGTCAAGATCAAATGGAAGCTCGGAAAAAATTGCAAAAGAACAAACAGGTAAGCCATCTCTAGACATTTATAAACTTGGTGATGATGTATTAAGAAAAAATTCCAAAAGAATAACTAAGGTTGATGAATCGATTAGAAAACTTGCTAGAGAAATGCTTCAAAGCATGTATGCAGCTAAAGGAATTGGACTTGCCGCACCTCAAATTGGTATCAACAAAGAGCTTCTTGTCATCGATGTAAATTTTGAAGATTCAGCAGCAGAACCTCTAATATTAATCAATCCAGAAATTACAGACTTTGGAACAACCCTGAATTCATACGAAGAAGGCTGCTTGAGTATACCTGGCGTCTATTTGAATGTAGTTAGACCATCAACTATCAAATTAAAATTTAGAGATGAAATGGGGCGACCACGTAAAATGAAAGCAGATGGACTTTTGGCGAGGTGTATTCAACACGAAATGGATCATTTAAACGGAATATTATTTGTTGATAGAGTTACATCAAAAGATGATTTGAATAAAGAACTTATAAAGGAAGGTTTTAACGAAAGAGATGTAATTTCTATTAATTAATCTAATGACTGAAACTACAATATTTCAAAAAATAATTAATGAAGAAATACCCTGCGATAAGCTTTATGAAGATGAGTTATGTATTGCGTTTAATGATATACAAGCGCAAGCACCAGTCCATTTTTTAGTGATTCCAAAAAAGCCAATTATTAGTTTATTAGATTGTATTGAAGAAGATGCAAATTTATTAGGGCATTTACTTTTTGTTGGCAGCACAATAGCTAAATCAAAAAATTTAACTAATTGGAGAACAGTAATTAATACTGGGGCAGAATCGGGCCAAACAGTTTTTCATTTACATATTCATTTTTTATCAGGAAGAAAAATGAATTGGCCCCCAGGTTAAAACTCTCGAAAGAAATGATTATGGGTTATAAATAAGTAAAAACAAAATGAATACTTCAGATTCCTTAAAAACAGAATCCAAAAATTTATTCAATTTAATCTCAAAAAATTGGGAAGAGTTAGACGATTCACTCAAAACTAAGATAATAAAAATATGGAAAGTCTTAACTTATAAATGGCAATTACAAGTCTTATTTAATCTACCTTTTCTTTTGTGGTTGGTATTAGATAAATCTTTTCCAAAAGTTCATAAATTTGATACTACAATCTTGAATTACTTAAATTTACCAGACTGGGCACTTTCATTTATTGGCTTTGGTCAATAGACTGCTTAAAGTTATAATTCACCTTATAAAACTTGTCGAGTAATGAATAAAGCAGTTAATAATACATCCAAAATACTTTACCAGTTAAAAAAATTAAGGAAGCTATCTCAGCCGTTTTTTCTTCCAGTAGATCAATGTAATGGATTCCAATTCATATGGCTTTTGATTTCTCTCCTATTTTGTGTCGGTGGTGTAGTACTTGTTGGTCTTACAGGAATAATCAGTTTTTTTGAAAACTTTCAACCAATTTTTCTTGAAAAGTATTTTGGAGGTGTTGTAAGTACTGTAAATTCAATTTGGGCTGGTAGCTGGGGATTACTTTTCTCTGCCTTATTTCTAATTGGATCAGGGAGCTTTTTTAGCTTAAGACGTCAATTAAAAAACCGTAGATGGTTACATTGGTTATTCCTTGCGATAATTGTATTAATGCTTTTAGCTGTAAACGGAATAAACGCAGGTATTGGATTCATTGCAAGAGATTTAACAAATGCTTTAGTAGAAAAACAAGAAGATGGGTTTTATCGGATATTGGGCATTTACGCTTGTTGTTTCGCTGTGGCTCTACCAATACGTGTTTCCCAAATATTTTTTACATATAAGTTAGGAATAATTTGGAGAGAATGGCTTTCAAAAAGTTTAGTCAAAGACTATATGACTAATAAAGCTTATTACCAATTAAATCCCAATGATGAAGAGCAAACAGATGTAGATAATCCTGATCAAAGAATCACAGATGATACCCGAGCTTTTACCGGGCAAAGTCTCTCTTTCACATTAGGTATTTTTGATGCCTTACTAACATTTTCACTTAATATTCTTATTTTATGGAGTATTAGTACAACACTTACTTTTTCTTTATTTGGTTACGCTGCATTTGCAACTGCTATCCTCTTATTTGCTGGTAAAAATCTTGTAAAGATTGACTTTGATCAACTCAGATATGAAGCAGATTTTCGATATGGCTTAGTACATATTAGAGATAATGCTGAATCAATAGCCTTTTACTCTGGGGAGAATCCTGAGCGAAATGAAACTGAAAGACGCTTAGGGGAAGTGGTGAGAAATTTTAACTTACTGATTATATGGAGAGTAATAATAGACGTCATGAGAAGATCAATTAATTATGCTGGAAATTTCTTTCCATATTTAATAATGGCAATCCCTTACTTCAAAGGTGATATTGATTATGGACGTTTTATACAGGCAAGCTTTGCCTTTGGAATGGTTGAAGGTTCGTTATTTTTCATTGTTAATCAAATCGAAGAACTTGCAAAATTTACTGCTGGTATTGGCAGATTAGAAGGATTCCAATCAAAAGTTGAATCCATTAGTCAAACTAACCCAACTAGCAATCGAAACGTTATTTCAGACTACCCCTCAATTCTTATTAATAATGCTGATCTTTGCCCACCAGGATCAAATAAAACAATAATTAAAAATTTAAATTTGAGCATCGATAATAATCAATCACTTTTGGTTGTAGGACCATCTGGGTGTGGAAAAACATCTTTACTAAGAATGATTAGTGGTTTGTGGGAACCCGATCAGGGAGTAATTAAAAAACCAAAAATTGGCGAATTATTATTCATACCTCAAAAACCGTATATGTTACTTGGTTCTTTAAGGGAACAATTATGTTATCCCACAGAAGTTAAGAAGTTTAGTGATGAACATCTCACTTCTGTACTTCATGAAGTGAATCTAAAAACCTTAGTTGATCGATATCCTAATCTTGATATCAAACAAGATTGGCCGCGAATTCTTTCTCTAGGCGAGCAACAAAGATTAGCTTTTGCAAGACTCTTACTAAATTCTCCAAGATTTGCAGTACTTGATGAAGCAACAAGTGCTTTAGATATTAACACTGAAAAAAAATTATATAGTTTACTAAAGGAAAGAGAACTTTCTCTTATTAGCGTTGGACATAGACCTAGCTTAAAAGATTTTCACGAAAATATTTTAGAATTAAATGGACAAGGAGACTGGAAATTACTCACTTCTGATAAGTATAATTTTAAGGATTAACAAAAAACAATGAATTCTAAAGAAGAACAAACTAACTCAGAAGTCACTAATTTAGAGAATGAGAGTTTTATAGAAAAGCAGAATGATTCAAATTCCATCAGCGATCAAAATGGAGAAAATAAATTTGATGAAAAATCTATAGAAATTAAAGATGAATATAAATTTGGATGGAGTAGTTATTCTGAAATAACTAATGGAAGATTTGCAATGATTGGCTTCCTCGCAATAATATTGGTTGAATTATTTAGTAAACAATCGTTTTTAAAATGGGCAGGAATCTTGTAATTAATCATCAAATCTAGAACTGTTATCTCTAGGTTTCTTCTTGTTTGTTCCAACGTTATATCTACTATTTTGATTTTTTGAATTTGATCTATCTGAGGAGCTTACTCTACGAGTATCACGTTGTTTTTTAGCTTGATTAGCATCTTTAAATGAAGCATCTTCTACTTGTGCTTTTGAGGTTTGTTGCCTAATAGGAGATCTAATAGGTTTCTTTCTTAATGGAGAAGAATCACTAGGAGAAGAGATATTTTCTTGTCTAGAAACTGTACGATTCATTTTGGGTCTTGACCCTGTTTTAATTTCAACTCGAGATGAATTTCTTCTGTCACCAAAGTTATTTGTTTCTGGTTGTTTACTATTTCTATCTTCAACAGTCTGTCTTCTCCTTCTTATAGGTTCATCATTTTCAAACTGACTTATTTCCCTTGTAGATGGCCTAGTTCTACTTGCTGCAGCAGAGGGTATAACTCTTGAAACATTCCTCCTACGAGATCTACCCTCAGTATAGTTGTCTTCGAATTCATCTTCTTGAGGTTTAAATCTTCTGTATGGTCTTTCAGACTCTTCAAACCTATCATAATCGTCATTAAATCGGCCTCTAGAATTTCTGGGAACATCAGAAATAGGATCATCATCAAAATAAGATGACCTTCTAGCTTGATCAGTAGCAACTCCTCTCAATCGCACACTTTCATATGCGAAAAAAACTGTAGTTCCTGCTAATAAAAACTGACCAAACTGAAGGATAGGATCTAACCTCCAGCCTTGAAAAAATAATATTCCTCCGCACAAAAGTCCAATTGCTGCGAAGAAAACATCATAATCCCTTGCCAAGGCAGGCTTAAAGGACCTCAAAAAATAAAGGCCTCCTCCACATACCGCGAGAACTATACCAACAATACTGGCCCAATTGAGACTAGCATTGACCACATTCTTTCTCCAAAAATTTAATTTTTAAAGGGTTATTTATATACCCTATATATATAGTGTACTTAAAACTTCTACAAAAACTAGCGTCTTCCAGTAGAAGTACGATCGAGGGAATCTTTCTGGCTGACAAAAATCAAAAATGCTGTGGCTGGAATAACGATAAGTAAGGCGGCAGCAATAAAACTACCTATCATCCCAACTGCGGAATTATTTGCGACTTCAGCAGAAAAATCAGCGGCTAGTAATAAATTTGAGATTTGAAACACTTTTTAAATATTAAATTCTCAATTTATAATACGAATTAAATACGTTTCAATGGGTTATTTATTAAGATGAATTAAACAATTGTGATTTCCTTGCTTGTAAACTTTCTACAAATTTTAGATATTAGTTTAGGAATTTCTCTTTCATATCTAACTATAGTTTTTCTAATAAGATTAATACTTACTTGGTATCCAAAAATTGATTTAAGTAAAGGTTTATGGTTATTAGTTTCAATACCATCAAGCTCTATTCTTAATTTAACAAGAAAACTAATTCCTCCTATTGGAGGCGTTGATGTTGGACCAGTAATTTGGATCGGATTTATAAGCTTTTTGAGAGAAATATTAGTCGGTCAGCAAGGGCTTATAAAACTTGCATTGCATACACATATTTCATAGAAATCTTTAAATAATTTCTCAATAATTTGGCAATAATTCTTCTTCTACATATTTAGTATGTATCTTACCCTGCTTAAATTTAGGTTTATTCAGTAAGGTTAGATGAAAGTTAATTGTTGTAGGAATACCAGTTACTGCACATTCATTTAAAGCCCTATTCATACGTTTAATTGCAGTATTACGATCCTTTCCCCAGACTATTAACTTACCAATTAATGAGTCATAGAAAGGAGGGATTTCATAGCCTGTATAGACATGACTATCCACCCTTACACCAGGGCCACCAGGAGGAAGCCACCCAGTTATTTTTCCGGGTGATGGTCGGAAATTGTGAGAAGGATCTTCAGCATTGATTCTACATTCAATGGCATGACCGTTTAAATGGATATCATCCTGATTAAATTCCAAGTTTGCTCCGCTTGCGATTTTAATTTGCTCAGCTATTAAATCAACTCCTGTAACCATTTCAGTAACAGGATGTTCAACTTGAATCCTTGTATTCATCTCCATAAAATAAAAATTATCATCATCATCAACTAAAAATTCAACTGTCCCCGCCCCTTCGTAGCCGATACTTTTTGCAGCAGCAACAGCTGCGTTCCCCATTTTTTTTCTTAGCTCAGTATTAATTGCAGGACTAGGAGACTCCTCTAGTAACTTCTGATGTCTTCTTTGAACTGAACAATCTCGCTCTCCTAAATGAACAACATTACCCGACCTGTCGGCCAAAATTTGAATTTCTACATGTCTTGGCTTCTTTATAAATTTCTCCATATATAATCCATCATTACCAAAAGCTGCTTCTGCTTCGCCTTGAGCTGCTTTAAACATTTTTTCTAAATTATCAGAGTTTTCAACCAAACGCATACCTCTTCCACCTCCTCCAGCAGTGGCTTTGATAATTACCGGATAGCCAATATCATCTGCCAATTTATAAGCTTCATCAACATTTGATAACAAGCCTTTACTACCAGGTACTGTTGGAACTCCAACTGCTTCCATAGTTTCTTTAGCTGTAGATTTATCTCCCATAGATCTAATAGCTTTAGGAGATGGGCCAATAAAAACTATGCCGTGATCATTACACATCTCAGCAAATTTATCATTTTCCGCAAGAAATCCGTAACCAGGATGAATAGCATCAACTCCTCTCGAAGTAGCAGCAGCAAGTATATTTGGAATATTTAAATAACTCTTATTACTTAATGAATCTCCTACGCAAACCGCTTCATCAGCAAGCTGAACATGCAATGCTTTTTTATCTACAGTGCTAAAAACTGCAACGGTTGCAATACCTAGTTCTCTACAACTTCTGACAATTCGTAAAGCTATTTCTCCACGATTAGCAATTAAAACTTTTTCAACCATTATGAAAATTAAATTGAAGAAATGAAATGACTTAAAATAAAAAATTATTTGCCAAAGTAATCAACAAAATTTTTTAGTGATTAGAGGACATTTTTTACAATACAACCTAAAACGTTATATATGTATAAATATTTTTTTTATGCAATAGAAAAATTATTCATCATATTCAAAGAACTCTTTTCGAACTACATGCTTAATTCAGTCAATAATGTATGATATTTTTAAGGTTTAAGCATCCCCCGGCTGCTGAAAACCCTTTGCGGACGTGGCGGAATTGGTAGACGCGCACGTCTAAGGAGCGTGTGGCTTCGGCCTTGCGAGTTCAAGTCTCGCCGTCCGCATTTAATGTATTCTGGTTTAACTGCAATGAAAAAAGAATCAGTTGCAGTAGTTATAATTTCCAATGGTCCTGGTGAATTAACTACATGGGTAAATCCTGTAGTGGATGAGCTAAATAAAATAAAAAAATTACTATGTGATGAAAATAAACAAGATTTCACTCTCAGGTTAGTCCTTGTTCCTTGCCCAAATGCCACTGGTAAAGAATTTTTAGTTGCAAATTCATGGAATAAATTCGAATTAATTACAAAATCCAAAAGTTTTTGGAAATTATTAATAAAGCCACATTCTTTTGCTAATTGGCCAAAAAAAGGGATAGTTATTTTCCTTGGTGGGGATCAATTTTGGAGCATTTTATTAGCTAAAAGATTAGGTTATTTAAATATCACATATGCTGAATGGGTTTCACGATGGCCTAAATGGACCAATGAAATTGCTGCTATGAATGTAAAAGTAAAAGAGTTATTACCTGAAAGATATAAATATAAATGTAAAGTAATTGGAGATTTGATGGCAGATATCAAACTTAATAGCGAAATATCACTAAGAAATAAAGAAAAACACTACATTGCATTATTGCCGGGTTCTAAGAAAGCAAAGCTCTCTATTGGAATTCCTTTCTTCTTGGAAGTTGCAGATCATATCGCTAAAGAAAATCAAAATATAAATTTTATAATCCCCATTGCACCAACTACTGATAAAAGTGAATATTTATTTTTTCAAAGCAATAAAAATCCAATTGCGAAATATTACTCATCAAAAATCAAAACAATTAAAAATTTCAAAGACTCGAGTTTTGATTATGTAATTGAAACATCAAAAAAAACAAAGATTTATCTAATCAAGAAACATCCTTGCTATGAAATATTAAAAGAATGTGATCTTGCAATTACAACTGTAGGAGCAAATACTGCAGAATTAGCAGCAATTAGTCTTCCAATGTTAGTTGTTCTGCCAACTCAACATTTAAATATGATGAATGCTTGGGATGGTATTTTTGGAGTAGTTGGAAAAATTTCATTCATAAATAGATTCCTTACTTTTATAATTAAAAAATTCTATTTAAAAAAAAAGAAGTTTTTTGCTTGGCCAAATATTAAAGCTAAAAGAATGATTGTCCCTGAAAGGATAGGTAATATTTCGACAATAAAAATTGCAAGAGAGGTATTATTTCTTATTAAAAATAGAGATCAATTGAAAAGTATGAGGAATAATCTAAAGAAAGAAAGAGGCGATAAAGGTGCTGCAAAAAAACTTGCTTCTATAATTGTTAATTCAATAAAAAAACTTTATTAATTACCAGGGATCATCAATTTCAAACTTTTCTGATTTTTTATTATCTTGAACTAAATTTTGTTCGTTTAGTGGTTCAATATCTAAAGTTTCAGTTGCATTTTGAATTGGTCTTTTCGAAGCTAAATTAGTAGTTGATTGTTTTTTTTGCTTTAAATCAATATTATTTTTTTCATCTATTTGATTAATAATATTTTCAGTCTCAATCTGATCAGAATCATCATTATCCATGTATAGCTTTTTTCTATTATTTATTTCTTCTTCAGAACCCTTTATTTCAACATATTCAAGTTCATCTTCATAATCATCTTCATAATCATCTTCATAATCATTTTGTTCAACAACTTCTTCATATTCCTCGACCAAATTATTTTGCTGTTCTGATTCAGAACCTGAAAGTAACTGATTCTCAACAGGTACAAGATTTGCTGAGTATCCATTTACTCCCCTTTCATCCCATGAAGAACCACCGACTCCAAGCTTCTCAAGTAGTCCACTACTTAATTGCTTCAATTTCTCTTCCGCACCTTCATAAACAATAATCCTATCTGTACCACTACTTACAATTTCCTCAACAGGTATTTCCCAAGTACTTAAAACTCCCTCGCCTAAAAGCGGAACACCAACAGCACCCATAACAAGAGATATCAAATCCCCAGTCTCAATATCAAAAGAAAAGCCAAGAACTCTTCCCAGAAGTTGTCCAGATTCTGTAATCACTTGACAATTAATTACCTTTCCATACCTTTCTGGAGAAAAACTTTCACTCAAAGAATCTAGGGAGTCAACTAAAATAACATCTCCAACTTGCTTTATACTTTCTAAAGGCATCCATTTTGGCAAACCAGGTAAAAATCTTGTAAGTGGATTATCTCTTAGTCCCAAAGCGACCACCTCTCTTCTATCAATATCAACAACAACTTCGCCAACTACGCCTAGCCGCCTTCCAGTATCAGTAGTTATCACTTGTGTTCCCATTAATTCTGACCTTAACCATAAACGTTCACTAGGAACCGAATTAGAGAGATTCTTATTAGCAGATGTGTTAGACAAGCTCATAAATTTCTTTTTATCATTCTGACGTATAAATTTAAAAAAGTGTGTTTATGCAGCATTTGGTAACCCAAGAACTTGAGTATTAGCACCTCTTGCTTGCGCAACCCCAATTGTTCGTTCAGATGCACTAATCATAGGCCTTCTATGACTTACGACTATAAATTGAGCATTTGATGACTGATTTGATATTAGGTTTGACAACCTTTCAACATTTATACCATCTAAAAAACTATCAACCTCGTCTAATGCATAAAAAGGTGAAGGCTTATACTTTTGCAAAGCAAATAAAAAACTTAAAGCAGTTAACGATTTTTCACCACCTGACATAGACGCTAATCTTCTGACATTTTTTCCCTTGGGATGAGCCACTAAAGTTAATCCTCCTTCTAGAGGAGAATTAGGATTTTCAAGCTGAAGAAATCCATCTCCGTCAGATAAATTTGCAAAAATTTCTCTAAAATGTCTATCAACTTCTGTAAATGCTTGCATAAAAGCTTCTTGACGCAACGTAGATACAGTTTCTATTCTCAGCAATAATTCTGATCTTTCATTAGATAGAATTTCTAATTTTTCTCGCAAACCATTTAATCTCTCAACTAATTCTTCTAGTTCATCAAGAGCCAACATATTGACAGGTTCTAAGCTTTCTAGTTTTGCATTTATGATCGAAATTTCTGATTGCAAAGATTCAAGACTCTTCCCTTCATATTCTCCAAACTCCGGGGAAGGATTAGGTAGATCTTTTTTATAATTTTCTAATTTTATTGTCTCGCTCCTCATCTCTTCTTTAAGGGATTGCATATCCCTTTCAAGATATTCAAGCTTTAACAGATAGTTATTATATTCTTGCCTTTTATTAGAAATTGAAGAGTTTAATTCATCTCTTTTCCTTCTCAATAAACCTAAATTCTTCTCTAGAGAATTTTTTTGATTATCGAGATCTGAAAGCTCTTTTTTAAATTGATCTCTTTTTTCTATCCATTCACTATGAGCAATAGAGAGTTGTTTAATAGATTCCTGCAAGTTTTTTTCTTGTAGTAAAGTAATTTTTAATGAATTATTGATACGCTCTTTATTTAAAGCAAATTGATTCTTTTTATCTAGTAATGTATTTCTCTCTTTAATAAGTAATTCAAGTTTTTTATCAAGATTATTGAAGTCTTCATTAAAAGCTATTAATGATGATTTTTGATTTTTTTCATAATTTGCCTTTTGAATGGTTTGTAATTGATCAAACTTATCGTGATAAGGCTTCAATTGATTTTTTATATGACCTAACTCGTTAACTAATAAATTATTAGCAGTATCAAGTTTATTTAATCTCAATTTACAATCCTCAATTCTTTGCGAGACAGCTTTAAGAGAATCTTGATTTACTTCAATTTCTTTATTAAATGAGGCACAATCCTCAATTATTTGACTGCGGTTTGAATTTAATAAACTGAGTCTATTATTTTTAAGTATCAACTCATTATTTGACTCTTTTAAAGCTTCTTCGATAACTAATAATCTTTCCTTTATAGGACTGGAATCATCAATATCATTATTAATTCCAAACCTATAAGCCAAATCTTTATTTAACTTACTGCCTCCTGTAATAGCACCACTTACTTCTAATAATTCGCCACTTAAGGTAACCAACCTATTTTTTTGTGTAGATAACCTAGCTGAGGATAAGTCTGAAAAAACCAAAGTATCTCCAAAAACATATCGAAAAACATCTGAATAAACTTCATCAAAAGTAATTAGATTAATAGCTTTATCAATAAATCCATTCTCCCTATTATTTTCAAATCTTGAAATTGCATAATTCTTTTTTTGACTTTTAATTCTATTTAAAGGTAAAAAAGTTAATCTTCCCGCTTTCTTCTTTTTAAGAATTTCAATTGCTTTTGCAGCAATATGATCATTATCAACAACAATTTGTCCTAACCTATTTCCAGCAGCAATTTCTAATGCATATCTATTTTTCTCACTGACCTCTCCAAGTTGAGCTACATAACCATGTATACCCTCTAACCCTGCCTCTAAGAGAATTCTTAGAGCATATGAACCTCTAGATTCGTTTAAAGCTTCCTTTCTGCTTTCGAATCTAGATAAATCCTTTTCAAGCATTAATTGCTCGTTATTTAGCCTTGATTTAGTTTTAATTAATAAATCAATTTCATTTTTTAAAGAATTAATTTCTGCGCTATTACTTGCCAAGTTTTTATTCTTTGTATCGGATGTCTCTTTTTTTGTTTGATTTCCCTGAAAAAGTTTCTTCTTTTCTAAGTCTAAGGATTCGATCTGTGACAATATCTCATCTTTTTGAATATTATTTTGAATAGTTTCTTCTTCAATTTTCCTTTTTTTTATTTCCAAAGGATGAATTTTATTTTTTATACTTTCAAGCTCAGCATTTAATTTGATACTTTGTTTTGAGAATTCTCCAGATTCTCCAGCCGCATCAGAAAGTTTTTTTCTGGATAGTTTGTGTTTTAAAGTGAGATCATCAATTTGCAAGTTCAATTGATTTAAAAAATTATCATCAAAATTTTCTTGTCTCATCTTTTCTGACTCGATATTCCTCTTAGAAATTGCAATTTCATCTCTCTGCTGTTGTAATTTAATACCTTCTTCTTTATTCAGAATTGATATCCTATCAAGTTCTCTCAAGCTAGAGTTAATACTTCCAATATCAGAATTAACTTTTATCAATTTATCCTCTCCTTTCTCCTTAAGCTCATCAACAAGTATTTTCAAAGCATCTTCTAAAACTGATATTTCTTTACTAATAGATTCTTTTTGTTTATTAAATAAGATTTTATTTTTTTCAATTTCACTTTCTTTTTTTTCTATAGATTCAACATGCTTAACTTGTTTTTCAAAAATAAGAACTTTCTCTAATTCTATTATTTGTAATAGTTTTGCCTTTAATTCTTTATAAAGCTTTGCTTTTTCACATTCTTTTTCAAGCTTATTTTTACTAGATTGCAATTCATTTTCTAAAATTTCACATCTTTCTTGTCTTTCGAAAACGTCATTTAATTTTGCATTAGTTTGTTCTATTCTTGTATCAAAAAGTGCAACTCCTGCTAATTCATCAATAAGATTTCTCCTCTCTTTATTATTCATTGATACTATTCTTGTTACATCACCCTGCATAACAACATTGCTGCCCTCAGGATCAACACTGATATCTCTTAAAATTCTCTGTATTTGTTGCAAGGTACATTGTTTTCCATCAGAAGTATAAGTAGAAGCATAAGAACCACCAGGCATAAGCCTTAATTTTCTAGAAACTAACCATTCTTTTTGACCTTTATTAAGGGCAATTTCTTCTTCTTCTAGTTCCAAAGGCGGAAGGTCCTCTCTGGGAGACCAATCTTGAATATTAAATTTTACCGAAACAGATGTTTCTGATGACTTACCCTCTTTAACTTTGGAGTTATTTATTAGATCTGGTAATCTTTCAGCCCTCATACCTCTACTGTTAGCTAGACCTAAACAAAATAAAATTCCATCTAAAATATTACTTTTCCCAGAACCGTTAGGACCCGTAACCACCGTAAAACCTTCTTCAAGAGGTATTTTTACATTCCCCCCAAAAGATTTAAAATTTTCAAACTCGACCTGATTGATATGTACCAATCTCAAGTCTCAATAGCTAAATAAGAATAACTAATTTGCAAAAATTCTCAATAGGAATATTACGTTTATTTATAAATGAGTATTAATAACTTTTGCTCAATCTGCAAAAATTACCCGAAATTTCAAACAAGCCATAAAGAAGTTCACCATCCAAAATGAATCTATAATGTTCAGAGTCCAATTTATCAGGAACACTTTTAAATATTCCATGATCAATTCTTTTTACAAAACCTCTATTATCAGAAAGTTCATGTTCTATCCTGTATAGCCATATAAGTCTATGATTTGGCTGCTTAATAATTTCTATAGGTTCTTGATTTAATAAAGGTAGTTTTAAAAATTTCCAAGTTAAACAATCTATTCCATTTTCAACAAGAAAATCATAATGAATATCTTTAGACTTAGCATTATAAACTTCATGTTCCAGCAAAACCCATTTATCCATTATGTAGTTGATAAATAAATTAAATCTTTTTGCAAAACAAAGTTTAGATAAAGATATTTTTTCTTAAAGATGGTCCCTTTTATTTAATTACCTGCATCAGGAACAAATCTTAAAGCGATGAATAGCAAACTTCCAGCTCCAGCGATAGCTGCAGCTACTAATCCAAAATCTGTAGGGATTGTGCGAGATGCAAAAATTAATGATGCAAATGTAATATCCATGATGAAATTTAAACTCATTTAATAATTCCAGTAATAGCTTAACAAAAGCTTCTAGCAGAACAGAGTAGATAAATAAAATGTAAATAAACTTTTATATGTTTATATTCTATATAAATCCCACAATTATTTAGATAAGGGTTCCAAATTAAGAAAATAGGGTCTAATCTTAAAATAAATAAGTTTAATAATGGAGACTTACCATCCTCCCAAAGAAGTAGAAGATAAAGAAGATAACTCTAATCTTCCTGAAAGAGAGGTTCTCTCGGAAAAATGGTTAATCGAAAAAATTGACAGTTTAATACCTTTAATAAAAGAAAAATGGCCTAACATTGCACAACAAACCCTTGAAGCCACAAAAGGGAGTATTGACGATTTAGTTGAAGTAATAGCAAGCCATAGTGGAACCTCAGCAACTAGAATAAAAAGCCAACTATATGAAATAATTGATTCAATAAGAGAAAACAATTGGGAAATATCAGAAAAAATTGAGCCTATAGAAAGTCAATTAGAAGAATTATTAGAAGAACTTAACAATACACTTAGACCAAAAATAGAAAGTCCTATAAGAAAAAAACCATTATTATCTATTGCTATTGCGGCTGGTATAGGTTTACTAATAGGAACGCTCCTAAACAGTGGTAGAAAATAATATGGAAAAACCAAAAAATAAAAACTTTGCAAATACCGCCTCCAGAATTTCAGCGATTGCAAGTTCAGTGATGGATTTGCATGTAAGAATAGCTCTTCAAGAAGTAGATAGAGAAAAAAGAAGATTAATTAGTGGTGGAATATTTTTGGCAATTGGCAGCACATTATTATTATTAGTACTTATTTGCATCCATATTATTTTCTATCTTTTTCTAACAAAATATAATAATTGGAATATTGAATATAATTTATTACTCATAATTTTTATCGATTTAGTTCTTGCAGGCTTAAGTTTAAAACTTGGAGGAAAATTAGCCAAAGGACCATATCTTCCTCAAACATTAGAGGGTTTAGGCAAGACAACAAAAGCGGTTTTAGGCAAAAAATAAATTACCTTATTAAATACTTTATCCATCTACAATCTATTCCCCCATTACTAACAGGAATTTTCAATGAAGATTTCATTTTCAAATATTTTGTTAGTTTTGGATTTCCACTTAGCAGCCAAAATTCCCAACCTGAAAAATTATTCTTTAAGAAGATTCCCATTTGTTCATATAAATAAATCAATTCATTTTCATCGCCTAATTTTTTGCCGTATGGAGGATTACATATGATTATCCCAGGTCTGCAACTTAATTGGAGTGCTAAAAAATCATTATTTATAAGCTCAATATAATTTTCTAGTCCAGCTAATGATATGTTTACATTCGCCTGCTCAAAAACCTTTTTATTAATTTCACATCCTATTATTGTTGGCAATTTTTCATAATTTATAATTTTATTTTTTGCCTTATTTTTTTCATTAAGATAAATATCTTTCCTAAAGTCCAACCAATTCTCAAAAAGATATCCTTGATCAATATTTATAGGAACTCCAAGGTATTGGTTGACTGCCTCAATTAAAAAAGTTCCCGAGCCGCACATAAAATCTATTAATGGAACTTTGCCATTCCATTGAGTCATATTTATCAATCCAGAAGCTAAATTTTCTTTTAAAGGAGCATTTCCTATTGCGGGTCTATAGCCTCTTTTATGTAAGCTTTCAACGCTGCTTTGAAGACTGAGAATTGCTTTATTATTATTTAAATGCAGATGAATTATAAAATCTGGATTAGCTAGAGAAATATTTGATCTTTTATTCCAAACTGCCTGTTGCAAATCAGTTATAGAATTTTTTACTTCAAGAGCAGTGAAATGAGTATGACTTAAAGAAGATGTTCTCCCAGTCACTTGAACATTAAACGTTTTATCAAAGTGCAACCAATTTAACCAATCAAATGAATCTCTAACCCCCGCATATAAAGATTGTTTATCATAGCAATTAAAACTTGCAATTTCTCTATAAAAACGAAACGCTAATCTGGAATAGAAATGAACTCTATAAAAAGTTTCAAAATTGCATTCAAAATTAATAAATCTTTTATAAGTATTAATATTAAAGCCGCCTAAATTTGAAATTTCATCTGCTAAAGATTTCTCTAGTCCCTCCGGAGATGATGCCACTACATTCATATACGATAAAACTTAATAAAAAAACTATTCAATAACCATTTTGCCTGTCAGAATATAAATGTCCAATTGGACTAGGTGATCTCAACCGATGTTTCGGACAGCGGTTCGATTCCGCTCAACTCCACTATTTGGGGTTGTAATGGTTTCGACGGGGCATAAGGAAGGTGACTGAAGCCGGCTCGGTTAGAGCAAAAACACAAATGCTAACAAAATCGTTAGTTTCTCCCGTCAAACAGCCCCAGTTGCTGCTTGATCCAAAAGGAGATGGGGTTATATCAGCCTTATCAACCAAATGATACGAGGAGTCTGGAAGGACTCCACTTTTTTAAATAACTAAGAAGTTGTAATAGATAATTTATGAGTGTGTAAATATTGCTGCAATTACTTGTATTAAAAAGAATTTTTTTAATTTTATAAGTATAAATACTGAGAAGATAAGTTTTAAATTAATTTATCTTATTAAGAAATCCAATCTTGCAAAATGGAATCTAATAAAAAACTAAATGACTTGATAATAAATCTCAAACCAAAAGTTATTAGATTCACTGGTGAAAAATTTCCCAATGAACTATGGAATAGTGGTTGTCAAATCAAAAAAAATAAGAAAATATCTAGCTAAAAATTTTATTAATTACTCGAAAAAGGATTTTTCGGCATTTTTTTTAAACATTTTTTTGAAATTTCCTGAAGTGCTTTAAATTCATTTTTTTTTAAATTCCAATTAAATACATTAGATACATCTATAACTTGAGATTTTTTTCGCATTCCAACAAGTGGAATAGTTCCTTGATAACAACACCAATTAATTGCTACTTGCGCTTGGGAAACTGATCTTTGATGCGCAATTCTTTTTAGACACCTCCGCAATTCATATGTTGGTTTTTTATAGTTTTCAAATAAGGAATTACGAATAAAACTTTTTTCTTTATTTTCTTCTTTATCTGGATCAATACAAAGTATTCCAAAGGACAAAGGACTATAAGCAAAGAAATCAATATTATTTTCGTCGCAAATTTTTTTTACCTGATATTGTTTTCCTAAATCGGGAGCAAGCAAAGAAAACTGTATTTGAACACTCTTTAGGTTCTGATTTCTTTTTGCTAAAAAATTAATTAATTTCATCAATCTTTTAGGGCCAATATTTGATAAGCCTATTTGAAAATCAAAGCCTTCATCTTTTAAATCGCAAAGATTATTCAACAGCCCTAATTCCTGCCAAGGATTGTATTTTGCAGTTGACCAATGTAATTGCACTATATCTAATTTGTTATTAAGTCTCTCTAAACTTTTCAAAAAAGGTTTATTAAAGCCTCTTTTACCTATTCTCCAAGGATAAGGTGCAAGTTTGGTTGCTACTTGAATTCTTTTTTTCTTTGCTGAAGGAGTATTTAGTAAAAATTTTCCAATCAACAATTCACTTCTGCCCTGAAGATTCCCAGTACCGTAAGAATCTGCAGTATCAATTAGATCGAAACCTCTTCGTAACGCTTCATCATATGTCTCACGTAAATCATCGTCATTTGTAGATTGGTAATTCCAGAAAAGCTTATTCCCCCAAGACCACGTACCTAATCCAATTCTTTTCTTCACTAGCCAATTTAAATAAGGAACTTTATAAGGTTATCTAAAAATATTAACTTCTTTAAAATATTTCAAAAAATAAGTTTTAAAGCATTAAAAATCAGTTTCTCTTGACATTAAGAAATTATTCTCCAAAGTAAGAGAAATAAAAATAAAAAATTGTTCATTACCGTTTGCGGACAAAAAGGGGGGGTTGCCAAGACCTGTACAAGTATTCACCTTGCAAGTGTTTGGCATTCTGAAGGTAAAAAAGTTTGCATAGTCGATGCCGACAAGAATAGATCTGCTTTAGCATACGCATCAAGAGGCAATCTTCCATTTCCAGTTTTCCCCGTCAGTTCAGCTGCTAAAGCATCAAGATCATCAGAAATTGTAATAACTGATGGCCAAGCTAGCAGTGATCAAGAAGAACTTAAACACTTAGCGTATGGTTCAGATTTAGTTATCTTGCCTACAACTGCAAAAGCAAGATCAGTAGAATTAACTGTAGAACTAGCTAATTTATTAAGCAACTTAAAAGTTAACCATGCTGTAGTAATAGTAAAAGTTGATTTTAGACAGCAAAAAGCAGCGCAACAAGCCAAAGCAGCTCTAGAAAATTTTGGTTTATATGTTTTTGATACATTTATACCCTTACTCTCAGCATTTGATAAAGCAGAAGCCTCTGGCAATGCTGTATTTGAAGCTGTAGACGATTTAGGCAGGTCAGATCCTCGTCGAATGACGGGCTGGTCTGCTTATTGTTCAATTGCCTCACAAATTCCATGCCTGATTTCGAAGCCCTCATCCGACACCAACAACTTAAACAACCAAAAACCAATAAGCGCTTAAAAGTAGTTGATTCTCCTAATTTTGAAGAAGAAGAAAAAAAAGAAGAAGCAATAATTAGACAATCTGGATTATTAGTTAATTTTTTTGGAGGTTTTATAGGCTCTTTAATTG
>QCBK01000006.1 GCA_003281635.1 Prochlorococcus sp. AG-347-G22
GAATGAAAAAACTTATGGAGGTTCAGGGGAAAAAATAAAATCTACTTATTTAAAGAATCTCCAATTTAGCAAACCTTGGTGGTTAGCAGGTGGAATATCAATTGAATGGATTAATGAAATTCTTACTGATATAAAACCTGATGGACTAG
The DNA here is from genome assembly GCA_003281635.1 of Prochlorococcus sp. AG-347-G22. Classification (GTDB taxonomy): domain Bacteria; phylum Cyanobacteriota; class Cyanobacteriia; order PCC-6307; family Cyanobiaceae; genus Prochlorococcus_A. Next base: position 150 of record QCBK01000006.1, read on the forward strand.
ATATTTCAAGTAGTATTGAATTTTCTCCAGGCTTAAAAGATATTAAAAAAACAGAAGATCTTTTTAATTTTTTAAAAAGAAACTAGTAATTATTAGTAGCGGACTGCTGTTTTACAAGCTCAAAAAATTCTTGTTTTAAACTTAAATCGTGTCTAAAATCACCTCTAACCACAGAATTAATCATACTTGTATTTGGTTCTTTGACTCCTCTCCACTTCATACAATAATGTTGGGCCTTTACAATAATGCCCAAACCCTTAGGTTCACACAGTTTTTCTATTTCATCTGCAAGGATCATTACAGCTTCTTCCTGAATATGAGGTCTTGAAAACACCCAATCAGCAACTCTCGCAAATTTTGAAAGTCCTATAACTTTATTTCCAGGTTTAATACCTATCCAACACTCTCCTAGAATTGGAACTAAGTGATGTGAACATGCAGATCTTACCGAAATTGGACCAACTGTATAGATCTCATCAAGATTCTTGTCATTAGGGAAACTTGTAACTTTAGGTTGTTCATGATATCTACCTTTAAAAACCTCATTGAGATACATTTTTGAAACTCTTTCAGCAGTTTCTTGAGTATTATGATCATTCTCAACATCAATCACGAGGGACTTTAGTAAGTCTTTAACTCTTGAGGCTACTTCTTTTTCTAAAATTTCTAATTCACCAGGATTTATAAAATCAGAAATATTATCGTTAGCACTAAACCTTGTACCTGAATTCTTAATTCTGTCTCTAATAATTTCAGAAATTAATTTATTAGTAATCTGGTCGTCAAAGTTTCTAATATTATCGTTGGGTAATGTAGAGGTCATAAAATTCTAAACAGAAAATTGTATGCAACTTAATTAACTGTATCTTCCAAAGCTTAATTGCTAATATACTATATCACATTCTCTTGTTCAATCGGGTTCAAATAGCACTAAAAAAAATCACTGTTTTAAGATTAATCAGATAAACAGAATGTTTAAAAGGCTCCGCCAGAAGGCATCAAAGTCAAGTCTTCGATCAATTGTGATTCAGGTTTTTGAGCCATGTAGAGAATAGTTTCTGATACCTCCTTTGAGGAGAGCATAGAAGTTCTATCAAAATCAGAATTGATTGATTCGGAGTCCCAAAGAGGAGTATTTACTGAACCAAGAGTTATTGTGCACGCTCTTATTGAATTAGATCTCTCCTCCTCCCTCAAGCATTTAGTAAACATAGCTAGTGCAGATTTTGAAACACAATAAGCTCCCCATTGGGGGAATGCATTATAAGAGGCATGACTACTGACATTAATAACTAAACCACCATTTTCCCTCATTTGAGGAATTATTGAGTTGCAAATTTGAAAAACGCTTGTGAGGTTTATTTGAATAGTCTGTTCCCATTGACCTAATTCCATTTCAACTAAAGGGCCATTAAATGCGCAACCGGCATTATTTATCAATACTGAAGGACACCCATACTTCTCAATTGCCTCTTTAACACAATGCTCTATTTCTTGGGGATTAGATAAATCACATTTTACTAGGTTAATTTTTGATTTAGTGGTCAGCAGTTCGCTCTTTAGTTTCTCCATTAAATCCATATTTCTGGAGAGTAAAATTAAATCCCAGCCAGCATTGGCAAAAGTAATCGCGGTAGATCTACCAATACCTTTCGTAGCACCCGTTATAAAAGCTAGTTTCAAGTTATTCAGTTTTTTGGGGGATTTCACTATAAATCTCTTCAATATTATTCGCTTCGATAAACTTTCCTAAAACCCTAAACTTTTTGTATCTTTCCTCAATTAATTCTTCTTCAGTCATTTGCAGTAAAGCGTTAAGGTGTTTCTCAATAGCCTCTTTTAGTGTGTTACCAGCATCTAAAGGAGCCCAATTATTCCCACCTGAAGGTTCTGGTAATACCTCATCTATTATACCTAATTTAAGTAAATCTTTTCCTGTGATTTTAAGTGCAGATGCAGCTTCTGGGGCCTTTGCAGCATCTCTCCACAAAATTGATGCACATGCTTCTGGACTAGCAACTGTGTAAACACTGTGTTCAAACATTAGTAGCCTATCAGCAACACCTATTCCAAGTGCTCCTCCAGAACCTCCTTCTCCAATGACAGTAGCCACAATTGGAACTTTCAATCCAAACATCTCTCGAAGGTTTCTTGCAATCGCTTCACCTTGACCTTGTTCTTCAGCTTTTAAACCAGCATAAGCTCCAGGAGTATCAATAAATGTAAGAATTGGCAAAGAAAATCTATTTGCATGCTGCATTAATCTAAGAGCTTTTCTGTAACCTCCTGGTTTTGCCATCCCAAAGTTTCTTACTACATTTTCTTTTGTGTCCCTTCCTTTCTGATGCCCTAACATCAAAACTGGTCTATTATTTATCGAACCTATCCCCCCAATTAGTGCCATATCATCCCCACCATTTCTGTCACCATGTAATTCTATCCAGTCATCACAAAACATTTGAACAAAATCCAAAGTACTAGGTCTTTGGGGATGTCTGGCTACCTGAATCTTTTGAGCAGGGGTGAGAGATTTAAATATTTCTTCTCTTCTCCTAGCAGCTAAGGTTTCAAGCTGCAGAAGCTGTTGACTAACATCTACTTCTGAATCTCGAGCTAATTCCTTAATTTGCTCTATCTGCTTCTCAAGCTCAACAAGAGGCTTTTCAAAGTCAAGGAGGTAACGTTTAGCCATAATTTAAACAGTTAATACGTTAGATTGCTTATCAAGTCCAATCGCAGAAAAACCATGCTTTAAAGATGCTTCTCCAATAAACTCCATCTTTTCAAGGGAAATGTTATTTCTTCCCCAACTAAAGTTTGTATGACACTTTTCAAATTCTAAAATCATAGCTTCTGCAAAGCAAGCAAACATCTCTCGCTGAGGGTTTTGCATTTCCGCAAGTTCCATCATATTCCAACCAATATCATTGAAAAACTCTACTATACCTCCTTTTAAAACATGAATATTTTCACCCTGAAACTTCTCATCAAGATTTTTGGGGTATCCGCCATCAATCATTAAACATGGTTTTTTTAAGTTATCTTTATCAATTTCAATAGTTTTAGGCATACTTGCAACCCATACAACAATATCTGCCTGAGGCAATGCTTCATTTAAGCTTGTTACGGTGCCACCATCTAATTCTTTTTGTAACAGCGCTAGTGGTTCTTGTTGTCTTGCTACCATAAGAAGTTCTGAAATCCCAGTTTTATTGATAAGCCATCTACAAACAGCACTACCAATATCACCTGTAGCACCAATTACGGCAACAGTCGCTTTTTTAAGGTCTATCCCAATGCGAGGCGCATTTATTTCTAGTTGCTTACAAATGACCCAGGCGGTATGAGTATTGCCAGTAGTAAACCTTTCCCACTCTAATGAAGTATTTCTAATTTGTTTATGCTGTAGAAGATTAAAATTCTCAAAAATAATAGAAGTAAACCCTCCTAAAGCGGTAATGTTAATGCCTTTTTTCTGAGCTAGTTCCATAGCATTTAGTACTTTTCTTCTAGCCGTTTTAAACCTAGAAAGCATTTCAGGAACAAAGCACGAATCTATATAAGAACCTTCAATAGATATTCCAGTAGCACTCTTAACTTCTACATTTTCAACGAGCTGAGGAGGGGCAGTACACCAAACATCCAAGTCTCCATCAGCAATATGATCAAAGCCTAACATCGAAGCTTTTCTTTTTGCATCTTCAAAACTGGTTGAGTGGCCTATTAACCCAAACATTTAAAATTTATAAATGGTATCTATACGATGTTATGAACAATAGCACAGAGTTAACTACTTAAATAGGATTGATTAATTATTAAAAGCCTTAATTAATTAGAAATCTAATTAGACGATAGCTGCCATAGCCATTCTTGCAATTTCTCTATTATCTAGACCTATTTCCATCAATGTATCTTGATAAGCAATCATAAATTCTTCCATTAACTCTTCCTTGTCCATAGCTAAAACTGATGCGTCATCTGCAACTTCATCTAACATCTTTTTAATTAACGGAAGATTAACCTTATTAGCTTCTATTAATTCCTCTTTACAAGTAGATAGATTCTCTTTAAGCCACTCCTGACCATAATTTAAATGAAGATATTCATCTTTGACAACTCCCTCTGTAATTTTTTTTGCAAAAGGATCCGCGACTCTTATGTAAACGTTATAAGCAGAAATTGCAAATGCTTCAATTAAGATGGCTTGTATTAGAAGACATGTAGTTAAATTTCCTTTTTCAAGAGCAACTTGAAAATTACCATGTAATTTAGAGAAGAATTTTTTAGCAAATTCCATATCAGCAACTACACCTAAATTTCTTCCACATGCAGTAAAGCCTTTTTTATGCTTCATTTCCATTCTCGCCAATTTAGTTAACTCCTCTAACTCATTTGGAATTAAAGTTGCTATTGAAATGTAGTTATCATGGGCCTCTTGCTCTCCCTCTATAACAATTGCATTTATTCTGCTGTATGCATCCTTATAAGAATCTGTAGTGAAGTCGGGTAAATCTAAAGAAATCGGATTAGTCGATTCTTCAATAGTTTTTTTATTTGATTCTAGAGTTTGCATGTCAGTAATCTTTAGCTCATTATGCATGAATATTACATTATTATAGAGAGTTTATTTAAATATCATGAAAATAGTTTCAATTGTTAAGTCACATTTTTTACTTAAACTTATTTAAGAATTGTATGGCCAATCTGATTGCATCAGATTCATAATCAATTTGAACCAATGATTAATCAATAATTCCTTTAAATTTTTTCCTAAAGACTCGTTTGCTCCTCTACTATCTCCAATAACACCTGATTTACTGAAGTCGTCAGTAAGCCAAGCAGTAGGCGCATTGCCCTCTAAACTCCAACCTTCTGGGATCTGTCCTTTAATTCCTTCATTTGGGCGTTCATAACCTACTAATTCTGGTTTCAAAGCCAGCATTAAACTTGTTTCAGCTAAAGAAGCATGAAGCCCATCCTCAATCTCAGTTTTTGTTAACAATTCGCTCAATCCATTCACGCCACTCCATAAGAAACAAGGGAAAACTGCCATCCCTGGCGCAACACTTCTTAGCTCTCTTGCAGCTGTATTTAATAGTGAAATTTGACCTCCATGTCCATTGATTAATATCAATCTTTTAAAACCCATTTCAGATAATTGAATTCCGACTTCCTTTATCATTGAGGTTATTAAATTTGAGGAAAGTGAAATTGTCCCGGCGAAACCCTTATGTTCTGGAGAAAAACCAATATATTGGGTTGGAAGTTTTTTTAATGGAATATCGGCAGAGCATAATTTAAAAACTTCGCTAATAATTTCGTCAACAAAAATACTGTCTGTAGCAAGAGGCAAATGCGGCCCATGTTGCTCAACAGCGCCGAATGGCCAAATCACTGTTGATCTTTTGTTTTTTGCAACACACTCAATTTCTTGCCAATTTAAATATTCAAATTTATTAGGTATTGGTTTAAAGTTCATTAATTTTAATTTTGAGTAGTAACATTTAGAATATGTTAATAATTAATTATTCTTATTTTACCAACGATGGGAGTCAGTAATAAAAATGCCCAAGATAATTTGCAAGCAAAGGGCAATAAAAAAGATCTTAAAAAACCTCTTCAGGTACTTCACATAAGCAAGAAAGATACTCAAAAGAAATCTCAAGAAATATCGAATGAGCAAACCAATTTACAAGAAGAAATTAAAAAACAAAATATTGCAATCAAACCTCAAATCATTAATGGTGATTCATTAAAAGAAAGTGATTACAGTAACGAAAAGACAAAGGATTTTGATATTCCTCAACAAGATTTAACTCAACAAGACTTAAATAGACCCCTTAATTTTTCTGATCAAAATACAGATTTTCAATTAGAAAGAACAGTTGATGAATTCGATTTTGATGAAAGTGCTTTTTTGGAGGCTTTAAATGCAAATGAGCCAATTGGGACTACTGGAGAAACAATTTCAGGTAAGGTTATAGCAATTGAGAGTGATGGATTATATGTTGACATTGGTGGAAAAGCACCTGGGTATATGCCCAAAAAAGAATGTGGTTTGGGTGTCATAACTAACTTTAAAGAAAAGTTTTCTTTAGGACTTGAAATGGAAGTTTTGGTTATTAAAGAACAAAATGCTGATGGGATGGTAACAGTGAGCGCTAGGGCATTAATTCTTAGGCAAAGTTGGGAGAAAGTATCAAATTCAGCAAAAAGTGGAGAATTAATTAACGTTCTAATCAATGGATTTAATAGAGGGGGACTTACTTGTGATGTAGATGGATTAAGAGGATTCATCCCAAGATCTCAACTTGAAGATGGTCAAGATTATCAATCTTTTGTTGGCAAAAGTCTAAAAGTTGCGTTTCTTGAGGTTAATCCAGAATCTAGAAAATTAGTTCTTTCTGAAAAGAAAGCATCATTAGTCTCTAAACTTACAAGTCTAAAATTAGGGCAATTAATTGAGGGAGAAGTTTTAGCTGTAAAACCATATGGCTTTTTTATAGATTTAGGTGGAGCTAGTGGACTTCTTCATCAATCCTCGTTAACAAATGGATCGATTCGTTCTTTAAGAGAAGTTTTTAGAGAAGGGGAAATTATAAAAGCTTTAATATCTGAAATTGACCTCGAGAAAGGGCGCATTGGTCTCAATACAGCACTCCTAGAAAACTCTGCGGGAGAATTAATTATTGATAAACAAAAAGTTATGCAAGAAGCCACAGAGAGAGCACTAAAAACTAAAGCACTCTTTGATAAAAAAGAACAAGATAAATGAACATCAATAAAAAAATTGAGTCAAGTATTAAATTAAAAATTTCAGATTGGGAATTAGACTTTTACTCAAGACCAATTATTGAACCAAGTGGAAAAAAAAGGTGGGAGTTAATTATTTGCTCTACAAGGAGTTATAAGACAGAAGGCATCTTTCTTTGGAATAAAAAATGCCCTGCCAATGAAGTTAACTCAGTATGGCTTACCAAAGCACTAAATGAAGCAATAACTGAAGCAAAAAAACAAGGGTGGGAGAAACCTTCAATAGTTCGATTCTGGAGGTCGTCAATGAAATCGATCATTAAAAAATCTCTTGAGGCCATTAGTATTGAGGCAATTGTAAGTAGGAGAACTTACGATTTATTAGATAGAATCGAATTTCTTGAAAACGAGATTTATCCAAAGGAAAAAGGTTATGTAAAAGGCGTATTAGCCCCTACTTTTACTTCTAAAATGGAAAATTCTCCTCAACCTCTGCCAGAAGCAGTAAGGGGAGATGCTCTAACTATCTCTGAGATATCGATTGGCGAATTAAAATCAGCAGAAAATTGGCCTATAGAATTTGGAGATATTTTCCCAATTCAGCAACATTTAGATGATAACCACTTAGTTCCTGGATTAAGACTTTTTAGCAAAGATAGATCTTTAGCACTTTCTGCTTGGTTCAGTTGTTTAGAACCTATTAAATTAGTCATCAATAAGAACCAACTCATACTTGAAGCTTCAGAAGACGATAAGTGGTTAGTAACAGATTTGCCCGAAAAAGATGCAAACATTTTAAGTGCAAAATTCTTAGAGAATAAAAAAAATTCTTTTGGTTATCAATTTATTTCCATACAGTCAACGCCATATGTCGAAAAATTTGCAGGATTCTGGATTTTGAGAGATATTGAATTAATTTCATAAATTCATTTAAGGAGAAGAAACTATTTCTTATAAAGAAATATATTTTTTAAAATCTGAAATTTTTATTCAAAACAAAAAATTTGAATATTATTCATCACCTATCCTTAGTCAAAATAACTTTAAACATGCATTTTTTACGAAGTCAAGCCATGAGAACTTTCTTCAATTATTGGGGAATCATTTTAATGAAAATTACATAAATTGTGTCTCCAATCAAATTCACAGTAATGTCATTGTCTTTGGATCACTTTCTCAAGAGGGGATTAAGACTGATGCAGATGGTCTTATTGGAAATAAATCTAATCAAAACCTATGGATTTACACAGCTGATTGCATGCCAATATTTTTTGCCGATAAAAGGACAAGAAATGTAGCAGCCTTACATTGCGGAAGAAGAGGTTTAGAAAAAAAAATAATAAAAAATCTAGTTAAAATTTTCGATAATTTTGGGACATCTAGAGATGATTTACTTGTTGCCATAGGACCAGCAATTTCGAAGGAACATTATCTTGTTGATAAATTGACATTCAAAGAATTTTATAGAAAGGCCGAAAACAAAAAAATTACGTTGAATTTGACTAAAACTGAAAAAGATCTTTGTTTTAGTGATACAAATTACTTCGAAGAGCAAAACTTAAATCAACTTGATCTCAAAAAGTCTGCATATAGACAACTTTTAAGTGAGAACATTCCTAATACAAATATAGACATTTCAAACTTATGCACATTCAAATTTAAAAATGAATTTAATTCCTGGAGAAAAAACAAAACAATCTCGAGGCAATGGAATTTAATTTGCTCAAAAAGATAGCTAACTTAGACATATTTCACTAGTAAAGTCTTGAGCGAATAATAATTCAGTCATCTCCTTATTACTTTTAATATTAAAAACCTTTGCTAACAAAACATTATCTTTATAACCAAAAGGTTTAATTTTCACTTTGGTTCCCCTTGGGAATGCACTCTTAAGTAAATTAGTTGCTTCAAGCTCATCATTTTCACTTACATCCACACAAAATAATCGTATAGTTAAATTCCTATTTTGATCCCCCACCAATATAGTATTTGAACTTTTAATTTGAAGAATTTCAGCCGAGTTAACTATTACAGGATTAAGAACAATCAGGCAGGCAATAATTAAAATTTTTAATAATTTTTTCAATTCAGAAATATCTAAGTTTTTAAATTATCTTAAAGTTAATTTTTTAAAATATCGAATTTAAAAAAATTAGTCTTCACAGTTAACATATCCAACCATTTGAGCATTACTTTTACCGGGAGGAACCATTGGATAACAATTTTCACCCCTTCTTACAAGAATATTAATCAAGGCAGGACCGTCATGATCAAGCGCATTTTTTAATTCATTCTGTAATTGTTTTCTATCAGAAATTAAGTATCCTTTAACTCCAAAAGACTCAGCAAGTTTTACAAAATCAGGTTCACCACAACTCATATCTGATGAGGAATATCTTTCATCGTAGAAACTTTCCTGCCATTGTCTTACCATCCCTTGCCAGCGATTATTGATAATAATCAATTTCACCTTTAGACCATATTGAGATAAAGTTCCTAATTCTTGAATATTCATTAAGACACTTGCATCTCCAGCAATACAAATAACATCCGAATTAGGTAAGGCCGCTTTTACTCCAATTGCCGCTGGCAATCCAAAACCCATAGTACCTAAACCTGCACTACTAATCCATTTTCTTGGGGAATTCCTAAGGTATTGAGCAGCCCACATCTGATGTTGTCCTACATCTGTAGTTACATAAGCTTCTGGCAAAAGTTCTCTCACTTTTAAAAGAACCTCCTGAGGATAAATTTCTCCTTCTTTGGGCGGGTCATATAGAGGGTGTTTATTCTTCCAAAAATCAATTTTTTCTAACCAGTTTTTCGTCTGACAAGTAAATTTGGTTTTTAGAGATTGTTCATTAATTTTGAGAACAGCTTTTGAAACATCAGAAACAATTGCAACATCTACACGTCTATTTTTATTAACTTCTGCTGGGTCGATATCTATATGAATTACCTTTGCATTAGGTGCAAAAGTATCTAATTTTCCCGTCACCCTATCATCGAATCTAGCTCCAACAGCAATTAAAAGATCGCATTCTGTAACAGCGAAATTTGCATAAGCAGTTCCATGCATTCCTAACATCCCGACTGATAAATTATCTTTTTCATCAAAAGCGCCCTTCCCCATTAAGGTTGTGGTTACTGGTATTTGATAATTATTTGCCAGAGTTTTTATTTCATTATGAGCCCCTGAAGATATTGCCCCACCTCCCACGTATAGAAGAGGTCTTTCAGAATCTTCTATTAATTTAATTGCTTTATTGATATCGAAATCATTAATTTCTCCATTCCTTTTGAATCCTTTAGGAATAATCTCACCTGGCAAAACTCTTTGGTAATTAAAGAACTCTTGACCTACATCTTTGGGTATATCGATTAAAACAGGGCCAGGTCTTCCGGATGCGGCTATAAAAAAAGCTTCTGAAACTACTTTCGCGATATCTGAAGGATCTCTTATTACCCATGAATGTTTCACTATTGGCAGGGTTATTCCAAAAATATCAGTTTCTTGAAAAGCATCTGTCCCTATAGCATGTCTTGGAACTTGACCTGTAACTACGACTAGAGGGACTGAATCCATTTGCGCAGTGGCAATTCCAGTTACCAAATTTGTTGCACCTGGGCCTGAGGTCCCAAAACATACTCCTATTTCTCCGGTAGATCTTGCATATCCATCAGCGGCATGTGAACCACCTTGTTCATGCCTAACCATATAATGCTTTAACCAGCCTTCTCTTTCAGCCTTATGCACAGCGTCATATATTGGCAGTATGGCTCCCCCAGGATATCCAAATATAACTTTTACTCCATGAATTTTTAAAGAATCCATTAGTGCATCTGCACCAGTTATCCAAACTGGATTTTCATGTTTTGAACTACCCTTTGAAAAGGATCTCGAAGTGAGGGTCACTAAAGAAATTCAATATTTACTATAAATATTAAACTTAATTAAATACTTTTGCCTCATTTAGAAATGTAATGTCAGAAATGTATTCAAAATAATCTTTCAAAAAATTAAAAATTATCAAATAAATTTCAATTGATTTTTTATAAAATGCCTAATTTATGTAAAGGTCCAGAGCCTGAAATAAGTTCAATAAAAAGCACAAGAAAAATGATCATTGCAACCCTTCCGTTCCAAACTTCTGAACTATTATTCCAACCCCATTGCCACTTCTCTTGGGGATAAAGTTTAACTTTTTCAGGCAACTGTGAAGCCTCCTCTATATTAACAAGAGGTCCTTCTAAGCAGGAAATCACTAGATCACTAAGGCCTTCAATAAAAGTAGGATGAGTATTTAAAGCCTTAACTCTTCGAAAGTTTTTAATACCAGCCTTTACAGCAATTTCTTTATATTCAATATCAATTTCTTGCAATGTTTCGATATGCTCTCCAACGAAACTTATGGGGACCACAATCAGATCATTAACATTTGACCTTCCAAGATCAGCTAACACTTCTTCTGTATAAGGCTTTAACCATTCAACGGGACCAACTCTACTTTGATAAGAAAGTGTATGAGGGTTACTATGCCCTAAACATTTTTCCAGCTCATTTATAATTAATAAGGAACAATCTTCAATTTGTTGCTTGTAAGGGTCTCCAGCTTCCTCTACGTAACTCTTAGGAACTCCATGAGCAGTGAAAAATATATGAGCTTTTGAAGGTAATTCACAAAGTGAAATTTGTTCAGAAATTAATTCGACCATAGATTTTAAATAACCTGATTGACTGAACCAACTCCTTACACATCTCATTGGAACCTTCTTAAATTCATCATCAGAATCTCGCAATTTTTTTAATTCCCTAAAGCTCGAACCACTAGTACTTATAGAAAAATGTGGGTACAAGGGTATTACAACAACTTGATCTATGCCATCTGCTTTCATATCAGCAATTGCTGATTCGGTAAAAGGATGCCAATACCTCATTGCGATATAGGTAGTAGCATTAAATCCCTTATCCCTTAATTTAGATTGTAATTCTCTTGCTTGTTGTTCAGTTATCCTTCTGATAGGTGAACCTCCACCTATGGAAAGGTAGGCTTGTTGTGAAGTAGTACTCCTAAGCGTGCTAATTAACCAAGCTAGGGGCTTTTGAAAAACAGGGAAAGGAGTCCTGATAATTTCTGGATCAGAAAAAAGATTGTATAAGAATGGGCCTACATCAGTAATGCGTTCAGGCCCTCCTAAATTCATTAGTAAGACGCCTATTTTATCCATTTAAAATTTATGGAGATTGAAAATCAACATTAAAAACGTCATTATATGGTCAATTATATAAGTAAATGAACGTAATTCAGGAAATTAATAATGTCAATGATAAATTTGCTACTCAAGGCAGCAAGCTTAAAATTGAGAAAAGAGGAGAGAAATTAAATATTCGTGGTTCACTACCCTCCAAAGAAGATAACAATAACTTTAAGATTCAAAGAATATCTCTTGGTTTAAAGGCTGATATTTCTGGATTAGAGGAGGCTAAAAAAAAATTACAATTAATCAATTTGCAATTGGAATTGAATCAATTTGATTGGATTAATTGGATAGGCAAACCTTATAAAAAAGAAATAAAAGATGGTTTTGAATTCCCAAAAAGACTAAATCAATTTGAGGAATTTTTTTTTAAAGAAAATAAAAGTGACTTTCGAACCAGCACTAGAAAAACTACTTGGAGAAGTTCTTACAAACCATATATGAAAAGAATCCTAAATATTCACAATGACAATGAGAATGAAGCTTTAGAAAAAATATTTCAAAAAACACTTGAAAGTTATAAGGAAGGTACCAGAAGTAGGAAACAATGCGCTACTTCTTTAAGTGTTTTGGCTAAGTTTTTAGACATTAAACTACCAGAAGATTGGAAATTAAATTCTAGGGGTTATGGTCTGAACAAAGCAGGATTCAGGGATCTTCCTAAAGACGAATTAATTGAGAAACTGTGGGAGACCATACCAAACAAGTCTTGGAAATTTGTTTTTGGTCTGATGGCTACATATGGATTAAGGAATCATGAAGTATTTTTTTGTGATTTAAGTTCTCTTACTAATTTTGGGGATAAAATTATTAGAGTTTTACCTACAACTAAAACTGGGGAACATCAGGTTTGGCCATTTCATCCTGAATGGGTGGAAAAGTTTGAATTATCAAAACTTGGTGAGAATCCAGAACTTTTGCCAAATATTAATAGAGACCTTAAAATTACAACCCTACAGAATATTGGGAAAAAAATTACAGATCAATTTAAGCGTTACTCTTTACAAATAAAACCTTATGATCTACGACATGCTTGGGCAGTTAGAACAATTTTTTATGATTTACCTGATACTGTGGCTGCCAGAATGATGGGACATTCGGTTAGTTTACATACTCAAACTTATCACCACTGGATTACTAAAAGAGATCAACAACAGGCAGTGAATAATGCACTTTTAAAAGTTAAAAGAGTTAAAAATATTTAAAGATTTATAATAATTTATAAAATAGGGTCATATGCAAGAGAAACCTTCATCTTCCGAGAAAATATTTAACCTCGATAATCAAGCAAATAAACTCGGAATGGGAGGTAAATTATCACCGGAAAGCGACGAGAGCTCATATAAAAAAAGAATGCAGCAAAGAAAAGATATTCAAGCCGAAAGACTACAAATCAGAAAAACAAAAAAAGGATTATTAATTGTTTTCACAGGAAATGGCAAGGGCAAGACAACTGCATCTTTAGGTATGGCTTTAAGGACGATAGGGCACGGCTACAAAGTAGCAATAATTCAATTTATCAAAGGAGGCTGGACAACTGGAGAAGAAAAAGCACTTAAAAAATTGTCTTCAAACGTATCTTGGCATTCATTAGGAGAGGGATTTACTTGGGAAACACAAGACAGAATAAGAGATGAAAAATTAGTTAAAGAGGCTTGGCAACTAGCCAAAAAATACATACAAAACGAATCTTATAAACTTATCATTCTTGATGAAATTAATATTGCGACAAAACTTGGTTATCTTGCACCCGATGAAATAATCAATTTTTTTAAAAGCTTAAATAATAGAAAAAATCATATCGTTTTAACTGGAAGGGGAGCATCTGATTCAATTATCAATTACGCTGATCTAGTTACAGAAATGAAACTAATAAGACATCCATTTAAAGAGCAAGGAATAAAAGCACAAAAGTGTATTGAATTTTAGTTAAGGTGAATTATTATTTAAGATTTTTTAGGCAGGTTCAGAAATGTTTAAAGACGCAAGCAATATCTGAACAAAAAATAAATTTGGTGCTTTTACTTGCTAAGGTCTTAAAAGTATGATTATTGAATGACTTACAAAAGAGTTCTCTTAAAACTTAGTGGTGAAGCACTAATGGGTGAAAAACCTTATGGTATTGATCCTGCTATAGTTCAGTCAATTGCAGAAGATGTTTCAAAAGTAGTCGAAAATAATGTAGAACTTGCAATAGTTGTTGGAGGCGGGAATATTTTTAGAGGGCTTAAAGGGTCTGCAGATGGCATGGATAGAGCGACAGCTGATTATGTTGGGATGCTCGCAACAGTAATGAATGCTATTTCACTTCAGGATGGATTAGAAAGAGTAGGAGTCGCAACAAGAGTTCAAACTGCAATAGAAATGCAGGAAATTGCCGAACCCTACATCAGAAGAAGAGCCATGCGGCATTTAGAAAAAGGTAGAGTTGTAGTCTTTGGAGGTGGATGCGGAAATCCATTTTTCACAACTGATACAACGGCAGCTTTGAGAGCAGCAGAGATAAACGCTGAAGTTGTTATGAAGGCTACTAAAGTTGATGGAGTATATGATCGTGATCCTAATCAATTTAAAGATGCAAAAAAATATTCCTCTCTCAGTTATCAACAAGTTCTTAGTGATGAAATTGCCGTAATGGACAGTACTGCGATTGCACTTTGCAAAGATAATAATATCCCAATTATGGTTTTTGATATATTCAAAAAAGGGAACATTTCTAAAGCTGTTGCTGGTGAGCCAATAGGCTCTTTAATTAGTTAAAGATCATTTAATTTTTTTAATTATGAAAGAAAAAGAAATTCAAGAAAATATGAATAAAAGTATTGAAGCCACACAAAGAAACTTTAATACAATTAGGACAGGCAGAGCTAATGCTTCCTTGCTAGACAGAGTAAGTGTTGAGTACTACGGAGCAGAAACACCAATCAAATCGCTTGCCACTATAAGCACTGTTGATTCGCAAACAATTTCAATACAACCTTTCGATATTTCATGCTTGCAAGCGATAGAGAAATCTATTTCTATGAGTGATTTAGGTATTACTCCAAATAATGATGGGAAAGTAATAAGAATAAATGTTCCTCCCTTAACAGAAGAAAGAAGAAAAGAATTTTGTAAATTAGCCTCTAAATATGCAGAGGAAGGAAAAGTAGCTTTGAGAAATATCAGAAGAGACGCTGTTGATAAAGAAAAAAAAGACGAAAAAGATGGCCTTATTTCTATTGACGAATCGAGAGATAATCAATCTGAAATTCAGAAAATTACTGACAAATATATTTCCTTAATAGAAAGTAAATTGTCTGAAAAAGAAAAGGAAATTCTAAAAGTTTGATAGGATTTGACGTTGTAATAATTGGTGGAGGTTTATCAGGATCTTCCACCGCCCTTAACCTATCAAAGAAAGGATACTCTGTTTTAATTATCGAAAAAGAAAAATCCCAAGACTATAAACCATGTGCAGGCGGGATGGCATCTTCAATGCAAAGATTTCTTCCTTTAGATATAAAACATGCAATAGCATCAAAAATTAAGAATGTTGAATTCAGATGGAAGGCTACAGATAATGTAACTGCTGATCTAACTGGTGAATCCCCATTTTGGATTATTAAAAGAGAGAAACTTGATCAATTATTACTTGATGAGTCCTTAAGTAATGGAGCTCAGATTATGAGACCATTATTGATAGAAAAAATTATAAAAAAAAATGATAAATGGGAAATTACTTGCAATAACAAAATAAAATATATTTCAGAATTTCTTGTAATTGCAGATGGTTCCCAATCGAAATGGGCGAGTTATTTCAATTTAGGGCCAAGAAAACCTAAATTTGCGAACACAATCTCATTAAGATTACAAGGGTTAGGTGAAATCCCTAGAGATGCAGTTAGATTTGAGTTTGGATTTATAAAATATGGATTTGCATGGGCATTCCCCCTGAAAGAAAGCTTAAATATTGGTTTAGGTACTTTTATAAACAATGGTCTTCTAGAAAATCAGGCTATAAATAAACAAGTAATCAGAAGCTTCGGTTTTGATGATTTTCCTAACAAAACAATTAGTAAGAAACTGAGAATATGGAATGGCTTCAACTCAATTAATGGTGACAAAGTGTTAGCGGTTGGAGATGCGGCATCTCTATGTGATCCATTCTTAGCTGAAGGAATTAGACCATCTTTAATTAGCAGTTTTTATGCTGCAGAATACATAGATCAGTCCTTAGCAGGAAAAGTAGATGATTTAAATCTTTATACAAAAAAAATTAACAACATTTGGGGGAAATCAATGGCTTGGGGGAGGAGAATAGCCCAAGTATTTTATAGATTTCCCAGAACTGGATATCAATTAGGTGTCAAAAGAAAAACAGCTCCTAAACGTATTGCTCAAATATTATCAGGAGAAATGAGTTATGAAGATATTGCAAAAAGAGTTATCAGAAGGCTTTTAACAAAAAGTGAGACTTAATTATTTTCAATTCAAACTTAAATTTAGTTAGCAGAAATCAATTTATAATTTTTAATCTCTGAATATCTCTTTAGTAGCAGCTCTTCCAATTCTTCTATAGCCTTACTGAATCCAGTAATACCTTCACTAAGCTTTTCACTTGCCATTTGATCTTCTAACATACTTAATCTGAAATCTTTTTCTTCAAATTCGTAGTCAATAGAATTATTTATTTGGGTACTAACATCTAATTTCCTAACTAACTCTCCTTTTTCTTTTTTCAGTTCCTCAAGAAATTTTGGTGCGATTGTTAAAAGATCGCAACCCGCTAATTCTTTTATTTCATCAAGATTTCTAAAACTCGCTCCCATTACTTCTGTCTTAAATCCCTTTTCTTTAAAGTACTTATATATTTGCGTAACCGAAATAACACCAGGATCTTCAGCACCAACAAAACTAGTTTTACCAGTTTTCGCTTTATGCCAATCTAATATACGGCCAACGAACGGAGAAATTAGAGTTATCTTTGCATTGGCACAAGTTACCGCTTGGCAGAAGTTAAAAAGCAAAGTTAAGTTGCACTTAATACCCTCTTTTTCCAAAATTTCAGCTGCCTTAATTCCCTCCCAAGTTGCAGCAATCTTAATCAAAATTCTTTCCTTTTCAATTCCAAAATTTTTGTAAAGATTAATCAATTTTCTCGCTTTTTCTACCGTAGCTTCGGTGTTAAAGCTCAATCTTGCATCAACTTCTGTAGATACGCGCCCTGAAATAATCTTCAATATTTCTTTTCCAAAAAATACTGAAACTTGGTCAACAGTTTCTTTGATTAATTCAATTTCGGAGAATCCTTGGGGCAATGCATTTTCTGAACTTTCTAAAGCTTTATCAATTAATTTCACATAATCAGGGTTCTTAGCTGCAGCAAGTATTAGAGATGGATTGGTGGTGGCGTCCCTTGGTTGAAATTTTTTTATCGAATCTAAATCTCCAGTATCAGCAACAACAACGGTCATTGAGGATAATTGTTCTAAAATTGATTTCATATCTAAATAATCATATATTTATAAACTAGCCTTTATTCCTGATGAAATCATCAGATAATGAACTAAATATTTATAAAATTTGAAAATTTTAGGGTTTTTTAACAATCATTCCATGATCTTTAATCTTGGGAGGTATTTTTTCAATTACTATCAAACTCTCGATAATTTCTTTAGCAACTGGTACAGCAACAGTTGAACCATATGCATAAGATTTAGATGGCTCATCAACGACTACAAGTACAGCATATTTCGGATCATTAACTGGTAAGGTAGCCACAAAACTGCAAACTTTTTTACTTGTGTAGGAACCATTTAAGGCTTTTTGGGAAGTGCCCGTTTTCCCCGCTATCCTATATCCCTCGATTTTTACTCCAGATCCACTACCTTTATCAACTACGCTCTCCATCCATTCAAGAACAGTTTTAGAAACTTCGTGTGAAAAAAATTGTTTTTTTGGATTTTTATTAACTCTTTCTATAAAAGTTGAGGTTACATGTGGAGTTACTTCATAACCCCCATTTGCAAGAGCCGCATGAAGTTGAACCAATTTAAGTGGCGAAATTGAGAAACCTTTACCAAAAGAAGTGACAGCAGGCTCAATTGATTGATTCACAAATAACTCTTTTCTCTTAAGTTGGCCAGCAGTTGATTCAAATAAGTCAGTCTCTAAATTTTTATTTATACCTAAATTTTTAAGCCGATCCCAATAAATTGTGGGGTCTAAATTTTGCATTATTTTTACCATCCCAACATTACTTGAAACCTGCAAAACTTTTGGATAGTCAATGTATCCATTACCTTTTTTATCCCAATTAGAAAGTGTCCATCCTCCAATGTTAATCTTTCCAATATCTTCAACTACTCCATCTTTCTGGATGACTTTTTCTTCTAAAGCTAAGGCAAGATTAATAGGTTTAAAAGTTGAGCCCGGCTCAAATAAATCTTGAGAATACCACCCCCTAAAGAGTTCAGAATCATACTGCCAAAATTTATTTGGATCATATGATGGGACTGTAACCAAAGAGAGAATCCGACCATCATTAACATTCATAACTATTGCAAATCCCTTCTTTGCTTTCCATTTGCTTACTTGCTTTGATAATGCATTGTATGAAGCTTTCTGTAATCTTGAATCTATAGTTAGGCCTAAACTTTTGTAATCAGAAATAAAATCACCTGGTGCTGAATTATCCGGTAGAGGAGTTCCATCTCCTCCTCTTTTTAATAAATTACTTTTGTTAAAAACTTTAATTTGATTATCTAAATGTAGTTCTAAACCTGCTGAAGCTACATTCTCATTATTAACAAAACCGACAAGATTAGAGTAAAGTTCTCCTTGTGGATAATATCTCTGCGAATATTTAAACAAATCAATTCCGCTTATTTGAAGGTTCTTAATCTCTTCTGCCTTTTCTTCCGCAATTTTATCCAAAAGTTTGATACCGCTCATTTTATTATTAAATTTCCTCAAGAGTATTTCATCATTAATACCCAAGATAGGTGACAATTTTTCTATAACTTCTTCAATACTACGAACTCTGTTTATTGAATCACCTGGAAAATTAAAATATTTTGGATGGGCCCATAATTTATAGAGCGGTTTATCGTAAGCAATTACTCTATTATTTCTATCAACGATTGATCTCCTTGTTTTTAAGGAGTTAGTTTTAGAAGATTGTATTAATCTAGCTTTCCTTTGCAAATCAGAGGCGTTAAAGACTTGCAACTTAACTAACCTACCAAACAAACAAAAAATTAATAGTAAGCTAAAAACATAGAGAAATTTAAATCTTCTTTGATCAAGGGGTATTAGACGAACAATTTTTTTGTATTTTTTCATCAATATCCCCTTTGATATTTGCTATCACTAAAACCTTCAATGAAGATATTTAAATTTTTCTTAAATGTACTTTCTTTTTTTTCAGTAATTTTATCTAAATAAATTAAATCTTCAGGTTTGGTTTTTCTATAAATGTTGAGAGACTCAAGTTCACTAATATATAATTCCTCAATTTTAGAAATATACTCAATGAGATTATTATTGATAGCTCTTGTTTTAGATAAGATTTTATATGTATTTGACCATTTCCTTTGGCTATCAAAAGATAAGAAAAATAGGGTGAAAATTAATACTAATAGAGAGATATTAATGGTGTCGAAAATTGGATGTAAAAATTTGATATTAATTATGGATATTTTTTCGGAATCTTTTTTACCGTCATATGGAACTTTTTTTTTTAAATTAAGTTGATTTCCATAAGGTTTCATCAATGATTTATTTTTTAAATGAAATGAGTATTACTAATTAAATAAACATCTTTTTGTGTGATTCGCAAGTAAAAAATTAAATTCTTTATGTCCTCAATAAGAACAAATTTAAGAAGGTCAATCCATTCCATAAAGAATGCATAATCACTGAAGAGAACAAACTCCCTGAAGCAATTCTTGTGATTCCTAATCCAATTCCTAGAACAAATAATGGCGGCATTTCTCCCAAACTTAAATGGGCTAATGCAAAGATAAAGGCTGAAACTATGATGCCCGAAATTACTCCAAAATTTTTTGAGAGAGTTGGTAGTAAAATACCGCGAAATATAATCTCCTCAAAAAGAGGAGCTAGTAGTGTTGTTGTTACAAATAATAGAAAAAATGATAGGTAATTATTATTGTTAAGAACAATTTCCAGCAAAGGGTTACTACCATTTTGATTATCGATCAGACTATTCATAATCAGAGAGATCAATAAAACAAAAGGAACAATTGTTAACCAACCCTTAATACCCTGAATAATTGCATATTTTATGGGCAAGAAATTGAACTGTAAATAATCCTGTTTTAAAGTAAATTCACCATTCAAAGATTTTATTTGATAATAAACTATCCCTAATGGAGGAATAGCCATAAAAAGATATCCAAAGAAAATTTTTAAAGATTGAGACAACTCATTAGAGATATTTTTAGAGAAAAGTTCAACCAAACTTATAGAAAACAAAGGTGATACCACTTCTCCTAAAACAACAAATCCACCTGCAATTAATAAAACCATATCTATTAATTCTAAATCTAAGTATTTAATTTCTTTCCAATCAAACTTTTTCAAAGATATTGTTGTCCATAATATTTTTAAAGCCAGAATAGAGCCAATAAGTATTGTTAATAGTGGTATTAGTCTTATGGCTAATATCTTTAAAAACATTTTGCTTGAAAATGATTTTGTTATTAATGCACTATCGTCAAAATCAAATTTCCGACTTAAAAGGTGATATAAGAATCTATCACCTTTAAATAAATCAAACTTATCAGAACTCGGTTGATATGAAATATTATTAGATTTTTTTTCTATCTCTTCAATCAGAAATTTAAAGTTTTTATTTTCAAAATCTTTGGATACATTTTTATACATTATAGGATCATTTGATTCTGAAGTAATTATTCGAATTACTTTATTTCTTTCTGTTAGCTCTTCAAATGAGACATCAAAGAGTGATTTATTTATTTGATCAACAGGATCATTAATGATAAAAAATTTTTTAAGATTTACAGGTATTGATTGGAGAGATAATTCAGCAATTTCCTGCTCTTTTTGACTAATATCAAATGTGACAGATGGTCTATTTAAACTATCTCTCAAGCCTTGTTGCCATACAAAAAAAGTTATGACTATAGAAATAAAAGCTAAAGTGAGTTTTGACTTAGAAATATTTTTAAAGATCATAAATAAATTATATTATTGAAAACTATACTTAGTTATCATTGAAGTTCCTTATATTTTGTATCTATTTTAATCACGTCATGAGATGATTAAATTATCTTAATCTTCAAATTTATATAATGACTATACGATTAGTTTTAGTTAGGCATGGACTAAGCAGTTTCAATGAAAAAGGATTAATTCAAGGAAGAACAGACGATTCATTTTTAACTGATGAAGGATACGAACAAGCCCAAAAAGCAGGAAAAGCATTATCAAAAATAAACTTCGATAAAATCTATTCCTCTCCACTTGTAAGAGCGGCAGAGACTGCAAAAATAATTAAAAAGACATTCAATAAAGAACAAGATATTGTATTCGATGATAATTTGCTAGAGGTAGATCTTAGTGAATGGTCTGGTCTAAAAATTGATGAAATAAAAAATAAATTTCCAGAAATTTACCCTATATGGAAAAGTGATCCAGAAAATCTAATCTTAAATAGAAAAGACAATAAAACTTATAAACCAATTCAAGAGTTATTTTTTCAAGCAACAAATTTTGTAGAAGATATTTTAAAAATTTATCTAGACAAAGAAAATGCAAATATTTTAGTTGTAGGACATAATGCGATTCTCAGATGTTTAATCCTCTCGTTAATAGGAAAGCCTAAGCAGGGTTTTAGGAAAATAAAATTAGAAAATGCCTCTTTATCAATACTCAATATTTCAAGGGAAGATAACTCTTTTAAGACCCAAATTGAATGCTTAAATCAAACTTCCCATCTTAATAAAAATATTCCGAATCAAATTGGAGATTCCAGAATATTTCTTATAAGGCATGGTGAAACTAACTGGAACAAAGAAGGTAGATTTCAAGGCCAAATTGATATTCCTTTAAATAAAAACGGGAAATACCAAGCTAGAAAGACTTTTGAATATTTGCAAAATATTTCTTTCAATAAGGCATTTTCAAGTTCAATGGAAAGACCTTATGAGACTGCACAAATAATACTTCAAAATAGAAAAGATTTAAAAATAGAAAGAATAGATTCACTTGTAGAAATTAGTCATGGATTATGGGAGGGTAAACTTGAAGCAGAAATCAGAGAACAGTGGCCCATTTTATTAAAAAATTGGCATGATAAACCTGAAGAAGTAATAATGCCTGAAGGTGAATCCATAAAAGATGTATCAGAAAGGTCCGTAGAAGCTTTTGACAAGATTTGTTCATCTCAAAAGGATAATGATCTTAGCCTTCTGGTTGCTCATGATGCAGTCAATAAAACTTTAATTTGCAAAATCCTTGGGATTAATTATTCAAATATTTGGATGATAAAACAGGGCAATGGCGGAATAACTATAATTGACCTTTTTAATGATCCCAATAAGCCCCCTGTGATTAGCGCTCTAAACATTACAACACACCTAGGGGGAATACTTGATTCAACTGCTTCAGGAGCACTTTAAAATAAGTATTGTTAAAAATTTATTTTGATGAAGTCAGACTCAGAAAAAAGGCTTTACTTACTGAAAAAGCCAACTTGACTGAGAGGCCAAAATCTGAAAAATGCTTTACCAATTATCTCTTTTTTATGGAGAAATTTACTTCCAGGCCAATATCTTCCATCCCAGCTATTTGCCCTATTATCACCTAAAACTAAAAAATGATCTTCTGGCACTTTTATATTTTCAAATTCACCACATTTATTAAAGAGGGATGATGAGCACTTATAAGAGACATAGGATTCAGGAATTAATTTATTATTTATTATTAATTCACCATTAGAGTTTACACTTACAATTTCTCCTGGAATTGCTACCACTCTTTTAATATAAGCATCGCAAGCTTGATCCCTCAAACCAGGAATAAACGACATTGGAGGAAAACTCATAAAAAAACAATATCTTTTTTTTGGTAAAGGCTTAGATCTTGTTGAAATTAAT
This sequence comes from Prochlorococcus sp. AG-347-G22, assembly GCA_003281635.1. GTDB lineage: Bacteria > Cyanobacteriota > Cyanobacteriia > PCC-6307 > Cyanobiaceae > Prochlorococcus_A. The sequence goes on from QCBK01000006.1 coordinate 23,285, forward strand.
TTTTTGTCAAACGAGTAAGGAGAGTTAAAAACAACAATATCTCCTCTTTTTGGTAAAGAGTTTCTTAGCGAAAACTTTTCAATAATTAACCTATCATTTATTTGTAATTCTGGGAGCATTGAACCAGAAGGGATATAACGTGGTTCTGCAAAAAATGATCTACAAGAAGAAACAAAAAAAGTTAATAGAATTAGTAGACCCCATTCTTTTAGAAAACTTTTAATAGCAGCATTCATAAAATTAATAAAATTTTGATTTTTAAACCTTAAATAATTTGTTTGGCATATTCAATTTCGTTAAAACCTAATATTACTTTTTTTCCTTCGCAAATCAAAAATGGTCTTTTTATTAATTTGCCATCACTTAAAAGAAGTTGAATAATGTCTTCCTTTGACAAACGATCAATATCAAGATTAAGAGTTTTAAAGGCTTTACCTCTTGTATTAAAAATCCTTCTCTTATCATCAGAGTATTGTTCTAAGGCTAGATTTAAATAATTAACAAGTGGAGGTTCTTTTACAATATCAATTAACTGAAATTCAAAATCTTTGCTTTCAAGCCACTTTGCAGCTTTTCGGCATGTAGAGCATTTTAAATAACTATAAAAAATTATTTTTTTCAATTTAATTTACTAATATTTGATTTCTTAAGTACTTTAAAGTTTTTCTTTTTTAGAGGCATACAACTTTTCAATAAATTTTCAACTACATCAAAATCCCTCCAACCATCAATTTGAACTGTTCTTCCATCGAGTCCTTTACTTGTTCTAAAAAATTCTGCAACATCCTCAAGCTGATTAGGAGCAATTTGATTAATACTCACTATATTAGCCTGCCTAGGATTAGCCATGGGCACACATAAAAGTTTTCCATCATATGCACCACAATCATGCATATCCAAAACTCCAATAGGTCTAGCTTTTATTAGACAACCTGCAAAAGTAGGTTCGTCCATTATCACCATTGCATCAAGGGGAGCTCCATCATCAGCAAAGGTATTTGGAATAAAACCATAATCAAAAGGGTACCTCACTGAAGAATGTAATACTCTGTCTAGGGCCATTATCCCTGCTTCAGAGCAATATTCATACTTATTCCTACTACCTGCAGGTATTTCAACAACAATATTCACTATTCCCTTCATTGGAGATGGAGGTATTGAACTAAGGTCCATCTTTTTTAAAATCGTGATTATGAATTATCTCGTTACCTTGAGATAAAGGTCTGCCAATTAAAATGCTTATTGAAGGTAAAAAAATTGTCAAAAAGGCAAAAATAATACCTAAAGATGTTATGGATAAACTCCTTATACTTAAGGGGTCATCATCATCTCTTTCGAAATCATTTCGAGCAGAACCATGAGAAGATTCTTCGCTTGATTTACTTTGAATAAACTGCTTTGATTTCGTGTAACTCAAGAACTCTTAATTGGTAAAGATTAAGGAGATAATTAACTTCAATATCCTACATTCAAAATGTCAATAAATCAAAACATTGATTGGCGACTTTGTAATTACTCTTTTTCTAGCAAAGACCTAATAGATTTTAGTTCGTCTAATATTTGCGCCAGTATATTTTGAGCAGCAGACGAAGGTGTATTAAAAACCTCTACAGTAACTTCCTTTATTCTTAAAATATCTTTTGCAAATCTTGCTACTTCATTAGGATGGAATTTTAAAGGTTCTTTTTGATCAGTCCTAAATTCGGGATTTAATTTTCTTGGATTAAAACTAGGGTTTAGATTTCTTAAATCTGTATTTGTATACCTATAGACAGAAGCTCTTGATCTATTTAGGAATTTTTGAACTTCATCAATACCTACTAATTCCTCTTCACTAGAAATATTGGAATCTATATTTTCCATAAACTTAAGAGAATGATTTCGTAATAATGAACTTTTTAAAGAGTTTGAAATACATTACTGAAGAAGTTAGCAGAAAGAATATTCTTAGACTAGCCGTGTTGAGGGACTCAAGACACTTTAAATTATTTTTTCACCTTAATTGATAAAATTGAATATTATTAAGGATTTTTCTGTATGCGCGTGACAACCTCATTTCCTCTGGGGACACTTCGTGACACACCTTCTGAAGCAGAGATTATTTCACATCAATTACTTTTAAAAGCTGGGTATATTCGCAGAGTTAACAGCGGTATTTATGCATACATGCCAATAATGCTCAGAGTTATTGAAAAAATATCCGCAATAATAGAGAGAGAACTTAATAGTATTGGTTGTACAAAATTACTATTACCCCAACTTCATCCTGCAGATTTATGGAAAAAAAGTGAAAGGTGGGAAGGATATACCGCAGGTGAAGGAATAATGTTTAATCTCAAAGATAGACAAGGTAAAGAATTTGGTTTAGCACCAACTCACGAAGAGGTGATCACGAGTATTGCATCAGAGATCATCAACTCCTATAAGCAATTACCGCAATGTTTTTACCAAATTCAGACAAAATTTAGAGATGAAATAAGGCCAAGGTTTGGATTGATGAGAAGTAGAGAATTCATAATGAAAGATGGTTATTCTTTTCATTCTTCAGAAAACGATCTAGCTTCTTTCTATGAAAAAGTGGGTAATGCTTATGAAAATATTTTTAAATCTTGTGGACTGCAGACAGTAGGGGTTGAAGCTGATAGTGGAGCAATTGGCGGTGCTTCATCTAAAGAATTTATGGTCACTGCTGATGCTGGGGAAGATTCCATTTTGTTCACTCAAAGCGGTTCTTATGCTGCCAATATCGAAAAAGCTGTTTCTCTGCCCTCTCAACCTATTCCACTAAAAGATAATATTGCAGGGTGGTTGGAAACGCCTAATCAAAAAACAATCCTAGAAGTTTGCAATAATAACAATTTAGACCCAAGTCAGATTATTAAAGTAGTAATATTCCTTGCACAGTTCGAAGGTAAATTTGAGGTCCCAATTCTTGCATGTATAAGAGGCGATCAACACATTAATGAAGTAAAGCTTTTTAACTTAATCAATAAACTTCATCACTTAAATCTCCTTAATCTTAAAAAGATTGAAGACAAAAATACTATCGAAAAAAATCTAGTTGATTTTCCCTTAGGTTTTATCGGGCCAGATTTAAATAATAAAACTATTATAGCTAGTTCTAATTGGGAAAAAAAATGGACAAGAATAATTGACCATTCTGCAAGTGACCTTTCAAAGTTTATAAGTGGTGGGAATAAAATTAATTTCCATAAAGTTTTTCAAGAATTTTCTTTTGATTCGAAAGACTATCTAATTGGGGATATCAGGAATGCCAAAAAAGGAGATAAAGTAAGTTTTTATGATGATGAAGAACTTAAAGAAAAAAAAGGTATCGAGATTGGACATATTTTCCAACTAGGTCAAAAATATAGTGAAAAATTAAATGCAAAGTTCTCTGATAAGGACGGTCACTTAAAAAATTTATGGATGGGTTGTTACGGAATAGGAGTGACAAGAATAGCTCAAGCGGCTATCGAACAGAATCATGATCAAAAAGGAATTTGTTGGCCTATCCAGATTTCTCCTTTTGAAGTTATTATTATCCCAACAAACCTAAAAGATCCTATTCAAAGTGATCTTACTGAGCAAATCTATAACAACTTTTTAATTAATAAAATTGATGTCCTTCTTGATGATAGAAACGATAGAGCTGGAGTGAAATTTAAAGATGCGGAATTAATTGGTATTCCTTTTCAGATAATTATTGGCAGAGATTCTATTAATAAAGAAGTAGAACTTTTATGCAGAACAAATAATACTAAGCTTAAAGTTAGTACTGATAAATTGTTAGAAACATTTATTTCCGAATCAGAAATAATGTACAATAAAAAGTCTTGAGGCTTATTTTTTTTTGGGAGCTAAGTTATGTTACTGAAATGGACATCAAAATTATTTTTTAAGAATCTTACCATAGCCATATCTTTTGCAATATCCTTAGTTGTTGCTTTTACACTATTTAGTTCCCCTTCCATAGCTGCAAAAACCGCTATGACAGGTGACTATACAAAGGATACAATTTCAGTTGTTAAAACATTACAAACAGCTGTTGATACTCCAAAAGATTCTCCAAATAAAGATGAAGTAAGAAGTGAGGCTCTTACACTCATAACTGACTATATTTCCAGATACAGAAATAGAGGAATGGTAAATAAAACTCAATCATTTACCACCATGCAAACAGCATTAAATGCTATGGCAGGTCATTACAAAAACTTTGCAAGTAGACCTCTACCAGATAAACTAAAAGAGCGTTTAACCAAAGAATTTTCTCTTGCTGAAAAAATGGTTCTAAGAGAAAGTTGATACAATTAATTTACTTTTTAAAAGTAAACCAAGATTTTTGAATATAGTAAATATTCGCACAAAAATAATGCTCTTCTAAAATTGGCTAATGTTGTTGTAATCGGAGCCCAATGGGGTGACGAAGGAAAAGGTAAAATAACTGATTTACTTAGTCGTTCGGCAGATGTTGTCGTACGCTACCAAGGGGGGGTAAATGCAGGCCATACTATAGTTGTAGATGATAAAGTCCTAAAATTACATTTAATTCCCTCAGGAATACTTTATAAAAATACTTCTTGTCTAATTGGATCGGGAACTGTCGTAGATCCAAAAATCTTGCTAAAAGAAATTGACATGTTAATTGATAATGGAATTGATATCTCAGGATTAAAAATTTCATCGACATCACATGTAACAATGCCCTACCACCGAATATTAGATGAAGCGATGGAGGCTGATAGAGGTTCAAACAAAATAGGAACAACAGGTCGTGGGATTGGTCCAACTTATGCAGATAAGTCACAAAGAAATGGCATCAGAATAAGAGATTTGCTCAATAGGGAAAGGCTAAGTGATGTTATTGAAATCCCATTAAGAGAAAAAAATGGTCTACTAGAAAAAATCTATGGCATTAAACCACTTATATTAGAAGAAATTGTTGAAGAATATCTTGATTATGGGAAAAGATTATCAAAGCATGTTGTTGATTGTACTAGGACTATCCATGCAGCCTCAAAAAACAAGAAGAATATTCTATTCGAAGGTGCCCAAGGTACTCTTCTTGACTTAGATCATGGGACTTATCCTTTTGTTACCTCATCAAACCCTATATCAGGAGGGGCATGTATTGGGGCTGGAGTTGGTCCCACTTTAATTGATAGAGTCATAGGTGTGGCAAAAGCTTATACCACAAGGGTAGGTGAGGGGCCATTCCCAACGGAATTACAAGGAAGTATTAATGATCAGCTATGTGATAGAGGCAGTGAATTTGGAACCACTACTGGTAGAAGGAGAAGATGTGGTTGGTTTGATGGAGTTATAGGTAAATATGCTGTATCTGTAAATGGTCTTGATTGTTTAGCCGTTACAAAACTAGATGTTTTAGATGAATTAGATGAGATACAAGTTTGTATTGCATATGATCTGGATGGAGAGGAAATAGACTACTTCCCTACAAATTCAGATGACTTAAAAAAATGTAAGCCAATCTTCAAAAAATTAAAAGGTTGGCAATGTTCAACTGCAGATTGCAGAAAACTATCTGATCTCCCGGAGAATGCTATGAATTATCTGAGATTTTTAGCTGAATTAATGGAGGTTCCAATTGCCATTGTATCTTTGGGGGCAAATAGAGATCAAACCATAGTAATTGAAGATCCAATTCATGGGCCTAAAAGAGCACTTCTAAGGTAATTAAGTTCCATATCAATGAAAGAATCTTTTAGACATTTTGAACATAAAAAAAAGATTGATCTTATTGGTCTGGGCAACGCGATTGTAGATATTATTGTAAATATTGAAGATAAGTTCCTCGAGATAAATAATTTGGATAAAGGATCAATGAATTTGATTAGTTCTGAAGAATCTCAGAGATTGTTAGAAAATTGCAAAGTGATTAAACAAATTTCAGGGGGTTCCTCAGCAAATACTGTTGTATGTTTAGCAGAATTAGGTAATGATGTGCAGTTTATTGGAAGGGTGAAAAATGATCAATTTGGGGATTTCTTTTCTTCTGATATAAAAAAAAGTAAAACTATTTTTAATACTCCACCCATTGATGAAGGTGCCCCAACAGCTCATTCAATTATTTTAATTACACCTGATGCTCAAAGAACTATGTGCACTTACCTAGGTGCTTCTATAGAGTTTGAATCAAAAGACATTGATTTTAGTGTACTTAAGGAAAGCAAATACTTATATTTAGAGGGTTATTTATGGGACAGCCAATTAGCCAAAAATGCTTTTCTTTCAGCAGCTCAAATTGCAAAACAATCTAATACAAAAATAATCCTGTCATTGTCTGATTCATTTTGTGTAGATAGACATCGAGAGAGTTTTTTGAAATTAATTGATGAGTATGTTGATATTGTTTTTTGTAATGAATCTGAGGTTTTAAGTCTATTTCAAAAGGATAAATTAGCAAACTGCGAAGGGGACCTCTCTTCATTATGCGAATTAGTAGTGGTAACTCTTGGTAGAAATGGTTCTCTCATAATTAACAAAAATAATAGTGAAGTTATTAAATCAATCAATCAAGGGAAAGTTATTGATACTACAGGAGCAGGAGATATTTATGCGGGAGGATTTATTCATGGATTAATAAATAATTGTTCCCTAAGAAAATGCGGAGAATTAGGTTCAATTTGTGCTGGGCAAATAATTACGCAATTAGGATCTAGATCTAATACGGATCTTAAAGAGTTATTAAAATAAATTTAATCAAAAGTCTTATTGATCCAGTCATAATATTTCATATCAGAATGGTATTTTTTGTAAATTATTTGTGGGACATCATATGTAGAAATTTTATTTAAGAACTCAATTAAATCATCTTTAAACTCTAGTTTACTTTTTATTGTAATTTCAAACTCTTTTGTTTCTTCAATATCATCATCCCACTCATAAATTGAAAAAATTTGTTTTATTGAAACACAAGCTGCAAGTTTATTCTGTATTAGTAATTTAGCCATGCGCAAAGCATTTGCTCTGCTTGATTCTGTCGTGATCATAACTAATAATTCCATGATAAATTTTACATCAATATTTTTTTATTATGTGATTTATTAAATTGTGATATTGATTAAAAGAGTAAGCATAATCATTTTTAACTTTCGGCCTTTTAACCAAAAATAACTTCATTTTACTTCCAGAAACTATACTCTCCCAGTTTTTCTGAGAATAACTTCCTGATTCTCTGCATAGAACATAATCTATATCCCAAAAATCACAAAGTTTTTTTTCTAAAATTCCTTCATTATTTTTACTCGGTTCAAATATCGCTATATTTGAATTCTTTATACATGATCCAAAAGCTTTAGTTATACTTTCATAAGTTGGAAGTACCCTTGCAAATACATTTGCTTTACAATTTATATAAAAATTAGCTGTATCATTAAGGAATCTTGATCCTATTGCTAGAAGAATATTCTTATTTTCAAGATCAACGTTATTTATATCCTTTAAATTATCAATATAAAAAAAATTATTAGTTTTATTTATTAGAGATTTTCTCTCAAATAGTAAGAGAGGTATATTAATCTCTTCACATGCATTATTAAGATTTTTAGAAATTAGCACCGCAAACGGATGAGTAGCATCGACAACGAATTTGATTTTATTTTTTTTTATGAAATTAATTATTTGATCTTTATTATTTAATTTACCCGTAATGATATGTAACCTTGGATTTTCAATATAAGCTTGCCCTGCTTTATAAGTTAAAACACTTGCAAAAACTGAATAATTAAGTTCAAGAAGCCTATTGGCTATTAAAGGTCCATCGGAAGTTCCTGATAGGATCCAAACATTTTTATAGCAATTTTCTTGATTCTGCATCAGTATGTCTTTAATTAAATAGTAAGTAATGAATCATTTTTTAATACAGGCAGTAATTAATAGCGCTCCCCAAATGAGGTATACCAAAGAAAACCAAACTCCAATTGCAGAAATGATTGTTAATTTTAAAGGATTACGTAGTGAAGATCCAACCAGAGATCTCAAGATCATAGGATGGGGTAATATTGCTCAAGAAATGGTAGATGAACTAAAGGAGGGGCAAAATATTGTTATTGAGGGGCGTTTAAAGATGAATTCTGTCACAAGAAAAGACGGAACAAAAGAAAAGCAACCAGAACTAACAGCTTCAAAGATTCATCTAATATCGCCAGTTGATGTAACTAAGTCTGATCAAAAAGAAAATGATGAGTCATTTAAAAATAAAGAAATCACCCAAAACTCTAGTTGGGATAGCTCACCTTTAGTACCTGAAGTTGACGAAATACCTTTTTAATTCAAATATCAACGTTATTTTCTTGAACACTTATAATAAATTTGCTTATTTTTCTTTCAAGCGCAGCAAGTTCGCTTCTGATTTCTGGCCATTTACCCTTATCAAGATTTTCCAATAGCCATGCTCTATCTTGATCAAGTTTAAAAATTAAATCTCCTTGATTTGCAGTATTAGGATCTTGCATAATATTTTACAGCCCATTTAAAACTCATTCTACTTAATCAAAAATGAAGAAATACTTATCGCCTGGAAACGCAATCGTAACTGTCGGGGGTATATTAGCTTTTGTTGGAATGACTGCTTATTTTACAGAGTCAGTAAATTTAAGTGTACCAACTTTTTTTTATGGAGTACCTATTTTTCTAATTGGATTAGGTTTAAAGACTTCTGAAATCCCTCCTGTTGAGTTATTTGACAAGACAAATTTTGCGACAAATAAATTTAATAGACCAAAAGAATTAACAGCACTAGTTAAAGATGTTACAAGATGGAGGTATGGGATAAAAGCACATCTTGAATCGTCATTAGAATCTTTAAATTTATGGGACGAGGATAACCCCCCTCAACTAAAAGAGATAGAAGAAATTACAAAAGAAGAAAAAAATGGTCTCAGAATGCGTTTCGAATTAAACGCTGTCCCTTTAGAAAAATGGATTGAGAAACAAGAACGATTAAACAGGTTTTTCGTAAAGGGGCTTGAATCAGAATTTATTATCGATGATAATAAAAAAGAATTTGATTTTATTCTCTTTTATTAAATATAGGGATATATTTGTAAAAACTAATTTCTCAATTCATCAAGTTTTAATGAATTTCAATAATGAATGATTCTCAAAGAGTATCAATATTAAGCGAAGCACTTCCATATATACAAAGTTTCTCAGGTAGAAAAATTGTTATCAAGTATGGTGGTTCTGTCATGGAGAATGATGATTTAAAAAATGCATTTTTTAGAGACATAGCACTTTTATCAACCGTTGGGGTTTGTCCGGTAGTAATTCATGGAGGTGGACCCGAGATTAATAATTGGCTAAAGAAATTAGAAATATCTCCTAAATTCGAAAATGGCTTAAGAATTACTGATCAAAAAACAATGGAAATTGTCGAGATGGTTTTAATGGGTAGAGTTAACAAACAAATTGTAAAAGGGATTAATAAAACTGGATCCTTAGCTGTGGGGCTATCAGGTCTTGATGGCAATTTAATTCAATCTAGAGAACTAGGAGATGGGAGACATGGGTTAGTGGGAGAGGTTACAAAAATCAATTCTGAGATATTAGATCCTCTTATTGCTAAAGGATATATTCCTATTATTTCTAGTATTGGATCAACCATTGAAGGTGTTTCCCATAATATTAATGCAGATTTTGTTGCTGGAGAAATTGCTGCTTCAATAAATGCAGAAAAACTTATTCTTCTTACTGATACTCAAGGTATTTTAAAAGAAAAAGATAACAAAAATAGTCTTATTGAGAAAACGAATCTCAAAGAGGCAAGAGATTTTATTGATAAAAAAATTGTGACTGAAGGTATGATTCCAAAGACAGAATGCTGCATAAGAGCGTTAGCTCAAGGAGTCAAAGCAGCTCACATAATCGATGGAAGAATAGAACATTCATTACTTCTTGAGATTTTTACGAATTCTGGAATAGGTACAATGATAGTTGCCTAACCGATGAAAACTTATGAGCAAGTTTTAGAAGCAGTAGAACTTGCTTTAGCTAAAGGTGAGTATCATTATTGTATTGAATTTCTTTTGCCCAAAATCGAATCGTTTCCTTTGTCAAGCAAAGAGGGAGTAAATTTAAGAACAATTTTAATTACTGCTCTTTGTGGTATTAATAAAAAGGAAGAGGCTAAAAGATTTTGTAAAGAACTTCTAAAATCTTATGATAATAAGACGAGAGAAAATGCAAAATATTTGATGGAAGTTATAGATTCTCCTGACATTAAAAAGCCAGAAAATTGGAACTTACAGTTTGAAAGTGACCCATCATTAAATAAAAAATCTTTTAAGTCACTTCGAAAAAAAAGAGAAGTATTTCAGAAAAAGAAATTTATTAATGTTACTGAGACTCCGACTGGCGAAACAAAACCTTTTCAGAAAGGGTTTTCATTGATCATTTTTTTAATATTATTATTATTAATTCCACTTTTAAGTGGCTGCGTCAAAGTTGAGGATACCCTTGATCTTGGGGAAACTGATTCAATAACTAATAAATTAGTGATAGAAAGCAAGTACATAAAAAAATTTCCTTGGCAATTAAAATTTGAAGAGAAGATGAAAGATATTTTCCCTGACGCAGAAATTGAACAAGACGAATCAACCTTTTCTTTGGAACATAAAAATCTCAATCTTGAAGATACAAAGCAAGTTCTTAAAATCACCCAAAATACCGCAGGAGAGTTAGCGGGAGGATCAACAAATATAGAAATTAATACTTCTCAAAAAAACTTTATTTTTTTTAAAAAATACTTTTACAGGTTAGATTTGGATCTTAATTCAATTCAAGGTATTGATAATTTAGAACTCATTTTCAAAATTATTCACCCTAATAAAGCTACCCTCACAGATAAAAATAATTCAAATACAGAAATCACAAAAAATCTAATCATTTGGAATTTAAATCAAGGACAGATAAATAGTCTTGAATTTTCTTTCTGGAGCCTCAACAAACTTTTGATTGGGATATTTACTGTTTTAATCATCATAGTATTAGCTTATTTATTAAGATTTTATAGATTTAAATTAGGCACAGATTTGCCTCAACTTCCATCAAAATAATTACAACTCTGCTGGATTAACATCAATTGTTAAATATACATTTTTTGGAATAAGTTTCCATAATTTTGACTTTTCAGGTAAGGGAATATTTGTTCCTTCAGGACCATGTATTAATATCTGCCATCTAAATTTTTTGCCGACTTTAGCAATTAAACTAGGAGCAGGACCAATTAATTTCCAGTTCTTTTTCTTGCAAAAATTGAGTAGATAATTTGCTAATTTCATTGCGGTTGATTCAGTTAATTCATAATTTTCACCTGATAATTTAAGAAGGCAAATCGTGCAAAATGGAAATAAATTAGCATCTTTTCTCAATCTCGAGTTTTCAATTAAGAATCTTTCATACTCTCTCTTCTGAAGATACGAAATCACCGGATGGTTAGGTTTATATGTTTGAAAAATTACTTTTCCTTTTTTTTGAGCCCGCCCTGCCCTTCCAGCTAATTGCAAAAATAATTGTAATGATTTTTCTTCTGATGAAATATCTGGGCGATGAAGCAAACCATCTGCTGCAATAACTACTGAAAGAGTAATATTGGGGATGTCAATCCCTTTTGCCAACATTTGAGTTCCCACAAGAATATCAGCGTCACCTTTAGCAAACTTTGAAAGAATATCTCTATGGCCATTCTTTCCTGAAGTTGAATCTCTATCAAAGCGAAGTACTCTTAATTCAGGAAATTCTTCATTTAAAAACTCTATTACCCTTTGCGTACCAATTCCAAAAGGTTTAAAGGCAGTCGAATGACAATCTGGGCAACGTTTGATCAATCTCGATTTATGATCACACCAATGACAGCTTAACCATTTTTTTCCTTGTGAACCGAGATGCACTGATAAGGGAACGTCACAATTGGGGCAATTTATTAAATATCCACAATTTCTACAACTTAAAAACCCACTATGCCCCCTCCTAGGGATCAAAATTATTGCCTGCTCTTTTTTTAGGCGTAGTTGAGGAAGTAATTTTAATAATTCATTGGAACAAATTTTCATATTTCCCTTCTTGAACTCATCACGCATATCAATAATTCTTATTTCAGGAATCTCATTACTAGATATCCTTTGAATCATTCTTACCAATTTAAAATTCTTTTCAAAAATACACTTTTTCCAAGTCTTCATTGATGGGGTTGCACTCCCTAAAATTAACTTTGCAGAATTCCTTTTTACCATTTCAATAGCAATCTCTCTTGCGTCATAACAAGGCATAGGACTATCTTGTTTATAAGAAATATCATGTTCTTCATCCATTATTATTAATCCCAGATTTTTCATTGGAAGAAAAACTGCTGACCTTGTTCCTATTACTATTAAAGGTTCATCAGCATTAATAATTTTCTTCCAAACTAAAGTTCTATGATTGGGAGAACAGTTACTATGGTATTCGTAAACGATATTATTAAATCGCCGACTAAACCTATCAATAAGTTGTGGAATTAGTCCAATTTCTGGGGCTAGTATTAAACAACTTTTTTTCTTAAGAAATTGATCCTCAGCAATTCTCATATAAACTTCTGTTTTACCTGAACCTGTTTCACCCCATAGAAGTAACGCATCGCCTGCTTTCATTGTTTGAAATTCTTGAAATGCAATTTTTTGCTCATTTGTAGGATTTGGTTTTTTCATAGCAATATGACCATTTAAAAAGGAATTTAATTTAGTATTTATATTTACTTTTCTTTTAGATTTAACAAGATAATTTTTGCTGACCATTGAGTTAATCAGAGTGTAATTTAGACCAGACTTAATTAATTCACTTTGCCAATTACCTTTTTCAGGCAAAGTATTCATTAAAAAAGATTCTTTTTTGGTTAATCCATTTTTCTTAATATCAAAGTCTTTATTAGTTTCAATCCATATTTGATCTTTTAAACCATGAGAAATATTCTTATATTTGCCAATCCAGCCAGGAGGAAATGCAGTTTTAAACATTTTTAAATTACTAACCATATAAAAAGAGGCTAGGGACTCTATCCATTCTCTCCAAGAGTCATCAATTATTTTTTTCTGCAAAATGCTTTCAACAAACAAATACCTTATACTTTTTTCTTCAGTAATATTTGATTCATCTTTATTAATTGTTGAAAAGTTTTTCTTAGAGATCACCAACCCATTCAATAATCTCCCTTTTAGTCTCACACTTACAATATCCCCAATATCTACCCCAAGATTATTCCCATCTAAATAGTAAAAGCTTTCATTACTACTGCCTGTATCAAGCAAAATTTCCAATTTATAGGAGATATTTAATAACTGATTACTTGCCGGCTTCAAAACTTTTTCTTAGTATTGGATTGTTGAACATTCCACAAAGTGTTTTTTGCACATTGTAAGTATCCTGCTCTTAAGGGAGACATGAAGCTCTGATCATTGACTGAAAATTCAAAAAATGATCTGCCTGTCTGAGAAATCCCAAGACTTTTTACTTTAGGTAATCTATAGCACTATTTAAATTTTTCAACAGTTTTAAAAAAAAACTTTTTTATTAAAATTCCTGAAAAAGTTCTTTTACAAATTAACGGGGAAATTTACTACTAAATGTACAAATTAGCCCTAAATAAAATTTAATCTAGTTAAATTCACCGTAGAAAGGAGTCAATCATGTGTCCAGTAGCAGCAGATTCAAAGAATTCCAAGCCCAGCTCAAAAAAAAAGATCATTAAAAAAATTAATACAAACTTAGAGACAGTAGTTGAACCAGATAATAATAGAAGTGGTCAAAGTTTAGAAACATCTTCTGAGTTGAAAGAAAGCAGTATTGAAAATAATAATGAATTTAGTGATTCTGAAGAAGAAGACAAAGGGCTTGGGAATGTAAAGCTTGGCCCAAAAGGGATCTACACTGAAGATTCAATCAGAGTTTATCTCCAAGAAATAGGAAGAATTAGACTTTTAAGACCCGACGAAGAAATTGAACTTGCAAGAAAAATTGCTGACTTACTCCAATTAGAGGAAGTGGCTACTCAATATGAGTCAGAAAAAGGACATTTCCCCTCAGTTAGAGAATGGGCCGAGTTAATAGATATGCCTCTTCCCAAATTTAGAAGAAGACTTCTTTTAGGTAGGAGAGCTAAAGAAAAAATGGTTCAATCAAATTTAAGATTAGTGGTTTCCATTGCGAAAAAATATATGAATAGAGGTTTATCATTTCAAGACCTAATCCAAGAAGGAAGTTTGGGTCTAATTAGAGCAGCGGAAAAATTCGATCATGAGAAAGGTTACAAGTTCTCTACATACGCAACTTGGTGGATTCGCCAAGCCATCACAAGAGCAATTGCGGATCAAAGTAGAACTATTAGACTGCCAGTTCATTTATACGAGACAATCTCAAGAATTAAAAAAACCACAAAAGTCCTTAGCCAAGAATTTGGTAGGAAACCTAGTGAAGAAGAAATCGCTGAGAGCATGGAAATGACGATTGAAAAATTAAGATTTATAGCTAAAAGTGCGCAGCTTCCTATTTCATTAGAAACTCCAATAGGGAAAGAAGAAGACTCAAGACTCGGAGACTTTATAGAAGCTGATATAGAAAATCCAGAGCAAGATGTTTCTAAAACTTTATTAAGAGAAGATTTGGAGGGAGTATTAGCCACTTTAAGTCCAAGGGAAAGAGATGTTCTCAGATTGAGATATGGAATTGATGATGGAAGAATGAAAACTCTTGAAGAAATTGGCCAAATTTTTGATGTAACGAGAGAAAGAATTAGACAAATAGAAGCAAAAGCCCTAAGAAAACTTAGACATCCAAATCGAAATGGGGTTTTAAAAGAATATATAAAATAAAAAAAGTTAAGTATAATTTTCAGCTTTAGAAACTTGCAAAAGAATAGCTTAAAATAAATTCGACTTTATTTTAATTCAAACTCAAAATAATATTTAATGACTAATTTTAAGCTGAAAATAGCTAGTAGAAGAAGTAAACTAGCAATGGTTCAAACTTTATGGGTTAAAGATCAACTAGAGAGGAATATTCCAAATTTAGAGGTATCTATAGAAGCCATGGCAACTCAAGGTGACAAAATCCTCGACGTAGCCTTAGCAAAAATAGGCGACAAAGGCTTATTCACAAAAGAACTAGAAGCACAAATGCTCGCAGGCTATGCAGACATAGCAGTACATTCACTGAAAGATTTACCAACCAATTTGCCTAATGGTCTGAAATTAGGATGCATCACAAAAAGAGAAGACCCTGCAGATGCTTTAGTAGTAAGCAAAAAAAATGACTGTTATAAATTAGAAACTTTACCTGAGGGTTCGATTGTAGGGACAAGCTCTCTAAGAAGACTTGCACAACTAAGAAATAAATACCCACATCTTGTTTTCAAAGATATCAGGGGAAATGTTATTACTAGAATAGAAAAATTAGATGCTGGAGAATTTGATTGTATAATTCTTGCGGCCGCTGGTTTAAAAAGATTAGGCTTTGAATCAAGAATTCACCAGATTATACCGAGTGAAATTTCTCTTCATGCCGTTGGCCAAGGAGCTCTAGGCATTGAATGTAAATCTGACGATAACAAAGTTTTAGAAATTATAAATGTCTTAGAAGATAAGCCCACTAGTCAAAGATGTCGAGCAGAAAGGGCTTTTTTAAGAGACCTTGAAGGTGGATGCCAAGTTCCAATCGGTGTCAATAGTAATATTGAGAATGGACAACTCTACCTTACTGGTATGGTAGCCTCTCTTGATGGAGAAAGGCTTATAAAAGATAAAGTTACTGGCAATATTAATGACCCTGAACTGGTAGGCACAGAATTAGCAAAAAAACTAAAGCTGCAAGGTGCTGACAAAATACTCGGCGAAATATTTGAAGAATTTAGAGAAAACAAAAATTAGTTAATTTACTAATTTAGGATCAATTTCTTTTTTGTATCTCTCTTCACAATCTTTAATCACTTTAACAGCTTCTCCTATTCCAAAAAAACCATTAACAGTACATGTTCCAGGTTTTTTTAGATCTTTGTAGTGCTCCCAATAATACTTTGTTTCTTTTAACCAATGTTCTCCAAGGTCTTCATAACTTGAGATATGATCCATTCTTTTATCATCTGCAAGAACTGCTATTACCTTATCATCGACCTCTCCACCATCATCAAATTTCATCACCCCAATAATCCTTGCCTCCACAATAGATCCGGGTATCAATGGCTCAGTTACACTAACAATTTCGACATCAAGTGGATCTCCATCTTCATCCCATGTCCTTGGTATACATCCATAAGCAAAAGGATAAGCAAGTGATGAATAACCTACCCTATCAAGTTTAAGGTGACCCGTTTCTGTAATTAATTCATATTTATTTATGGTGTTAGAGTTCAATTCAACAATAGTGTTAATTATTGTATTCGAGCTATCAGTGAAAGCGTTTAGTATATGCAGTAAATTTGGTGTAACCCTGCTTGGGGGTTGATTAAGGTTTGCCATCAAAAAATAATTTTTACTTATCTTACATCCCCACGCTTAACTAAATTCTTTAAAAGTAATGTTTCAGCAAAAATCATTTATTTTAGACCTTAAATGATTAATAAAATAGTTTGGCGATAGTTCTTCATTAGTTACAGCTCTTACCAACTCCATACAATTAACTGATCTGCCATATTCATGTATATTATTTTTTAACCAAAAGATTATCTTTTGATATTCACCATTTTCAATTAAGTTGTCAATCAAACCTATGTCTCTTTCCATTTGAGAAGATATTTGCGCACTTATAACATGTCCTAACAAATATGAGGGGAAATATCCAAACGCTCCTTCACTCCAATGAACATCTTGAAGACAACCTTCTGAATCATTAGATGGTTTTATTCCTAGGAGTTCATCATATCTTTTATTCCATTCTGTTGGGATATCTTTAGCAGGTAACCCTCTTTCGATTAAATCTATTTCAAGTTCGGTTCTTATTAATATGTGTAAGCCATAAGTCAATTCATCCGCTTCAACCCTATTTAATCCTGCTTCCAAATGATTAACAGATTTCCATAGTTCTAAATAATTATTAAGAGAACATCCAGCCGAAATAAATTTGTTAAAAAATCTTTTTGAAAAAGATTTGGATTTAACTATTCTATTTTCCCAAAATAAAGATTGACTTTCATGAATACCCATAGAGGTTGCTTGACCTAAAGGCCAAGCAAACCATTGATGACTTTGAGATGGTAAACCCTGCTCATAAATAGAATGCCCCCACTCATGCGCAGTTGCTAAAAAACTTGATAATGGTTCACCTTCAACAATTCTTGTCGTAATCCTGTAATCATTAGGCCCTAATGTAATCGAAAAAGGATGGGGAGATTTACCAACAACAACTAGATCTTTATCTCTCCCAAACTCATCAAGTAATTGAGAACATAAATTATGTTGAGATTCTCGACTCAAATCCCAGTGATATTTCTTAGATTTATTAATCCCTCTAATCAACTCTGGGAGAGTGTCTTTCAAAGGCTGAAACATTTTATTCAGCCACTTTAAAGTTAATTCAGGCTCAAAGGGTTGGGCTAAAGTTTCCCATGGTGAATATTGATCTGATATTTGTTTTGCCTCTTCAATCCGCAATTTAACTAATTCTTCAAAGAAAGGAAGAAAAATTTTAAAATCTGATTTTTCCTTAGCTTCTTGCCAGCTTTCATACCCTTTAGATTTTGCCTTTGCTAGAGACTCAACTAATTTAGGATCTAAATTTCTTTCTCTATTAAATTCCTTCAATAAAAGACTAATATTTCTTTCTTTATCTTTTATGAAAAGTTGATTATCGGAATTTCGTTCAATATCTGCTAGTTCATTTTTAGCAGATTGTATTAAATTAGAAAATTCCTCGGAAGAATTTCTTTCATGCAATACTTTTGCAATATAAGTAAGTTGTTCAGACCTCCAAGAAGCACCTTTCTTTGGCATTTCAGTATTCTGATCCCAATAAAGTGTATTTTGGATTGAACCTAATATTTGTGTTTCTTTAAGGTAAGCACCCAGCTTATTCCAATGAGTTTCAGCCAAAGATTTAAATGGAAATTAAATTTATCTTAAGATAAAAATTTTAATGTCTGCAGTAAAACATGCATCTTTATCCATAATAGGATATTGATTAATTAAGTTTTAACTTATATGGAACAAATATTTTCAAAATTAAAATTCATAACCCATGGCGAGGGTTTTATTGATATCACATATGATTTAAATTTATGTGTTGAAAAAAATAATTTTCATTCCGGAATTTTAAATTTAACTTCACTTCATACAAGTTGCAGTTTAACTATTAATGAGAACGCAGATCCAAATGTACTGAGGGACTTAAAAAAGTATATGCAATCGATAGTTCCCTATGATTCCTACATAACCTTATCAAAAAATAGAGAAGAAATATCCTATAATCATTATCAAGAAGGGGCTGACGATATGCCAGCACATATTAAAACATCCCTAACAAGCACTTGTTTATCTTTGAGTTTTCAAGATGGGAAAATTATGCTTGGCACATGGCAAGCAGTTTATTTATGGGAACATCGATTTGATCAAAAGGAAAGAATCATTAATGTACATATAATTGGTGAGAAAAAGTAAGATATTTATAATGTAATAAGTCAGATTTCTTATTTAATGGAACCCTACATTTTGCAAGATGAAGAATTGAATGAATTAGTTGTCAAAATACCTGGCTGGGAAATTAAATCTAAACAAATCCAAAGAGAATTTAACTTCGCTAATTTTATTGAAGCCTTTGCTTTTATGACCAAGGTTGCTTTAATCTGTGAAAAATATAATCATCATCCTAACTGGGAGAATGTTTATGCAAAAGTAATAATTAAATTAAATACACATGATCTAGGAGGTATTACGAATTTGGATCAAACATTAGCTTCGGAAATCAACAAAATTTTCGATTAATAATAATATAAACTTGTTTTCAACTATTCAAAATGTCTAAAAATTTATTGCCTGTTACTATTATTAGTGGATTTTTAGGTTCCGGTAAAACTACACTTCTAAACCACATTTTAAAAAATCAAGTTGGTATTAAAACAGCTGTTTTAGTCAACGAATTTGGAGAAATCGGAATAGATAATGACTTAATAATAGAAGGCTCAGAAGATATGATCGAATTAAATAATGGATGTATATGTTGCTCTATCAATGGCGAATTATTAAATACCGTATCCAAGGTTTTAGAAAGAGCTGAAAAGTTAGACTATTTGATTGTTGAAACAACTGGATTAGCAGATCCATTACCAGTAGCCATGACTTTTGCGGCTGGTGATCTTAGAGAAAAAGTGAGATTAGATTCGATAATCACTGTCATTGATGGAGAAAATTTTGATTTTGAAATTAAAAATACAAGTGTCGCCTATTCTCAAATTTTATACGGAGATATCCTTCTTCTTAATAAATCTGATTTAGTAAATGAAAAACAATTAAAGAAAATAGAGGAGTTTATAAATAAAATAAAAAAAGAACCAAGGATTTTGAGATCAACTAATAGTGAAGTTGCATTACATACAATAATGAGCGTGGGTCTATTTGAGACGGATACTTTTGAATTCGAGAAAAATAAAAAAAATATAGAACAAAATTCCCACGATCACTCTTCTCATTCCCACGATCACTCTTCTCATTCCCACGATCACTCTTCTCATTCCCACGATCACTCTTCTCATTCCCACGATCACTCTTCTCATTCCCACGATTTGATCAACAATATCGAGGGTTTTACCTCAGTTTCATATGAGACATTTGAACCATTTTCTTTAAGGAAGTTTCAATATTTCTTAGATAATCAAATCTCGCAAAATGTATTTAGAGCAAAAGGAATATTATGGTTTATGGAAAGTGAAAGAAAACACATTTTTCACCTATCTGGAAAGCGGTTTTCTCTAGATGATGAGGAATGGACAAAAGAAAAATCTAACAAGATAGTATTAATTGGGAAAAACTTAGATCACCAAACTATTAAAAATCAACTGTCATCATGTAGATTTAATTCAGATTAGAGTTCATATTAGGATTTAATTAATTTTTGAAAATACGCATTAAAGGGTTTAAAAAAACATTAACAGAATTAAATTTTCTCTATTTTACTTCGTTTATTGTTTCGCTCTTAGTAATCATTCCAATTTCCAATTTTCTTCTAGAGGGAATTGGTTACATTATTAGTGGAAATTTTTCATTAGGTATTGCTGAAGGAGAAGAGGTAGTAGGCACTTTAAAAGTTCTAATATTGACAAGTTTTTTTGGGGGGGGGTTAGGAACTTTGAATGGATGGTTACTTTCGAATTGTGATTTTAAGTTCAGAAAAGTTCTCCGTATTTGTCAGCTAGTTCCACTGGCTGCCCCAGCATATCTAATAACAGCTATTTTGCAGGATTTAGGAAGTATTTTTGGGTATCAAGTAACTGGTTTATGGTGGGGGGTATTAATACTTTCAATTTCTACTTATCCATATGTATTCATTCTTGCTAACGAAAGTTTTAATAAATTTGGAGTTAATCAAATCAATGCTAGTAGAGGATTAGGCGTTGGGCCATGGAGCAGCTTCTTTAAAATCGCTTTTCCGATGGCGTTACCAGCACTAATAACAGGAATAAGTTTAATGTGTATGGAAGTAATGAATGAGTTAGGTACATTTGCATTATTAAATATACCAAGTATTTCTACTGGTATAGCTGAAAATTGGATAATTGAGGGTAATCCAAAAAGTGCTATTGGATTATCATTGGTAGCCTTATTAATGATTTTCACTTTAATTATTTTTGAAAAATTCTCGAGAAGAAAATCAAAGAGGTGGAGTGAAAATCCTGCATCGAAAGACTCTCAAGGGTGGGAATTAAAAAAAACAAGAGCCCTTTTAGCAATAGCAATATCTTTATTTCCTCCAATTTTCTCTTTTGGAATTCCATGTTTTTGGGTTCTACTCAATATCGATCAGATTCAAAAAGGGTTATCTATAGAATTATTTACCCTATCATTCAGGACTCTAAGTCTAGGATTTTTTACTGCATTAATAACGATGTTATTCTCCTTAATAATTTCTTTAGCAAGACGTCCAAATAAAGGCATATTGCTAGGAATAATAACAAACCTTGCGGGAATAGGTTATGCAATTCCAGGAACTGTATTAGCTTTATCTTTAATAAGCATTTCTTCTCCAAAATTTAATTTCATTGCTATTTGCTTACTAATTTGGGGTTATCTTGTTCGATTTCTAACTATTTCTAAGGGTTCTATTGATTCAAGTCTTGAGAGAATTTCTCCTAGTCTTGATGAAGCAGCACTTGGACTAGGAGAGGATTGGCTGGGAATCATAAAAAGAATTCATCTTCCTCTTCTCCAGGGACCAATATTCGTAGGCTCACTTTTAGTTTTTGTAGATACGATAAAAGAATTACCCATAACCTTTATTTTAAGACCATTCGATTTTGACACATTATCTGTGAGAATATTTCAATACGCTGGAGATGAAAGAATGTCAGAGGCAATTTTCCCAGCCATTCTTATAATGACATTAGGCCTTATGGCTTCAATTGCATTGATACCAACCTTAGAGAAAAAAAACTAAATTCTTTTAGATATTCTACTTATTAAAAAAGGCAGGCTTAATAACAAATCTGCTGATGTTGATATAACTCTAAAATAAATTAAGCTAATTAAAATTATATTTTGTGGAATACTTTTGCTAACAAAAAAAAGGAAGCAAGCCTCAAAAACACCAACTCCTCCTGGAGCTGCTGGGACTACCAACCCTAAAGACCATGACAATGAGAAGATTACTAATAAAGATATGCTGTTTATAGCATTACCTGTATAAAAAGTATTCAAGCAAATATAAAAACCAATAAATTTAGATAAAACAAAACCAATTTCAAGAAATAAAGCCTTAGTAGGGAAAAAAGAAGCTATTTTTATTTTCTCTTCAAATTGGGCCTTTGCATTTGGAATTCTCAAAACCTCAAATACTTTTCCCTTAAGAGACCCTAATCTTTTTAATATCAGAAGAATAAATTTCCTATTCAAGAATACTAAAGGAAAAATTAAAAAAATATAAAATGGGGAAAAAATCAATCCCAGTGATGCCATAAGAAAAGATCCACTCAACATAAAATAAGGTTCTATGAGCGTCGAATACAAAGCAATCTGAGTATTACTTATTTTTTTTATAAAATTAAATCTTTCAACAAAATGCCACATTCCTCCAGGAACATATTTTAGGCTATTAGTTAAAACATAAAAAGATACTAGATTATTACTTTGAAATTCTTTCCCGAACCATTTAACAATATATTTCCATGCATAAGCGTTCAAGTAATTACTTAAAACACAAAATAAAAATGATAAAGATAGATTAATTCCATTTCTTTCGAAATTGATATCAAAAGAAATTTCATCAATGTTATAAAAAAAATAGATGCAAAAATATGACAAACTTGAAATAAAGAAGAAAGTCTTTAAAACACCAAAATTAATTTTTTTAAGTAGTTTCAAATATAAATGATTACTTTTTTTAAATCTCATTTCCAGTTTTCAAATGCTTTAAAATTTTTACTTGACTCTTTAATTATTTTTCTTATTTCGTAATTTGATATTTTATGCTTTAGTTTTAATCTCAAAACCTCATCATTTTCTGGTTTCATATTTATTGATCCATCTGGTTTCAAAGTTTGTTTAACTTTTATATTTCCAAAAGTCGTTGAACATTCTCCTCTACGTCTAAGTAATATCCATCTAGATTGGGTCCTTTCACGAACCCCAATAGTATTGGAATAATCAAACCATAATCGCCTAAAAAATTCTTTTTTCTCTGTAGGCAAGATTACTTGAATAGAAAATCCAATTCTATTTTTTTTCATATTGATAGATTGATAAGAAACGTCGTAAGCTCCCTCAATTCTCAGTTTCTCAACAAAATTAGATATATCTTCCGGTGTTTGGTCATCAATCCATGCTTCTTGAACAGTTATCTCTTCACATTTTGGATTCATTTGTTCATTAATAGATGAATTCCCAAATGAAGCAATTTTATAAACTCTCACCAAATTAGGGAATGAAAATTTTCGATTACCAACACCTACTCCATAAGAGTTAATGGAATATTTTGAAGGGGTTTCTAGATAGTCGACTAAATTAGAAAGTAAAGCAATGCCAGTTGGCGTTGAGAGTTCACCATTAAATGAATCTCGATTTGAAAAAACCTTAATATTTTTTTGTTTTATTAGTTCTATTACAGCAGGAGTTGGTACAGATAATTTGCCATGTTCAGTATTAACAAAACCCTTCCCTAACATTGGTTCATTACAATAAACCTTCTTAGGATTTAAGTAATAAAATGCAGCACAGACTCCAATTATATCAACCAATGAATCAATAGCTCCAATTTCGTGAAAATGAACATCCTCAGATTTGATGCCATGAACTTTTCCTTCCGCATTTGCTAAAGAGTCAAATACTTCATAAATTATTTTTTTTAATTTATCTTCTAACTGACCATTTAAAATAAGCTCCTTTATACTCCTCCAAGTTCTTTTATTAGGACTGCAATCTATATTCACAACCTTTGCCTTGATCCCTCGGATTGAACAACTCTTTGATTCTTCAAACTCTAGTTGATAAAGATCCTTTAATCCCAGATCAACAAGTGGTTGTTCAATGACTTTTTTAGGTACCCCCAAATCATAAAAAGCTCCTAACAACATATCTCCAGAAATACCAGGAGAACATTCAATTAAAATATCTTCCATAAATCAAAATTTTCTTGAACGGTAAAATTGCGGCGAAAATCAATCTTTCATTCTAGTTATTTTCTGAAAGATTTTTTTTAATCACTTCGTACTTTATTAATTTCAAAGAATTTCCATCTCTGTTGATATCTAAACTTATAAAACTATGAAGAAGTTCAAGGGAAAGCTCTCCTTTTATGACTAATTTAAAATTATTATTTTTAAAATTTTTTGACTTCATAGCAGAACAGATTTTAATAACAATTTCTTTCTTTTGAGTATTAACAAAAACTAATTCTCCTCTAACAGAAAAATAATTATCTTTTAGATCTAATTCCTCTAATAATTTAGAGAAGTTAGTTTTTGAAGAATCATTTGGGAAATCATTCAGTTGATAAGGATCCCATATGCCTGCAACCTGCAAATGCAAGTTTTGAGTATTTTTATTTTTTGGATAAACAATCCAATAATAACTTTTCTTTAAATCAATATGCTTTTTTAAAAGTGATAATGCTTTACCCAATACTACTGTTTCAATTTTTTCGCCTTTTTTGTCAATTATAAAACCTCTATTTAATTTATCATTAACATGGGGAGTAAATACACCATTAATAATACCAATTGCTCTGTGCTGCAATTGGTTAGTAACTTTTGGGATAGGGTTTTTTAGCATATAAGATTTGGAAATAACAATTTATTGTATTAAGTTTCTTATTTTTTCTCCAATGTATTAAAAGACTTTAACGCATCGTCTATAGCATCAGAAGGATTAGTCGCATTATTCAAACTATTTATCCTCCGGAGCATTTCCACAAGTTCAAAAGGATTGGTTGGAATAACTGAATTATCCTCTTCTGTTTTAGTTGAAGTTTCGATTTCTAATTCTTCAAAAAAATACTCAGCATTTAAATAATCACCTTTCAAGGAAATTAGCAAAATAAAAAATAATACAGAAGTTGTTGATTTAAGTAGGTTTTCACAAAAATATTTTTTCATTTTATTTAATTTCAAAATTCTTTAACACCAAATTTTTTCTGCTAACTTAATTTTACATAATTTGGTAGAAATTTGTTAATAGCAACTTGGAATGTTAACTCTATTAGAACCAGACTTTCACAAATAATAGATTGGATTAATCAAACCAATCCAGAGATTCTATGTTTGCAGGAAACGAAAGTAATGGACGATAGTTTCCCTTTTGAACCTTTTGAAAAATTAGGCTACTCAGTAGAAGTCTACGGACAAAAGTCATACAATGGTGTCGCTATTATTTCTAAAAAAAAGCCAGAAAATGTTAAAAAAGGATTCTACGGTTGTAACGGCTCTAATCAAAATATCGAAATTTTCCTTGATCAAAAAAGATTGATTTCTGCTGATATTAATGGGATTAAAATCATTAATGTCTATGTGCCAAACGGATCTTCTCTGGAATCTAGTAAGTTCGAATACAAAATTAATTGGTTAAATTGTTTAGCTTCATTTTTGGATGAGCAAGAAAAAAAAGGAGAATTAATTTGTCTTTTGGGTGATTTTAATATTGCTCCGTCTAACATGGATATTCATGATCCAAAGAAATATGAAGGAGGAATAATGGCATCTGAGATAGAGAGAAATGCACTAAATAATGTTCTAAAAAAAAGATTAATAGATTCGTTCAGGACTTTTGAACAAAATACCGGTCATTGGAGTTGGTGGGATTACCGTAATAACTCATTTGAATTAAATAAAGGTTGGAGAATAGACCATATATATATCAGCAAAGAACTATCATCAAAACTTAAAAGTTGTGTCATAGACAGCTCACCTAGAGGTAATTTACGCCCAAGTGATCATGCACCAGTAATGATAGATATTAATCTAAACGACACAAATGTAGATTTTTTTGAGGATGAAGATAATTTCTTCGAAATATAAATAAAATAAATTAATTTTCTTTAATGCCTGAAAACGCTTATTAATAAAGAGTTATCTAAAATAATATTATTTTTTTCCATAATTTCTTAAAATTATTAATTTACAATCCAAACTATCGCAATAAAAATATCATAATGTAGAATTTCATTTTGATTGACAAAATTTTTACTTATTTCTAATTTAGAACATGACAGAATTTTTCTCAAAACATCATTTAGCTAAATTGTGACTGACATATTAAATTACACCAAATCAGAAGAGATTTTCTCTGCCGCCCAACAACTAATGCCAGGAGGAGTTAGCTCTCCAGTGAGAGCTTTTAAATCTGTAGGAGGCCAGCCTATTGTTTTTGATAGAGTCAAGGGTCCATTTGCTTGGGATATTGATGGAAATAGATATATTGACTACATAGGAAGTTGGGGGCCTGCTATATGTGGACATGCCCACCCTGAAGTTACAACGGCATTGCAAGAAGCAATTGAGAAAGGTACTAGCTTTGGTGCTCCATGTGTTCTAGAGAATAAACTCGCTGAAATGGTAATAGATGCAGTCCCATCAGTAGAAATGGTTAGATTTGTTAATAGTGGAACTGAAGCATGCATGGCTGTTTTGAGACTAATGAGGGCCTTTACTGGAAGAGATAAAGTGATTAAATTTGACGGTTGCTATCACGGTCATGCAGATATGTTTTTAGTGAAGGCAGGATCAGGCGTAGCCACTCTAGGTTTACCAGATTCACCAGGCGTTCCAAGGACAACTACTGCTAACACACTCACTGCCCCATACAATGACCTTGAAGCAGTAAAAAAATTATTTTCTGAAAATCCTGATGCCATTGCTGGGGTTATACTTGAACCTATCGTTGGTAATGCTGGATTCATTACTCCAGAACCTGGATTCTTGGAAGGATTAAGAGAATTAACCACTGAGAATGGATCCTTATTAGTATTTGACGAAGTAATGACTGGATTTAGAATAAGTTATGGAGGTGCTCAAGAAAAGTTTGGAGTTACTCCTGATTTAACCACTCTTGGGAAAGTGATTGGTGGAGGTCTTCCTGTTGGAGCTTATGGAGGTAAGAAAGAAATAATGTCAATGGTTGCTCCTTCAGGTCCTGTTTACCAAGCAGGTACTTTGAGCGGTAATCCACTCGCAATGACTGCTGGAATAAAAACTCTTGAATTGCTCAAACAAGATGGCACATACGATAGACTTGATTCAACAACCTCTAGATTAATTGAAGGGATAATTCAGTCTGCAGAAAATAACGGTATCGCTATTAACGGTGGGAGTGTAAGCGGTATGTTTGGATTTTTCTTATGTGAAGGGCCAGTTAGGAACTTTGATGAAGCTAAAACGAATGATGCCGAACTTTTTGGCAAATTGCATAGAGAAATGCTTCGACGAGGAATTTACCTAGCGCCAAGTCCCTTCGAAGCTGGTTTCACATCATTAGCTCATAGTGAAGAAGAAATTGATAAAACTATTGAGGCTTTTGAGGAATCTTTTAATGCGATAAAAAACTAATCATTACTTATTCTTCCTTAAAAAATAAGTAATGATTAAAGCTTTTATAAAAGTTTTTTAAATAATTATCTTCTACCACCAACTATTACTGGAGGACTACCTCCCTCTGAGCCTGGTAGGCCAGGAACAACTTGTGTACTACCATCCCATTTGTCGAGAAATAATTTGAAAAGCACCTGATCGTCGAGACTTCTATTTAATGTCTCATATCTAAGAGCTTCTTGCTCAGCAATTTCCACTTCTGTCTTTGCTCTCAACAATTGCTGACCAGCTATTTGCTTCTGTTCAATTGCAGCCCGATATTCTTCAGCAATCTCCAATCCAGTAAGATCTAGACTTTTTACATCTACATAATCGAATGAATTTAATTCTTGTGCAACGGTGTCGCCAACTTTTTCAGAAATTACTGCGAATTCAGTAGCAATTGTTTCTAGCTCATATTGAGAAAATACTGATTTTAAAGCTTTTAGCAAAGAAGGCTGAACAATTTTTTGATAAACATCGCTATTTCTGCTTGCAATTGTTGCAAAGATCCTTCCTGCTTCGTTAGGTTTTACCGAATACTTAACAGTAGCTGTGGCTCTTATAACTTGAAGATCTTTAGTTAACGTTTCAAATTTTTCTGGTTGAACTTGTGTTTTTATATCAAATGGATATACAGACTGGATAAATGGAAGTTTAAAGTTTAAACCAGCTCTCCTAGAGGGGCCACTTACTTTCCCCAATGTTGTAACCACTGCTACTTGTCCAGAAGGGACAACAAATAGGGATTGTGTGAGCAAAAGAAAGCCTGTAAAAGATAATACAATAAGCAATGTTGCTGTCCCACCTGGACCTGTTGGTGTGACATTTTTAAAAGATGTTGACATTAAGATTTTTCTTTTAGTTAATCATATTTAAATAGACTAATTAGTGCATTAATTAGACATTTAATTAAAATATTTTTTTAATAATTGTAAATATAAATATAGATATTATTTAGATGATATTTGATTTAAATTCTTGCAAAAGTTCTAAATAAAGATTCTCATCTATCTCCCTAATGTCATATTCAGAGGGTAAAACACCATGCTTATGCTCATGTACGGCCATCCAACAAAATTTCTCAATTTCTTCTTTTGAAAAACGAGGATAATCTTCTACTTTCTTAATCAATGATTTAATGAGAGATTCTGGATAATCTGCCATATTTAAAAATAATGTTATTTAAGATTTTATCTAAAGTTATTAGCTTTTAGAGGAATATTCAAAGACTCCTCCAACTCACTAACAAGTTTAATTGCCGATTGGAGATCATTTTTGCTCTTACTAGCAACTCTGAGTGTTTCTCCATTGATGCTGACATTAATTTTTTTTATTTGCTCTCTAATATTTTTGCTAATTTTTTTTGCAATTTCTTGTTTAATTCCTTGTTTTAATAGAATTGTCTGTTTTATTTTATTACCACTAACAGTTTCAATTTCGCCGTAGTCAAATATTTTTAAAGATAAATTTCTTTTGATTGCCTTTTGTCTAATTATGTCATTGACGGCGTTTAAGGTTAGTTCGCTATTTGTGATTATAAAAATATTTTCCTTATCTAAATCAACTGAAGTATCTGTGCCCTTGAGATCATAGCGCTGAGAAATTTCCCTTTTTACTTGATCTAAAGTGTTGACTAATTCCTGTCTATCAAAATCAGAAACCACATCAAATGAAAAACTTTCTGCCATAGTAAAATTATACGTTAAATATTATTATCATAAATTTTTTTTAATAAGGTGGAATGGATTAATTTAATCAAAAAATAACAAACTAACTACTTTTCCCATTTCTTCCGCGCATCTACAACTATTTAGCAAAGTTTCACTATCGTGAAAAGCAAAGCAAATTAATTGATCGCACCTATTAATAATTTCTTGATTACAAAGACTGCTTGCAAGTGGCAAAGGTAATTCATCATTTTCACTTTTTTCAACCAAATGCATAACCCTTTCAAGTTGATCCTTTATTTCAGGCACTTGTCTATCAAGACTTTGAGGTAATAAAACAGTTAATAATGATGGATTAATATCTAAGACAGCTCGGATAACAGCTGCATTAACACCTTGAGATCCAGAAGTAAGGATATTGTGTCCTTCCTCTGCTAGCGATCTTGCTATCAACTCAATTAAGTGGATATCGACAACAGGTACGTGTCTAGTGCCCAAAAAAGCAATTCTCCTTTTTCCATTATCTTGGAGTTTTGCAAGTTCTTGAGCTAAGGCATCAACGCCTTCAGTTACTGGGAGATCTAAAGAGCGACTCAAAATAATACAGTTCCTATATTTGAAATTAGCATTTATCTGAAAAATTGCAGGGAAAATCTATCTTTTCGAAAATTCTTTTTAGATTCACATGCTCTTGAACTAATTGAATAGCATAGGATGCTTTAACTGATTCATGTATTCTTACATGACCAAAAGCTTGTTCAATAATTTCTACAGAGGAAAGAGTATCTAACCCCACTTTTAAAATTGGTACCTCCAATTCCTCCGCTCTATGAATCAATTGTGACAAGGGGTCTCCTAAACCAGTTAAAATTAAGCATTGAGTTGAAGCCTCCAAAGCGGCAAGTTGTATATCAGTTCTATCAGCTCCAGTTACTACAGCCATATTTCGTCTTCTCCTGAAAAATTCCATTGCAGAATTTACCCCCATTGCACCAATACTTAAAGTTTCTACAAGTAATTGATCTTTTTCAGGGCAACAAATTACTTGGGCATCTAATCTTCTTACAAGCTCACCAACGGTTACACTTCTAAGCAGTGGTGATTTAGGCATCACTCCGAACACTTCAATATCTAGATCTTTAAGAGAAGGTATTATTTCATTTTTAACTTTTTCAACTTCTTGCGGCAACACTCCATTCAATACAACTCCAGCCAATTTCTCACCTAATTGTTTTTTCGCATCAAGTAATGCATCTACGCTTTTACAATCTTCCCATAAATTCACAATTAAAGCTTTCGCATCTAAATCCCTAGCTAGTTGCGGGAGACTTAAGCCATAAATCATACCTTCATGAAGACTTCCAGCTGCCTCTAGAATATTCAGACCTTCAAAATCATCATTAACCAATCCCTCAATCTGATCAAAACCTTTACCTGGTAGTAAGTCTTTATTGAAGATTCTTTTTTCAGCTGATATGTTATCCAATAATCCCACCGAAGAAATTAAATTCTCCTCTTCAATATTTAATGTAGAACCAATAAATTTAACATCATCATCTATTAAACCTTCATAAGAAATTGAAGGGAGATTACTAAGTTCAATACATGTTGCTAGCGGTTTTCCAATGCGTACTTTTTTTTTCTCTTGTAAAAGTCTCTTTGCTATCCCAAGAACCATTGCAGACTTACCACTAAATGGCTCACATGAACCAATTAATAAAATATCGCTCATAATTAGAAAATATTTATCAATAGACTCAAGATAATATTTTTTTATAACTAAACAAATATTTATTTATGAGTTTTAATCAAATAAAAAAATAAATAACTTTTTTTTGGTAAATTTATTTTAATTCTTTGGCAACTTATCAAAATCAAGAAAAATGATAAATTCAACCAGAGCAAAAAAAACAATAGGGATTACTGGGGCCTCAGGTGCGCTAGGGAAAGAATTAACAAAGTTATTTCGTCAAAAAGGATATAGAGTGATTGGATTTACTCATTGTAAAACTAATTATGAAATAAATCTTGAATCTCCAAATGAATGGATTAAGTGGGAATGCGGGAAGGAGTCGTCATTAAAAAAACAATTAGAAAAGATAGATATTTTAATTTTGAACCATGGTATCTATGATTTGAGTAGAGAAAATTCCAATTATGAAAACTCAATAGAGATAAATGCATTAAGCAAATTTAAATTCTTAAATTTATTTGAAGATATTGCTTTAAGAAGTAATTCACAAATAAAAAAAGAGATTTGGATAAACACATCTGAAGCAGAGCTATTGCCAGCCTTAAATCCATCATATGAGATTAGTAAATCCCTTATTGGACAATTAGTTTCTTTCAAAAAAAATCTTCTGGACAAAAATACAAAGAAAAAGCTAATAATAAAAAAAATCATCTTAGGGCCTTTTAAATCAGAACTAAATCCTATCGGAATAATGAGTCCAAGATTTGTTTCAAGAAAAATTTATGATTTAGCTAATTCAAAAAATTACTTAATAATAATTAGTCCAAATCCTTTAACATACTTCCTTTTCCCATTAAAAGAATTTTTTAATTTTTTGTATTGCCAAATTATCTATAAGTACAAATCTTAGTTTCTAGAAATCTCTATCTGTCAATATTTCAATACCATCTTTTAAGACAACTATTGTATGCTCCCATTGAGCAGATAATTTTCCATCTTTTGTTATTACAGTCCATTTATCATTTAATGTTTTACAAAATTTAGTCCCTTCATTAACAATAGGTTCCACAGCTAATGTCATTCCTTCACGAAGTACAACGTTGGGCAATTCTTTGGTTCGAAAATTAAATACTGATGGTTCTTCATGTAGATTTCTTCCAACTCCGTGACCTGTATAGTCCTCCACAACACTAAAGCCATTTTTTAAAACAATATCTTCGATTTCCCCTGCCACATCAAGAAGTGTATTACCCGCTTTGATTTTCGAAAGACCGGCATACAATGCTTTATAAGCTACATCACTAAGATTTTGAGCCTTTGGACTAACTTCTCCTACACAGATTGATATGCAACTATCCCCATGGAAGCCATCTAAATAAGCACCTGTATCAATTTTGACTAAATCACCATTTTTAATTATTTTATTTTTATTTGGTATTCCATGGACAACCTCGTTATTAATACTTGAACAAATGCTAGAAGGGAAACCGTGGTAACCCTTAAAACTTGGCACAGCTCCAAAACTTTTTATCCTTTTTTCTGCGAAATCATCTAAGTCTTTTGTGCTCATTCCAGGTTTAATTAATTCATTAATTTCCCTTAAAACAGTTGCTACAATCTTGCTAGATTTTTTCATCAAATTTATTTCACGTGAAGACTTTATTTCTATTCCTCTTCTTCTCTGAATAAAAGGAACTTGATCATTAGCCTTGGAATTATTTTTATTTAACAAAAGATCTGCAAAATGTCTCATTGGAATAAATAATAGTAATAGGTAAATATCTTCAAAATAGCCATTATTGTATTGGCTATCTTAAATCTATCAATAACAAATGGAAAGAAACAAAAATGAAAATGTTATTTAATTCTAGGCAATTTCATAAGGCTTTGGCGCCTTGGGTTTTTCTTCCATTATTTATATCTTCAATTACCGGCCTTCTTTATAGGGTTGCAAAAGATTTATTAGGTTATTCTAAAGAACAAGTTCATTGGTTGATGTCTCTCCATGAGGGGGAATGGCTTGGAGATAATGGAGAACTTATATACGTAATATTGAATTCCCTCGGAGTTTTATGGATGCTCGTTACGGGATTCCAAATGTTTTCAAAAACAATTTCATTTACCAAAAAGGTTACTAAAGGCGAGTCAAAAGGTTAAGATATAGAACTTGTAGGATAAAAAAGAACAAAATGGCCAAAGAAAAAAAAGAGAAGGAATTAGAAACCGTTGTTAACACTGACGTATCAGGTGATGTAGCAGTTGAACAAAAAGGAGAAAAGATGGTTTCTGAAACTAAGCAAACTTTGAGCGCATCCCACCTTATTAAAGAGTTTGAGAATGAACAATTAAAAAAAGAATTACCTGAAATCTATGTTGGGGACACTGTTAAAGTTGGAGTAAAAATTACAGAAGGTAATAAAGAAAGAGTCCAACCTTATGAAGGTGTTGTCATAGCAAAAAGACATGGAGGCATTAACCAGACTATTACAGTTAGAAGAATTTTTCAGGGTATAGGTGTTGAAAGAGTATTTATGCTACATAGTCCACAGGTTGCCTCTCTAAAAGTTGAACGTAGAGGTAAAGTAAGAAGAGCTAAGTTATTCTATCTAAGAGATAGAGTAGGAAAAGCTACTCGCGTGAAACAACGCTTTGATCGATAAAGTTGTAAACTAATCAACTTATTGGTCACAAAGACGCCTATAATCGTTTAAATGCGTCGTTAGTTCAGTTGGTAGAACGCAGGTCTCCAAAACCTGATGTCGGGGGTTCAAGTCCTCCACGACGCGTTTGATCAACATTATGTAAATCATTTTTTCATAAGATGGAGTTAGATCTTCAACCTGGGGATGTAGTTAAAGTCCTCGAATCAGCAGCTTTAGGATGGGTTCGTGCAAGAGTCATCAGAGTTAAGTCTGGGGGGAGAGTTGTTGTACAAAGTGACCAAGGTAGAGAATTTACCGCTAGAGGGAACCAAGTTAGGTTAATAGAACCTGCTGGTTTTAGGCCTCAAAAATAAATAGTGTTTTAAACTAAGGCAGTTATAAAACTAACTATTTCTGTAAATCCTCAAATTAATAAATGTTTTTTATTACAACACCATAAATTGAGTATTATGATCTGATAATTTTAATTATGAAGTTCTAAATAAATTTAGAACAAAATTTTGGGACCGTAGTTCAACTGGTTAGAGCACCGCCCTGTCACGGCGGAAGTTGCGGGTTCGAATCCCGTCGGTCCCGTTTTTTCTAAAAGAAATTTGGAAAAACGTTTAAGACTAGCCCCAAGTCCAACGGGTTTATTTCATATTGGAACAGCGCGAACTGCTTTATTCAACTGGTGTTACGCACGAAAAAAAGGCGGAAAATTTCTTATCAGGATAGAAGATACAGATTTTCTTCGATCTAAATCTGAATATACCCAAAATATATTAGAGGGCTTGAAATGGCTTGGACTTAAATGGGATGAAGAGCCAATAAAGCAAAGTGACCGAATTTCGATTCACAAAAGTTACATCAAAAAGCTTTTAAAATGTGGAGCTGCATATAGATGCTTTACAACAGAAGATGAGATTTCTGAATTAAGAGAAAAACAAAAAAAGAAAGGATTGCCTCCAAAGCATGATAATAGACACAGAAGTCTTTCAAAAGAAGAAATAGAAACATTCATATCCCAAGGTAGGACTTCAGTAATAAGGTTTAAGATTGATGAAACAATCGAAATTAAATGGGTAGATCAGATAAGGGGTGAAATCAAATGGCAAGGGAAGGACTTGGGTGGTGATTTAGTTTTATCAAGAAGGGCTAAGGGATATGAGATTGGGGATCCTTTGTATAATCTTGCAGTTGTAGTTGATGATAATTTCATGAATATTACTCATGTTGTAAGGGGTGAAGACCACATCTCGAACACTGCAAAACAAATATTAATTTATAAAGCATTAAATTTTAATTTGCCTACTTTTTCGCATACACCTCTAATACTGAATAGTGAAGGGAAAAAATTATCTAAAAGAGATTGCGTTACCTCAATCGACGAATTTAGAGATATGGGATATTTACCTGAGGCCTTATCGAACTATATGGCCTTTTTAGGTTGGTCTCCAAAATCTGCCGACAAAGAAATACTTTCACTTGACGAGATATCTGAAATTTTTGACTTGTCAGACATAAATAAAGCTGGGGCAAAATTCAGTTGGGAAAAACTCAACTGGATTAATTCTCAATATATAAAAAATATGGAATCAATAAAGTTAAGTGAGATCATTAGAAAATATTGGGATGATAACGGTTGGGTAACCCCATCTCAAGATTGGGCTTATAAATTAGTAATTTTGCTTAGAGACTCTATGACTCTTTTAAAAGATGCCATTGATCAATCAGAACCATTTTTCACAATACCTAGAATTCAAAAAGATGGTTTAGATTTTCTTAAAAACAACGATAGCAAAGCATCTCTAAAACTAATCTTAAATTATTTAACTGAGCAAAAGATTATAAAACTAAATAAAGAAAAAGCCAAAGAAATAATAAACGAAATATCAAAGATTCATAATGTTAAAAAAGGGATATTAATGAAATCATTAAGAGTAGCCTTTTTCGGATCTCTCAGTGGGCCTGATTTAATTCAAAGTTGGGAGCTTTTCTCAGAGATTGAGACTGATAGATCTCGAATTGAAAGATGTCTTTTATCAACCTAAAATTATTTTTTTTGCTCTAATTCAAGTTTACTCGCCAAAGGTTTAGCTGAAAGACCTTGGATTCCCACTGTCATCAATATAGTAAGAAAAACCAAACCTTGGAGACGACCAGCACCAAGGATACCAGCCTGCTCTAATCTAATAGAAAAAAGAGAAGCTACCGCTGCAGTTACAATACCTCTTGGGGCTAACCATGCTAAAAATATTTTTTCTTTTAAGTTCAATTCTCTACCCATTGTTGCTATCCATATAGAGATTGGGCGAACAATTACCATCAACATAAAAACGCAAACAATCCCTCCCAAGCCAAGCGGACTTAATTCACCCCAAGAAACGTCAGCGGCCAAAAGAGGGAAAAGAACTGTTATTGCTAATTGAGCTAATTCACCTATTAGATTATCCAATCTCTCCTTATCTATAACTTCTCTTTTCCCTACGATAAAACCTGCCGCGACAGAAGCCGGCAATCCTGATTCTGGCAAAAAATATTCGCAAATACCATACACAAGGAAAATAAATCCAAGAGTAACTTGAAGCTCTATACCAAATGAGGCTTCATTTTTTATTTTTTTTAAAATTTCTGATAGTAACCATCCTGCACTTAATCCGATTAGGACTCCTCCTCCTAATCTTTGCATTAAAGCTATAAATACATCGTTAATCCCACGTAGATCTCCCAAAGTCAGTTCTAAAAGCAGTAATGCCAGCACTGCGCCAATTGGTTCAAGCAACAACCCCTCAGCTTTTAAAACTTCCGAAAGAGGGGAAGCTAATTTTATTTGTTCCACTAATGGAGAGACAACTGTTGGTCCAGTAGCTAGAACAATGGCACTATATATTCCTGCAACTTGCCATGATAGACCTGCCAACCAATGAGCAATAAAAATTCCAGCTGATAATGAAATAAAAAGTCTTACCAATGAAATTTTCAAAACAGTATTTCTTATATTTCCCTCCGGCAGTTTTAAATTTAGTCCTCCTTCAAATAGAACCAAACAGACTAAAAGCCCTACAATAGTTTCAAGTCCTTGTCCAAGATCTAAAGGCTCAACCAGTCCTAAACCTGATCTTCCTATAAGTAGCCCAGAAAGCAATAAAATAACAACACTGGGGAATCCTGTTAAAGAAGAAAATAATCGAGCACAAGCACCTGCGAATACAGTTATTCCCCAAAGTAATCCAAGCCTTTCAGGCGTCATAAAAAAATATATATAGTGAAAATATTTATTATTTTGATTAAATCAACAATCTTATCTGAAGTCCAATAAATAGAATACTTTTTAATTTAACTAATCAGCTTAACAAGAATAATTTTAAAAATCTTTCAAAACTACTTTAAGTCAAATGATTTTTATTTCTTTTAAGAAAATTGACTTATTAAGGCAATAATTATAAATATAATGCCTATACCAACAGTTGCCATCCTTCCATTCCATATTTCAGCTTGAGGAGTAAAACCTCTTTTCCACAAATTGAGTTCCTTTTTGTCAACAAAGTTTTTTGTCTCTTTCATCTCGATTTTAGGTTGTTTATTCATTGAAGTTAAAAAGGAGGGTTTTCTTCATAAAGGGTATTTGCTTGTTCAATTGATAGTCTTCCTGCAACACCTAATTTAAGAGAACTAAAATGATCCTTAAATTTGATCCTGAACAACGCCGCTGCTCCAATCATTGCAGCATTATCTGTGCAAAGTTTAAGGGGAGCTAAATGAACTTTAATAGATTTTTTACTAGCTTCACTAATCATCATTTTTCTTAATGTATTATTAGCAGCGACTCCTCCAACTACAACAACATTATCCAAACTATGATCTTCTGCACATTTTATTGTTCTCTCTACCAAGACTTCTGCAACTACTCTCTCAAAACTTGCAGCAATATCTGGAATTGGAAGGGTCTTCCCATCCAGATGTATTCTCTCAACTAATCTTAATACGGCGGTCTTTAAACCACTAAAAGAGAAATCATATTTAAGAAATCCACCTTTTTTATCAGAAATCCTACATTTTGGTAAATTAAATTTCATTGGGTCCCCATTTTTAGCAATCTTTTCAATTGCCGGTCCTCCTGGATAACTTAGACCTAATAGTCTTCCGACTTTATCAAAGGCTTCTCCAGCAGCATCATCAAAACTTTTCCCAAGTCTTTGCATTCTCCTTCTATCATCAACCTTTATCAATTCAGTATGTCCGCCGCTAACAAGTAATGTAAGAAAAGATTTCTTTGGATAGTTTTCTGAAAAAAGAATTGATGATAAATGCCCCTCCAAATGATGAATTCCCAAAAATGGCTTAGAATGTAAAATGCACAGTGATCTCGCCGTTATAGAGCCAACTCGTAAACAACCAACCAATCCAGGAGCTACTGTTGATGCAATATAATCAACTTCCTCAATTTTGATTTTTGATTCTTCTAAAGCCTTATCTAAAACAAAAGGTAAAAGCTCTAAATGCTTTCTAGCTGCGAGTTCAGGTACGACTCCTCCCCATTTTGAATGATCTTCAATTTGAGATGCAATTATATTTGAATGTATTTTGAAAGTATCATCGATATTAGAAACTATTGAGACAGATGTCTCATCACAACTTGTTTCAATAGCTAAAACTTTATGCATTTTTGATTCAACTTGTTCTATTTTAATATTAATTTCTTACTTAACACACTATAAGGAATTTAAAGATTGCAACTTATGAAATTCTTTTTTTCAATCATAACCTCAGTTTTTCTGTTTATAGGAATTACTCCAACTGCTCTAGCTGCGAATGGGCCTGCCTTAAACGCAGATAGAGCTAGCACAGAATATACCGCTTCAGCCCTCACAAAATGCTCTGAAAATCCTAAATTCATTGAAAGAGCAAATTCTGCAACTACTCAAAAAGACATCGCAAGATTTGAAAGATACGGAAAAGCATCATGCGGAGATGATGGTCTTCCACATTTAATAATTGGTCCTCCCCTTGAGCCATGGGGAGCCCTTTTAAATAGAGGTCATGAAGGAGATTTACTTATTCCTGGAGTATTGTTCATTTACATTGCTGGAATTATAGGCTGGTCTGGAAGAGAGTATCTGATTGAATCAAAAAAGACTAAAAATCCAGCAGATCTTGAGATCATTATTGACCTAGACTTAGCCAGAAAATGTCTTGTAAAAGGTGCACAATGGCCTCTTCTTGCTAATAAACAAGGTAGAAATGGAGATTTAAGAGAGAAAGATAACAATATTACACTTAATGGTCCTCGCTAAACATCTTTAAAAATTTTCATAAAACAAATGTTCAAAATTCTAAACACAAAATTTGTCAGATCTGCCCCAGTGGTAGCAGCAATTTGGCTAAGCCTTACAGCAGGAATAATTATTGAATTTAATAGGTTCTTCCCAGATTTATTATTCCATCCAATGAGTTAATAAATAGAAAATAATCAAGTTTTTATTAACTTGATTATTTTTTTTGCTGTTTCATCAACATTGTGATTTGTTAACGCAAAATCAAATTCATTTGATACTGAAATCTCATAATTAGCCCTTGAGAGTCTTTTTTTAATTGCCTCTTCTTTTTCAGTACCTCTATTTCTTATTCTTCTCTCTAACTCTCCTTTATCCGGAGGAAGTAAAAATATTGACTGTGAATTAGGAAACTTATTTTTTATTTGCCTTGCACCCTCGACTTCAATTTCAAGTAGTACTGTAAATCCCTTTTTTATTTTCTCATCTACAGAAGACAAAGGCGTTCCATAATAGTTTCCAGCAAATTGAGCCCATTCAAGGAAAAGGTTTTGTTCAATCATTTCTTTAAACTTTTCTTGGTTTAAGAAATAATAATTTTCTCCGTCCTTCTCTCCCTCTCTAGGTTCTCTAGTAGTTGCAGATATTGAAAGCCAAAAATTTTTTTCTTTACCTAATATTTCTTTAACAACTGTTCCTTTACCTACCCCGCTGGGTCCAGTAAGGATAATAAGTTTTTTTTGATTTTTCATATTAAATTTTTTACAGTAAAATAAACATCTTGTGAATTAAAAAAGAATAATGCAAAAAGGTGTTCCACAGATAATG
The DNA here is from genome assembly GCA_003281635.1 of Prochlorococcus sp. AG-347-G22. Classification (GTDB taxonomy): domain Bacteria; phylum Cyanobacteriota; class Cyanobacteriia; order PCC-6307; family Cyanobiaceae; genus Prochlorococcus_A. Next base: position 62,638 of record QCBK01000006.1, read on the forward strand.
GATATTACATCTATTAGATCTATCTTGCATTATTTGACAGAGAACATCCTACCTACAAAGTTTGAGACTGCTCAACAACCAGAGCCTAATACTATTCAATTATGTTTCAGAGGAGTTGATTCTCAAACATGGTTGGAAGTTTCATGGAATGGAGATTCTCCAAGAATACTAAAGATAAATAAGCCAGAAAAAATTGGGAGAGAAAGCACACTTTCCAAACAAATAAGATACGGATTAAAGTATATGGCTTTAATTTCGATTGATCAAGATGATTTCGAGAGAGTTATAAAATTTAGTTTTGCGAAAAAACCTGGAGATGAAATTAATAAGTATTTAATTTTTGAATTAATGGGAAAACATAGTAATATATTTTATCTGGATAATAAACATAAAATAATTGCCGTTGGTAGACAAATTAAATCAAGTCAATCTAGTTTTAGAAAAATTTCAACAGGATCAATTTATTCTGGCCCTCCAGTCAATCTCAAAAAACAACCTAGAGAAGATGAGTCTTTTCAATCATGGAAAGACTCAATTTCAATAGTGCCTGAGTCTTTGAAATACTGTTTAATAAATACTTATCAAGGAGTAAGCCCTATCCTCACAAAACAATTAGAGGTTTTTAGCTCAACTGTTAATTCAGAAATAATGGAGAAAAATATTGATTACATTAGCAACTCAGACTTAAAGGAGATATTTAAAAATTGGAAGATTTGGATAAGCAGGTTTAAAAACAATAACTTTAACTTTTCTACATTCAATAAAGATTTTTATTGCGTTTGGTTTTTTGATAAGGAAATAAATTGCGAAAATAAAATAGATTTATGCACAAGCTTAGAGAATTATTATGATTATCATCTGAAACAAAAAAAACTTGAATTATTGGAAAATAAAGTTGAAGGGATAATTTTTAAACAGACCAATACTGAGAAAAAGAATTTAAATATTCAATATGATCTTCTGACAAAATCAGAAAACTACGAGATATATAAAGAAAAAGCTGATATTATATTCTCCTCACATGAAATTAAAAAACAAGACATTATAAAGGGCCAAAAACTATATAAAAAATCAAAAAAACTAAAGAGATCTAGAGAATTAATAAAAGAAAGATTAAGTATTTACAAAACCAATCTAGAGAGATTAGACGAATTCACTACGCTTCTAGAAAATTTAAATTCTTTAAATCATGAAAAACTTTCTATGCGAATTAAACTGCTAGAAGAAATTATGGAAGAAATTTGTAACGAGTTTAATATCAATATCAAAAAGCAAAGAGAAGTTCAGAAAAGTACATATGAGATAGAGTCTTCACCAATTCAATTTGACACTCCCACAGGATTAAAACTTCAGGTAGGGCGAAATATGAGGCAAAATGATTTAATAAGCTTTAAGTTCTCAAAAAAAGGCGATTTATGGTTTCATGCACAGGAATCGCCAGGCAGTCATGTAGTTTTGAAGTCTTCATCTCAAGTAGCCTCTGAACAAGATCTTCAAATAGCTGCAGATTTAGCTGCTTTATTTAGTAAGGCAAAAAGAAACATTAAAGTTCCAATTAATTTAGTAAAGATTAAAGATTTGCAAAAAATCAAAAACGGAGGACCGGGTTGCGTTTCCTTTAAAAATGGCGAAATTATTTGGGGAAATCCTACAAGAGGAGAAGATTACATTAAAAAAAATCTTAAAACATTAATTTAGTTTATAATAAAAGAAAAATTTTAAAATCTAAATGTTTGATTTTCTTTTAGGCACTCATGAATTTTTAGGAAATCATAGTTTTCCAGAATTTATTGTTGGATATCTATTTGGTGCTGCATTAATAATTGGAGCTCCTACTGTTTTCTTACTACTTGCCTTCGTAAGCGCTTTAATGAAAACAAATGGGAAAATGGGTGGATATAGAGAATATGAAACTTATGGTGAATCATCTTTAAATGATGCCCCTCCATTCTTATTACCAGATCCAACAAATCCTAAATTAAGCAAATAATTAAGTTTATCGAAAAATAAATTAGACTTTGACAATAGTATTTTTAAACCTTTTTCTTCCACAATTTTTATTAAATAATAATGAGAGGTACAGGTCAAAGTGAAAAAAAATTATCTGATTCGATGACTTTTAGTGATCATTTAGAGGAGCTTCGTCAAAGGATACTAAACTCAATTTACTCAATACTTATTTCAATATTCTTTAGTTTTCTCATCATAAAGCCATTAATATCTTTTTTAGAAATTCCAGCTGGTGATATTCATTTACTACAACTTGCTCCGGGAGAGTTTTTATTTGTCGCTATTAAAGTTGCAGGTTACAGCGGATTGATAGTTTCTATGCCTTATATTTTTTATCAAATAATATTATTCATTTCTCCTGGTTTAACAAAACAAGAAAAAAGCCTTATCTTGCCTGCAGTTTTTGGTTCAGGTCTTCTATTTTTTTTAGGATTAATTTTTTCATGGTGGATATTAGTCCCTGCAGCAATAAATTTCTTCATTAGTTTCGGTGCTGATATTGTTGAACCAACTTGGTCTATAGAAAGATATTTTGATTTTGTTCTCTTATTAATGTCCAGCACTGCAATAGCTTTTCAATTGCCAGTATTACAATTTATTCTTGGTTCTCTTGGAATAATCACAACAGAAAAAATGATTTCAAATTGGAAGATAGTTGTAATTTCTTCTGCAATATTATCTGCAGTGATTACCCCCTCTACTGACCCATTGACTATGTCATTGCTATCTATATCGATTGTGTTTTTATTTTTTGTAGGTACTGGATTAACTTACTTATCAGAAAATCTTAAGTCAAAAACTCTTTCATCTTCTCATTAAGATCTAATTGCAAGCTGACAGCTCTACCTAACCTTGGCTTAGCATTGACTTTCTTTAGCCATTCCCTTACTTCTTCTGAATATCCACATCTATTTAAAATCTCAATTTTATCAGCTATCGATTTTTTATATTCATCTTCACTTAAAGGGAATGATTCCTGTCCAAGAAATCCCCACATCATTTGAAAATACACGAATTTTCCTCTTCTAAAGAGTCTAAAATCATATTTTTTCCCCCAGCGATGAATCAAATAATGTATAACTTCATCTACTAGCAATGGGTTCATTTAAATCAATTAATTAAGACTTCCTAAACTTTTACTTTAAATTATTAAAAGTCCTATCTATTTGCAACAGAAACTGAACAATTTGCTCCATAATAACTAATAAATAACAGAACCAAGTAGCGAATGACTCAATTAAGTTCCAATGATGTCCCTTCTATGGGTCGAAGGCAATTTATGAATCTTCTTACATTTGGTACTGCAACTGGTGTAGCTTTAGGAGCCCTTTACCCTGTAGCGAACTATTTCATGCCTTTAAGAGCAGGCGGTGGTGGAGGTGGAACTTCTGCTAAAGATGAATTAGGGAATCCAATAACTAAGACAGGGTGGTTAGCTACCCATCAAGCAGGAGATAGAAGTCTAGTTCAGGGTCTAAAGGGAGATCCAACTTATTTAATAGTTAATGATGGTGGGGAAATAGGCGAATTTGGTTTAAATGCAATTTGTACTCATTTAGGTTGTGTTGTCCCATGGGATAGTGGTGCTAATAAATTCATATGTCCTTGTCATGGCAGTCAGTACGATACTAACGGGAAGGTAGTAAGAGGGCCTGCGCCTTTATCTTTAGCTCTAGCTCATGTCGATATTGAAGATGATGCTGTACTCGTCAAACAATGGTCAGAAACTGACTTTAGAACTAATGAAAATCCATGGTGGGCATAAAAAATGAAAGGTCTTAAAAATCAAATCATGAAAAAAACAAGTTTATTTATCTGTACTCTGCTTTTCATTTCAGGCATTGTATTTTATCCAGAGATCAGTTTTGCTTATCCATTTTGGGCTCAGCAAAACTACGAATCCCCAAGAGAAGCCACAGGTAAGATAGTCTGTGCAAATTGTCATCTAGCTCAGATGCCTACAATTGCAGAGGTTCCACAATCTGTTGGAGCAGACAGTGTTTTCAAAGCTGTAGTCAAAATACCCTACAAAAATGATTTAAAAGAGATAGGGGCTGATGGTTCGGAAGTCCCATTACAAGTTGGTGCTGTTGTAATGCTTCCTGATGGCTTTAAACTTGCTCCACAAGAAAGATGGACTGAAGAAATAAAAGAGGAGACAGAAGGGGTTTATTTCACTAACTACAGTGAAGAGAAAGATAATATTATTATTGTCGGGCCTTTACCTGGAGATACCAATAAAGAAATAGTTTTCCCTGTACTTTCCCCTGACCCATCAACTGATAAAGAATATCACTATGGGAAATACTCGTTACATATTGGAGGCAATAGAGGTAGAGGTCAGGTATATCCAACTGGAGAAAAGAGCAATAATGTAGTATTCACTTCTTCCACCGCAGGAACTATAAATTCAATAGAAATAATTGAAGATGGTAGCTATCAAGTCAATATAAAAAACGATAATGGTGAAATAACTACTGAAGCAGTGCCTGTTGGCCCTCAACTTATCGTAAAAGCGCAAGACAAAATTAATGTAGGTGACCCTCTTACTAACGATCCCAATGTTGGTGGCTTTGGGCAATTAGATGCTGAGGTTGTACTTCAGAGCCCTTATAGAGTTATTGGATTGATTGCATTCTTCATTGGTGTAGGCTTAACACAAATTCTTTTAGTGTTAAAGAAAAAACAAGTAGAAAAAGTGCAAGCAGCAGAGGGTATCTAACTTTCTCTAAATGCTTATACTTCAAGCTTTTATACAATCTCCAGGAGAAACTTTTTTAAATTTAGGATTCATAACTATTAGATGGTACGGACTTCTTATTTCGGTTTCAGTTTTAATAGGCCTATTTGTCTCTAAAAAACTTGCAAAGGCAAGAAATATTAACCCAGAGTACATTAGTGAAATACTTCCATCATTAGTAATCTCTTCAATAATTGGCGCTAGAGTTTATTACGTAATTTTTGAGTGGAGGCAATATAGCGGAGAAAACTTTTTTACTTCTTTTGAACTATTCAATAACATCATTCAAATACCTTCTTTTCTTGCAGTTTGGGAAGGAGGCATAGCAATCCATGGAGCTCTAATTGGAGGATTAATTTCTATTATCTATTTCTGTAAGTCGAAAAAAATTAATTTAAAAACCTTTATAGATATACTAATACCCTCAATTATTCTTGGCCAATCAATAGGAAGGTGGGGAAATTTTTTCAATAATGAAGCCTTTGGAGTTCCTACAAATTTGCCTTGGAAATTATTTATACCTATCCAAAATAGGCCTCTAGAATTTATTAATTATGAATTTTTTCATCCTACATTTCTCTATGAGTCATTATGGAATCTTTTAATTTTCATCGTCCTTATTATTACCTTTAATAAACAAAATAAAACAGATTTTTTCAGGCCTGGCTTTATTAGCTTTCTTTATTTAATAAGTTATAGCTTTGGACGATTCTGGATTGAAGGTTTAAGAACTGACCCACTATGCATTGGTGGACTTCCACCTTTCTGTGATGGTGGTATAAGAATGGCTCAATTTATAAGTATTTTTCTATTTTCTTCTGGATTAATTGGAATATTTTTTTTAAGATTGAGAACATATAGTGGGAAAAATAGAAAGAATGGATAACAAAATATCCTTTATTGGTGTTGGTCCAGGCGATCCAGAATTATTAACTTTAAAGGCATTAAAAAAGATAAAAATTGCAGATGTCATTATTTGGACTGATTCTCTAATTCCTGAAAAGATTTTAGATTCTGCGAAAGAAGGTTCTGAAAAAATAAAAACGAGTTCACTTAACTTAGAGCAAATCACCTCAATTATGATAGAAAAATTTCAGGCAGGGAAAACTGTTGTAAGGTTGCATGATGGAGACCCTTGCCTTTTTGGAGCAATTAGAGAGCAAATCGAAATTTTTAAAAAAGAAAAAATTGAAATCGAGGTTGTTCCCGGAGTAAGTGCTTTTCAAGTTGCGGCAGCATATCATGAAGCTGAATTAACCATCCCTGACATAACGCAAACAATAATTTTAACTAGAGCAGGAGGTCGAACAGGGATGCCCGAAAAAGAATCTCTGAAAGATCTTGCGAAACACAATTCCTCTATATGTCTATATCTAAGTGCTAGGCATGTGAAAAGGTCTCAAGAAACTTTACTAGAGTTTTACCCTCCAGAGACTAAAGTGATTGTTGGATTTAGAGTATCTTGGGATGATGGTTGGACATCATTAATAGAATTAAGAGATATGGAAAAATTTTCTATTGAGAAAAAACTTATTAGAACAACCATTTACATCATTAGCCCAGCAATCAGTAATTCTCAAAAAAGATCTAATCTTTATAATCCATCTTATAAGCATCTCTTTAGGAATAAATAATCTTAAAGTTGATAGAAAAATATTAATTACTATAATTAGTAAAAATTTATTTGCTTTGAAAGAAATAAAATCTGTTTCGGGAATCAACAATAAAGGAGGAGATTCCTCTTTAAAAAGAATTGGAAATTTCATTAAAGAGGCTAGGTTAAGTAAAAATCAATCAATTGAAGAATTGGCTTCTGATTTAAAAATTGGAGCTCATCAACTTGAAGCCATAGAGGAAGGTAATGAAGAAAAACTACCTGAAAAAGTATTTATCCAAGCAATGATTAGAAGGATTTCACAAAAGCTAAAACTTGATACAGAATTTTTAATGGATGAATTCAAGACAGAGAGGAAAGAAGTGAAAATTGAAGAAATAGTTGAAGAAGTTTCCAAAAAAAAATATAAAACTAGGCAATCTAAGAATTTTAATCCACTAGGATTCCTAATATTTATTTTAATTTCAGGCTTTCTAGGACTAATCGCCTCGTCCTTAATTTTCAATTTATTTTCTGATTCTTCTCAGAATCAAACTCCAAAACAAGAACTTATTAAAAAAACTAAATAACTTTTAATTCCAAATTCTTTAGTTCTTTTATTACATTACGACATAATCCTAAGTTCCATTTTTCAAGAAGAAGATCATGGTTTCTGTCTAAAGGTAAAAGTTGAAATGTAAGATTATTTTCCTGCAATTTTATTTGAACTGAGGAGATCACCTTGTCAGGTCTTTGATCAAGAGCAGCTGCCAGTCTCAGGATTAATGACATTTCAAGAACTAATGTTTTATCTTCTTTGGATATTAAATTTTGCCAAGACTCATGTCTTTTCTTGGGTAGAGTCTTTCTATGGTACCTAGCAATTGAAGCAATAATATTTGTTTCTGCTTCAGAATATCCCAACAACTCACAATTTTTTATTAAGTACCAAGAGTGTTTGTGATATGAACCAACATTCACATATTTCCCACAATTATAAAGATTAGAAGCTGCCCAAAGAAGTTCTTTAGCTTTAGTGTCATTATCGCTATGAAAGATATTCTTAGTCTGATCATAGATTTGAAAGGCAATATCAATAACTTTCTCAGCTCTTGTATTATCTACTCCAAACTTTCTGGCCTGATGAATTATAGTTGTTTTTCTAATATTGCCTTGAATATTTAACTCATTTTTAATTATCCCTTTACGAAGCATCCAATCCACAACCAAACCCTCTCGAAGCGCCCTCTCACTTATTATTAACTCATCAAAGTTCAACATCTCCATTGCGGTGTTTAATATCAATGCTCCTGGAATAATTATTTCTGCTCTTCTCTCACTTAATGAAGGTATTTTCTTGATTTCCGAAACCGGCAATTTAATTAGTTTTTCCAATATATTTTGTAAGTTTTCCCTTCTAAATTTATAACCATGCAACTTTTGTTTAGTTTCTCCCAAATCATCTGAAATCAAATTTCCTAATGAGGTTGCAGTGCCACTGGTTGCAATCATAGATAAAGGCTTATCTTCCTTTGATCTACTCTTTATTTTTCGAACAGATGGTTCTAAAGATCCTTTAATAAAAGTTGTTAAAAAACTAGATCTTTCTGAAGTTATAGACCCTTTATTTAAAAAATCATTTTTAAGTCTTACCGCACCAATTCTCGAACTGGTAAGAGCTATAGCATCTTTTTTATCTGCAAGTATTAATTCTGTAGATCCTCCTCCAATATCTATGATTACAAAAGACTGATCTTCAAAAGACATCCCAGAAAGAACACCAAGGTAAATTAATCTAGCTTCCTCAGAACCACTTATCATTTCTATTTGAATATCAGTTTCATCAAGAACTCTTCTAATAAAATCTTGACCGTTTGGAGCTTCCCTAACTGCACTTGTTGCTGCTGTTACTATTTGTTTTACTCCATTACTTTTACAATATTCCTTAAATCGCTTAAGAGTAACTAATGCCCTTTGGATTGATTCTTCAGTAAGATTACCTTCCTCATCTCTTTCTCCAAGACGAGTGGTTGATTTATCAGTAAATTTTATTGAAAATGATTTTAATTCTAGATTAATTTCTGCTACCAAGAGATGTGTAGAGTTAGTTCCAATATCTATAGAAGCTACTAAAATTTGCTTTTCTTGAAAATATCTTAAATCTTGTTTCAGTATCATTTCTTTTTATAAGACGAAGATATCTTTAATCCATTAATAAATATACCCAACATTGATTATTAAATAATAGAAATCATTTAATCCTAGTAAGATTATTTAAAGTTATGAAATATACAATAGGTCATATGCAAAATAAAAATCAACAAATTAAATTAAGTACTTTTTTTGAATTATTAAGGTGGAATAAGCCGACTGGAAGAATGATCTTACTTATTCCTGCTGGATGGAGTTTATATTTAACTCCAGATGCTAATCCAACATTTTTAATGTTGCTAAGAATAATACTGGGAGGACTACTAGTAAGTGGATTAGGCTGCGTGGTTAATGATATTTGGGACAAAAAAATTGATCAAAGAGTTGTTAGGACAAAAAATAGACCTCTAGCTGCAAATAAAATCGGTCTTAAAACAGCTTATTCAATTCTTTTGTTTTTAATTTTATGTAGCTTCTTTCTAACTTTGTCACTACCTCAGCCCGGAAGAACCCTCTCAATTTCACTTGCTTTTTTAGCTTTACCTATCATTTTAATTTATCCTTCTGCCAAAAGATGGTTTAAATATCCTCAATTAATCTTATCCATATGCTGGGGTTTTGCTGTCTTAATTCCTTGGGCCGCAAATGAAGGCAATTTAAATAGTATTGTTTTATTATTTTGCTGGCTAGCTACCATTTTTTGGACTTTTGGGTTTGACACGATTTATGCTTTAGCAGATAAAAAATATGATATCAAAATTGGAATTAATAGTTCCGCTGTTAACCTCCATAACAATACAAGAATAACCATTCAAATTTGTTATTTTTTAACTTCTTTTTTTCTCGCAATATGTGGATTTATTAATCAAATGGATTTTATTTTTTGGCCAATTTGGCTTGCAACGTCAATCTTAATGCAGAGAGATATACTAAAAGTATTTCCTGAGGAAAAGCAATCAATAAAAAATATTGGCAATCACTTCAAAAATCAATCAATTTATGGAGGGGTCATTTTATTAGGAATTATTATTGCCTCATAAATTCTAAATATGGTTTTTAGATTAAAAAAAGGGGATTTAATAGATATTTTAGCTCCAGGCTCCTTTATTGATGAAGACGAAAATTTTCAAAAAGGCATAGAAATCTTAAAAAACTGGGGTTTGGAAATTAATGAAAATAATTCTCTATCAAAAAAATTTAGTTATTTTGCAGGTGATGATCTAACTAGATTTGAAGAACTTGAAAAAGCACAAAATAGTAAGCTGATCATTTTTGCAAAAGGAGGCTGGGGTTCAGCAAGACTTTTAGAAAAAGAACCTTCTTGGCAGCATGGTTTAATGCTTGGATTCTCAGATACTTGTTCTTTACTACTATCTAAATATTCTCAAGGATTTATAGGTTCTATCCATGGCCCAATGGTTACTAGCCTTTTCAAAGAACCAGCGTGGAGTCTTGAGAGATTAAGAAATTTACTTTTTGAGGGATATGTTGAGGACATAATAGGAATCCCTTTAAGAGGTGGGAAAGCAAAAGGAGAGATAATAGTTTCTAACTTAACTATTGCTACTTTTTTAATTGGTACTAATCACTTTCCAGATTGCAAAGGGAAAATAATAATTTTTGAAGACATTAATGAAGATATTTATAAAATTGATCGCATGTTGACTTACCTTAGGATGACTAAAACAATTTCTGAAATTGCGGGTATTGGATTCGGAAGTTTTTCTAATGATTCCTGCGACCTTAAATGGAAAGATTTACTAAAAAACTGCATTATTGAAAGACTTCAAGAGTTCGATTTTCCTATTCTTTTTGATCTCCCAATAGGCCACATATCAGGGAATGCATGCATCCCGTTAGGGTATGAAGCAACCTTAAATGGTGACAACGGCATTCTTAGTATCGATAAGCCTTTTTAACTAGGAGTTCTTCACAAAAAGTTTTGCTATTTTCAAATCTATAGGGGATGTAATTTTTATATTCGAATAAGTTCCTTCAATAATCTTCACTTTCCAATTAAGCATTTCGAATAGAGAAGCATCATCTGTGACTTTCCAGTTTTTATCGATTGCCATCTTATGAGCTTTTTTTAATCTATCTACTAAAAAGCCCTGAGGAGTTTGCGCTGCCCATAAATAATTTCTATCTGGTGTTTTTTTAATAAAACCTTCATCATCAACAATCTTTATAGTGTCTGTTACCTTAGTAGCTAAAATTACAGCTTCATATTCATCTAATTGCTTGGCACAAAGGTCTATCAATTCAGGATAAATTAGACATCTAGCGCCATCATGTATTAAAACTTTTTCAGCATCTTTGGGTAACGCTTTTAAACCATTAAAAACTGACTGTTGTCTGGTGTCACCACCATTAATCCAATGAACTTTATGGGCAAAATCCTTAGCTGAATTTAGTAATAAGTTTTTATCTTTAGGTTGCCCAATTATTCCAACCCAGTTTGTTGAGCTTGCTGAAAATACAGATTTAAGTGTCCAATGAATCAAAGACTCTCCCTCTAAATCAATAAGTAATTTATTTTTTCCAGCTTTCATTCTGCTACCACTACCTGCAGCTGGTATTAAAAAGTGCACAATAGAAGGGCTTAACATTTTCTAGATAATTATAAATAAAAGCAATATCATTACACAAATAGTACTACGATTGAAAATTATAAAATTTCATAATGTCCAATACAGATTCATTATCAGGCAAAGTTGCTTTAATCACTGGAGCTAGCAGAGGAATTGGTAAAGAAATTGCTTTAGAACTAAGCCGCCTAGGAGCAGAAGTCTTTATTAATTACTCTTCTTCTGATGAAAAAGCTGAAGAAGTTGTAAATTCAATAAAAAATTCGGGAGGTAAAGCTCATAAATTAAAATTTGATGTATCAAGAGAGGATTCTGTTAGTTCAGCTTTTGAAGAAATCATAAAAATTAATGGCTCCATTGATATTCTTATTAACAATGCTGGTATTACTAGAGATGGACTATTGATGAGAATGAAATCGGAACAATGGGATGATGTGTTAAATACAAACTTAAAAGGGGTTTTTCTTTGTACAAAATATGCTTCAAAATTTATGATGAAAAAAAGAAGTGGTAGTATCGTAAATATTTCATCTGTTGTTGGAATAATTGGTAATCCCGGTCAAGCAAATTATTCTGCAGCTAAAGCTGGAGTTATTGGATTCACCAAAACTTGTGCTAAAGAATTTGCTTCAAGAGGTATAAACGTAAATGCAATAGCTCCAGGCTTTATAGAAACAGAAATGACTGAAAAACTTAATACTGAAGAGATACTTAAAGTTATCCCTTTAGGGAAATTAGGAAGTTGTACTCAAATTGCAAACTTAGTTTCATTCTTAGTTTCAAGTAATGCTGGAAGTTACATTACAGGGCAAACAATAAGTATAGACGGAGGTATGAGTATTTAATTATGTACTTTCATAAGGTTGGCCCAATTCATCTCTTAACCTTCTAATTTTCTGTAAAAGTTTGAGTCTTCTACTTCTAGCAGTTAATGTCAAGAAAAATCTTAAAGGAAAGTATATTAATGTCATAGCAATCGCGAAAATTGCGGTAAGAGTAAAAATAAGATTATTTGTTTCTTCCATAACTTAAAGATACTCTTATTTGAGTTAATTTGTATGTCTCATGAAAAGAAATTCGGCTTTCCCCACTTAATTAAATATCCCTTAAAAATGATTCTATGGGAGATTAGAATAATACTAATGATCGAGTGAACATGGCTAAACAGTTAAGTTTTTCTAATGAATCAAGAGAAGCGCTAGAAAAAGGTGTGAATTTTGTCGCTAATGCAGTAAAGGTTACTATTGGGCCAAAAGCAAAAAACGTTGTAATTGAAAAGAAAATTGGTTCGCCGGATATAGTAAGAGATGGATCTACAGTTGCTAAAGAGATCGAGATTGAAAACCCTATTTCTAATTTAGGTGCGAAATTAATAGAACAAGTTGCATCCAAGACAAAAGAAAGTGCTGGAGATGGGACAACAACAGCAACCATTTTGACTCAGAAGATGGTTCAGGAGGGATTAAAAAATATTGCTTCTGGTGCCAACCCTATGGAGTTAAAAAAAGGTATGGAGGCAGGCCTAGCTTTTGTCTTAGAAAAATTAAGTTCCAAAAGTATTTCATTAAGTGGTTCTGATATCCAAAAAGTTGCAACAGTTAGTGCTGGAGGTGATGAAGAAATTGGATCTATAATTTCGAAAGCAATGGATATTGTTTCTTCAGATGGTGTAATAACTGTTGAAGAATCTCAATCATTAGAAACAGAATTAGATATAACTGAAGGAATGTCTTTTGATAGAGGTTATAGTTCTCCATATTTCGTAACAGACCAAGAAAGACAAGTTTGTGAACTTGAAAACCCAAAAATATTAATAACTGATCAAAAAATCTCAACTTTAGTTGATCTAGTTCCAATACTTGAAGAAATTCAAAAGGCAGGCTCCCCTTTTCTAATTCTTGCTGAAGATATTGAGGGAGAGGCTTTAACCACTTTGGTTTTGAATAAGAATAGTGGGGTTTTAAATGTAGCTTCCGTGAGAGCTCCGTTATTTGGTGAAAGAAGAAAAGCTGCCCTTGAAGATATTGCAATTCTTACAGGGGCTAAGTTAATTAGCGAAGATAAATCGATGACACTTGATAAAGTATCGATTAATGATCTAGGCAAAGCAAAAAAAATAACTATCACAAAGGATAAAACTACAATTGTTGCCTTCGATGACACTAAAGATTTAGTTAAAGCGCGAGTAGAGAAATTAAAGAGGGAAGTTAATATAACTGAATCTGAGTATGATCAGGATAAAATCAATGAAAGGATAGCTAAACTAGCCGGAGGAGTAGCTCTTATCAAAGTAGGAGCTGCTACAGAAACAGAAATGAAGTATAAAAAGTTCAGAATCGAAGATTCCCTTAATGCTACGAAAGCTGCTATTGAAGAGGGTGTTGTTTCTGGAGGAGGACAAACTTTAATTGAAATATCAGATGACCTTTTAAATTTAAGTAAAACATCTTCAGATGATTTAAGAACAGGGATAAATATAGTCAAAGAAGCCCTTTTGGAACCCACCAAACAAATAGCAAAAAATGCTGGTTTTAATGGAGATGTAGTTGTCGCTGAAATTAAAAGACTTAACAAAGGATTTAATGCTAATTCAGGAAAATATGAGGATTTAAAAGATTCAGGAATATTAGATCCAACCAAAGTAATAAGATTAGCTCTTCAAGATTCTGTATCTATTGCAGCTATGCTCCTCACAACAGAAGTTGCAATGGCAGACATTCCAGAACCTGAAGCAGCGGCCCCAGGAGGACCAGTTGAAGATCCAATGGGTGGAATGGGTGGCATGGGAATGCCGGGAATGGGTGGCATGGGAATGCCGGGTATGGGTGGCATGGGAATGCCGGGAATGGGTGGCATGGGAATGCCAGGAATGGGGGGCATGGGAATGCCGGGTATGATGTAAAAGCTAACTAGCTTTTTTATCGTTGTTAATCCACTTTCTTAAATTTTTAATATAAGGTAGGGGTAATTTTGGGGTTTCAGTAAATTGATTTATTTTATTAGAATTTTGATTTTTACTAAATATTTCATTGCTGCTAGAAGTTTCCAGGCCATTTGATTCCCACTTTGTTTCTTCAATATTTTCAAAAGTTTTTGATAATTCAAGCTGAATTTGTTCTTGATTTTCTTCATGCACTTCATCAATTAAAGAGATCTCTTCTTGATTTTCTTCACGTACCTCATCAATTAAAGAGATCTGTTCTTGATTTTCTTCTTCATGCTGATTTTCTTTTTGTAGTGAACTATGGGTTAATAAATCATTTAATGAATCAATCCCAAATCTATGGACCCACTTTAGAACAACTTTTTCTTTGAACATAAAATTATTTTCTAAAGAGGCTTGTTTAAAAACTTCTATTAAATGTTTTTTTAAAAGCATAAAATTTCTAATTTAACTTTCTATTTAACAGAGGCCTTATAATAATCAAGGAGAAAACTGTTAAAGAAAATAAAATTGAGATACAACTCTTACAAGTTAAATCACCATATGGGGCATGTAAAGCCACTAATTCTAAATCCATAGTTTGTGTATAGGCAGTCCTAATAGGTTCAATAGCAAAAGTTAATGGATTTAATGAAGCTAACCATCCCAACCAATTTGGCATAAAAGAGATTGGAGCTAAAGCAGTACTCGCAAATAGAAGAGGTAAATTTATTACGAATATAAGAGCGATTAATTCAATATGTCCTGGCAAAACAAACGCTAAACATAAACTTATTGATGTCACAAAAAGAACTAGTAAAATTAGTGTTGTAAATACAATTCCTAAACCATATAAGTTGGGCCATCCATAACCTAAAATGTATGAAACGATCATTATTACAATACTCTGAATAAAACTCAAGATTGTTATGTAAAAAAAAGAAGATAAAACTATGGATAATCTACTGGTTAAGGGGGCTACAAGTAATCTATTAAGAAATCCAAACTCTCTATCAAACATTAAAGGAAGACCAGAGTTTAGGGCTCCACTAAAAGCAGTAAAAACAATAAGTCCTGCTCCTAAAAAATTCCCATAAGAATCAACTCCTGGTAAAAAACCTTCAGGAGCTTTAGAGAATAATGCCCCAAATAAAAAAAGCCAAATTATTGGTTGTAATATTCCTGCTAAAAGAGTTGATGGTCTTCTTTTTAATTGAATAAATAATCTCTTTGTTAAGGCAAATGTTTCTTGATATAAAAAAAATAAATTATACTGTTGTAATTCCATAATTAGCATTAATTACTATTCATTATAGTTAGTTAACCAAAAGTTTTTTATCGCATGGATTGCTTTGATTCTTTTTTTAGGTCTCTTTTCCCTGCCATAGAAATTTCAGCATCCAATAATGTTTTCCCAGTTGCCTGAAGATATACATCATCTAAGCTTGGCTGACTTTGGGTAAGAGAAAAAATTTCAAACTTTGAGAAGGCCAATTCCACTTTTAGCTTCGTAAGTAAATCTTTTTGATTATCTGCTACGAAATTTATCGAGAAACCTTGAGCTTCATTTATAATAATTTGGCTAATTCCATCTATTGAAGATAAAATTTTACATATATTTTTTGCTTCTTCCTGACTACTAAATTCTCTTACTTTCAAAGTTACCCTATCTCCTCCTAATTTATTTTTGAGCTCTGCAGGAGTCCCTTTTGCTATAACTCTTCCATCATCAATTATCACTAATCTGTCTGCCAATTTATCTATTTCATCAAGATAGTGACTACTTAAAATAATGGTCATTCCATTATTTCGCAAATCTTTCAAAAGTTGCCATATAATATTTCTACTTTCAATATCTAAACCAACTGTAGGTTCATCCAAAATTAATACTTGGGGCAAATGTAAAAGTCCAGCTGCCAGATCTATTCTTCTTTTCATTCCCCCTGAATAAGTTCCGCACTTACGATCAATCCAATCATTCATTTCTAATTGATCTATTAATTTATTTATCCTTTCAAATTTTTTATTTTTGTTGATGTGATATAAATCTGATTGAAAATCCAAAAGCTCTCGTCCAGTTAGTATTTTATCAAGTGCAATGTCTTGGGCAACATAACCAATTAATTCTCTAATTTTCCTTGAATTTTTGATCAGATTAATATTATTTATAAAAACTTCTCCACTATCAGGCTCTATTAAGGTAGAGAGTATTTTTATTAGTGTTGATTTGCCAGCACCATTTGGACCTAGTATTCCAAATAATGTGCCAGCTTCAATTTCCATCGATAAATTTTTTAATGCATTGATATCTGAATAAGATTTTGAGAGCCCTTTAACTTTTATATAATTCATCAAACTTACTATTTATTTAAAAAACATTTTACATCTAATTTAATTACTAAGCAGGGATACAATTGATAAAAATATTTGCATAGATTGCTGCTCAAATTCTACGGATAGTTGGGTTCTGGAAATTAATAACAAAAGACAAATGCCAAACATGTAAAGAATAGACCACCTAAAAAGAGACTTTGCTCTGGAAAGATCATCAGGAGATTTCTTTAATTCATTTATTAACTGCAGAAGTCTTCCATTAAATGGCAATAACATAATTCCGTATAAGAGACCCCCTTCAGGTAGAGCAAAGACTCCCATAATACTCATTAAAACTGTTGCCCATCCGTAACGAGAAATCGCTTTAGCAGTAAAAACAGATCCTTTTACAGAAGGGAGCATAGGAATACCAACAGATGCGTAATCATCCTTCAACAAAATTGCAAGAGCCCAAAAATGAGCTGGGGTCCATAACATTACTAAACCAAACAACCACCAACCACTAAGACCTACATGCCCTGTGGCAGCAGAAGCTCCAACTAAGGGGGGTATCGCACCAGCAACTCCTCCGAAAACAATGTTTTTTGTTGTACGAGGTTTCAAAATAACTGTATATAAAATCACGTAGCTAAATAAACCAAGAAGAGTTAAACCCGCAGCTAAATAATTTACACCACTTACTAAAAGCATCGAAGCTGCCAAAGTACATGATACAGCGGCTAAAAATACAGTCTCAGATGACAACTTTCCTGCTGGCAAAGCTCTTTTGCTAGTTCTTGTCATCCTCTTATCTAATTCCATTTCCCACAAGCAATTAAGAGCTCCTGCTGCTGCTGCTGCCAAAGCACCTCCTCCTAGAGTGCAGATAAGTTTCGGGGAAGACAAAGGCCATTCTTCTGTTAAAGCCATTCCTCCCAAAGTTGTGGCCAGTAAAAGTGGGATCAATCTAGGTTTTGCTACTTCAAGCCAAGGCGGCAACGTTAATCTTTTTCTGGAAGGTACAACTTCATCCCTAATTGAAGATTTATAGTTCAAGTTTTCTAAGTTACTACTATTCATGAGTTGATACCGACCGCTTGGGGATTAAGGGAGTGGTTTAGACCTTTTTTGGTAAAGGGATTTCTAAAAATTAATGTTGTTAATATCGCAATAAATAAGGAGGCGTTAAGTTGATGACCGATAATAAAAATAGGTTCATTCAAATTTGTTTTAAGACTTAAAACACCCAAAGTTATTTGGGCAAACAAGAGAAAAATAAGTGTTGTGAGATATTTCCAATTTTCATTAAGCAAACTTCTCTTATAAATTGCAATACCAATAATCAATAAAATTGAGAAAGCAATTGGAAAAGCAAATAATTTATGAGTATCTAGAATTAGACATTGTTTATTAAAAGATAAGCAAATATGTGCTGACCAGGTTGATGAAAGCCTTACGCCAATAAAAGATTGAATCAGAGTAAGTAAAAGAGGAACAAAAAATAAAAATCTCCACCAAATTAATGGCTCTTCAAAGTCGGCATTTTCCAAATTTTGATTTATTGAAATTGTTGTAATCAGAAGTAGAAAAGCTATTAAAAGATGGCCAGTAACAGTATATGAATCAAGCAGGTTTATTACTGTTAAAGCTCCAAAGGATCCTTGGACAATAACGAGAAAAAGTAATAATGAATAAGTTTTAGGTAACCAATTTGGAATTTCATTTTTCCATATAATTGAAAGTGCGAATTTAAAAAGAATTAATATTCCAACCAGAAAAGCATCTAGACGATGAAACCACTCTAGAAATACTCTTAGGTTCATATGTTTAAAAGGCAAAAAAGATCCATAACATAATGGCCAATCTGGACAGGCAAGTCCCGCTTCCATGACTCTCGTAGCACCTCCAATTACGATTAGTGCGATAAGTGCAAATACACTATGACTTCCCAACCTTTTAAAAATTGTCAGATATTTTGATTTATATAATTGGTTATTAATCAAATGGATAAAACCTTTTATTTTGCATAATAAATTAGATTCAAAAACCAAACATTAATTAAAAATTAATATGTTTAATTTAAAAAATAATTTACTAATTTAATCTTTTTTCCCTGACAATTACCTCTAAAAAGTTATTAATAATACGCCTTTTATTTCATAAATCTTAAGAAGTTGTGAATTTAAATGTTTTTCTTTTAACAAAGGATGCAGGATTAAAAAAATTGAATATCTTGAGAATATAAATATAAATTTTTAGATCAATTGTTAAATAAAAACATTTATTTAATACTAATTATTTTACTCGTTTTTGCTATATCTTTTTGGATTGGTTTTAATGTAAATTTGCTTCCAGCGGAGGCAAGTATTAATGCACCAATTTACGATGAACTTTTTAAAATTCTTTTCATCACTGGATTAATTATTTTTATAGGAATGACAGTAGCTGTTATTTATAGCTTATTTAAGTTCAGGAAAAGAAATGATCAGATAGGAGATGGTATAGCTTTAGAGGGAAATTTAAGCTTAGAAATTGTATGGACAATTATTCCTTCAATAATTGTTTTGTTAATAGGTTTATACAGCTACAACATCTACGATCGAATGGGAGGGATGAAAGAACTAAATCATAACCACGAAATGATGAGTTCTAATTCTGAAAAAATATGGGCTGGAATAAGTCAAACTTCTGATAATGCAATAGCAAAAAATAATTTATCAATTGAAGTTTCAGCTATGCAATTTGCCTTTCTATTCAATTATCCCAAGGGCAATTTCATATCAGGAGAACTACACGTTCCCGTTGATCAAAAAGTATCAATGAAAATGGAATCCAAAGACGTCATTCATGCTTTTTGGGTGCCAGAGTTCAGAATTAAACAGGATATTATTCCTGGGCAGCCTACTATTCTAAATTTCACTCCTACAAAAGTAGGAAAATATCCGATAATTTGCGCAGAATTATGTGGCCCATATCATGGAGGGATGAGAGCCTCCATAATTGTTGAAGAAGAATCTGATTACAACGAATGGTTTAACAAAAATAAAAAACCAGAGGTTAATTTATGACATTATCAATTGATCCACAAAAAACTAATAATGAAAGCCTTCAACCTAAAGGCTGGCTTAGATACTTTAGTTTCAGCCTTGACCATAAAGTAATTGGGATACAATACCTAGTCTGCGGTTTTCTTTTCTATTTAATAGGGGGGACCTTAGCGAGCGCTATAAGAATTGAACTAGCTAGTCCAATGTCTGACTTTATGCCGAGAGATGTTTATAACCAAGTTTTAACTCTACACGGAACAATTATGATATTCCTTTGGATAGTGCCTGTAGTCAATGGTGCTTTTGGAAATTATTTAATTCCTTTTTATGTAGGTGCGAGAGATATGGCATTCCCAAGATTAAATGCCGTTGCTTTTTGGTTAATACCTCCTTCAGGTTTGATGCTGGTAGCAAGCTATTTTGTTGAGGGTGCTGCTCAGGCTGGATGGACGGCTTATCCTCCTTTAAGCATAACTACTCCTCAATCGGGACAAATTATTTGGATTCTAAGCGTTCTACTACTTGGAGGCAGTTCTATATTTGGTGGAATAAACTTTATCGCGACCATTATCAAACTAAGAAGGCCTGGATTAAAACTTATGCAATTACCAATGTATTGTTGGGCAATGCTTGGAACAAGTCTATTAGTTGTTTTGTCGACTCCTGTTTTGGCGGGCACTTTAATCCTACTTAGCTTCGATATCATCGCTAATACAGGTTTTTTCAATCCTGTTTTAGGTGGCAATGTCGTAGTTTATCAGCATTTATTTTGGTTTTATTCTCATCCAGCTGTATACATTATGGTCCTTCCAGCCTTTGGTTTAGTTAGTGAAATACTTCCTGTACATGCTAGAAAACCACTTTTTGGATATACAACAATGGTTTTTTCAATAATGGGGATAGTAGTTTTAGGTTTAGTTGTTTGGGCGCATCACATGTTTACGAGTGGAACACCCCCTTGGATGAGATTATTCTTTACTATCGCTACAGCATTTATTGCTGTTCCGACAGGTATAAAATTTTTCAATTGGGTTGCAACATTATGGGGAGGTAAAATTTCCATCAATAGCGCAATGTTATTCTCTTGCGGATTTATTATAAATTTTGTTTTTGGAGGTATTACAGGAGTTGCTTTAGCACAGGTACCTTTCGATATTCACGTACATGATACCTATTTCGTTGTAGCCCATTTTCATTACATAGTTTATGGAGGGACTGTTTTTATTATTTTCTCTTCCATTTATCATTGGTTCCCAAAAGTAACTGGGAAAATGCTCAATGAAAAATTAGGAATTTTACACTTTATCATTACTTTTATTGGATTTAACTTGTGCTTTGCTCCTCAACATTGGCTTGGTTTAAATGGAATGCCAAGAAGAGTTGCAGAATATGATCCTCAATTCCAGTTCGTTAATCAAATAAGTAGCCTTGGGGCTCTTTTGATGGCTATAAGTACAATTCCTTTTTTAATTAACGTATTGCTTAGTGTGAGAAATGGAAAAAATGCTGGAGATAATCCTTGGAATGCTCTTACACCTGAATGGTTAACATCTTCTCCACCTCCAGTTGAAAATTGGGAAGGAGAAGCTCCATTAGTTGAAGAACCATATGGTTATGGTAAAGAAATTTCTGAACAGAAATAAAAACACATGACAACACTAGATAGCTCAAAAGGAATTCAAAAAAATAATTCTAAAGTTAATGAAACTCATGAAGACTTCAGAATGTTTGGTCTTATAACTTTCCTAATTGCGGACGGAATGACTTTTGCTGGATTCTTTGCTGCTTATTTAACTTATAAAGCAGTAAATCCATTACCAGATGGTGCTATTTATGAATTAGAACTACCAATACCTACTCTCAATACAATTTTGTTACTTGTTAGTAGTGCAACTTTCCATAAAGCAGGCAAAGCACTTTTAAAAGATGAAAACTCAGATTCCCAAAAATGGTTATTTTTTACTGCTTTTCTTGGAATTATATTTTTAATATGTCAATTATTTGAATATTTTCATTTACCTTTTGGATTAACCGATAATTTATTTGCAAGTACTTTTTATGCTCTTACTGGTTTTCATGGATTACATGTAACTTTAGGAACTTTAATGATTTTAATTATTGCTTGGCAATCGAGAATCAAGGGCGGAAGATTAACTAGTCAAAATATGTTCCCTTTGGAAGCTGTTGAATTGTACTGGCATTTTGTTGATGGAATATGGGTTATTTTATTTATTATTTTGTATCTTTTATAAAAAAATATATTTTAAAAATTAAATATATTTTTTATTAATTTATATTGCCACAGTTCTCCTTTTTAGTAAGAATATATAATTAGAAATTTGTCAGATAATGCTAGAAGGAAAAGAACTTCTTGAAAAAGCAAAATTATTAAGTAAAAAATCTGAAGATGAGATAGCCAGAGGTTGTGGGTACGTAGGTCCTAGTGGAAGAATCTTAAGAAAAAGTTTTTATAGGGCGCTTATTGAAGCTAAGGGTTACAAAATAAGAAATGGTCGTCAGGGTAAAAATGGTAATAGAGCTTCAAGAGGCAGACAGACAGAATTCAAAACTAAAGTTCATGGCAATGGGAATCTATTAATTGGTCATGCCTACACCAAAAAATTAGGTCTAGAACCTGGTCAGGAATTTAAAATCGATCTTAAAAAAGAATCAAAAACAATTTATTTGATTCCATTAAATTAAAAAATATATTTTACCAACCGTTTTCTTTAAGCCACTCGGAAGAAATATTATTTGAAGATAAATCTTGATTACTATTTTTATTAAATAAAAGTAATTTCTCTACATATTTAATTAGTGCATCTGCCTCAAGGTTTACGCTGTCACCGATATTTAATTTATTCAGATTTGTGTTATGCCAAGTATGAGGAATTATCGCAATAGTAAATATTTCTCCTTCCTGCTCATATTTTGCAATCGTAAGACTTATACCATTTACACAAATACTACCTTTATTAACTACATATTTTGAAAAATTATTATTTTTCCACTTTATTGATAAGAGCCAAGATTTCTCTAATTTTTCTATATTCTCAACTATTCCAAGGCCATCAACATGTCCACTTACTATATGCCCTCCTAGACGGTCAGTCACCCTAAGAGCGGGCTCCAAATTAACAATCTGATTCAGGTTCGACTTTACTCCTAAAGTTGTTTTTTTTAATGTCTCCTCACTAACATCAACAGTAAATTTATTTTGAAAAATCTCTTTAACTGTCAAACAAATTCCATCAACAGCTATGCTGTCACCAATTGCCATATCAAATAAATTATCTAGAATTTCAATTTCTAAAATATTTTTTTCTTGTCTTAGTTTTCCAACTGATTGAATTATTCCTGTAAACATAGTTTAAAAAAATATTTTTGCAAAATTTTGTATTTACTTTAATTTACTTTAAATCATTTTCAACTATAAATAAATTAAAGAGTAAATAAAAAGAAATTGATCATATTTAGATGATTATTAATTCACAAAAAAGATCATTTGGTAGAGGAGCGAAAGTGAGCTTATTCACTTTGGGGACAATGCGAGCAACTGAAAGTCTCGAAAAAATGTATAGCATAATAAAAAATGCATATTATGTAGGAATTAACCACATAGAAACAGCACCCTCTTATGGTGATGCTGAATCACTTATTGGAAATTCAATAAAAAAATTAGCAATAGAAGAGAATATAAAAGAAAAAAATTGGGTGATTACTTCCAAAGTTTTACCAAAGGGTGATTTTGACTTATTAAAAAATAATTTTAAAAAGTCTCTTAAAAATTTAAATCGCGAGAAAATTAATAATCTTGCAATTCACGGACTCAACTTAAAACAACATCTAGATTGGGTTCTTTCTGGAGAGGGTAAGAAATTCATTTCTTGGATACTTGAGAAGGAACTAGTTGATCAAGTCGGTTTTAGTTCTCACGGAAGTTATTCACTCATTAAAGATGCAATTAACTGTGAAGTTTTTACTTTTTGTAGTCTTCATTTACATTATTTAGATCAATCTAAGATTGCTTTGGCAGAGGAAGCTATAAAAAAAGGTATGGGAGTTTTAGCTATATCACCTGCAGATAAAGGCGGTAGATTGTATTCTCCAAGTGATATTTTGATAGAGGCCTCTAAGCCTTTTCATCCATTAGAATTAGCGTATCGATTCCTTCTCGCAAAAGGCATTACAACTTTATCCTTGGGGGCGACAAACAAAAAAGATTTTGAATTTGCGCATAAACTTAGAAACTCATTCGAGAAGCTTACAAAACTTGAAAAAAGCGCCCTAAATAAAATTGAGGAAGGTTCTAATGAAAGATTAAACTCAACCAAATGTGAACAATGTAGATCTTGTCTTCCATGTCCAAATGAAGTGCCTATTCCAGAAATACTTCGTTTAAGAAATATATCTGTTGGTTATGGCCAATTAGAATTTGCAAAAGAAAGATACAATTTAATAGGAAAAGCTGGCCACTGGTGGGAAGAAAAAAATTCCTCATTTTGTCAAGAATGTAATAAATGTGTTCCTAAATGTCCTAGTAAATTAGATATACCAAATTTATTAAAGGAAACTCATAACTTATTAATTGAAAATCCTACAAAAAGATTATGGGGATAAGGACTCATTCCAGATATTTTTAAGATTAATTTTTTGTTCATTTGTTAAGACAGGGAAAGACCAACTATTTTCCCAACATTTCTCAGAAGGTCCTGAGATGGGGAGCATTTCAGTTTTATATTTACTTTGCAAATAATCACTATTAAATGGAAGATACCAACCCTGGCTTACTAATTTATCTACTATTGATTTATTTTCTAAAGATTTAATCCATTTCATTAATATTGCATTATTTTGATTTGATCGACTAAGTAGAAAATGCCACATCAAAGGTACACCTTGGCTAGGGAAAACTAAAGAAAGCCTTGGATCTATTTTTAAATATTTTGAACAAAGACTATAAGGAACTATTGCGACAATAGCATCAGAATTAATCAACCAGTTGAGCATATTTTTATCATCAAATAACATAGCTTGGCTTTTGAGTTTTTTTAAAGAATTAGATGAATTAATTTTTTGAGCAATTGACAATATTACTCTGGAACTTTGAGGAAAAATAATTTTCCCAGTTAATTTTTCAGAAAGAAGAAAATCCCAAGATGTTCTTGCTGAAGTTATTAATTCTTTATTATTTTTAATGATGATTGTATAGGGTACTACGCCAATAGGAAATAATTTACTCCTCAGATTTTGATCAAAGCTTCCCAAAAAATCTATCGATCTCTTATCCAAATTTTCGTACAGTGCATATTCATTTATTTTTTCAAATTCTGAAAAATCTATACTAGAAATCCATCCATCATTTATTAAAGTAAAGTCAGAATTAAAAATTGTGTTTCTATTTTTTTGTAGCTGAATATTTTCAAAATTAATTTTTTCCTGCTTCCAATCTTTTGGAATCGTATCTTTAAAAGATTCTGGATAAAAAGAATTTTGTAATGCAATTTTTACTTTATTAGGTAAATTACTGCAAGAGTTTAAGAAAAATAAAAGCGAAAGCTTACCATAATTTAAAAATTCTCTTCTGGTTGCAAATTTTGAAAACATTCAGCAATCCTTCTCTAAAGAAATTTGACCTAGGCCCTTCATCATTTCCAGATTTTGTTGACACAATGAAACTATTTCTTCATTTTTAAATCCATCTAAGAAAGCAAGCAATGATATTCCACCAGCACCTACACCTTCTTTTACATGACCTAATTCATAATCCTTCAATTCTTTGTATTTTGAAGATTTGAAATTTAAAGGACTGGCTAAACCTAATAATTTGACATCATATTTTTCATTAATTAGATTTACTAAATCACTTAGAGAATTATCTTTCACAAGCCACCCAGTTGTCGCAATAAAAACATCTTCAATAAATTCATCTTTATTTATTTCACCTAAAAATTCTAATACAAGCAAAATGACTGCTAACATCTGACTTCCTCCAGACAATATTACAGGTTGTTTTGCTAACCTGGCACCAATTAATAGACCCATTGAAAAAGCTTGGAAAGGATCACCTACTGCCGCGATAACATCAAAAGAATCGAAATCAGCCTTAAAATTCGCATTTAAAAGTCCTCTTTTTATTACTTGTCTTCTTAGTTCTCTTGGAGCTTTAAATAAACTACTCCCTACTAAATTAGATACCTGCAAACCAAAAGCTTCCATTACTGCCTGAGCAGTTGTGGTGCCCCCCGGTACAGATTCAGAAATTAAAACTGGTTGTTTTAAGGATTTTCCTATCGCAAGACCTTTTTCATAGAGATTTAAAACTCTCTCTTTAGTCATCGATTTACCAGTAGTAAGACAATTTGATGGGCCCAAATTTCTATCTTCTACAACCAAATGATTAAAATAAGGCTTTGCTCCTATTCCCAGAGGAACAATAACTGGATAAGTATTTATAAGCTTTGAACAAACATGACTGATTAGGGCCGGAGTTACTCCTGCATTGAGAAGAGGCAATTTATATTTATGATCTTTTAAAGCACCCTCAAGCAAAAATTCAGCATCTGCGAGCGCAGTTGTTCGCCTCGATTTTGGATTAATACCTGCTGCGGAAATTCCTTTGATTTGAGATGTATTAGTGCCAGCAATTATGAGAAATATTTTTAAATTTTTAATATTCTTCTTCAGTATTTCTATCTTATTGAGTTGTCTTTTTTTATTGGATTCATTACCAAAAAAATTTATCCCTAATTCTGTACTGTACATTTTTACTTTTTTTAATTATTAAAATCAACTAAACTATTTAACAATCTTGGAGGATCTGGGATGTTTAATTTAAATCTAGGAAACAGAGAATAGGCAACTACATGTACAGTTAAAACATAAACTATTTCTTGAAAAATTATTAATAAAATTGCACCTAGTTGTATACTCAAAATTGAGGGATATAAAGATAAATTAAATAATCCAATTAACTTTTCTATTAGACCATAACTAGCTCTAGTAATTAACACCCAAAGATTATCTCCAACCAAAGTAGATAATGCTATTACTCGAAAGAAAAAGCCAAGGGTTCCAATAATAACTCCCACACTTAAACTAAATCTCCAACTTTTTTCTCGAAACCAACACCAGCCCAACCAAAAAGCCAAGATTCCATAAGGAAATAAAAATAAAGTTCCTCTAACGGGACCCATAATTACAAATAAAAGTAGAAATTGTATTAGGAGTCCCTCCAATGCAGTTTTAGTTCCTCTTCTCAAGTGCAACATGATCATTGGGAGGGGTAAAATCAACCTTAATAAAGCTCCCCCAATTGGCAAATAATATAATGTAACCCATAATAAAGACGAAAGAGATGCTAAATATGCGGTCTCGACTATATTTAGTGCTTCAGATTTTGTTGTTATTTTCATTTTTTGTTGAATATTTTTAATTAATTTTTATTCATACTTTTATTTTTTGAATCGAAGATACGTTCAATCTTTTCTATTTCAAAATTTACCTCAGAATTACTCAATATGGAACTCAACTCTTCCGTGGGATCTTTTGGATCTACATCTTTTAAAATGAATATTATTTTGTAAGATTGAAGCTCAATTTTTCTTTTTTTTGAAAGATTCTTAATTTTTTTATTTTTTTTATCATCAAATTTTTTATTTTCTTTTTCTAAATTTATATCGTTTTTATTTTCTGGAACATTTTTTGGCTTTTCTACCTTTTTAATTTTTTTATTTTTTTTATCATCAAATTTTTTATTTTCTTTTTCTAAATTTATATCGTTTTTATTTTCTGGAACATTTTTTGGCTTTTCTACCTTTTTAATTTTTTTATTTTTTTTATCATCAAATTTTTTATTTTCTTTTTCTAAATTTATATCGTTTTTATT